>JAJZME010000083.1 GCA_021803035.1 Acidobacteriota bacterium | reverse complement strand
GTAGACCGTGGCGCGGTTAATCTCTAACTCTTCGGCCTGCCGGGAAATGGGTAGTGCGTGCTCGGGGTCGATCATCGCTTTGCACTCAGCAAACCCGCCTTGACGAGCGCACTTTCTAAAAAATCATTCGCTATTGCCAACTCGCCGATCTTGGCCTGCATCCGGGTTACATCCACCTTGGCCTGCTCCTCGGCTTTGTCATCATCAAAAACGGCCGCCGCGCCTTCCGCGAGCCGCGTCTTCCAGTCCGTGCTCTGGTTGGGGTGAACGTCGAACTGCGTGGCCAACTCGGCCAGAGTCTTATCGCCCTTCAATGTGCCAGAGCCACCTTTGCCTTGAAGCGCGCTGTGTGATTCCGGCGTGGATGTCGTGCCATCGTTGCTCCTCGTTTCTGCCATCTTAATGGCGGGCTGAGGAACAATCCTTCCACTTATCCCGCTGTCCGAATTTCCGAAACCGGCTCAGCCAAGCCCGCTGCCCTGGAAACGCTCGCCGAGAGCACAGGAATTGAGGGTAATGACACAAACAATGGCACAAATCACCTGCACTGTGACCGTTCGCCCTAGCTAAATTATTGATTCAATTGGTGGACCTGGTCGGGATCGAACCGACGACCTCTTCCATGCCATGGAAGCGCGCTCCCAGCTGCGCCACAGGCCCACATCAGGGGGGCATCTCTTTTATTTTCTCTGCTTGGCTGCAATTCGTCAAACGTGGCCCGGAGTGGGGCGTCCGGGTGAAAGCGCATTTTGCTTGCCCCATCGGCAGGACGAGTGCATGATGGATCGTAGCTAAGACTTCCCCTTCCCCGGAGGTTCACATGAAAGTGGCTCTTTCACTGCTCGCAGCTTCCTTTGTCTTATCCAGCGTGGCGGCCTTCGCCGCCGGCACGACCAAGGTCGATGGCTGGATATCGGACTCCAGGTGCGGCGCCAAACCCATGAAAGACCCCGTTGCTTGTGTGCGGTCGTGCATTAAGCACGGCGCGAAACCGGTCTTCGTCGACGCCCAAAAGCAGGTTTGGTCGATCGACGATCCCGCCGTGGTCAAGAACTTTTACGGCGAGCATGTGGCAGTCGTGGCAACCACAAACAAGGCCACAAAGACCGTCCACATCGACTCGATTGCCGAAATCAAATAGAAGTTTCCGCGGCAGCCTGCATCGGGACTCGCCACGCCGGAGGATTTTCTGCTAGTGTCGTATCCGTCACCCTTTCCCGCCGTAGTGTGTGGCGGGACGAGGATGGGAACATACTGGCTGGAACCACAATGGCGCGAGCAATCTGGAACGGCAAAGTGATCGCCGAAAGCGACCGGACCGAGGAAGTGGAGGGAGTGGTGTACTTTCCCGAAGCCAGCCTCAAGCGGGAGTATTTTCGCCCGAGTACAAGTACCTCAACCGGCCCCCTTGGCCAAGCCCGGTATATGAATCTGGTGATCGACGGGCAGGATAACCCTGACGCCGCCTGGTACTATCCCGATCCGAGACCGATGGCGCGCAAGATCAAGGGCTATGTTGGCTTCTGGCGGGGCGTGGAAGTGGAAAAATAGAGCGGTTCAGACGCCTCCTGGAAGGATCGGCGCAGAATTGCCTGGCGGTTCTGTCTGGCATGCATCCCGAGCGCCGCGCCGAATGGTCCGCCGCAGTGCCGTGGCGAGCGATGCACGCCATTTTGATCCCTCAATCAATTGGGCATGATTTTGGCGGCCAGACGCGGGTTTGGCGGCGGGTGGGCCAGGATCAGCGCAGGAGGGCCGCACCCGGCGGTACTTGCCAGGCTGCCGATCATCGACGACTGCAAATGTAGGAAATCAGGACAGGATAAAGGCCATTTGCGCAACGCCAATGCGCCTTACCCTGGAGCGGCTCTGCCGTGGGCGGCATCTCGCAGAGTGGGCGGGGACGCAGGCAGGCGGCACAGAACTATATACTGTAGGCACCAATGAACGAAAAGATTCTGGCTTGGCTGGTTCAATTCGTAACCCATGTGATTTCGGTTGGCGGCTACGCCGGCATCGTTGCATTGATGGGAATTGAGTCGGCCTGCGTTCCGCTGCCCTCGGAAGTCATCATGCCGTTTGCGGGATATGTGGCCTACCTGGGCCACATGAACCTGCTGTGGGCGGCGACCGCGGGCGCGGTCGGGTGTAATCTGGGCTCGGCCGTGGCCTATTGGATTGGCGCCAAGGGCGGCCGGCCGCTGGTAGAGCGCTATGGCAGATGGGTCCTGATGAGCCATCACGACCTGCAGCGCATGACGTGGTTCTTTGAGAAGTATGGTTCGGTAACCGTGCTGCTGGCGCGGCTGCTGCCCGTGGTGCGAACCTTCATTGCGTTCCCGGCAGGGATTGCAAAGATGTCGCAGGCTCGTTTCCACATCTATACCTTTATCGGGTCGTGGCCCTGGTGTTTCGGGCTGGCGTATGTGGGCATGAAGCTGGGCCAGAAGTGGCATTCGGACCCGCGGTTTCAAGACGCATTCCATCGCTTTCATCTGAGCGTGGAGATAGCGCTGGTGGCGGGACTGGTGTGGTTTGTCTGGGCTCACCTGAATCGCGGAAGCCGCGTGAGCCAGCGTGAAAGCGCGGCAGATGAAGGACGCTAGGTGAAGGACGCAGGCTGAATCGTCTTTGCAAACGCGAGTTTTGAACCGGTGGCAAGCCATCGGAAATTTCAAAGGAAGGTAAGGAAAACTTATGTCAAGCGAGCAGCAGAGCGGCCAAGAGTCAGCCGCACAAAATGTGGCGCCAGCCACGGGGAAACTGGGCGTGATGGTGGTGGGTTTGGGCGCAGTGGCCACCACGATGATTGCAGGTGTGGAGGCGGTCCGGCGCGGACTGGCCAAGCCCATCGGATCGCTTACGCAGATGGGCACCATTCGCCTGGGCAAGCGCACAGACAGCAAATCGCCGCTGATCAGGGATTTTGTGCCGCTGGCGGATCTGAACGATATGGTTTTTACCGGCTGGGACATCTTCGAGGACAACGTCTACGAGTCGGCCGCGCATGCGCAGGTACTGGACAAGGAAACGCTGACGCAGTTGAAGCCCTACCTTGAGACCATCAAGCCGATGAAGGCGGTCTTCGACCAGTATTATGTGAAGCGCCTGAACGGCACGCACGTCAAGACGGGCAAGAGCAAGCGCGACCTGGCGGAGCAGGTGAGGGCCGATATCCGCGCCTTCAAGAAGAACGTGGACCGCGTGGTGATGATCTGGGCCGGATCGACGGAGATCTTCCTTGAGCCGACGGCCGTGCACCAGACCATCGAAGCGTTTGAAAAGGGCCTGGAAGCGAACGACCCCGGCATTGCGCCTTCGCAGATTTACGCCTACGCTGCCTTGTCGGAAGGCGTGCCCTTCGCCAATGGCGCGCCCAACCTGACCGTGGATGTGCCGGCGATGATCGAGCTTTCCAAGCGCAACGCCGCGCCCATCTGCGGCAAGGACTTCAAGACCGGCCAGACCTTTATGAAGACGGTGCTTGCGCCGGCCTTCAAGGCGCGCATGCTGGGCGTTTCGGGATGGTTTTCGACCAACATCCTGGGCAACCGCGACGGCGAGGTGCTGGACGAGCCGCACTCCTTCAAGACCAAGGAAGAGTCCAAGCTTGGCTCGCTGGAATACATCTTCCAGCCGGAGCTGTACCCGGATCTTTACAACGACATCTACCACAAGATCCGCATCAACTACTATCCGCCGCGCGGCGACGAAAAAGAGGCCTGGGACAACATCGACATCTTCGGCTGGCTCGGTTACCCGATGCAGCTCAAAGTCAACTTCCTGTGCCGCGATTCGATTCTGGCCGCGCCCATCGCGCTGGATCTGGTGCTCTTCCTTGACCTGGCCAAGCGCACGCCCGATCTGCGCTCGATTGGCATTCAGGAGTGGCTCAGCTTCTACCTGAAGTCGCCGCAGACGGCTCAAGGGCTTTATCCCGAGCACGACCTGTTCATCCAGTCGATGAAGCTCAAGAACACGCTGCGCCACATCATGGGCCAGGACCTGATCACCCATCTGGGCCTGGACTACTACGACTGAGAACGAGCCGGAACGGGCTGTTGAGGCGCGGTTCCGGCAGCTTCGATCTCCGCAAAGAGAACCCCGGCCATCATGGCCGGGGTTTTTCGTGGATGCCGCAGGATGCTGATGCAGCCGCCGCAAACCGCATCGCGTGTGCGTTGTGAGAGCGGAGCTGGCGGCGTTAACGGAGCCTGGGCCGGAGCAGATTTTCAGCGCGGGCTGGTGAGGAACTGACAGCCATAAATTTCCCATCATGTGGGAATACGCTCCTTTCGCATCTGCATATTTGGCCGGGAAAAAATTGCCTGCAAAAAAATCTGTGGAAAAGAAAAATATTTTGAGGGGGGTGGGTGCGCGGCGATTTTTGCGTGCGCGCTGCGCCTGGGCAGGCTCGGGAGGGGTTGCCGGGACGAATTGGGCGGACTGGCTCATGCTGTCGCTCGCTGGTGGCGCCGTGGTGGATGCGCTCGTTTTACGGATATAAGAACAGTATGAACGAAAGCGCGAAATTGTAATGCGCCATGATCTTTCCCCTCGCTGTTCTCACGTTGTTTACGGTTTGGTTTGTCAGATTCGCGGTGGCCAGTGCGCTGCGGTCGCGTCGATAGGCGTACTGTTCCGGTTGGAGATCGGCCTCGAAGACGGGGTCGAGCACCAAAACCGCCGCCATCATCGGGACCCGATCCCGGATAGCGGGCACGCCTAACGGCCGCTGCGTCTTCCCGTCCGGCTTCGGTATCCAGACCCCCGCACAGGAAGTGGTCGATAAGTTTGACTCTTCAGCTCTTGCGTCAGTTCGTCCAACCACCGTTCCACGCCGTATGCCTCGATGTCCTCAAATGTCTCACCATCCGCCCCTGCTGCTCCTCTATTAGCTTTCGAGCAGGCATAGGCGAACGCCAGCACATATCCTTGCGGTACACCTTGTCGTACAGTGCATAGAAACGAAAATTGGGCGATTTCTTCGCTTTATCGTGCAACGCCGTTTGTAACTTCTGAACACTTTCCGGGGTCGTCTCCTGCGTTATACGTTTCGAGGCTGCGCAGCGTTTACTCACATTACGGCCTGCATGCTCGCCAAGTCGCCTTCGCGACCCTCTACACCGGAGGCTTCAGCGGTTTCGTTGCCTCTGCCGCTGCTCCGATTGCTACCGGGTGGAGCGATCCAGTTCCCGGGCGGGACTTGCACCCGCTGTTGACCAGCACCTTTCACGGCGCACAACACAGTCGTATTATGGGCTCCGAGGTGTTTTTCCGGCGCTTTCCCAGCGTTGAAACGCGGGGCTAACGAACATTGCGCCTACGGCGCGAGCAAATCGGAACCGCTGAAGTTAACAAATAGCTTTCATGCGATTGCCCTGCCGCGCTGGCGCAAGAAGCGAATTGAAGCGCAAAAGCAGACTGGCCTCCGCGCCAAAAAGGCCGCCCTGCAGGCGGCCCTCTGGAACACTCTCGAAGATCTGAAAGCTTAGAAAGGATTCAGCTTGTGCAATCCCCTCTTTTTCTTTTTCTTGCTCGATGACTCGTAGTGGAGATTGGCCTTGGGGGCCTTCACCTTCTTGTTGTAATTGACGATGGCCGAGGAGGTTGGCACCTCGCCCGGCTTGATGTCGTTGACCTGCATGGGCGCTTCAGACGGTTTTTGAACCGGCGGCAAGACTGTGTTTTTCGGGCCCACAGACTGCACGAGCGCATTGGGGTTTGCGGCGGCTGTGCTGGCTGGCGTTCTTACGATAGAAACGCCAACGCCCGTACCCGTGCCCATGTTGCCTTGAGCCAACGGCGCGGCGGAAGGCCGTCCGCTGACCGGCGGCTCGTTGGCGGGGGTGGGTGTAGCTGCCATGGCCGCGCTGTGCTGTGTGGGCATGTAGGGCTGCATCGCCTGCTTGTACAGGGCCAGATTCTGAGCGTTAATATCGGTGGCCAGCACGCGCGGAGGGTCGGTGAGGCTCGGATTGCCCACATGCACGGCCTCAACCGTCGTGGGCCCGTGCTTGATCATGCCGAAGAGGGTGGTGGTAAAGTGCAGGGGCTGGCGGCTGCGCTCCTGGGCGTCGCTTTCGGCAATGGCCGACTGCGAGGGCACAGGAACAGGCCGATCCATGGCAATGAGCCGGTCGCGCGCATCCTCAACGTGAGGCGACATGGGATATTTCGTAACCACCTTGTCGTAGGCGGCAGCGGCGCGATTCTCATAGTCAGCAATCATCTGCTCGCGCGCCGCACCCGGCATGGCGGTTGCCTTTTGCATTTGCTGCGCTTCATCCGCCCAGCAATCGCCGATGTCGATCAGTACCTCATCGCTTTGCGAGAAGAGCGGATATCTTTCGGCGACCGTCTCCAGCCGGGCAATGGCGGCGTTATAGTTATCCACGCTTTCGTAGTACTCGCCGATATCCATTTCGCGCTGGGCCAGGACCTCCTGCACATTGCGCAGGCGCTGCTTGGCGCGCGGGATGAGGGGCGAATCCGGATACTGTTCGATCATTTGCCGGTATGCCTGCTCGGCTTCCTGCGCATAAGTCGGATCGCGGTCCGGCTTCTCCATCTGGTCGTAATAGATATCCGCTATCTTCATCTGCGCCGCGGCTGCTTCCGGCGAATTTGGGAAGAAGGTGATGAAGTCCTTATACTCAGCCTCGGCCTGCACCAGGTCGGCGGCGCCGCCTTCCTTGTACCAGGTGTCGCCCACGGCCAGTTTGGCCTGCATCCGGTATTCCGAGTCGGGATAGGTGTTGAGCAGCGTCTGCAGATCGAGCCGGGCGACGTCGTAGTGGCCCTTTTTCATCTGCTGCATGGCCTTGTTGTAGAGAATCAGGTCAGGCTGCTCCGATTTGACGGCGGCCATAGGGTTCTTGTTGAGATTGAACACCTTATTCTTTTTCTTCTGCCTGACTTTGGCGTTGGCCGAAGCCGTGCCCAGAGCAAAGACCACGAGGGCCAGGACGGCGATCTTGCTCGATAATGACCTGTTCATAACACCTCGCTGCGGACGGCAGCCAGCGTTCAGGCCGCCCACCCATCTCCTTGCGCAATTTAAAAAAATCTTACTCTTTTTGCCTATGTTTGGCTTGCGGCTTCGCGGGCCGCGGCAAGCAGTGCGCGCGCATCTCGCTCGGCATGGGCCGCTCCAAAAACGGCGTTCCCCGCGACAAGCAGTTCCGCTCCTGCTTGGACGATTTGGGCCACAGTGTCGTGAGCCACACCGCCGTCTACCTCGATTCTATATGTCAGCCCCAGATCCTGCCGCAGCTCGGCCAGGCGGCGGATCTTGTCCAGCGAGAAGGGGATAAACTGCTGGCCGCCGAAGCCCGGATTGACGCTCATGATGAGCACATGGTGCACCATGGGCAGAATGTCGATGATCAGGTCCACGCGGGTGGCCGGATTGAGCACCACACCGGGCTTCATGCCGTGATGGGCGATCAGCTCCAGCGAGCGGTGCAGATGGCGGCAGGCCTCATAATGGACGCTGAGCCAGTTGGCCCCCGCCTCGGCAAAGGCGGGAATGTACTCGTCGGGATTCTCGATCATCAGGTGGCAGTCGAGGGGCAGCTTGGTGGCCTTGCGCAGGCTCTGGACCACGGGCGGGCCGATGGTGATGTTGGGCACGAAATGGCCATCCATCACGTCGACGTGGATGACCGTGCCGCCGCCGCGCTCGGCCGCCGCAACTTCGTCGGCCAGGCGGGCAAAATCCGCAGACAGAATGGATGGAAGCAATTCAACCATAAGTATTTCCCGGCGCGATGCCGCCTACCCGGTCAGTTTATCAGCCACGGATTCTGAAGCCGAAGGCGATTGGAGAAGTGCTTTTGAGCGGGATTCCAGTCTCCTAAGCTCAGAACTCGGGGCTTTCGTACCGCAATACAGGAAATGAGGAGATGCGATCGGCGTTTTTCGCGGGAAACAAAATTGCCTGCAAAAAATCTGTGGAAAAGAAAAATATTTTGAGGGGGGTGGTCCGCTGCGGTTGGCGCCTTTGCTTCGGCATCGATGGGCTTGGCGGCTTGGGGGTGGTTGGCTTGGTAAGCGTGTTCATCGGGCTGGACGCGGGGCACGACGGTCCGGCTTCCGGTGGCGCCAGACCGCGGAGGTACGCTTGGAGGTAGCGGCAGGATTGAGTCGGTCATGATTGTGTTCTCCTTGGCGAGGCGCGTAGAAGGGTTGATGGTTTTATTGTCGGCGATGGGCCGAAATTATCTGCAACGGTAAGTTGAAGGATTGGCAGAGGTTAGGGCGAACGGGACTTGACAAGTTTTGGGCTGAACCCCTGGATGAGACCGCTTTCTGCTTTTCCGGGGGTGCGCCATGCGGGTGGAGTGGGTGGGAGAATGAGGCAAAGGTTAGGATGGCCGACGCCTCGGGCGCGCCGTGGCTGATAGCGTCTAAGTCTATCCTTTCTAGGCACTTGCACGAGTTTCTGGGCACTTGCCAACCGCATGCCGCCGTCATACTTCTTTGCGCTCGGATCACGCGGCGGTGGTTCGCGTCTCAGGACACAGATTCACCCCAACGCAAAGGTGGTGGTTGGGCGCACTTTCCCAGACCCGGGGCACCCACCGAGCCCTACTTTGGATTACGCCGAATTATCATCGCCCACCACTGCGCCAGAGTGAAAGATGCATGAGGATGTCGCTTGTAAAACGGCTCGTTCTCCTCAAATTGACCGTCCATCGACTCGTTCTCTTCCTTCATCGCGGAGCCAATATTGCTCTCGGCATTTAGCAGCATTGCCGCTGGAAAGTTCGCGTATTGCGTATGAAATTGGGCGA
>JAJZME010000043.1 GCA_021803035.1 Acidobacteriota bacterium | reverse complement strand
CGGTCCTCCGATCGGCACACCCGGACCGTTGTCCAAGTACAAGTGGTGGATCCTGGCCGGCTTGACGCTGATGATGGCCATCATCGCGGCGTTTCTGCTGCGCAGACCGGCAACCGCCGGAGTCGCGGCGGGAACCGCAGCCGGGCCAGCAGGCACGCCGCAGGCGCCACCGGCTTCCGCCGCGCAGGCGTCACCCGGCGATCCGAAGCCCCCCTTGCTGGATGCGCTCAAGGAAGAGCTGTTCGCCCTGGAGAGTCAGAAACTCTCGGGGCAGATATCCGCCGAGGATTACGAGCAGACGAAGGCGGCGCTGGAAACGGTGCTCAAGAGGGCGCTGAAGAGAGACTCGTAGCTGCCGGCTTTCTAGTCCCATTCCTGGCTTCCTGCGGGCCGCCTGTGTTCGGAACAGCGAACACAGGCGGCCCGTTCCGCTTTCAGGGAACAGGCCGATTTTGCGCCTTCCGGAGCCGCCCACGCATCATTAAGGATGGGAAAACTCAGAGCTTACGGCTGCTGGCAAGCAAAGAGGAGCCTGCTATGAATACCCTCAAGACCACCTTCCTGCTGACGGCGCTCACGATCATGCTGATTGTTGCCGGAGAATACTTCGGCGGCGGCAACGGTGCCCTGATCGCCTTCGCCATCGCGGCGGCGATGAACTTCTTCAGCTACTTCTACTCGGACAAGCTGGCGTTGGCCATGTATCACGCCCAGCCGGTGACGCGCGAGGAACTGCCGCGCGCTTACGCGGTGGTGGAGCAGCTGACGCGCCGCGCCGGTCTGCCCATGCCGAAGATCTACGTGCTTCCGACGGAATCGCCCAATGCATTTGCTACGGGACGCAATCCACAACACGCCTCGGTGGCCGTGACCCATGGCATTCTGGCGCTGCTCAACGATGAGGAGCTGGAAGGCGTGCTGGCGCACGAGCTGGGCCACGTGCGCAACCGCGATATTCTGACCAGCTCGATTGCCGCCACGCTGGCGGGCGCCATCACCATCCTGGCGCGCATGGCCTTCTGGTTTGGCGCGCTGGGCGGTTTTGGCGGCGGAGGCGGAGGCAGCCGCGACCGCGACAACGGCCTGGGCGCGCTGGTCATGCTGATCCTTGCGCCCATTGCCGCCATGCTGATCCAGCTTTGGGTCTCGCGCACGCGCGAGTATGAGGCAGACGCCTCGGGCGCGCACCTGACGGGCAATCCGTACGCGCTGGCCTCGGCGCTGGAGAAGATCTCTGCGGTGAGCCACCGCGTGCCGCTGCCTGCCTCGCCGAACTCGGCGCATCTGTTCATCGTCGCCCCGCTGCTTTCAGGCGAGATGCTGACAAGCCTGTTCAGCACCCATCCGCCGATTCAGAAGCGCATCGAGCGGCTAATCGGACGGCCGTCGGTGTATGGAGCGTAGGAAAGGCAGCTTTCAGCTCTCGGTTCTTAGCAATTCCCTGCTGATTGCCTGCACTGGTTGGAGGCACACGCGAAGGTTGATGGCCGGCGAACGCTGGTGAAGAAGAATATGCATACCGCAATGCGGTAGGTACAGTGATGCGGACCTGTATTTTCTGCCCGAAAAGAATTAACTGCAAAAAAATCTGTGGAAAAGAAAAATATTTTTGGGGGGGGTGCGTTGCGGGGTGGTGGTACGGACCGGGCACATGTCCGATGCTTCGGACCGGGCGCATTCCTGGCACTCCATTCCGGATGTGAAGTTGACGGCGCGGATTGGTGCGGCTGGCTTCATCTCTCTGCTCCTCCATTTGTAATGGTGCACTCCGGAGAGGAAATTCCATGCAAATGTAAGTACTTGCACACGTATGAGTTGCCAGCAGGATGACTTGACGGCGCGTGGGAGGGGGCGCAACTGACGGCCAAGGGCGTCCTGTTCGCTGGCCTTGAACCAAAGCGGCTCCGGGATTATGGGGCGGAATAGGCGCCCGTGGCCAGATCGCCAGCGGCCTGCGCGATGTTTTCGGGGCGGCCGAGATCGCGCCAGTAGGCTGCATCGGCGCGAAATGCGACGATCTTTTCGCCCCGGGCGGCCAGATGCAGGTAGGCATCGATGATGGAAAAGGCGCCTTCTTCGCGCATCTCCGCGAGCAGGCGCGGGGAGATGACGTGAATGCCGGAGAAGGCCAGCGGCTGCAGTCCGGATGCGGGCCGCGCCAGCTCGTCCTGGGCGCCGCGCCCAGGCCGGCGGCCGCAGAGGTGACCCTGCACGTCAAAGAGCAGGTAGCGGGATGTTTCGCGCTGCTGCACGGCGAGCGTGGCCAGGGCCTGCTGCTCGATGTGGCAGCGCAGCATGAGGCCGAGATCGATGCTGCTCAGGACGTCCACGTTGTGCAGCAGGAAGGGCTCGGCTGCACTCTTACCGCCCTCAAGAAAGAACCACGCGGCTTTCTTGAGGCCGCCGCCGGTGTCGAGCAGTTCGTCTTCGCGCGAGACCTCGATGCGCATGCCGAAATGGTTGTTGGCTTCGAGATACTTCACGATCATTTCGGCGTGATGATGGGCGTTGACGATGACTTCGCCGACGCCGAACGATTGCAGGCGGGCAAGCACAAGCTCCAGCAGGGTACGGCCGGCGACGGTGACCAGCGCCTTGGGGCGGTGGCTGGTGAGGGGGCGCAGGCGCGTGCCCAGGCCGGCGGCCAGAATCATCGCCTTCATTTGCCGAGCTTCTCCAGTTGCAGGTGCCGCAGCTCGACCGCAACCCCGGCAGCGCGCAGTTGCTTCGCCAGCCGCTCAGCCATGTAGACGGAGCGGTGCTGGCCGCCGGTGCAGCCGAAGGAAACCATGAGGTCTTTGAATCCGCGGCGCTGATAGTTGCGCACACTCAGGTCCACCAGGTCGCGCGCCTGGGCAAAGAACTCGTGCACGCTTTCCTGCGCCTCGAGATACTCGATGACCGGCGCGTCTTTGCCGGTGAGCTGGCGGTATTGCTCTTCGCGGCCGGGATTGGGAAGGCTGCGCGCGTCGAAGACAAAGCCGCCGCCGTTGCCGGACTCGTCCACAGGCATCTCGCGATGGAAGGAGAAGCTGAAGATCCGCACCGTCAATGCCGCGGACGGCGCGGCCATGCCGTGCAATTTTTGCGATCCCTGCATGGCCTGGAAGGCGTCCATCAGCGCCGGCAGGGCAACGGGCAGGCTGACGTTTTCGCCGAGCCAGCGCAGGTTCCTGAGCGCGTAAGGGACGCTCTGCAGGAAGTGCGGCTTGCGCTCATAGAAGCCCCTGAAGCCGTAGGCCCCCAAAGCCTGCATGATGCGGATGTAGACATAGCCGTAGTAATGCTCCATGAAAGCGTCGCGGCTGAGGTCGATGTGCGCGGCCAGGCAGTCGAGATAGTGGTCGAGCAATTGCTGGCGCAGCGCGGGCGGCAGATCGGCCTTGCCGTCGAAGAGCAGCGAAGCGATGTCGTATTGCAGGGCGCCCTTGCGGCCGCCCTGGTAGTCGAGAAAGAACGGCTGGCCGTGGCGCAGCATCACGTTGCGCGACTGGAAATCGCGGTAGAGGAAGAAGTCGTGCTCGGCGCCCAGCAGGAATTTGGTCAGGCGGGTGAAGTCGATTTCAAGCGCCTGCTCGTTGAAAGGCACGCCGGCAAGACGCAGGAAGTAGTACTTGAAGTAGTTCAGGTCCCAGGCAATGGACTGGCGGTCGAAGCTGGAGCGCGGATAGCAGAGCTTGTAATTGAGGGTGCGGCCCGCCTCCACCTGAAAATGCGGCAGCACGGCCACCACTTTGCGGTAGGCATCGACCGCCGGGGGAGCGACGGCATCGGCCGTGCGGTTCTTGCCAAGAAATTCGAAGAGGGTCGTGTCGCCCAGGTCTTCCTCAAGATAGGCGCCCAGGCTCAGATCCTCGGCATAGATCTCCGGAACCGGCAGGCCGTGGCGGCGGAAGTGCCGGGAGAACTCGAGAAAGGCGGCGTTCTCTTCGCGCACGGAGTAGACAATGCCGATGGCGCTGACTCCCCTGCCGGCAAGGCGCAGGATGGCGCGCCCCGAGCCGCCAAGCTGGCCCTGGAGGGGCTTCACGTCTTCGGCCGGGAATCCGTAGTGTTGCTCGAAAAGGCTTTTCAGAACATCCATGCAATCAGTCCGGAGATTGGTTCGGCCCGCTTCCCAAAGATAGCCATCACCATGAGGCGGGCGCAAGGCGCGAGGCGTTGGCTGGGCGATATGGCACGCGCGGGCGGACGTCTCATTGCTGCGCGCCCGGGTGGGGAATGGCATCGAAAGTCAGGTCTTCACCGCAGCCGGGGTGCTGCTCCCGCCAGGCTTCGAAGAGGCGGCCGTAGCTGAGGGTGATGTACTGCGCGAGATCGATGCCGAGGCGCGCCGCGACGCGGTCGATCCAGGCGGAGGAGCCTTCAAGCTCGGCATAGTCGCCGATGGGCGTCTCATCGATGACGCAATGGCCTTCTCCGTCGGACCACTCGGTGCGCCATTTCTCGTAACGAAAGGCGGCCACCAGGCCGAGGGCCTGAAAAATCCCGGCCAGCGCCTCGCCGTCGGCAACTTCGGTTTCGGTTTCGATGCGGTGCTTGTGGCGCTCTTGGCCGGAGAGCGAATCGGGCGGGCACTTGTGCGTCACGGTGCAGCGGCCGGCGTAATTGCGGATGCGCAGGATCTCGGTGCGCGCGCGCATCTGACGGTCGGGGGTGTCGTAGAGGACGTTGCTCTCGAAGGTGCGCGGGGTTTCGAGGCGGAATCCCGCGTCCTGGAGGCGCCGCGTCAGGTTCGCCAGATCGGCGACGCGAAATTTGATCTCGGTTTCAACAGCCATCGCAACCTGTGAGTATACCGGGCCGTGGCGGCGCGGTTACAGCTCGCTTGTTCCGGAAGCCGAAGCGGCTGCGCGGCCGGCACGAGACTCAAGGCGCCGCCAACGGCGAAAATAGAAGTGTGAAGACATTGCGATTGACGGTAGACCCGGCCCATCTGGATGCGGTGCAGGCACGCGAGGCGCTCGGCCGCGCCGCCGCGATTCTGCGCGGCGGCGGGCTGGTGGCGCTGCCCACCGAGACCGTTTACGGCCTGGGCGCGAACGCTCTGGACGCCGCGGCCGTGGAGCGTATCTTTGCTGCCAAACAGCGGCCGGCATGGGATCCGATTATTGTGCACATTGCCGCACTGGAGCGTTTGGACACCATGCTCGATGGGCTGGTGCAGGAGATTCCGGCGGCGGCGCGGCGGCTGATGAAGGTCTTTTGGCCCGGCCCGTTGACCTTGCTGCTGCCGCGCACCGCCGCCGTGCCCGATGTGGTGACTGCCGGGCGGCCGCTGGTGGGCGTGCGCATGCCGGCGCACCCGGTAGCGGCGGAGCTGATCCGCCGGGCGGGCGTTCCCGTGGCCGCGCCCAGCGCCAATACCTTCGGGCGCATCAGCCCCACGACGGCGGCGCACGTGCTGCAGGACCTGGACGGCCGCATTGACGCGGTGGTCGATGCGGGACCGACGGTGCATGGGGTGGAATCGACGGTGCTCGATCCGTGCCAAAGCCCGATGGTGATTTACCGGCCCGGCGCGGTGACGGAGGAACAGATTCGTGAGGCTGGCGGCGAGGTGAAGCTTTTCCGTGACGGCGCGGAGCCGATCACCAGGCCCAGGGAGGCGCTGGCTTCGCCCGGCCTTGGCATGCGCCATTATGCGCCCAAGGCGCGGCTGGTTCTGGTCACGGCATCGCTGAGCCGCATGGAACAGCGGCTGGCGGAAGCGGCATCGAAATTGTCTGGAGAGCGGGTGGGCATCATGCTGCCGGCCGAGGTGAACGCGCCGGTGGAATGCACCGAGATCTACCCGTGGGGAAGCTGGGCCGCGCCCGATGAGCTGGCGCGCAACCTTTATGCCGGCCTGCGCGCGCTCGATGAGCGGGGATGCACGGTGATTCTATGCCCGGCGCCGCCGGCGGAGGGACTCGGCGCAGCCATCCGCGACCGGCTGCGCAAGGCCGCGCACCCGATCAGGGATTAAGGGACTGGCTGCCGCTGTCGCCCAGCTTGTACATGTACTTGATCGCGGACTTGTAAATGAGGGTCTTCCAGCGTCCGCGCACTTTGAGGGTGTTGCGGTCGTACCATTCGATGCAGCCTTCCACCTGCTCGCCGTCTTCCAGGACAATCACCATGGGCGTCTGCGACTGGATCTGCTTTTGCAGGTAGAAGAGCTCTGCGCTGCGGTAAGGTGCATCCATTGCAACAATGTTTGCCGGAAAGCGGGACGGAACCGGAGCGAGAGCAGTATGGCGGCTGCGCCCTCCCAGCCGGGGCGGCTCGGCGCGGCCCTGGTCGTGTCTAACAGGTATAACAGATGAAATGCTCATATAAACAACCCTCCCTGGGAAAAATGCTGCTGGTGATGCTTCTGCGTGTCTCTGATGATCGGGCCCTGATCGTTTTCCGCGCGGCCCTTTTCGGTCTGAATAAGCAACAACCCTTAAGAAAACGTAAGTAGACCTCTATTGACACCACCGCATGTGATGGCTACATGCACACACAGACAGCACTGGCCCTCAACCGCCGGTTACCGTGCGCGAACTCGGGGTGCTGATATACAAAAAGATGCCTCGCTCCAAAGGTGGGTTGCTCTTGTCATTATGCGGAAGTGTGAGCAGCACTGCAAGCCGCGCCAGGCAAGGGGCAAAGCCTGGGACGATCCATGAAAGACGGCGTCATCTTTGCTTTACGGAAAAGGCCAGCGCGCGGGATTGCGCGCATGGTTGTCTTTCATGCGCCGCGGGCGCCGAGCTGCAGAGTGACGGCCATGGCGTCGAGCGACAGCGAGCGAAGCAGATTGCGGCGCATTCCCTGCTCCACCTCCACAAGCGCGCGGGCTGCGCCGTCAATCCAGTCAAGGCTCAGGCCCCGGCCCATGCGCTCCAGTTCGGCGGCCAGATCGACGTTGCGGACGAGCTGCGGCGTTCCGGCCGTCACCAGGAGCAGGTCTTCCACGAGGCTGCCCAGGGCGCGCAGCAGGCTCACGGTCTTCTCCTGTCCCTCGGCGCCGGCGCGATAGGTCTCCGTGGTGCGAAAGAGCTGCGAGTGATCCGGCTCCTGCAAGGCGGCGCGCAGAATGACCAGCGCGTCCTGGCGGCTGGCGTGATAGGCGCCCAGATCGAGCGACAGGGCACGGCCCACGGCGCCTTCGGCGAGGCGCGCAGCCAGGGCGCGATCCTGGGGCTTGAGCTCGGGCCGGCGGCGGGCCAGCAGCGCCTCCAGTTCGGCGGCCGGGATTGCGCCCAGCCGGTGAATGATGGCGCGGGAACGGATGGTAGGCAGCAGCTCCTGGGGATTTTCCGCGAGCAGCACGATGGTGGTGTGCTCGGGCGGCTCTTCGAGAACTTTCAGCAGGCTGTTAGCCGCCTCTTTCATGAAGGCCGAGGTGGTGAAGATGGTGAAGGCACGGTTGGCTTCGCCGGGCGGGCGGTAATAGGCCGCGTGGATGACCTGCCGCACCTGGCCGAGCTTGATGAGCAGTTGGGGTGGATCGGGCGGAACGATGAGCACATCGGGATGCGTCTGAATGAGGATGCGCGTCTCGCGCTTGTCGGTCTCGCGCAGATCGTCGCGCGCCGCCACGGCTTCGGCGACACGGGACTCCAGATTGGCGGCTTCGCCGATGCGCACACAATTGGAGCAGGAGCCGCAAAAGTCGGGCAGGCCGCCGCTTTGGGCGTGGTTGAGGCAGTTCATGGCCTGGGCCAGCATCAGCGCCAGGGTGTACTTGCCCGCACCGCGCGGCCCGGCCAGGATGAGCGAATGCGGAAACCGGCCCGCGCGCACGCTCTCGCGCAGATGCGTCACCGTCGCCGCGTTGCCCAGGAAGTCTTGGAAGCCCACGGATTGAGTTTATTCGCCAAGGGCGCGAGTTGTCAGAGGCGGATCAGGCCGGCGCGATGCACTTCACGAATCCCTGCGCTGCGTATTCCAGCAACCGGTGGTCCGCGGTCACCAGCACGGCGCCGGTGTGGCGCGCAGTCGCCACCAAAATCCGGTCCGCCGGGTCGCCATGAATCCCGCCGGGCAATTGCGTGCTGGCTACGGCAATTGGCGGCGAGAGCGGCTCAAGGTGAATCCCTGGCAAGCCCAGCGCAGCCTCAATCCAGTCACTCACCTCACGGGCCAGTCTGAGCTTTCCTTTAACGGCGAGCATGGCAATCTCCCAGGGCGTGATCGCCGAGACCAGCAACTGGTCTTCGTATGCGGCCTGCTGCAATTGCGCATAGACCACCTCGGATATGCGGCTGGAATCCTCGAGGAGCCAAACCAATACATGCGTGTCGAGCAGCAGCTTCATTCCTTGTCCGCTTCCCACTCGACATCCAGCGGCGAGATGATGTCACCTTCATAGAGCACACTGCCCTTGAGTGCTCCGCGGAGTGCCACGGCAGGCGGCATCGGGACCAATTTTGCAACCGGCCTGCCGAACTTGGTCACGACGATGGGCTCACGCGTCGCTTCCACCTCGTCGAGCAACTGCAGGCACTTGGCCTTGAACTCGCCGGCAGCAATGGAGGTCATCGTTAACTCCTATGGTCATTAACCATAGTTATATTCTGAACGGTAGCTCTGAATCGGTCAATACTTCTGAATACATACCCGTATCCTTAGCCTCGGGTGGCGAATCTCTTGAGGCAAGCGCAGCGAGAGATCCGCCACGCGGAAAGGAAGCACTGCCATGCCTTCAACCGACGCCGCTTTGCGCCAGCATGTCCTTAGTCTTTTGCAGGGCGGAAACGCCCATGTCACCTTCGATGACGCGGTCAAGAACCTGCCGGCCGAATTGCGGGGCAAGAAGCCCAAAGGCGCCGAATACACAGCCTGGCAGGTTTTGGAGCACCTGCGCATCGCGCAGTGGGACATCCTGGAATTTTCGCGGGACCCGGCTCACAAATCGCCGTCCTGGCCCGATGGCTACTGGCCCGCGACGGCTGCGCCGCCGGACGCAAAGGCGTGGGACAAGAGCGTACGCGCCTTCCGCAAGGACCTGAAGGCAATGTGTGATATGGTTGCCGACGAACGGGTGAACCTGTTCAAGAGGATTCCGCACGGTGACGGCCAGACCGTGCTGCGCGAGGCGCTGCTAACCGCCGATCACAACGCCTACCACATCGGCCAGTTGGTTCTGCTGCGGCGGCTGCTGGGGGCGTGGAAATAAGGCCATTGCGGCCGCGGCGCTTCAGGCGCTCTGCTCGCTGGTGACCAGCCGCTCCGAGACCGCTTCTACGATCTGCTCGTATACCTCGTCGATGGTCAGGTCGCCTTCAATCAGGACTACACGCTCCGGCTCGCGGGCGGCGATGGCGCGGTATTTCTGCCAGACGCGGCGGTAGAAGGCATCCTGCTCCGCCTCGAAGCGGCCCTCGTCGGCGCCGGACTTTGCCTCCACACGCTCGTTGCGCCGGCGGGCGCGGGCCAGCGAAACCTCAAGGCCGGGTAACAGCAGCAGGGTCAGGTCCGGTTGGAGATTGCCGCAGATGAGCCGGTGCAGATCCAGCACGGCCGCCGAGCCGATCTCGCGGCCGCCGCCCTGATAGGCTTCGGTGGAGTCAGTGAACCGGTCGCAGAGGACGATCCTGCCGGCGTCAAGGGCGGGCTGAATCACCTCCGCGATGGCCTGGGCGCGGTCGGCGAACATCAACGCCATCTCGGTGATGGGGGCCAGCGGCGCGGAGCGCGAATCGAGCAGAATTGCCCGGATACGGTCGCCGGTGGCAGTGCCGCCGGGTTGCCGCACCTGCACCACCGCATGACCGTGCTTTTCGAGCCACTGAGCCAGGCGCTTGATCTGTGTGGTTTTGCCGGAGCCGTCCAATCCTTCGAGCGTGATAAACAGTCCGCGAGGCATGGGCTGAGTCTACCACCGCGGAGGAGACGGCGGATCGAGCCTGCGAGCCGTCTGCGGCTCAGACTGGCGCCACCTCCCGGGTTGTGTGAACAGGCCGTGGCCTATTTTGACGGATGCAGTTCCGACATCTGCAACTGCACGTGCCAGGTCACGGATTGGCCGGGCTTCAGGATCGCCATGCCCGTATCCATGCCGTGCCATTCCTTGCCGAAGGGGTCGGCGAAATTGAACTGCTCTTCAACCACCGCGAACTTCTTTCCCGGCGGCGAATACACCTGGATGGTGTGAATCTGGGGCGAAAAGCCGACTTCGCTGATCTTGTAGTTCGAGGCCGGATCCGAGAGCGAAACCACCAGCTTGCCGTTGGTCCACTGCAGGTGGGACCAGTTGTCGTCGAGGTAGCCGTGGTCCAGCGGCTTGCCGTTGGGCGCCGTAAAGTCCCACCGCGTACCCTTGACCGGCATCAGCTTGCCGGTAGGGAAATCGTCCTGGTAGTTGTTGACAACCGCCCGCATGGTGCCGGGGACGTGCAGGAGGGCCTGGGCGTGCTGGCCGCTGGGAATCGACAGATAGGGGTGCCAGGCCATCGAAACGGGCTCTGCTTCCCTGCCCACATTGGTGGCCGTAATCCGCGCGTCCACCGCGCCGGCGGTGAGCGCAATTCTGAAGTGCAGGTCAGTCTTCGAGATCCATTGCCCGTGGAAGGCATCCTTCATCTCCGCGGTCAGCACCTGTCCGTCCGGCGTGTTGTGCACCTGCACATTGCTGGCATTTTCCTTCAGGATCAGCCCGTGCATGGCGTGCTTGTCCTCATTCGGATGCGCGCTGTTGTGCCAGTTTGCGGGCAGCACCAGCTTGTGGCCGCGCCAGTAGGTGGTAATGGTCTTGCCGTCCGGGGAGAGCTTGCCCAAAATTCGGTTCGGGTACGGCACCAGGAACGCGCCGCCGAAGGCAAAGCTGTCATCGCCGTACTGGTCGCTTGCCGTGCCGTAGTACTGCGTGTTGGCCACCTGCAGCGTGGGCGCATGGAGCACATGGAAGACGCCGAGGCCGGGGAAATAGGCCTTGATCTGGAAGACGTTCATGCCGCGGCCGGGCAGGACCGTCATGCCCAGAAACTGCGGCGTATCGCCTGTCTGCTTGCGCTCCAGGTGCACCACCGGCATGCCGTTGATTTCCGTTGGCTCGGCGGCTGCCGTCTTGGCGCCGGTCGCTTTTGCGGTATTGGGAGTCTTCTTGCAGCCTGTGGCCACCAGGAGCAGCGCCGGAGCCAGCCAGAGCAGAGATCGGGAACGCAACATAAAATCCTCCACAGCAAACTTTGTGAACGACAATCCAACGCGCCGCGCTTCCGCGCGCCGCCTCTAGATCGCTACCTGGTGATACAGCCGGTACTGCTGGTCGCGAATATCCGGAAACGCCTTGAAGGTTACCGGCGCGGTCGCGGAGTTGGCCTTCCAGCTTCGCCCATCCGCGCCCTGCTGCCCGGCCGCCAGTAACTGCTCGCGCGTAAAGCGGCTGTGCGGCGCATTGATGGCAAACAGCGCCAGCGGCCCGCGCATCAGCGCCAGCGTGTTTGGATGCTGCGCGTCCACGGCCTCGAGGTGCATTGGCTGGTCGAGGTTGTACTCGATGACGTCGCCGCTCTTCCACTCGCGCCGCATCTCGAGAAACTGGCCCGGCCGGAGATCCACCGATTGCCTCTTTCCGTTCACCTCAACCTCGGTATTTTTTCCGGCCCACCGGGGCACGCGCAGCGCAATCGTGAAGGTCCGCGGACTCTCGCCCCAGAGATGCATGGCAATGCCGTTGGCGTAGGGATACTTCGTCCGCTGCTCGAGGGAAAACCGCGTACCCTGCTGCCGGAACTTCACGCGCGAGGGCACAAACAGATTGACGTAGACGCCCTGGGACGAATGGAAGTATGAGCTGATGCCGTAATCGGCTGTCACCTGCGGGAACGTCCCCGAGCAGCAGGGCCACTCCTGCGGGTAATAAACCTTCGAGCCGGAATTGTTGTAATCGGAGTAGTAAAAGGAAAACCCGCCTGGCTCAATGGGCTTTTCACCCATAGTCGCGTTGTAAAACACCCGCTCCAGGCTGTCGCCCCAGACGCTCTCGCCGGTAATCCGCATCAGGTAGCGCACAATCTTGGCATGCGCGAACGATCCGCAGCCGGTCTCAAAGCTGGCGTGGGTCGAGGTCAAGCTCCTGCCCAGCGTGCCGCTGCCCGGTTCCACAAAGGTCTCGTTCGGGCCCCAGCCGCCGGTGACATAACTCTGCTCGATCACAAAGTTCATGCCGTTGCGGGCCGCGCGCAGATACTTCTGGTCACCCAGCACCAGGAAAGCCTGCGAGGCCGAGCTGAGCGCGTTGACGTGGCTGTAGGCGTGCAGGCCGGGCAGCACGTTATCGCCCTCGGCGAGCGGATCGAAGTAGTGCCTGTTGAGCAGAAAGCGCTGCGCCAGATCGAGGTAGCGCTTGTCGCCGGAGCGCTTCCAGGCGATGAACAGATTCTCCGGCAGCGTATAGCTTTCGTCCCACGCATAGGCAATATTCGGATGCGGCCGGGCGCGCATCTCCGGGCGCGTGAGCGCATGCGGCGGCAGATAGGACATGACCGCATCCGTGGCGCGCGCCAGCGCCGGCAGCGCCGCCGGAGCCTGGGCAAACTGGTGCGCGTCGCTCAGGCCGTAGTTGATCTTGTCAAAGGTGTAGCAGGGGAGCGGATAGCCTTGGTAAAACTTCGGGGAGATCGCTTTGGCGAACTCGCGGACCAGGCGGAAGACTTTGGCCTGCGTGGCCTTGTTGCCCGTGATGGCATAGGCGCGCGAGAGCGCGGATAGATATTGCCCGAAGGAGTGCCCCGGGATATAGCCGGTCATGTTGTCTGGCGGGTCGAACTCGTCGGACCAGCTATACCATCCGCCCATTTTGGCGCCGGGCGTGGGCAGGCCGGCCTTGAGGCGAAAGGGCCGCAGCATCGAGTCTTCATCGAGGGCCAGAAAGAACTCGTGGTTGGCCTGGAACTGCTCGAGCATCCGCCCTTCCAGCAGTTCGACGGCGGCGTAGGGAAACTGCATGAGCCTGGTCGGAGCTTGGTGGCTGCCCGCCGCCATAGCCGCCAGCCGGGCGGGAGCCGCGGCGCCCGCGGCAGCCGCAGCAGCCGTGCCCTTCAAGAATGTTCTCCGCGAAATATCCGAATCCATGCTCTTCCTCACCGGCGCTATCAGCCGGGGACGGCGACCGGCGACCGTACGCGGTCCGCAACCCGGTCGGCCGCAGTTTCGCTCTGGGAGCAGCACGGCTCCAAAGTTCTGTAAATGTTTACCAGCGGCCTGCCGCTACTGTCAATTGGAGCCTCTTGGTGGACCTCGGCACCGGTGCGGCCTGGGGATGGCAAATTGCGGTGGTATTTCCACATGCGGCGGATGGCTCCGGCCGTCTCCGCTACAATAGTCTTCAAGCGCCTGCCGTGCCGGGAGAGATTTTCCGAGCCGCCAGGCGCGTCAACGCATGATGCTGGCCGAATCTTTACCTGAAGCACTGACTTTCGACGACGTTCTGCTGGTGCCCGCCTACAGCGAGGTGGTGCCCGCGCAGGTGAGCACCCAAACGCAGTTAACCCGCGCCATCCGGCTGAATACTCCGCTGCTTTCCTCGGCCATGGACACGGTGACCGAGTCGCGCATGGCGATTGCCATGGCTCAGCAGGGCGGCATCGGGATCGTACACCGCAACCTGTCCATTGCCAACCAGGCGGGCGAGATCGACAAGGTGAAGCGGTCAGAGAGCGGAATGATCGTAGACCCGGTGACCATCGGGCCGGATCAGATGATCGCTGACGCGCTGGAGGTGATGCGGCGCTACAAGATCTCCGGCGTGCCGGTGACGCGGGGCAAGAAGCTGGTGGGCATCCTCACCAATCGCGACCTGCGCTTTGAGACCCGCACCGACATCCCCATTGGCGACGTGATGACCAAGGAAAACCTGATCACCGTCCCGGTAGGCACGACGCTGGAAGAAGCCGAGCAGATCCTGCACAAGCACCGCGTGGAAAAGCTGCTGGTGGTGAACGACGCATATGAGCTGAAGGGCCTGATCACCGTCAAAGACATCCAGAAGAAGCTGAAATATCCCAACGCCAGCAAGGACGATCAGGGGCGGCTGCGCGTGGGCGGGGCTATTGGAGCCACCGGCGATTTCCTGGAGCGCGCCACCGAGCTGGTTCGCGCGCGCGCCGATGTGCTGGCCATCGATTCGGCTCACGGACACTCTTCGCGGGTGCTCGAAGCGGTGCGGCTGGTGAAGCAACGCTTCCCCGAGGTTGACGTGATCGCCGGCAACGTGGCTACCTACGATGGCGCGCTGGCGCTGATCGACGCCGGCGCGAACGCGATCAAGGTGGGCATCGGGCCGGGCTCGATCTGCACCACGCGCATGGTGACCGGCGCGGGCATGCCGCAGATTACGGCCATCTCCGAAGCGTGGCGCGCAGCGCGTGAGTACGACATCCCGGTGATCGCCGACGGCGGCATCAAGTATTCGGGCGAGATCACCAAGGCGATTGCCGCCGGCGCCAGTTGCGTAATGATCGGCTCGCTGTTTGCCGGGGTGGACGAGAGCCCGGGCGAAACCATTCTCTACCAGGGGCGGAGCTTCAAGAGCTACCGCGGCATGGGCTCGCTGACCGCCATGAACCAGGGCGGAGGCGAACGCTACTTTCAAAGCTCGTCCGACCTGGCCGAAACGGAAGCTTCAGTCGAGGGTGTGGTGCAGCGCGAGCGCAATGGGAACCGCCTGGCGAAGTTCGTTCCCGAGGGCATTGAGGGACGCGTTCCCTATCGCGGGCCGCTGGAAACGATGGTCTTCCAGCTTGTAGGCGGGCTGCGCTCCGGCATGGGTTATGTGGGCTGCGCCAGCATTGCCGAATTGCAGCAGAAGGCGCGCTTCGTCCGCATCTCCAGCGCGGGGCTGCGCGAGAGCCACGTTCACGATGTCATCATCACGCGTGAGGCGCCCAACTACCATGTCGAATGACGAGCGAGATCGCCGCTTCTGGATTCGCACCTGGTGGCCGGTGACGGCGATGGCGGCGCTGATTGCGATGTCGTCATCGACGGCGTTCGGCGCGAACGATACCACCGGTCCGCTGCGCTGGCTCTGGCAGGCTGTTTTCGGACCGGTGAGCAATGCGGAGTGGGGCATTGTGCACCTGCTCATCCGCAAGAGCGGGCATTTTGCCGGCTATGGAGTGCTGGGACTAGCGTGGCTGCGGGCGTGGTGGCTCACGTTTCCCCGCGCCCGCTTCATCGCGAGCGCAGCGCTGGCCCTGCTGGGGACGGCGTGTATCGCCAGTTGCGATGAGCTTCATCAGGCGTTTTTGGCCAATCGCACAGGCAGCCCGTGGGATGTGCTGCTGGATTGCACGGGAGCGATTGTCCTGCAAATGCTGGTCTATGGGATTGTTCGCCTCTCGCGGCCTGAATGGCTGGCGCGGACGGCATAAGCGCCGGCCTGTGAACGGGAGCAATAAGAAACAACAAAACAAAAACACGGGCGCATCCCGCGAAAGGAAGCGCCCTTTGATGTCCTTTACAACAGCCGATCGTCCTGATCGGCTGAAACTAAAGGCGAACGGCCAAGAGCTGAAAACTGCTTTTAAGCGGCCTCTTCGCCGCCCTTGCCGTCGTTTTCGGCTTCCGCTGCCTGTTTCTCTTCTTCAAGCTGCTTTTCCAGCTCGGCGCGCTTCTTGGCCTTGAGGTCGGCGCGCTTCTGGCGCTTCACCTCAAGCTGCTTTTCGGCGCCCAGCAGCTCAATGAATGCCTTCTCGGCGCCGTCGCCCCGCTGAAAGCCGGTGCGCACGATACGCAGATAGCCGCCGTTACGGTCGCCGTAGCGCGGGGCCACGGTATCAAAGAGCCGCTTGACGGCCTTGTCGGTCTGGAGAAAGCTGAGCGCCTGACGGCGCGCGTGCAGATCGCCCTTCTTGCCCAGGGTGATCATCTTCTCCACGTGCGGACGCACCGCCTTGGCCTTGGCCACGGTGGTCTCCACGCGGTCTTCCACAATCACGGACGTGGCCAGGTTGCGCAGCAGCGCGCGGCGATGGCTGGTGTTGCGTCCGAGCTTGAATCCTGCATTGCGATGGCGCATATTTAGCTCCTACCTTCTAGCTCCCAGCTTCTAGCTCGAATGCCGTGCAATGGGCAACGTGGTGCTTGCACCGGATAGCTAGAATCGAGTAGCTCTTTAAAATCCCGACTTACTTTCTAGCTTCCAGCTGCTAACTCTCCAGCTTGCAGGCGAGAATCAAAACTACGGGTTCCAACTCGCTCAAGCCGTGAGCCAGCAACCAGAAGCTAGCAGCTGTCTTTAGAAATTCTCCGTCTCGGTGGGCAGTTGCAGGTCCACCGAATCCAGCGGTTCGTCCTCTTCGTCGTAGTGGCCGTAGCTGGCGGCCAGGGCAGTGGCGGGCGGGATGCTCGTCGGTCCGGGAACCGCGTTGCCCTGCTCGTCGATCTTCATGCCCAGCGACAGGCCCATCTGCGCGAGGATTTCCTTGATCTCGTTCAGGCTCTTGCGGCCGAAGTTCTTGGTCTTGAGCATCTCGGCTTCAGTCTTCTGCACCAGCTCGCCAATGGTCTGAATGTTGGCGTTCTTCAGGCAGTTGTAGCTGCGGACCGAAAGCTCCAGCTCTTCCACCGAACGATTGAGATTGTCGTTGCGCAGCAGAACCCGGCCTTCTTCGCCGCGTCCTTCAGCCTCAATCTCTTCCTCGAAGTTGATGAAGATGTTCATGTGGTCCTTGAGCAGCTTGGCGGCCAGGCCGATGGCGTCAGCAGGCAGCACAGCTCCGTTGGTCCACACTTCGAGAGTGAGCTTGTCGTAGTCGGTGATCTGCCCCAGGCGGGCGGCATCCACCACATAGTTGACGCGGCGCACCGGGGAGTGAACTGAATCGACGGGAATGAAACCCAGGCCGAGATCGGCGTCAAAGTTCTTGTCGGCGGAGACGTAGCCGCGGCCGCGCTTGAGGCGCATTTCCATGTCGAGCTTGCCGCCTTCCGACAGGGTAGCCACATAAATGTTGGGGTCCAGAATCTCCACGTCGCTGTCGGCCTCGATCATGCCGGAGGTAATCACGCCGGGCTGGTCGGCGCGCAGATAGAGCGCCTTGGGGCCGTCGCCGTTGAGCTTGAAGGGAATCTGTTTGAGATTCAGGATAATGTCGGTGGCGTCTTCCACCACGCCGGTGATGGATTGGAACTCGTGCAGCACGCCTTCGATACGGACGGCGGTGACAGCGGCGCCTTCGATGGAGCTGAGCAGGGTGCGGCGCAGCGCATTGCCGATGGTGGTGCCGAAGCCGCGCTCAAAGGGCTGGGCGCTGAACTTCCCGTAGGTGTTGGTAAGCGACTCGGCATCGACCGCCAGGCGCTTCGGTTTTTGGAATCCTTTCCACAACATAGCTCACTCATTTCCGCGCGGCGGGTACGTCGCGATGCATTTTGCGGCGGCCGCGCAAGTTCTCCTTGTTTGTTAAGTTGGTAGTCCACAGTGCTCAGTTCACAGTTGCACTCCCCTGGGGTGGGCAACTGTGAACTGCAAGCTGTGAACTGCTTCTTACTTCGAGTACAACTCCACAATCAACTGCTCATTGACGGGCAGGTTGACGTCTTTGCGCTTGGGCAGCGTGAGAACACGGCCGGTGAGGGTCTCGTAGTTCATCTCGAGCCAGGCGGGTAGCGGGTTCTGGGCGGCGAACTGGGCGGCCTGTTCCACAATGACGAACTTCTTTGCGTGGTCGCGAATGGCGACCTCGTCGCCGGCGTTCACCTGGAAGGAGGGAATGTTCACCTTGCGTCCGTTCACCGTGACGTGGCCGTGGCGGACCACCTGCCGGGCCTGACGGCGCGAGATGGCGAATCCCAAGCGGAAAGCCACGTTGTCGAGCCGCCGCTCCAGCTGCTGGATGAGCAACTCGCCGGTGACGCCGGTGGCGCGGTTGGCCTTCTCGTAGTATTCGCGGAATTGGCTTTCGAGGGTGAAGTACATGCGCTTGGCCTTCTGCTTCTCGTGCAGTTGCAGGCCATAGCCCACGATCTTCGCCTTGCGGTCCTTGCCGTGCTGCCCCGGGGGGAAGTTGCGCTTCTCCAGCGGACAGCGGTCAGAGGTGCATTTGGTGCCCTTCAAAAAGAGCTTGGTGCCTTCGCGACGGCAAAGGCGGCATACTGCTCCCGTAAAACGTGCCATTTCTTCTCCTGACTTCGGATGCCGGCCGGTTTACACGTAATGCAGCTTGTAGCTTCCAGCCTCTGGCTCCCAGCTCATGCGGTGAGAACCCGAAGGTTAGCTCAACCTGGAAAAGCTGGTAGCTAGCGGCCAGAAGCTGCCGCATCGAACGCTTCATCCCGCCCCGTTTGTTTTTAGCTCCTAGCTACCAGCCTCTGGCTCCTGGTTTTTCTCGTGACGGCCCGAAGATCGGCTCAATCCGGAAAAGCTGGCAGCCAGAAGCTGGCGGTTAGAAACCGCCTTTAGACTCTGCGCCTCTTGGGCGGCCTGCAGCCGTTGTGCGGTACCGGGGTCACGTCGCGGATGGACTTGACCTCGATGCCGGCGGCAGCCAGCGCCCGGATGGCTGATTCGCGGCCCGAGCCCGGACCGGTAACGCGGACATCCACCGCGCGCAGGCCGTGATCGCGCGCCATGCTGGCCGCGTTGGAAGCCGCCTGCTGCGCCGCAAAGGGCGTGCCCTTGCGCGAGCCGCGGAAACCGAGCGAACCCGAACTCTTCCAGCTCACCGTGTTGCCCATCTGGTCGGTAATGGTGACGATGGTGTTGTTGAACGAGGCCTGAATGTGCGCAATGCCGAACGGCACGTTCTTGCGCTCGCGCTTCTTGAACTTCTTGTTCTTGGCGGCCTTTCCGGCGCCACTCTTCTGATTCGCTTTCGCCATTAGGTCTTCGCCGTCGCTTTCTTCTTGCCGGCAATCGTGCCCTTGCGCGGGCCCTTGCGAGTGCGGGCATTGGTGTGAGTCCGCTGGCCACGCACCGGCAGCGAGCGCCGGTGACGGGTGCCGCGATAGCTCTGGATGTCGATGAGGCGCTTAATGTGCATGGCAACGTCTTTGCGCAGATCGCCCTCGACGTCGCCCTCGTCCTCGATCACCTGGCGGATGCGGTTCACCTCGTCCTCGCCGAGATCCTGGACCTTCTTGAAGGCGTCAACATTCGCCTTGTCCAGAATCTTGAGCGCACGGGGATTGCCGATCCCATAGATGTAAGTAAGCGCGATCCGGGCCTGCTTGTTGCGGGGCAGATCGACGCCAGCAATACGTGCCATTGAAGAATCCTTCGCTTCAGGTTGTGTGCCCCCGGCCTCAACCGGTTCGCACGGGTTATGCGGAATGACTCCCGGGGTTCATCGCAAGCCTTGATTCAAGCTAACTAGCCCCGAAAAGCAGTTCATGGTCCCGGTTCCAGGTTCTCAGGTTCTGTTTCGGATAGCGAAACTTCTGGCGCGAACCGTGAACTGGCCCTGGAGTTTCCGCTCCTGCCAGGTTCAAACTAGCCCTGGCGCTGCTTGTGCTTTGCGTTCTCGCAGATCACCCGGACCACGCCGCGGCGGTTGATGACCTTGCACTTGACGCAAATCTTCTTTACCGATGCACGAACCTTCATTTTTTACTGCCCTTCTCCGCGCACTCAAAAGCCGAACGCGAGTCCATTCAAGCTTCTAGTTTGTGTTGCTCCACAACAAGCCGCTGCTCCGGTGGAAACACACGAGCCAGATGCCGGAAGCGAGCGGCCAGAAGCTGCTTTTCATTTGTACCGGTACACGATCCGTCCGCGATTCAGGTCGTAGGGGCTCAACTCCACCGCTACGCGGTCGCCGGGTAGAATGCGGATGAAGTTCTTGCGCATCCTTCCCGAAACATGGGTCAAGACCTCGTGATTGTTCTCGAGCTTGACCCTGAACATGGCGTTGGGCAACGTCTCGATGACCGTCGCCATCACCTCAATCGCATCTTCCTTCGACAAACCGTATCCCACTTCTGCCGGGTGCTGGCGCCGGCGGTTGGACCGAGCATCTCTACTCGGTGAGAATCCTTGATCCGGTTGCGGTGACCGCAACCGTGTGCTCGAAATGAGCGCTCATGCTACCGTCTTTGGCCACCGCCGTCCAGCCGTCGTCCAGAACCACCACTTCAGGCTTGCCGGCGTTGACCATCGGCTCGATGGCGATCACCATGCCGGGGCGCAGTTTCATGCCGCGGCCGGCCTGGCCAAAGTTTGGCACCTGCGGCTCCTCGTGCATCTGCGAACCGATGCCGTGGCCCACAAAATCCCGCACCACCGAAAAGCCTTCCCTTTCCACCACACCCTGCACGGCGGCACCCACATCGCCCAGCGTCGCGCCGGGCCTGACGGCCGCGATGCCGGCGTGCAGCGATGCTTCCGTCACCTTGAGCAGCCGCTCGGCGTCAGCGTTCACCTTGCCCACCGGCACGGTAATGGCCGCATCGCCGTAGTAACCATCGACGACCACCCCAAAGTCGACCGAAACAATGTCCCCTTCTTTCAGAACCCGCTTCGGCGATGGGATGCCATGCACCACTTCGCTGTTAACCGAAGTACAGAGGACGCATGGAAAACCATGGTAACCCTTGAAAGCCGCCTTGACGCTCAGTTGGTCGAGCCGCTCCTGGGCTGTCTTCTCCAGGTCGAACGTGGTGGCGCCCGGTTGCACCCGGCTGCGTACCAGTTCCAGCACCTCGCGGACCACCTGGCCGGCACGGCGCATTTTCTCGATTTCCTGGGACGACTTCAGTACGACGGCCACGCAAAGATCCCGTTCTCAGTTCGCAGTTCACGGCTGTCAAGCTTTGCATTGCCGGCACAGCCGGGCGCACAAACCGTAAACTTAAGTCTCACACAAATCACCGTCTTCCGGCCGCGCTACCTGCGCAGCTGCTCGACGGCGGCAACAATGCCGGCCGCGATCTCGCCGATCGGCCGGTCTCCATTCACTTCCGCAAAACGTCCCTGGGCCCGGTAATGTTCCACGACGGGCGCGGTAAGAGCCTCGTAGGCGCGCATGCGCTCTCTGAAAACCTCTTCCGTATCGTCGGTTCGCTGAACCAGCGCCGCACCGTCTACGTCGCAGAATCCATCCTGTTTGGGCGGATTGACATAGACATTATAGATGGCCTGGCATGCAGGACAATTCCGGCGCCCCGTAATGCGGCGCAATAACTGATTATAATCCACCTGGATACTGACAGCAACCAAGGGCAGCGCCTCGCTGGCGAGGCGTCCGTCCAGCCATTCCGCCTGTCCCAGCGTGCGCGGGAAGCCGTCCAGAATGTATCCATTGGCCGTGTCGGGCTGTTGCAGCCGATGTTCCGCCATCTCCTCGACCAGGGAATCGGGAACCAGCTCGCCGCGTGCCATGATCTCCTTGGCGGTGCAGCCGAGCGGCGTGCCCTGGGCCACATTGGCGCGCAGCAGATCGCCTGTCGATATTTGAGGAATGCCCCACAACTTCACCAGCTCCTTGGCCTGAGTCCCCTTGCCCACGCCGGGAGCACCCAATAAAAGGATAGGGCCGGGAACGGTTTTCAAATCCGTTGCCCGGCCCTTCACCGTTGAAACCGCCGAATAAGATATCACCAAGTTTTCCTTCCGCGTATGCGACCAGAACGAGGAGAAAAGCCGTCATAATGCCGCATGACAAGCTGCGATTCGATCTGGTTTATCGTGTCCATTGCCACACCGACCACAATCAGCAGCGAAGTGCCGCCGAAGTAGAAGTTGACGTTCATACCATGGGTTACCCATGTGGGAAGATTCTGGAAGAGTGCGCCAATCAACCAGATCTTGTCGAACCGGATGCCGGAGATGAGAAAAGTAGGAACTATCGAAACAAGAATAAGGTAAAGTCCGCCCACGAGGGTGATGCGGGTAAGAATATCGTTGATGAATTCGGAGGTGCGCTTGCCGGGCCGGATGCCGGGGATGAAGGATCCCGACTTGCGGAAGTTGTCGGCAATATCGTCTGGCTTCATCACGATGGAGACATAGAAATAGGCAAAGAAGATAATGCCCAGGATGTTCAGCAGCTCATACCAGGGATAGCCGGGCTGGAGCGCCTGATAGATGGACTCCAGGACGCGGTTGTTCTGGACCCAGGACGCGGTTCCGAGCAGCATCGGCGCCGACAGGATGGAGCTGGCGAAGATGATGGGCATGACGCCGCCGGAGTTGACCTTGAGAGGCAGATGGCTGGCCTGGCCGCCCATCATGCGGCGGCCCACGATGCGGCGCGCGCTCTGGATGGGCACGCGCCGCTCGGAGCGCTCGACATAGACGATGAAGGCCACCACGGCCAACATGCCCAGCAGCAGCAGAACCAGCACGGCCGGCGTAAACGAGCCCCAGGAGTCGGTCTTCACCTTCTGCCACAGATCATTGACGCCGCCGGGCAGGCCGGCGACGATGCCGGCAAAGATCAGCAGGCTCATGCCGTTGCCGATGCCGCGGTCGGTAATCTGCTCACCCAGCCACATGATGAAGGTGGTGCCCGCGGTCAGCGTCAGGATAGTCATCAGGTCAAAGGCGATGCCTGGATGCAGAACCAGGCCTTGCTTGGTAAGGATGGCGGCGATGCCGATGGACTGGAGCACGCCCAGGATCACGGTCAGATAGCGGGTCCACTGCGTAATCTTGCGGCGGCCCAGTTCGCCTTCTTTCTCGATGCGCGCCAGCGGCTCATACACCACGGCCAGCAACTGAAAGATGATGGACGCGGTGATGTAGGGCATGATGCCCAGGGCAAAGATGGCCATACGGCTCAGCGTGCCGCCGCTGAACAGGTTCATCAGGCCCAGCGCGGAGCTGTTTTGCGCGTTGAAGAGGATGGACAGCTTTGCTGTATTCACGCCGGGCGTGGGAATCCATGCTCCCAACCGGTACACGGCCAGAATGCCGAAGGTGAAAAACACGCGTTTGCGAAGGTCCGGGATCCGGAAGATATTGAAGAACTTTTCAAGCATAATTCGAGAGATTTCCGCTTCGGGCTTACGCCCTTACTTGAGTGTCTTGCTTACTTCATCATCTTAGAGCATTTTCCGGCTTCCGAACATCTTAGAGCATTTCCCGGCATTCGAGCGAGGATAACCAGCTATCAATACAGGCGGCTATGAGAGCCGTCACACATGGATACCTCCAGGCTGAAGGTCATCCATCCAAATTCCCAGGCCGCAGTCCACCGTTGCACGCCGTTTTCTTGCGCAGCAAAAGCATAGAGCCTGAAGGCACCGATCGGGAAGTGCAAATTCAATTAAAAATAAATAACTTAGCAGGCTGAAGCCGCCCAGATTCCGGCAACCCTGCGCAAGACGAAGACAAGCGGTTCACAGCGGGAAAAAGCCGACATCGTCGCCGCGGGACGCAACAAGGCTCCTGCAGCCCGTCTGCGAGGGATTCAACCCCGCGCAAAGGGCGGCCTGGCGCGCTGGAAACGCCAGGTTTGCGCTGCCGGAACAGTTCCGGGAGCCGCTGCCGGGAGCGAGACTTCGCTTTCGCCCACGCGCAGCGATCTGACGCTCGGCCGGGGCATGGTTCGAAATCCTGCACTCGGCCATGTTTACAAGAACCCGGCATTGAATTCCCAAGCATTTCGCCGTATTCTAAAGAGGCAGACGCGTTTGTCCGCCTGAATTTACCGTGTGCGCACCGGCTGGCGGAGAGATGAGTGGGCTCATGGCCCACTTTTTATTTGCGGTAAATTTCAGCGCCGGGGCGGGGGCAGCGGCTGCCGAAGAAGCGAACCTCCGAACGGCTTGGATACGATGGCGGTAGGACTGGACGAAATTCGGGCAGCGGCCGTGCGGGTAGCCGCTTCGCACGGGCTGGACGTGGTGGATCTGGAATTCACCGGCGCGGTGAAGGAGCGTATTCTTCGCGTCTTCCTCGAAAAGAACGCCGAGGGGCGCGCGCAGCTCAAAGCGCGGGTGGAAGCGGGGGCCGAGGGCTTGCCCGAGCGGTTAGCAGAAGGCAGACTGAGCATAGAGCAGTTGTCGGGCGTAACGCACGAAGATTGCGCGGCCTTCAGCCGCGACTTTGGCGTACTGCTGGACGTGGAGGACCTAGTTCCGGGCGAGTCATATACGCTCGAAGCCAGTTCGCCGGGGCTGGACCGCAAGTTGTCCCGGGCGGAGGATTTTGAGCGTTTCAAGGGCTGCCTGGTCAAGGTGCAGACATTCACGCCGGTTCGCAATAACCGGCACTGGCAGGGACGGCTGATTGCGAGGAGTCCGGACGGCATCACGCTGGATTTGACGGCCGCGAAGCAAAACAGCAAGGGCCGCAAGGCGGGCGTGGACACGGTCGCAATCGCCTTGAGCAACATTGAAAGGGCGCAGTTGGCGCCGGAGATTTGAAAAGCGCCGGGCGTTGTGGGCGTCCCGGCAACCGGAAACAAGCAGGCGGCAGCTTTATCCCCTGCTTCAAACCCCAGTAAACCGGCCACAGATCCGGTCCGGAACTCCCGGAACGGACAGCCGATGAGAGATTAGGCAAAGTATGGCGAGCGCTTTGTATCAGAGCATCGAGCTTTTAAGCCAGGAAAAGGGCATCGATCCCAGTGTGGTGGTCGGCGCCGTGGAAGAGGCCATCGCCCTGGCCACGCGCAAATACTACAAAACCCAGGAAAACATGCGCGGCGAGCTGAACAAGGAGACCGGCGAGATCACGGCTTACATTTACAAAACCGTGGTGGCCGACCAGGACCAGGTCGAGGATCCCGTCAATCAGATCACTCTGACTGAGGCCAACCAGCTCGCTCCGGGCGTTGAAGTGGGCAGTGAAATCCGGCTCTACCGCGACACCAGTCCTCTGGGCCGTATCGCCGCCCAGCTTGCCAAGCAGGTAATCTTCCAGAAGGTGCGCGAGGCGGAGCGGGATACGGTCTTCCAGGAGTACGCGCACCGCGAAAAAGAAGTGCTGACCGCGACCGTGAAGCGGGTCGAGGGCCAGGACGTCATTTTTGATCTGGGCAAGGCGGAGGCCCGCTGCCCCAAGCGCGAGCAGTCGCGGCTGGAGCAGTTTTCGGTGGGTGAGCGTGTCCGCGTGGTGCTGCTGAAGGTGGACCGCGCCGCCAAGGGGCCGCAGGTGATTGTCTCGCGCGCCGCGCCGGAGCTGGTGCAGAACCTGTTTCAGTCCGAGGTGCCTGAAATCTACGACAACACGGTGGTCATTCGCGCCATTGCCCGCGAGGCCGGTGAGCGCACCAAGATTGCGGTCCAGTCGCGCGACAAGGACGTGGACCCGGTGGGCGCCTGCGTGGGCATGAAGGGCATGCGCGTGCAGTCGATCATCCGCGAGCTGCGCGGCGAAAAGATCGACATCATCGAATTCAGTGAAGAGATCACCACCTTTGCGGAAAAGGCGCTGCAGCCGGCCAAGGTAAGCCGGGTTTCGATTACCGACCTGGGCGAAAAGCAGCTTGAAGTCATCGTGGACGACACGCAGCTCTCGCTGGCCATCGGGAAGAAAGGCCAGAATGTGCGCCTGGCGGCCAAACTGCTGGGCTGGAAGATCGACATCAAGAGCGAAGAGGAGAAACGCCAGGAAGTCGAGCAGCAGATGCAGGCGCTCTCCAGCGGCGCGACGACGCCCATTGAGCAGGTAACGGAGTTGGGCGACAGCATCATCCAGAAGCTGGTGGCCGCGGGTGTAACCACGGTCGAAGGCCTGGCCGACATGACGCCCGAACAGCTTGAAGAGATTCCCGGCATCGGAGAAAAGACGCTGGAAAAGATCAGTGTGGCCGTTCGCCACTACTTTGGACATTTCGAAGAGGAAGCCGCGGATCAGCCGGCCGCACAGGGCGGCGAACCGGCTGCGCAAGCGGCAGGCGAGAGCGTTGCCGCGGCCAAGGAAGCTGCTGAACCAGAAGCGCTGGCTGCGGCGGAGGGTAACGATCTGGCCGCCAGCGATGCGCAGACGGAAATGCCGGCCGAAAACGGAGTAGAAGCGGACGTCACGGGCACGTGCGAGGACGAGGAGGCGACCAATGGGAACGATGCGTAAGACGCAACGTTCTCAACGGCCATCGCTTGATGATGCAAGTAAGAGAAACCGCCATTGCCATGAGGTAGCTATGAGCAACTGAAGGCTTTGGATGCAAATTTTGAAAAGAGGCGGATGAGTAAGGTTCGAATCAACGATCTGGCGCGCGAATTGGAAGTCAAGAGCCGTGAAATTCTTGACGTATTGGGAGAATTGGGCCTGGCCGCGGGCAAAACCCACTCCAGCTCGCTTGATGACGGTGAAGTAGCCAAGGTTCGCGCACATTTTGAGCATGGCGGGCGGTCTGCGGGTTCGGCGGGCGCAACGGGGTCACGGGTTTCGCATGGGCAGACGATTACGCCCAAGATTGATCTGTCGCATATCTCTAAACCCGGCGATGCCCTGAAGGCGGTTCTGGCCAAAAAGAAAGAAGAGGAAGAAGAGGCGCGTCGCAGCCGTCTGCCGGTAAAGCCTCCGGCAGCGGTTGTCGCAAAAACCCCTCCGCCCCGGCCGGCAGCAGCAGCCGTGCCAGCCCCACCCGCGCGTCCGGAACCGCGCAAAATCGTTCCCGCGCCGCGCCAGGCACCACCAATTGTCGCACCGCCGCCGGTGACGCCTGCGATCGCTTCGCACCCGCCCGCCACCCCGGTGATTGCAAAAGCGCCTGTGAGCGCGCACAGCACCCGCCAGACTGTTGCGGTGGCTCCGCAGGTCGTCGTCGTCAAGCCGCCTCCTGCGCCGCCCGCTCAGGAAGAACACCCGAGTGCGGCGGAAAAGCCCTCCGCGCCCGTTGCCAAGCCGGCCGCAGCAGCCGCGGCCCCGGCACCAGCAGTACCAGCAGCGCCTCCGCCAACTGCCGTTGCCCCAGCCGCCGCAGGCCCGGCCGCCGTTGCCCCAGTAGCCGTTGCCCCAGTAGCCGTTGCCCCAGTAGCCGTTGCTCCGGCCGCCGCTATCAGCGAGCCACCCACGCCTGTGGCCCAGACACCTGCCGTGGCCGAACCCCCGGCGCCAGCCGCCGCACCGGCCGAAGCTGTGCCGGCTGCGCCCCCAGCGCCTCAACCCGCCGCAGCCAGTCCGAAGCCGCCTGCTCATGCGCCCAAGCCAGCCGCACCGGCCGTGCCGGCCCGGCGCATGGTCATGCCGCAAACCGGCCCGCGCCCGGTATACAAGGCCACCATTGTGCCCACGCCGCCTCCCCCGTCGGAGCCGGTTGGCAACACCGGACTTCAGCGCGGCAAGCCGATCTTCGATCGGCGGCCCTCGGGCGGCTTCCAGCAGCGTACGCCCGGATCGTCCGGCCAATTTCCCAACGGCCCGCGGCCCAAGCATCCCACGCGCACATCACCCGGCGGCTATGGATCACCGGCCGGTCAGGCAGGAACCGGCGCACGTCCTGGATACGGCCAACGGCCCGGCTTTGGCAGTCCACGGCCTGGTTTTGGCGGCCCACGGCCCGGCGCGACCGCCGGACCGCCGCCTAGCGAGGCGGGACGCCCGCAGCGCGCTCCGGCCAAAGGCCGCGGGCGCCAGCAGCAGTATCCGAAGACCAAGGAAGGCCCGATGAAGGGCTTTGTGCCGCCGCCACGCTACGGAGGCATGTCTTACAACAACGAGCCGCTTCCCATCACCCGCGAGATCACGGTCACGGAGGGCATCAGCGTCAAGGATCTGGCCGAGAAGCTTGGAATTCGCGCCAAGGATCTGATCGCCACCCTGCTGATGCGCGGCGTCTTCGTCACTGTCAACCAGTCACTCGACGCGGAGATGGTCAAGGACGTGGCGGCCAAGTTCGGCGCCGCGGCCAACGTCATCAGCTACGAAGAAGAGATTGCCAATCAGGCGATCGAGCAGGTGCTTGAAGCGGAGAACATCGACGAGCTCGAAGTGCCGCGCTCGCCCGTGGTCACGGTCATGGGGCACGTCGATCACGGCAAGACCTCGCTGCTCGACGCTATCCGCGAGACCGATGTGGCAGCGGGCGAAGCCGGAGGCATTACGCAGCATATCGGCGCCTACAAGGTCCGCTTCGCCAAGGAAGGCTCGCCGGCTTCGGGACGCGAGATCGTGTTCCTCGACACCCCGGGCCATGAGGCCTTCACCCGCATGCGCGCCCGCGGCGCCAAAGTGACGGACATTGTTGTGATCGTGGTGGCCGCCGACGACGGGGTGATGCCGCAGACGCTGGAAGCGATTGACCACGCCAAGGCGGCCGAAGTGCCCATCATCGTGGCCGTGAACAAGATCGACAAGCCCGAGGCCAATCCGGAGCGGGTCAAGAAGCAACTGGCCGACCGCGGCCTGATTCCCGAAGAGTGGGCTGGTGCGGGACAGGAAGGCACGGTCTTCGTCGAGGTTTCGGCCAAAAAACGCATCAAGCTCGATCTGCTGCTGGAGATGATCTGCCTGGTCAGTGACATCAAGGCGCCCAAGGCCACGCCCGGCCGCAAGGCCGTCGGTTCGGTTCTTGAAGCCAAGCTGGACCGCGGGCGGGGCGCCGTCGCCACGGTTCTGGTGCAGGACGGCACGCTGCACCTCAGCGACAGCTACATCGTCGGCAACACCTTCGGCAAGGTGCGCGCCATGTTCGATGACCGCGGGCGCGCCATCGAGGAAGCCGGGCCTTCAACGCCTGTGGAAGTGCTGGGTCTGGAATCGCTGCCCGATGCCGGCGATACCTTCCTGGTGGTGGCCGACCGGGACAAGGCCAAGAACATTGCGCAGTACCGCAAGATGAAGGAGCGCGAGGCGCAACTGGCCAAGAGTTCGCGCGTTTCGCTTGAAGGTCTGGCCGAGCAGATTCGCCAGGCAGGCGTGAAGGATCTGCCGCTGATCATCAAGGGCGACGTAACCGGTTCGGTGGAAGTGCTGGCCGATTCGCTGGTCAAGATGTCCACCGAGAAGGTGCGCATCAAGGTCATTCACTCCGGCGTGGGCTCCATCACGGAAAGCGATGTGCTGCTGGCCACGGCCTCGAACGCCATCATCATCGGCTTCAACGTACGCCCCGAGCGCAAGGCCGCGGAGCTGGCCCAGCAGGAAGACATCGAGATTCGCCTGCACTCCATCATCTATGAGCTGCAGGACGAAATTCACCTGGCCATGATGGGCCTGCTCGAACCCACCTTCAAGGAGAACTACCTGGGCCGCGCAGAAGTGCTCAACATCTTCAAGATTCCCAAGGTGGGCACCATCGCCGGCTGCCGCGTGCAGGACGGCGTGGTGCGCCGCGATGCGGAGGTGAAGGTGCTGCGTGACGGCGAACAGATCTTCAAGGGCAAGATCGGCTCGCTGAAGCGCTTCAAGGACGACGCGCGCGAGGTCACCAACGGCATGGAGTGCGGCATCGGCATCGCCAACTTCGGCGACCTGAAGACCGGCGACGTGCTGGAGGCGTTCACCACGGAGAAGCTTGCCGCGGACCTGGGCGCGCTGACTGCGGCCAAGGCGTAAGCCCGTTCACTCTTCAAATAACCGTCCCGCTCCTCTGTCGAAGAGCGGGACGGTTATTTTTCCCGTTCCGCACAAAAATTTCAGAACACATGGCCGCTTTTAGCGGTCTTAGCGGGTGTAGGTCCGGCGTTGACGACTTGCGGGCCGCGCTGGCTGCGCGTATCGTGTGGCGGCAGAGCCTCATGGGGGGCGTGCGGATTGGCTGGCAACGAAGATGCGCAGTTCACGACCATGGTTGAGCGTCAGTCGCGCTTCGTCTTTCGCGTCGCCTACGCGGTTCTCGCCAACGCTCATGACGCTGAAGATGCGGTGCAGGAGACCTTCTTGAAGCTCTATCGCAATGGCGGATGGCAGCGTGTGGAAAATGAGCGGGCCTTTCTGGCGCGGGTGGTGTGGCGGGCTGCGGTTGAACGCCGGCGGGCGGCTTCTTCGCCGGTTGCGGGCCACACAACGCTGGTTTTGGATTCAGAAACGGCCGTCGATCCGCTCTCGCCGCATCGGGGGCCGGAGGAGTTGCTGATGGATGCGAATGAACATGCAATGATTCACGCCATGATCGACGCTTTGCCCGAGGAGTTGCGCGTGCCGCTGGTTCTTTCCGCCTTCGAGGAGCTGAACTCCCGCGAGATCGGCCGCATACTTTCCATTCCAGAAGGCACGGTGCGCACACGCCTGCAGCGGGCGCGGCGGGTCCTGCGGCAGAAGCTCGCCGGCATCGAGGCAAACCGATATGCGTGAAACACAAGACGAATTCGATTCCCTGCTTGACTCGGCTTTGTCCACTTACGCCGATCCTGGCGCGGACTCCGGCCTTGAGCAGCGTATTCTCGTCCGGATTACGGCGGAAGAGGCCGCCGCGCCGCGCCACCACTGGCTGTCCTGGGCCGTTGTGCTGCCGGCGGCGGCCTGTCTCCTGCTGGCCATTGTGCTTGCGGGGCGGGGTCTGATTCATGTTCATGCGCCGGCAGGCCATCAGCAGGAGGTGTGCCGCGCTCAACGGCCAGCCATCGCCACTGCTCACAGGCCGCCGCAGCCGGCAGTCCGGCCCGCGCCGGTTCAGCGGGTTGCCGCGCCTGCGCACAAGTTACGGCCACACCGGGCGGTTCTGGCGGCTGAATCCGCTCCGCTGCCCAAGCGGGAAATCTTCCCGACGCCGCAGCCACTGAGCCCCGGCGAGCAAGCTCTGGCCTACTTTGCGACGCATGCGACCCTGGCCGAACGTGAATCGCTGCTCACGGCGGAAGAGCGAGCCAACGCGCCGATTCTTTTCCCCAATCTTCATATTGGGTCACTTGAACCGCCCGCCAAGGGCATCAACGACTAAAGGAGAATTCCATGCGCAAGATCGCTCTTGCCTGCTGCTTCTTGCTTCTTACACCGGCCTTTGCTCACAGGGCCTTCGCGCAGGAGCACGCCAAAGCGAAGACTCCAGCCGCTGCTCCGGTCCAGCCGGCTCACTACTACCATCTGAAATTCATAGTCGAGCAGCTTGACGCCGCCGGGAAGATCGTGAACAGCCGGTCGTACCTAACAACGATCAGCACCGGCTTGCATCTGTTTCATCCGACGTCGATTTCTACTGGTTCCCGGGTTCCGATTCTCACCGGAGGATATGGGGTAGGCAAAGCCCTGGTCAACACGCAACTCCAATACATCGAGGTCGGCATCGACATTGAGGTAGGTCACCCTCAGGAGAATGGCGACAAACTTGCATTCGATTTGACGGCCCATTTGAGTAGCGTAGCTGCCGCTACCGACCCCAATATTCGCGAACCGGTGATCATCCAAAACAAATGGCAATCCCCGGTTCTCATTCCCGTCGGCAAGCCAGCCGTCGTCTTCAAGTCCGACGACCTGAATGGCAAAGGCAGCACGCAGATTGTGGTCACCGCAACGCGGATTGAATAGCGTGCGGGCTGCTGTTGCTGAAATTGACACGTTCTTCGTGCATAAGCCGTCCACTGGAGCGACAATGATCCTTCGGAGGTGACGGCCTATGCCGAAGCAATCTCTCCAGCAGCAAATGTACGGGGTTACCGGCGCATCGAGGGCGCAGCGCGTAACCCTCGCTATCCTCATTGCCTGTTGTGTCGGCGTTGCCTGGTGGCTGCTGTTTGGCGGAGGCATTGCCGCCGCCGGGGGGCGGTTCGGCTGGGAGTGGACGGCCGGCGACGCGACGCGACGCGCCTTTTTGGGCGCTGGGCTCACCATCTACTTCGTCCGTGTGCTCTTCACCGAGTTCGCTTTTCTCCAGCGCGGCGTGAGTTGGGCGGAGGTTTTTACCATCGCGCCGTGGGCCTTTGCCATTTACGTGCTGCTGGCGCTGGCCGGCGGCATGAACCCGGCGGCGCTGGGGATCACGGGCATCGACGGCGCGGTGCTGTTTGTCCTGGGCTCGTGGATGAACAGCTATGCCGAGTACCAGCGCCACGTGTGGAAGCAGTGCCCCGATCACCGCGGCAAGCTTTTCACCGGCGGGCTGTTCTGCCGCGTGCGGCATCCGAATTACCTGGGCGACCTGATCTCGTTTTCCGGCCTTTGCCTGATTGCGGGGCACTGGATCACGGCCATCATTCCGGCGCTGATGCTGTGCGGCTTCGTCTTCGTCAACATCCCCATGCTCGACGCGCACCTGCGCGAACACTACGGCCCGGCATTCGACGAGTATGCGAGGAAGACGCGGAAGCTGATTCCCTTTGTCTATTGACGGCCGAAGAGAAGAGCCGGGGGCGGTGATAGAATGCGAGCGAATTTGAAACCGGGCAAGAGATACTCTTCAAGCTGCAGTTTATGGAGGATGGATGAGCATCTGGAGTCTTCACAGCCTGGGCAGGCGCGCGCATTGGAATGCCGCGAGCCGCGTCTCAATGCGGACCGCACTGGTCAGCGCCGCGGTTCTGGCCTTTGCACTTCCCTGCTTTTCGCAAACGATCAACATGTTCCCCAAGAACTACAAGCAAATGTGGACGCGCATACCAATTCCGCCCACCAAGCCCGCGATCAAGATCGACCAATGGCACATTTACCCCAAAAGGGGCGAGATTGTGTGCGATGGCAACCAGGGCCACGAGTGGCTGCGCTTCAACCGCGAACTGAAGAACTTCGACCTGAAGGTGGAGTGGCGCTTCACGCCGGTAGCGGGCAAGGTCCACTACAACAGCGGCGTGTTCTTCCGCAACAGCAAGAACGGAACCATCTGGGAACAGGCACAGACGTCGCTGGCCGGCGGCTACATCTTCGGCAATACGCCCATCAATGGCAAGGTACAACGCTACAGCCTGAAGAGTCAGATGACGGAGAACCGCGTAAAGCCGGCCGGCCAGTGGAATGCCTTCGACATTCACTGCGTGGGCGATACCTGCACGCTCGCGGTGAATGGCAAGGTGGTGAACACGCTTCATTTATCGGTTGAAAAGGGCTACGTGGGGCTGGAAGCCGAGGGCGTGAAGATTACGTTCCGGCACTTTCATCTCAAAGAGCTTCCATAGACCGTCGCGGCCCGAGCCGGGCTGACTGACGCAAGAAACAACCAAGCGGCTTACTGCCTCTAAAAGAACTGCCACGCTCCCGGAGCATCGGGAGCCTGCGGCAGGCCGCATTCGGGCACTGGCTTTGCGGTTTTTCCGTTGAGCCGGAAGCAGGTGATGCCATCGAAGGCGGTAATGTAGGTGCGCACATGGGCAGCCTGAAGCTCCTGCAGCACCTCCTCGCGGGGAAATCCATAGCGGTTGTGCAGGCCGCAGGAGATGACCGCCCAGCGCGGCGCCACGCGGGCCAGAAACGCCGGGCGCGTGGAGGTGATGCTGCCGTGATGGCCCACCTTGAGCAGCGTGCTGGCCAGTCCGCGCTCGGCCAGCATGGCGTGTTCAACAGGCGCTTCAGCGTCGCCTTCAAGCAGCACCGAAGTATCGCCGTAGGCTACATGCAGCACCATCGAGTCGTCGTTGGTGGCGGTGGGTCCGGGCCGGTAGCTGCGCGATGGCGCAAGTACGTGGACCTGCGCGCGGCCGAAAGCGAATGAATCGCCGGCGCGAAAGGAGCGGACGCGCACGTGCAGGCGAGCGGCTTCGGCAAGCAGCGCCTTGTAAATGGGCACCGGCGGATTGTCGCCTACCCACAACTGGGCGGGATGAAAGTTGCGCAGAACGGCAAACAGTCCGTCGATGTGGTCGGAGTGAGCATGCGTGAGCGCCACGGCGTCAAGATGGCGGATGCCGCGCGCCCAGAGCGTGGGCGAAACCACATCCTCGCCGATGTCGAAGTTCTGCGGCTGGTGGCGCGGGCCGCCGCCGAAGCCGCCGCCGTCAACGAGCAGCGTTTTGCCATCCGGCGTGATGAGCAGCAGCGAGTCGCCCTGGCCCACGTCGATGGCTTCCATGAGCAGCGCGTGGCGCGGCCGCTCGATGGGCCGCGGCGCCACGGCGACCACACCGGCCAGCAGCAGCGCGGCGCAGGCCCCCAGGCGCGGCCATCGTCCGCGCCAAGCCAACGCGATGGCCACGGCCAGCAGCGCGCAGAATGCCGCCGATTGCCACAGGAGCGGCGTGGCAATGCGCAAATTTGCGAATGCCATGGAGCCGAACAGATGCACAAGCCACACGCCGAAGTGCAAGACCAGCGCCACAACCACGGCCGGAAGCACGGCAGCCTGCGGCCAGACGACGAGCAGCAACAACATGAGCAGCGCCGCCGGCAGCAGCACGCCAAGCAGCGGCAGGATGAGCAGATTGACCGGCAGAGCGAACAACGTGATGCGGTGGAAATAGACGGCCATGGGCAGCGTCATCGACAGCTCAACCACGCAGGAGACAACCACCAACTCGATGAGCCGCAGCGCAAAGCGCACCGTCCAGGGAAAGATCGTCCAGGCGGCGAGCCCGGAACCGGCGGCCTGCAGGCGGAATGCGACCATGCGCAACTGAACGCGAAACTGGGCAAGCGGCGGAGGCAGCTTTGCGTCCATCGCCGTAAGGCGCAGTTCGCGGGTGGCGGCAAGGTAAGGCTGAATGGTGGCCCGCAACAGCGGCGCGGCAATGCCGGCAATGACCAGGACCGCCAGCAGCGTCATCTGGAAGCTGGCATCGAAGAGGCTGTCCGGGCTTGCGACCAGCAAACACAGGCCGGCAAAACCGATGGTGTTCATGGCGTTGCGCTCGCGGTAGATGAGGCGGCCGATGAGGTAAATCGAGATCATCCAGAGGGCGCGCTGCACGGGTGTGGCAAAGCCGGTGAAGAGCGCGTAGGCGAACGAGCCGAGGATGGTGAGCACCGTGGCGGGCAGCCTGGGCAAGCGCAGACGGCGCGTGATCCAGAAGATGCAACCGGCAACAATGGCCAGGTGGAAGCCCGACACCACGAGCATGTGAAAGGAGCCGGTACGCTCAAAGCCGATGCGCAGCCTGTGCGTCAGGTAGGTGCGGTCGCCTGCAACCATCGCGGCCAGCATGGCGGCATCATCCGGCGTGAGGCGCAGTGCCGGCGGCAGATGCTGCATGGCCGCGGGCAGCGCCAGCAGCCGCGTCGTGGTGGCGTGCTGCCAGGCGGCGATGCGGCAGGCAAACATCGTGCGCGGCGAACGGCCCAGCCGCCGGACATCGGCGATGCTCACGGCGGAAGAGGCGGTAATGCCCTGGTCGAGCATGTAATCCCTGAGGCTCCAGACACCGGGATCGCGATAGACCTCCGGCTGCCGCAGGCGCACGATGGCGCGGATGCGCTGGCCGCATTGCAGCGCCTGCGGGGCGGGCGCGCCTTGCGGCCAATAGATCGTGAGGCGCACGCCGCCGCGGACGGGCGCCAGCGCGTCTTCGGTGCCGGTAACGACTTCCAGGCTGCGCACGCGCACATCGATGCGCTGCTGATGCTCGGTGACCGATGGCTTATCCACGTTTTGCTCGATGGCCGTACGCACCGGCCCGGTGGCTACGACGGTTCCTTCCATGGTGCGCAGGAGGCCGTCGGAGAGCGCGTCAAGCGCGGGGGCCGGCGCGGGCTGCGGCTGCATCCCCGCGCACCAGGCGCCGAGCAGAAGCCAGAGCACCGCCAACGGAAGCCAGGCGATGCGCTGCGCGCGCCACGCGGCAACGGCACACAGCACAGCCAGCAGAACTAGGGCGATGAGCAACAGGCTGGGCCGCAGCCAGAGGCCTTTGGCAAGGACGATCCCCAGGGCAAAGAGCCAGGCGGCATGGAAGAGCGGCACGGCGCTTAAGCCCATCGCGGGCTGCACGGAGTTGGGCGGCTCGGATTGCATAGGGCCCGAAAATTTGCAAAGGAACTATGGCGTCAAGCGTATCAGGCTCGGCCCAGATGCACCACTGTTTCGAGATGAAATGTCTGGGGAAACAGATCGGCGAGCGTGACGGACTGGATGGCGTAGCCGGAGGCGAGCAGGGCACACAGGTCGCGGGCCAGCGTGGCCGGATCGCAGGAGACATAGACCAGCGCCGGCGCGGCGATTGCACCCAGCAAGGCGCAGGCTTGCTCGCCCAGGCCGGTGCGCGGTGGGTCGGCGACGATGAGATCGGGACGCGGGACGCGGGTATTGCGGCGCAGGAAGCTTAGCGTGTCTGCCTTGACGGCCGTTGCGGCGGCGCCGCTGAGGTTGTGCGCAAGCGCCGCCGTGGCCGAGGGCGCGGACTCGACCGCAATGACACGGCCGAAGCCAACGGCAAGCCGCCGCGCAAACAGGCCGACGCCGGCGAACAGATCCCAGGCAAGCGAGCCGGTCCTGCCGGCGGCGACCCGATCAATGAGCGCATCGACAAGCCAGCGATTTACCTGGAAGAACGCGCCGTGGTCGACGCGATAGTCGAAGCCGGCGGCACGGTACAGAAGTGACGTTTCGCCCCAGCGGGCCACGGTACGCGGCTGCTCGCCGGGCCGGCCCTCGAAGGCAAGCTCGGCACCGGCGAGCGCAGAAACGCGAGCGGCAAGCGCACGCGCAAATTCCTCAAAGCCGGCGCGCCTGGGACTGGCGGTAAAGAGCGTTGCCAGCAGCGCGGTTTCCGCCACGTTGCAGAAGAGCGAAATCTCGGTGAATTGCAGCACCGGCGCGAACTCGCGGGCCACGCTTGCGGCGGCCTGCGCCGCGTTAACCAGTAGCGGCGCGGCGATGGGACACTCGGTGACCGGAACCACGGCATGAGAGCGGCGGCCGCGGTAGCCCACGTTTCCCGCGGCATCGAAGGCAAGACGGATGCGATTGCGATAGCGCCATGGGTCGGAGGAAAGCACAAAGATGTCTTTCGGCGCGCGAACGCCGCCCCGTTCCAGCGTCTCACACAGAATGGCCTGCTTGAAGGCAAGCTGCGCCGCGTAGTTTGCGTGCTGGTAAGCGCAGCCGCCGCAGGCGCCGAAGTGCGGACATGCGGGGGCAATCCGCTCAGGCGCGGGGGCAACGATCTGGTCAACCTCGGCGGTCGCGAAGCCGCGCTTTTCATGCGTCGTGCGCACCCGGACCCGCTCGCCGGGCAGCGCCAGCGGCACAAACACAGCTTTGCCTTCCACGCGGGCCAGAAATGAGCCGCCGTAGATGGGCTTTTCAATCTGGACGAGCGCGGTCTCGATCTGCCGGTCCTGCGCAAATTGGCTGTTCGGCTGCTTCATTGCTGGCTCATGTAAAAGAGGCTGAGGCGCGGCAGCGCGTAGTGGACCAGCAGCTGCTTGTGCACAAACTGGCACTCCACCTGGCGCAATTGCACGGCGCCCATGCGGCTCCGGTAAGGGGCAAGCTCGCGCGCGGCGTGTTCTTTCAAGCCCACGAGCAAATCTTCGGGCGCGGCGGCGGTGAGCGCGGCAAACAATTTCTCTTCAAGCACGGTGAGCGAGCGTTCCAGAGCCTCCAGATCGGCGGCCTTTTGATCTTCAATGGAGCGCAGTTCGCTGGCCAGCTCGCGCAGGCGCTTTGCTGTTGCCGCGCAGGCTTCCGGAGCAACGGTCGCTGCATCGAGGGCCACCGCGGCAGCTTCAAGATGCGCCGCGACGCGCTCCTGCTCGAAGCCCGACTCGCGCCGAACGGCATTCGCAGAGGCCGTGCCGGTGGCGGCTTCCTTCATCTCCTCAGCTGCTGCCATCACCGCCTGCGCGCACCATGCCAGGCCATTGACGCGCCTCATGCGGCCGCGCCTTTGCCGCGCTTCGTACTTGTCGAAGGCCGCGTCGATGCCGCGCAGCACGGCTTCAAGCGGAATGCCCGCCTCGCGCCAGGTTTCGATCAGCGCCCAATCGAGCGTGGAGAGCAGCAGAATCGATCCGCGGCGGCGCTGGAAGCGCTCCTCGATCTCGGTGAAGTAGTTGAAGTAGTTGCGCACGGGGCGCCTCAGTGAGTCCGGCTGCGCGGCCGCGCGGCGCGGTTGCGTTCGAAGAGGATGCGCAGGCCGTCGAGCGTGAGCAGGTCGTTGATCTCGGTAACGTAACGGGAGTCCTCAGCCACCATGCGGGCCAGGCCGCCGGTGGCGACGATGACGCGCGGTTGGGTTCCCATTTCGCTGAGGATACGTTCCAGAATGCCGTCCACCAGTCCGATGTAGCCGTAGTAAAGGCCGCTTTGCAAATGCGCGATGGTGTTGGTGCCGATTACCTTCGCCGGGCGCTTGATGTCGACGCGGCTGAGCTTTGCGGCACGCGCGAACAACGCATCGGCGCTGAGGCCGAGGCCCGGCGCGATGGCGCCGCCCAGATACTCGCCGCGCTCGGAGATTACTTCAAACTTGGTGGCCGTGCCGAAATCGACCACGATGCACGGGCCGCCGTAGCGGTCGTAGGCGGCAATGCAGTCGGCCAGCCGGTCCGCGCCCAGTTCCGTCGGGTTGTCGATCAGCATGGGCATTCCGGTCTTGATGCCCGGTTCGACGAACATCGGCTCCACGTGAAAATAGGCCTGGCAAACCTGGCGCAGCGTGGAATCGACCGGCGGCACCACGGAAGCAATGATGATATGCGTCACCTGGCTGGGCGCCAGCCCGTGCATCTCAAAGAGGTTCACGAAGAAGACGCCGTACTCGTCCACGGTTTGCGCGCGATGCGTGGTCACGCGCCAATGCGCGGCCAGATCGGGCTGGGCCGGATCGGGCGCGGACGGCGCGGGCTCTTCGCCATCGAGACGATAAAGGCCAAGCGTCGTATTGGTGTTCCCGACATCGAGAGCAAGCAACATAACTTATCAGCTTTCAGGTCTCAGCTTTCAGCTATTAGCTCCAGCTTGAGACTCTGGTCCGCATTTTGAATACCGCAATTCCGCTCTATACATTCTATTGAAGCGCAGTGCGTCGTCATAACTTACCGAGCTAGCGGCTAAGCGATGGAAGCTGCCTCCCGAATTCCGCCTGTCTGCACCGTCACCAGTCCCGCATCTGTTTGCACCAGCAGAAAGCCGTTCCCGTCGAGGCCGGCGGTCACGCCTTTGCAGGCTTGCGGGCCGTGCACTTCAACTCTGCGGCCGCGCACCCATGTTGAAGCCTGCTCCACGCGTGCGGGAATCGCAAGAGCCGCGGGGCTGCCGAGGGCGAGCGCCTCATGCTCCAGAGATTTTAGCAGGGCCGCCAGCAACGGCTGGCGCGCAACGCGCTGCCCGGCCTCAAGATCGAGCGAAGTTGCCGGCGTGGCAAGGTTGGAGGCGAAGGCGCGTTGATGCACATTGATGCCGATGCCCACCACTGCGTAGGCGATGCTGCGAGCCTCGGTGTGCGCTTCGACCAGAATGCCACCGGCCTTGCGCGGACCGACGAGCAGGTCATTGGGCCAGCGCAGATCGGCAGGAAGCCCACAGGCCGAGCGCACGGCTTCGACGGCGGCCAGTCCCGCAGCCAATGGAAGAAGAGGCAGCCGCTCGGCGGGCAACTGCGGGCGCAGCAGCACACTGACGTAAAGCCCCTCGCCGGCAGACGAGTGCCAGGGATTGGCGCCGCGCCCGCGGCCGGTCACCTGCTCGTCTGCAAAAAAGACGGAGCCGTGCGGCGCTCCGGCGCGCGCGGCTTTCAGCGCATCGTCGTTGGTTGAGCCGGTGGCGCGGGCAAAGTGCAGCTTGCCGGCAAAGATGGCGCCGGCAAGCTGCTCCTCAAGAGCGGCGAGGTCGTACACGGCTCAGCGCGGCTCCGCGTCGATGGTCATGGAGATATCGGCGGCCCTGGCTGAGTGGGTAAGCGCGCCCACGCTGATGAAGTCCGCGCCCGCTTCGGCATAGGCGCGGATGTTTTCCAGGACGATGCCGCCCGAAGCTTCAATGGGAATCCAGCGCGCTTCCTGCCTGATGCGCTCGACGCACTGCTTCACCAGCGCGGGGGTCATGTTGTCGAGGAGGATGGCTTCGGCGCCGTTGGCAATGGCCTCTTCAAGCTCGCGCTGCGAGCGCACTTCCACTTCCACGCGCTGGCCAGGCTTGCGCTGTTCAAGGGCGCGAGCCAGCACCGCGGGCAGTCCGCCGCCGAGCGAGATGTGATTGTTCTTGATGAGAATGCCGCTGGCCAGATCGAGGCGATGGTTGGTGCCTCCGCCGCAGAGCACAGCGTACTTTTCCAGCGCCCTCATGCCGGGAACGGTCTTGCGCGTGTCGAGCACATGCGCGCCGGTTCCCTGGATGGCGTCCGCGTATTTGCGCGTGAGCGTGGCGATGCCGCTGAGGTGCTGCATGAGATTGAGGATCACGCGCTCGCAACTGAGCAGCACGCGCGCGTTGTGGCGAATAACGGCCAGCACCTGGCCGGGACGAGCGCGCACGCCATCGAAGATTTCAGGATGGCTGATGACCTCAAAGCGCGTCTGCGCCGGCGGGCGCGAGTCGAGACGGGCAAAGATTTCAAGAAAGCGCGGCACCGCGCCCAAGCCGCAGATCACCAGCTCTTCGCGCGCAATGATGGAAGCCGAAGCGCGCAGGGCGGGATCGACGGTGAGGTTGGTGGTGGCGTCGCTTGCGGCCTTGTCTTCCACCAGGGCCTGCTCAAGCAATGCGTCAATGCGGCTGCTTTTCCAATCCATGGGTTTCCTTCGGAAAACAGCTTTTAGCTGCCAGCTTCTAGCTCCCAGCCTTGCCTGCCAGAACTCGAACAAGTGGTCAGCGGCCGTCCTTCGGCAGAGCCTCCAGGGCGGCGCGGGCTTTTTCAAGCAACGTGGATGTTTCGGCTGCCTGCTTCTTCAGGCCCTCGACTACGTGCACGGGGGCTTTGGACAGGAAACTTTCATTTCCCAGTTGGCGCGCGGCGGCGACCAGGCCTTTTTCGTACTTGGCGATGTCCCGGGTCAGGCGTTCGCGCTCGGCGGGGACGTCGATGGTGGCCTCATAGTTAAAACCCACATCAAAGTTTGGCTCGGAGCGAATGTGTCTCTGGGTTAAAGGGCCGCCTTCTACGAGTTCAGAAACACGAGCAAGGCTTCTTAGGATGTCCTCATTGTGCAGAGCCGCCATGTAGAACCGGTCATTCTCCACGTTCCCCTGCATACCCGTATAGATAAACACCCTAACAAGCTCCTTGTCAGGCACACCGACCTCTTTGCGCAAAGCCCGGATGGATGTGATGACCTTCTGTAAGTACTTCATCATCCATGGGTTCTTCGATGCGGCATCCACATTATCGGAAGGATTGGATAGCTCGGCTTGCGGGTACAGCGTTAACGCTATCGACTTGGTCGGCGGATTGCCGTCGTAGACTGCGTGCCAAAGCTCTTCGGTAAGGAATGGCATGAAGGGCGAAAGCAGACGCAGCGCGGCTTCAAAAACGGATACGAGCGTGGTGAGCGCGGCCCCGGTTTTCGCTTTGTCGGCCGATTCGGAAAAGTCCAGCCGCAGCTTGACGATCTCGATGTACCAGTCGCAGAAGCTGCCCCAGAAGAACTGGTAGATCGTGTTGGCCGCGTCGTCGTAGCGATAGTTCGCCAGCGATTCGTTCACCTTTGCCGCGGTCGCGTGCAGCTCGGCTACGATCCAGCGCGCTTCAAGCGGATCATCCGGAGCCGCAGAGGGCATCGCTCCAAGCACCGCATGATCGACGGTGATGCCGATTTCCGCGGCTTTGTCCACATTCATGAAGATGAAGCGGGCGGCGTTCCAGATCTTGTTGGCGAAGGCGCGATAGCCTTCGGTGCGCGCGACGTTGAAGGCAATGTCCGTGCCGGGCGAGGCCATGGACGCCAGGGTGAAGCGCACCGCGTCGGTGCCGTACTGCTTGACGATCTCAATGGGATCGATGACGTTGCCCTTGGTCTTGGACATCTTTTCGCGGTTGGCGTCGCGCACCAGGGCGTGAATATAGACCTCGCGGAACGGAACAGACTCGGCCAGCGGACGCGGACTGCCGTCGGGCATGGGCACGTCGGCAGAGAACCAGCAGCCGAGCATGATCATGCGCGCCACCCAGAAGAAGAGGATGTCGAAGCCGGTCACCAGCAGGCTGGTCGGATAAAAGGCGTCGAAGTCGGCGCGATTGCTCTCCCAGATCCCCAAATGCGAGGGACCTAGGGCACCCATGTTGGTTTCAGGGGATGCTTCCCGGGTCCGAGAATCGGGATCTGGGACACCCGGAGTTGAGGAGCCCGGAAGATTCGGCCAGCCGAAGACGGAGACCGGGAGCAGGCCGGAGGAAAACCAGGTGTCGAGCACGTCGGTTTCCTGCGTAATCTCGCCCGATCCGCAGTGCGCGCAGGCCGTTGGGTCCTGGCGCGCCACGGTGATCTTGTGGCAGGCGGCGCAGTGCCAGGCGGGAATGCGGTGGCCCCACCAAAGCTGGCGGCTGATGCACCAGTCGTGAATGTTGCGCATCCACTCGAAGTAGGTCTTGGCGTACATCTCCGGCGTGAAGCGGATGTGGCCCTGCTCAACGGCTTCGATGGCGCGGTCGGCCAGCGGCTGAATCTTGACGAACCATTGCGTGGACAGGCGCGGCTCAACCACGGTCTTGCAGCGGTCGCAATGGCCCACGTTGTGGACGTGATCCTTGATGCCGGCGAGCAGCCCTTGCGCTTCAAGATCGGCGACGATCTCCTTGCGCGCAACGTAGCGGTCCATGCCCGCATAGCTGCCGCCCGAGGCATTGATGTGCCCGGTGTCGTCCATCACGTTGATCTGCGACAGGTGATGGCGCTCGCCGAGGGCGAAGTCGTTGGGATCGTGCGCGGGCGTTACCTTGACCGCGCCGGTGCCGAACTCGCGGCTGACCCACTCGTCGAGGATGATGGGAATCTGGCGGTTCATCAGCGGGAGGCGCAGCATTTTGCCGTGCAGGTGCGCGTAACGCGAGTCCTCGGGGTGGATGGCCACGGCCACGTCGCCGAGCATGGTCTCAGGCCGGGTAGTGGCGACCGTGAGGAACTCGCCGCTATCCTTGCCTGCTTCGTCGAGGACGGGATAGCGAATCTCCCACAGGTGGCCCTTGTGCTCGTCGTAGACCACTTCGAGATCGCTGATGGCGGTCTGGCAGCGCGGGCACCAGTTGACGATGTAAGCGCCGCGATAAATCAGCCCCTGCTCGTGGAGCCGCACGAAAGCCTCGCGCACGGCAACGGAGAGGCGCTCGTCCATGGTGAAGTATTCGCGGTCCCAGTCGACCGAGGCGCCCAGGCGCTTCATCTGCTCGAGGATGGCGCCGCCGTAGTGGCGCCGCCACTCCCATACGCGCTCCACAAAGGCTTCGCGCCCAAGCTGCTGGCGGGTTTTGCCCTCTTCGGCAAGCTGCCGCTCCACCATCATCTGCGTGGCGATGCCGGCGTGATCGGTGCCGGGCAGCCACAGGGCTCGGCGGCCGGACATGCGGCGCCAGCGGGTGAGGATGTCCATCTCCGTCTGGTTGAGCATGTGGCCCATGTGCAGGCGCCCGGTCACATTAGGCGGCGGCAGCAGGATAGTGAACGGAAGCGCGCCATCCGAAACTGCCTCGTCCGCATCGGGCGACGGCGCCGGTTGGGCGAAGAGCTTCTTGCTCACCCAGTAACTGGCCCAGTGATCTTCAATGGCCGTCGGGTCGTAGGCTTTAGGCAGGTCGTGAGGCATGTGTCAATGGAAAGTCCCGGAAATCCGCGTAAGACCCATCAAGAAAGGGATTTTCGCGCAGGGACCACACCTAACTTTAGCAGATCGCGGCCGGAGAGCGGTGCGGCGCGGCCGCGCCGGCAGGGCGATCGCATGATCGGGCAGTTCCCCGCCCGCACTTGCCTTGTTGTGCCGCCCCTATTGCTACTGTGTTATAAACAGCCACGCAAGCAGCATGGGCAACGGGGCAGGGACCTTGCCAGGTGCATTGCAATCTGGCAGCGCAGTGTGGAGATGGAGCAGGGATTATGCCTTTCGGTTCTCACCGG
>JAJZME010000010.1 GCA_021803035.1 Acidobacteriota bacterium | reverse complement strand
CTCCGCTTCGCTCCGGCCTTGACAGGACTGCTCCACAGCCAAGAGATCTCCACCTAGGAAAGAAAAGCAGAAAAATGTAGGGTATGATTTCATACACCGAATCGGGCGAACTTTGGGGTCAGGTCACGCCGTCGCAGTTCCGCGGTGATGCGCGGTCGCCCATAGCTGGGCCACTCCAACGCGATACGCTGGATGGCGTCGCGCAGGTCCATATCTCGATCCGGCTTGGCGTCTTCGCTGAAGCGGTAGAAGCTGGCCCGGCTCACCCGCGCCAGCTCCACCATCCGCTCGATTGTCAGGCTCCGTCCGGCGCTCATTTCTTCGCTGATTTTCCGGTAGACCGCGGACTTCCATTCGATACCTGCAGCATCCGCTGTTCTTCGATGCGCTGCAAGCACCCCTTCAAAAAATCGATCTCCACGACCTGCTGACCGATTTTGCGCTCCAACTCAGCTATGCGGCCTTCGGACCATCGCCGCTGCCCATTCCCAGGAAACGCGCTGCCTGGCGCCTGGCAAACTCTCGCCGCCACCATTGCAACACGTTTGGGTTGACCTCCGACCCCCGTGAAACCTCGGCTAGCGATACCCCGGCTTCCAGACGCCGAACCGCTGCCAGCTTGAATTCCTTGGTGAACTGCCTGCGTGACAAACCCATGACGCAAATCTCCATTCGTTGGATTTTGAGTCTTAACCGTTTGTCTCAAAAATGGGGGCAAGTCCAACTCATACCCGCGATGGGAACAAGATAGGGTTTAGCTAGCGCTAACGCTCTGCCAGCTCCGCTCTCACAACGCATACGTGATGCGGTTTGCGGCGGCCTACACTAGCTATGGCTCACATCATCTGGCGACGAAGCGAAGAAATCGTGTCCGCGACGCTCCGGCCCCAGTGCGAAAATGAGGAACAGTGCGACAATCACGCATCCCTCAAAGCCAGTCAGAGCCCAGCGATAGCCAAAACGATCGCGCAGGAAATATTCAACACTTACACAGGGCGATCCCAGCAAGACTCCAAGCTGATAGATGAAGCCTGGGAACAGGCTGCGCACGCTATCCGGCGATAATTCATTGAGATGCGCCGGGATAACGCCAAATGCGCCCTGTACGCCGAACTGCATCAGTATCGAACCGATTGCAAGGCCCCATACCCCCGCTCCAAATGTCCAGGCCGGGATCGAAATAAGCGACAGGGCCAGTGCGACGATAATCGTGAAGCGGCGCCCCAGAAATTCCGATAAATGACCAATGGCCAAAGCTCCAACAATCGCGCCGATGTTGTAAAAAATGGCTAGAAGCGAGATCGTGTTCGTGGAGAAATGATGAACAGACTGCAGGAAATCCGGATACAGGTCCTGTGTCCCATGCGAGAGACACGTCATGGCGAGCATAACTAGAAGAAGATAAAAGAAACTCTTCTTATGCTCAAGCAGTGTTCCATAAATGCGTTTCATGCTGGGCAGGCGGTGCAACTCCCATGCCGCAGACTCAGGCGCCAGCAGGGTGAGCCACACGATAAGCGCCGCGCAGAAAAGCCCGCTTAAGAACATCGCCTTCCAGCCGAAATACGGGTCAATCACGCGCAGCGCCACTGCGGCAAGCAAATATCCGAGCGGATATCCTCCTTGCAGTATTCCCGAAAAGAGACCGCGCAGACGGCGCGGTGTGCTTTCCATGACCAGCGAAGTACCGACCCCCCAGTACCCCCCCATACCAATTCCGTATAGGCCGCGCAGAAGCATAAATATTCCATAATTTGGTGCGAACGGAGTTAGAGCGGTCACGCCGGAGTAAAACACCACACAGATCAGCAGGGGGCGGCGGCGCCCGTAGCGATCCGCAAGTGTGCCGAACAAGAGCGCTCCGACCGGGCGCAATGCAAGGGTTACAGTGATCGACCAGATAATATCCGCCTTGCTGACGTGGAAATTACGGGCGAGAACATTAATCAGGAAGATGAGGACGAAAAAATAAAAAGCGTCCAGTACCCACCCAAGAATGCCTGCTGCGGCCGCAAAACCCCAACGGGGCGAAGAGTGCTCAGTTACCCCTTGTTCCAGATTCGATTCAACCAGCATGATTCACCTGGGCGCCATATGGCGTTGTGGCCGGCCTATTAATAGTCCCTGGACGAAGCCCAGGGAACTGCGGCCATCAGCCTTATGTTGTGGGAGGAGCCAGATCTTTCAGTCTAACTATTCATGCACCATTCGCAGTGCAACTACGAAGAGAGAATGTTTAGCCGTGCCTTACGCTTTCGCCGTACTGCTTTCATTCTGCACTCGATGCGATACATGCGTTGAGTATTGTTCTTCCCATAGAGGTATCTCAACCGATGCCTTGGTCCCTTTCTGCGGGTAACTGTTGAGTGATACTTTAGCCGCAATCGCGGTTGAAATGGCCTTCACAATCGACAGCCCAAGGCCCGTGCCGCCCGACCTTCGTGACCGTGCGTGATCCGTGCGATAGAAACGATCAAAGACAAAGGGGAGTTCATCAGGCGCAATCCCTTGGCCGGTATCCTCAACGGTGAGCACTGCATGATGTTGCACTTTTTCCCAGGTTAGAGTTACGGTTCCCAAAGCGGGAGTATATTTGATCGCGTTGTCAAGAAGATTAACCAATATTTGCCTGAGCCGAACCGGATCGGTCTTTACGGTAATTTCGGGACCACCCTTGCAAATCAGAAAAATGGCTTTCTCAACGGCAAGCAAACTCATTTGCTCCACCGTAGTCGTGGCAAGCTCTGCGAGCTCCACAGGCTTGAAGCTGATGTCGCACGTACCGGAGTCGAACCGGGAGATTGACAAAAGATTCTCGATGATCCTGTCCATGCGCTCGATCTCTTCCATCACGCTACCAACAGATTCAAGCACCTCCGATTCCAGGCCAGGAAACTGAATGGCGTGTTCCATTTCACCGCGCATAATTGTGAGTGGTGTGCGCAGTTCATGGGATACATCCGCACAGAAGCGTTGATTGTGAGAGAGAGCTTCCTCGAGGCGCGAGATCATTCGATTTAAGGAGAGTGACAGGCGCTCGAGTTCATCTCCCGACTGAATTACGGGCAAACGCCGCCCCAAGTCCCCAACGCCTACATGCTCAGCCTGCTCTGTTAGCGCCACGACAGGCTTAAGCGGCATGCGCATAAGGCTATAGCCACCGAAGGCCGCCGCCACGATAGTCAAGGGCGTAAGCAGAAAGAGTGCAAGCAGCAGACTCTTCAGGCTCTCTTTCTCCATCAACTCTGATCGGCCCACCTGAACAATATAGCCATGGTACGGCAAAGTATAGACTGCCAGTCTGGTGCCGTTTACCACAGCTACCGAATCTGTAATTTGCTGCTGACGGAAGGCCGGCATCGGCACACGGCTGGGATTCCAATTGGCATCGCGCGGTGGTGCTGACTGGTACCGAATGGCGCCGCTGGGACTCAGGACGCGAATGAACCATCCACTGCTCCGGGGCGCATACGTCTCATTGATTTCTTGTTCAAGAAAGATGTCCCCCCTCTCTGGTACGCGCGCAACGATTTGCTTGGCAATATTGTGCGCGCTGGACGCTAAATAATTATTCAAGGAATTGGATAAGAAATGGTCCAACGTCCAATACAGAAAGCCGCCAAAGACGAGTAACACTACTGTAAGCAGTCCAACATACCACGCTGTAATCCGCAATCGAAGAGAAGGCGTTCTCATACCTCGCCCTCCGCGGAAATCTTATAACCAGCTCCGCGAACGGTATGGATCAATCGGTAGCTACTGTTTTCGTCGACCTTGACGCGCAGATGGCACATGTAGACGTCCACGATGTTCGTAAAGCCGTCAAAGCTCTGATCCCAAACGTGTTCAATAATCATATTGCGCGATAGCACCCGCCCCGGATGCAGCATCAGAAATTCCAGCAGCGCATATTCCTTGTTTGTGAGTTCGATTCGCCTTCCCGCTCGCTTTACGGTCTGACTCAAACGATCCAGTTCGAGATCCCCAACCACGAGAACGCTGGACCGATTCTCAGGCCGCCGTCTCAACAGTGCCTTGCTGCGGACCAGCAATTCCGCGAATGCAAACGGCTTCGTCAGGTAGTCGTCTGCACCTACCTCAAACAGGCGCACTTTGTCTTCAACTGCATGCCGTGCGGTAAGTACCAGCACCGGCACATTCTTGTTCTTTTGCCGGATACGGCGTAACACGTCATATCCATCCATCTTTGGCAACATTAAGTCGAGGAGAATCAGGTCATAGGGATAGGCCTCGGCCAGCGCATAACCTTCTTCTCCATCAAAAGCCACATCCACGGCCAAGGACTCAGCAGCGAGACCTCTGGACACCGACGCACTGAGTTTTTGTTCATCTTCAATGAGAAGTGCCCTCATTTCAAATGCCTCCTTTGTCTCACACCCAGCAACCTCAGAGCGCAACTTGCAAAAGCTCCAGCATCCGCAACTTATATCTCATACAGTATGCGACAGGCAAGCCCAAATGAAAGACCCCCTGCGGAATGGCAAAGCTGCCGAAAAGAAGAGAACCAAAATTGAGCCTACAGAACGTCATAGGCAAACACCCGCGCGGGAGTGCCACTGTGCTCAGGCACTGCGACAAAATACATCTTCAGAGACGGTGCCAGGATTCCTGTTTTTGCGCCGGGCGCGGTGGGTTCACGTCCCAAAAGCTGAAAGTGGTCAGGATCCACTTCACGATAAACATCGATCTGTCCTCTTCCTGCGCCACAGGATGCGTACAAACGGCGAGTCGCAGGGTCGAAGATCAAATCGTCAATTCCCTTCCCGATCGGCAAGGCTTGGAGCTCTTTGCCGGTCTTGGTATCAAATACAGCAATTACCCCGCTGCGGCAGCCCACAAAGAGGCGATGATGCGCCGCATCGAGCGCGAGCGGAATGTTGAGCTTACCCGTTCGAACTGGCCACCGGGCAAGAATCTTTCCGTTGCTGGTGTCGATTACGTCGACCTCTCTCTGCGCAACATCGTCAACATAGAGTTTGGAGCCTGAAGGATTTAGGACCATGCGCTTGAGGTGGCCACCAGGGACTTTAAACGTCGCAACGGTCTTCATTGTATTGGCATTGATAACGCGGATTCTGCCGTAGGGCAGAAGCGCCGGTCCGCCGCCGTCGTTGATAAAGATACAGTGGGTCCTGGCGTCATATGCCATAGCATCGGCATGAGGAAATAGGCTGACAGACCTGATCAGCTTGTAAGTTTGCCCATTGAAAATCTTCAGGCCACCGGGCGCTCCGGCGCGACCGCCGTACGTTATATACAAGTCATTGACATCGCTGCGGTAGAACGGCGCATGGGGTTTGGGAATATTCGGAATTGTATGAAGGAGCTTGCCCGTTCGAGCATTGAATACCAACTCTTCATTTGCGGCTTCGGGTGTGACAAACAAACGGTCTCCCTTAACCATCATATGGTCGAAGTGTCCCGGCGGCATGCTAGGGAGCTTGTAAGCTGCAATGAATTTCAGCGGAGGAACTGACTTCGCAAAGAGCACATTACTTGGCAAAAAGGGAAGAAACACCCCAAGCAGAATGCTCAACCTTCTCACAGCCACCTCCTGGGCACTCCACTGGTTCCGCTACACTTCAACGGAATTGGCGACCGAAATGACCTATCCACGGTTGATAGTCACTACGCCCTCAGCCGCTCGACACCACCTATTGGCTCGTAGGATGCTGAAATCGGCATTTTCGATGCCTGCACAGACACATTTCGATGTCCTTGCAGTCATAAAAAATAGAAGATTTATGTTCCTTCATCATTCATGCTGCTCTGTCTACAATTTCATTTCTACTACGACGAGTACGAGTACAATCAGGGCGAATACGACGTGGCCAGGAGGGCAGCTCTCCTGGCCACTGTTTGCATGCACCGCGACCGCTGCTTATCCGGCCGGCAGTGGCACGCATAACTGTTTCTGGCACGTTCAGGTGCAGCTTGCCACGCTAGGCCGTCGTGCTGCTCATCTTGTTCTGCAGCAGGGGGCTCAGGGCGGTGATGTCCTGCAATTTTTCGACGTTATAGACTGCATCGATGAGTTTATTGGTTTGTGTCGCACCCAGCACCGGCGTCATCAGGTCGCGCGCCTTTCCCGCAACCTGCGCATGGGTCATTGGGTTTTGGGGCGAGCCCAAAACCGCACTGACGCGCTGGGTATAGGTTTTGCCATTCTTGAGGGTGACATCCACGATCGCAACACGGTCCGGATAGAGCTTCTGCAGTGCCTCGTCAGGAATAAGCTGGATTTTGGATCGCACAGCCATGACTTCGGGATTTTTCATTCTCGCCGTGTCATGGGATGACTGGAATGTCACTTTTCTGTCGATGACCATGATCGCCATGATGTATTGCATGCAGATGTCCGGCATCGTGCGATTGTTAACGATGTGCGCCTCATCCGGGTCGATTCTGATCGTCAGGCTCTTTAGCTCGCTCGGCGTGAAGGGATGGGCCTTCTGGATCATCTCAAGCGCCTGCAAAGAAGCCTGCATGGGTGAGCCGACAGACCACTTCTTGATCTGGGTGTTCAAAACCTGGTATTCAACACCAAGCCCTTTAATGAGGCCCTCCCGATTGGCGGTGGGGTCAAACGCATCGTAGAAGTTGTTGGCGCCGAAGAATATGTTATTGACGCCCGTGCCGCCAAGTTTGATGAGCATGGCGGCGGTGACACCATTGCGGGCGGCGAAGCCGGCAAAGGCCAGGGACTTCTCTACGTGCTGCGTGTCCCGGTTCCATGCTGAAATGCCCGCTGCCTGCTGCGAGGCGTAATCCAGAACCCAGCGCATTTGCTGCGCGCTAAGGCTCGCGGCGCAGCCGCATGCAGCCGCTGCGCCAAAGTTGCAGGTGATTTGATGCGTGTCGCGGCTCGTTTTGTATTGATACGCTAACCCACCCAACGTCATGGAAACGCGGGTGCCTATGTCATAGCCCAACGCCACCGCGCGAACAAACCGAGCACCACTGATGTGATAGGTCTCCGCAGCGGCGAGCGCCGCAGGCACAATGCCGCAACCGGGATGAGACTGCGATGGAGCGTGCGAATCATCGGTCTCGTCGGAATGGGCCATCATTCCGTTTGCGAGCGCCGCCTCAATCGGTCCGATCTTCATTTCGGAACCTACAACCGTAGCGATCTTTTCACCGCCATAGGCATGCGCAAAACGGAGCGCGACCTGTGCGGGGAGCAAATGGACGCCGGAAATCATAGCGGCGATCGTATCCAAAATGTGCTCTTTTGTCACCTCTTCGACGTGGGGTGGAAGAGGATGATCACCGGCATCGCCCATGTAAGTGGAAAGCTTCTCCATGATTTCCTTGCCGGTGGTGCTGATTGGTGTTGAGGAAGGCTCCGCGTTCGCGTAGAGAGGCGACAAACTCGGGGCTGCCGCCGCTGCAATCATTGCACCGGCACCCTGCAGCAGAGTGCGCCTATTCAAGAGTGGTATAGGGAAATCTCGCTCTTGTTCCGTATCCATACATGCTCCTCGTCGGATGATTTGTCGACCTCTTTGCAAGCCGGTAAATTATAGTCATCTATCCCAATGCTCGGCAAGTAAGCCGAATAGTACAGCTTTGCTCTAATTGTTTACGGATTTCCGCGCAAATCGATGCTCACTTAGCCATGGACAATTGCCGCCAAGTGAGCCCGGCTTGCGCGTATCCGGCAGATCTATCATCACACACTAACAAAGTAGCTTAATTCACTTGCCGTGCTGCTTGGTCACGGCCGGCCCGAGAGCCCGATGGGAGCCTTTTGAATTCTGAGGCGTAGTCTGCGTTTTACTAGCCATCTTTGGTTGAGTAACTAGTTGATCCGCCTCAGGCGGCAGAGGCTTGTTTGCGTTTGCGAGCAGCATACTGACCTGCCACATTTGCGCTTCAGTAAGCAGGGTGCTGAAAGAAGGCATGCCGGTCAGCCGTATTCCGTTGTCCACTTTCCAGAAGGTTTCTCCAACCGGGTTATGGCTCACCCCGACCCTGTCGCGGCCGTGCTTTCTCCAGAGATTTGGGGCGGGCGGATACATGTTCGGGCCTATCCCCGATTGCACTTTCTTGAATCCGTGACACACCGCGCATTTCATCTTGTAGATCTGAGCTCCGGCGATCAGGTTTGCATCGTTCACGGGCAAAGGACAGAACTTGGGCTCGTCACGGTTAAAGCGCGCGTGGAGAGGAATTTTGACGATTTGCTTTTCAAAGGGAAAGGGTTTGTCCCGCACCGCAACCGGAGGGCTTCCAAACCGCAGATACAGGAGCACAACAATCGGTAAAAGGATCAGTGCGATTGCGGCTCCAATTACACCAGAGACGATTGGTTTCATTCTTGTCCGGATCCCCCTTCATTCAGTGTGAGATGCCCGCTTTCATCACGCGATCCGCATTTGCCGGACGGTAAGGAGGATCGCATTTGCTCCACGGGGCGCTCTTATGCTTGGCAATTCCAGTGGTGCAACGCCTACTTTGTTCATACGCTTACTGCTGCCGAACCCGGCTACGAACATTGGCGGAAATTCAGCAGATGTACACAATTGGCACATCACGAGTGAGTGTAGGTGCCGGAAGATGAAGAGACCATGAATCAAATATTTTTTTTCCTTCAGCCCCATATCCGCTGCCGCCGGCCCCGGAAAGCCGGCACGCGCAGGGCGGTGGACTCAACGCGCTGAAGGCGAAAGCGCGAGTCTTTAATGCGGAGAATATCTCATTTAATATGAATACGGTACGCCCACCAATCCGGAGGATGGAGGAAATCTTCGGCCGGACCCGTGTGAGCCGCTCCCATCATTACCGGGACCCTGTATTTGGGGCCAACGGCGGATGGGAGCGCTTTCGGATGGGGTTCTGCGGAAACTGTTGAAGCGCAGACGCCTGCGCTTGAGTCAAACCAAGAGACCACACCCCCCGTGCCAGGGCAACGCCCTCATCGCCGGCAAGTGTAGGTTTCAGAGAACATTAATGTGCGATTGCTACTGTAGATCGAGAGCTACGAAACGCTACTCAGGCTGCGCCGCCACCATGTTGCAGAGCGGGCGGACATCGCAGCCAAGTGAAAGTGACATCTTTCCAGTGGAAGACCGAAAGACAGCTATATAAGGCGGGCACCGCAGAATGCGCTTTCAACGCGAGGGGGAAATATGCACGGGAAAATTGCCAGGCGCGTTGGTTTCAGTTTTGTGGCGCCAAGTCTTGCTCCCGGTTCGGAATGCGGAGTGCAGACACAACAGGATTACGATGTCCAGTGCCAGCCCTCAAACGCCACGGCGCCGCGCAGGTCCGTGGCAGGCTTGCCTGGCATTGCACGGCGGTGAGCCAGTTTGTGATGCCGCCACGCCAGAGTGGGTGCGTGTACCAATTGAGTTGGCGCAGAGGATTGCTGCCGGGGCCAAAATAGACCCCTGCATTTTCGCCATGGAACATTACGGTCCCGGCATACAGTAGATTGGTAATCATAGTTACTTCCCCTTTTGTGTGCGATCCGCCGTTGTGAAACGAGCAGCAGGCAGGCGTGATTCGTACTTGCAGTTGTTTTGCTACATATTTTGTAAGTTAGTGGTCTTAGTTTGCGGATCGTCACTTAATGACCACATGCAAACTTAATCAATGCCGAGTTACAGAAGTCGGAAGAGCTTTCTGCGGATTTACATAAGCAAAGCTTGTCAAAATGCTCTACGGAGGAATTTGGATGGGGTATTCCAAGATTGCAGTCTCGGTGCTTGCGTTGGGATGTCTTGCTGTTCCCGCAACCGGACTGTGGGCCCAGTCTCTCACAAAGCTTCCCGTCGTGAAGGCTGGCCTTCGCAGCAAGGCAAGAATCACTCCCTGCAACACAAGGCGCGCAGCTTCCGGAACGGAGCAACTGGCCTCCTACGATCAGGGCTGCCATTCTTTTGCGCGCACGCTGGCAAGAAACATCGCACTCATGAATTTCAATGCTGCTCTACCGCAGTTGGAGCCCGGCGGACGGATCGCTCTTACGGGCCCGCAGAATCATGTGCCCGTGCTAACGCCGGGGTTCTGGTCCCATGTCTTTCATAATTTCTGGCTTGGAGGCCAGATCAATGTAATCACGCAGGGCAATGGGCATTTTTATGCGAAGTATTCAGGACCGCAGAGTTTTGAAAACTATCCGAACGTGAATGCCACCAGCATGCAGGACTTTTACAGCGGCGCACGTATAACCCGCAACTTTGAGATCCTGTTTGACGTCGAGGATATCCGGGGAGACGGACTGAGCAGCACCTTTGGCATAGCCGGGTTTCCCGACCTGGATGCTCAACGCGCACCTACACCGGGGACCACCGCCGCGCATACGTACATGAGCCGCTTTCTGCTGCACTATGTAGTGCCGCTCGGCGATGGCATGGTCAAGCACGGCCCAGACTACCTGTCCCTTGCTTCGTCTCTTCCCGAGCGCCGTTTTCAAATCTATTTTGGGAAATTCAGCCTTGCCGATTTCTTCGACAGGAATGCATATGCGAACAACGATCATAACGGGTTCATGAACTGGACCGCCGACCAGAACGGCGCCTGGGATATGTCTGGCAGCATCACCAACTTCACCTACGGTGGATTGGCCGAGTTTGACGATGGCAACTGGAAATTTCGCTACGCCGAAGTGCTAGAGTCCAGGAATCCCAACGGACGCTACCTGGATCTCCGCATTGGCAACAACAAGTCAGGAAACGCGCAGATCAGTTGGGGATACAGTCCTGCCACGCACGGCAAGGTGCGCTTGCTTGGCTACGTGAACGAGGCGGGCATGGGCAGCTTTGCCGACGCTCTTGCGGCCTATCATAAAGGAATCACTCACACCCCCAGCATTCTTGCCGTTCGCGAGATTGGCACGCACGAGTACGGGTACGGCCTGAACTGGCAGCAGGGATTGCCCCGGAATTTTGGCCTGTTTAGCCGTATCGGGTGGAACAACGGGAAATACGAGAATTACTCTTTTACGGAAGTCAACAACACCATTACAGGGGGAGTTCAGATTCCCGGCGCGCTTTGGAAGATGCCCTCGGACCATGCCGGAGTGGCGTTTATCTCCAACGGCATTTCCACCGAGCATCAAAAATACCTGGCTGCTGGCGGGATCGGCTTCATATTGGGTGATGGCGGCCTGACTTATGGCAGGGAACAGATTTTTGAGACGTATTACAATCTCAAGCTGCCTGCGGTTTTCTCCTTTGCGCCGGATTTCCAATACGTTCGAAACCCGGGTTATAACCAGGTGCGCGGTCCGGTCGCCATCTTCGGAATGCGCATGCACATCCATTTCGGATTTCATCTGGTTCCCCTCTAGCAGATGGATGGAGAAGCCTAAGTTCGAGAAGACTGTTCCTCAACCCATGGATTCGCACCGGCCCTGCGGGGCGCATGAAGACTGCGGCCGCGGCGCGGGATCAGGGCGGGTTGCACAAATGCCGGTGCACCACTTGCGGTCCCTTTGAGGGGCCGCAAACCATAAAACCTCTGGTTTTAGCGGAGGATCCTTAGTTTCGATCCTTTCTCCGCAAGGAGCACCCGCCAGGACATGGCGGAAGCAGGAAGCGAGCGATTTTGCCGGCAGAATCGCTTCCTGTGATTGCCTTGTCGCGCGCGGCCAAAAACCAGCCATTCGCCACAGGCTGGTAGCGCGGGCGAGGAACAGGCGTATCACAATGTGGAAAGCGCGGTCCTTCGCATCCGCATTTTTCGCCCGGAAAAATAGCCTGCAAAAAAATCTGTGGAAAAGAAAATATTTTGAGGGGGGGTGGTATGCGGTCAGGGGGGTACGAACCGTTCACAGCACTCCGGCGTTTGGGAGTCGGGGAGCGCGCTCTGCGCTGCCTGAGGGGCTGAGTCTCCAGACGGAGCGGGATGGAATGGCTCAGTCATGCTCGTGTTCCAGGTGGGGAGAAGTGTAATCGCGTCCATGTTTAAATTCTGCACCCTGGGATGGAAATTATCTGCAACGGCAAGTTGCTGGATTTGCATGGGTTGCGGAGCGCGGGGCTTGACGAATGCGGCAGACTGCCCCAGGACGCCTGACTGAACGGGTGCATCCCGGTGTGTCTGTGTGGCTATGGAGTCTGGCTCAGCGGAAGCGTCAGACGATGCCTGGGCCAAGAAGCCGTTGGGCGAGCCGCAGCCGCAGACGCCAATGGCCGCGCCCAGCGCGCCCCACACCATCAGCACGCAGAGCCGGCGGCGGGAGCAACCAGGAGTCTTCCAGGCAGGAGGAGATCTTCCTGAAGGTAAGACAACTGTTGCTTCGCCGCATGATCATACGGCTTCTTTCCGCGGGGTTGGGCGCACTGGTGGAGCACGCGCCGGACGGTTGCCGTGGGGAGTCGATGGCAGCGATAACGATCACGATGGGCCGGCTCAGCGACAGGCATCATGCATCGGCTGATCGAGTACAGGGCGACCATTCTGGCATACTGCCGGTCTTTCATTACAATCGGACTCGCGGCCATGCATTCGAATACGGAGAATGATCGGGAAGGTTTGATGGCGGCCGCCCGCTCGATGCAGGCGCTCATCGAGCGGGGAGGCCGCAGATTCGCGCCAACCGCATTCCTCGCACAGAATTGAAGATGAAAAGGCGATCCGCAGAAAGAACATCATCCAAAGTGATCGCAGTTTCCTCGATCTCAGGATGGGCCGCCAGCAAGTGTTGTCGATAGACACCCGGCAGCAATCCGCACTCCAGGGGAGGAGTTAGAAATCGTCCATTCTTCGCAATCATCACATTATGGATGGCACATTCCGTCACTTGTCCTTGTTCGTTGAGGAGAAGCGCATCATCGCACCCCGCGGCCTGCGCCTGGGCAAAGGCACGGTCCTGCATGAGCCGCCGTGTTGTCTTATGCCGCAGGAGCACATCCGACGAGTCCACGCGCGCCGAAGCGATGAGAAGCACTGCCGGTTTTCTGGCCGGGCTCAACGGATCGCTCGCAATCGAGATGGCGCCGGACTGCGCAAGCAGCAGACGCACCCGGTGGCGAGTCTCTTGCTGAAAAACTTCAGCAAATTGATACAACTGCTCACGAACGCTCTTCTCTTCAAATCGGAAATCAAAGTAATCCGCCGAGGCCCGCAGCCGCCGAAGATGCAGATCGAGCAGCATGAAGTCTCCTGCCCAGGCCATCGTTTCAATCAGCTCAAATCGCGGCGCGGGGTGCGTCAAAAAACGTGCCTTCAAAAGACATTCCGCATACTCCGTCTCGGGATCGGAGTCATGGGTTACTCCTGAACCTACGCGCAACCGGACTTCTCCGTCGCGTAGAGTCAGTGTGCGAATCGCCACGCTAAAAACCGCATCTCCGCGGGGTGAAAAGAATCCGATTGTCCCGCATGCAATCCCGCGCGGTTCACCTTCCAACGCTCGAATTGCCTGCATGGTCCTGACCTTCGGCGCGCCGGTGATGGACCCGCACGGGAAAAGGCCGCGGAAGATTTCGTAGCAGCTCGTCTCCTCTTTAAGCTCGCCCCGTATGGTCGAAGTCATCTGCAGCAGTTCCGGGTAGCGCTCGATGGTAAATAAATCCGTGACTTCAACACTGCCGGTTTTGCAGATGCGCCCCAGGTCATTGCGCATCAAATCCACAATCATCACGTTTTCCGCGCGGTTCTTCTCATCCGCAGCCAGCCATGCCGCCATGCGCGCATCCTCTTCAGGGTCGCGTCCGCGGCGCGCCGTGCCCTTCATGGGGCGGACAGTGATCCGGCGAGCCTGCGTGCGGAAGAACAGCTCCGGCGAGGCGGAGAGTATATGCACCTCGCCTGTGTGGATCAGCGCGCCGTATGGTACCGGCTGGCTTTCCATGATCTTTTCAAACAACCGCGCAGCATCCTCGCCGCATGGCAGGCGCATTTGCAGTGTGAGGTTCGCCTGATAAAAATCACCGGCTTCGATATGCTGCCGAATCTTTTGAATGCGCTCGCAGTATGCGGTTTTGGAAATGTCGATGGCTATATCGTGAAGCTCACCGGTTTCTCCGCAGTTGGACCTGCCGTGGGTCCACACGCACTCAAGTTGATTTTGGACCAGCGGCTGCTGATATACACCAAACCATGCAAGCGGAAGATCGCCTGCAACCTGGTACGCATTGGCAGAGCGCATCGCGGCTGGCTCAAAATGGTATCCAGCCTCGTAGCTTAAATAGCCCGCCACATGGTATCCGTCGCGCAAGGCGTATTCAATGGACTCAAAGATCGCGGGAATTTCATCGAGCTGGCTCGTGGAAAGGATTCGCAGTGCATCGGTAAAGAGAAAGCTGTTGTGGTTGCCGGCATCTGGCCGCGCCGTCCGCAACAACACGGAACCGGGGCGCTCTGCAGCAAGCCGGGGCCACTCTTCTAGTGGGCACTGCATCGGTTCTTTTGCGGGAGGGAAAGCCACTTCTGCTATTGCAACACACCGGGCTTGTTGATGTCTGAAGATTCCGGTTGCCCTCCCTGTTGGATCCGGAATGCGCGTATGCTATGGCTGAAGCAGCTTCGTTCGAGGCGGCTCTGCGCCAGTTCTCCGGTACCGCCTGGTGGGCGGCATTTCCGGCGTTCGCCGCAGGAACGCCAATTTGTGCGGGAATGTTGGAGTTCAGGCGCGTCGAGATAGAAGTGAGCTAGATCACATTGAGTAACACTGGTCGACCCCACTTCGCGTACCTTTGACCAGAGAAAGACTGGCGCGGATATCCTCGCCCGATCTGTCGGTGGTGAAGCACTTGCTACTTGAGGCTCGGCGAAGACTTGAGGGGTGATTGAGTGCGGGTAGTGAAGCTCTTCATGGGTATGGCGGCTGCTGTGTACCTTGTCCTCATGGCAGTCCTGTTTGCGACGCAGAGGAAACTCCTCTACTACCCGACCCATTCCTACGTACCGCTGCACGAGTTCGATGCGAACCGGGCTTTTCAAGAGATTACCGTCAGGACCCGGGACGGTATCAATCTGCGCGCCTGGTATGCACCAGCGACAAGCAAACCATTCACGATCGTTTTCTTCCACGGGAATGCCGATTCTCTTCACTCGGCCGCGCAGATTGCCGATCCCTACATAGCAGCCGGTTATGGATTCCTATTGACAGAGTATCGGGGATACAGCGGATTACCCGGTCGGCCGACCGAAGCCGGGCTCTATGCAGACGGGCGGGCCTACTTGAGGTGGCTGATGTCCCGCGGAGTTGGCGATGAGCAAGTGTTCCTTCTCGGTCACTCTTTGGGCGCCGGCGTTGCAGTTGAAATGGCCGAGGAATTTCACGTGCGGGGAGTGATGCTGCTGGCGCCTTACCTGTCGATTGCGAAGCTGGCGCAGGTCTACTTCCCGTTCTTTCCTTCGCAATATCTTGTTCGGGATCGCTTCGAGAATGAGAAGAAGATTGCGCATGTCCACTGTCCTCTGCTGATTGTTAACGGGGACAACGACCACGTGACCCCTCCCGCACAAGGAAGACAACTGTACGCTCTTGCTCAACAACCCAAAGAATTCCATTCACTTCCGAATCGAGGCCACAACGATGCATTTGATGAATTCGCTCCGCTGAGCATGGACTGGATGCGGCGCGTCAATACAGAGAAGTAAGACAGCCCGGCAACAAGGGCTCGAGGTGATCCTGCTCGCGTCAGTTTCCACTTGCCGACGCACACAGACCGAACACGGCTTTCAGGCTGTTCGTGCAACGCAAATCCGGCGCTCGAAGCGAACCTCCCTTGATCTTCGGATTCTTGAGGAGCACGTTGATGTTCTCAAGCTGGAAGCCCCCCAGCGTCGTTTGGCCGGGATTTTCGCGAATTACGCCGAACAGCGTGATGTACCAGGTATCCACGATTGCCATGGATCTTGCCATACATACCCAGCGCGCGCCTGATGCCATGATTCCCGCGGTGCGCTCGATCCTGCGCCGCGCGAATCCGGAGTTTGCCCATGCCACCTTCGAGACCATGAACCAGATCGTCGAGGATTTGTATGGGAGGCAGCGGCTGGCCGCGCATCTGCCCAAGATCGCCGGCGCTGCTGCTTTCGATTGCCGGTCTTTATGGGCTGCTTTCCGCCTGTATTCCAGCGCGCACGCGGCGAAGGTGGATCCCATCGTAGCGCAGCGGGCAGACTGGTTCCTCGCTACGCTGCGTCGCCCCCGGGCCGATCTTCGCGATCCGCGGCGCCGGAAACAGACTTGCGCATCCCGTAACGTCCGCAAGCAGGAATGGAACGGCCGCCCGCGTTATCGGATCGTAAGCCGGCATGCCGTAGATTGCGTTCTTCATTACGCGCAGCGCGCCAACCCTGCGCTGGCGAGAGCTCTTCGTATTTCGGTCGTCAACTTCGGGACAGGTCCGGGTGGGCGCACAATCCATGCTGGCTGAAACCACTTCCTCTGAAGCGACGGCTTTTCGGCAAGTAGCAGCTCAGCGATGCGCTGTCCGGAATCGAACACTGCGCTCCGGAATCGGTCACTCTTCGGCGATCCTTCCGGCCGGAAGACATCATAACTTTCCTTTTTTCAATTATTTTTGAATGATTCAATCTGGTACGACTCGTGCAATGGTGATTGGCGATGGACATTGCACGACCAGATATCATGCGGAAGAAGAAGCGCCGCCAACTCCTGTGGGGCATGGGAGGAATCGTGGCGCTGGCCGCGATCACCGTAGCCGTCGCACGGCTTAAGCCGGCGTCGCCCACGGTGGACCGCTCGACCATTTGGACTGGCACGGTCAAGCGCGGTGACCTGACGATTCAGGTGCGCGCATCAACCGGCATGCTGGTTCCCCGCGAAGACAGCATCCGGCTGATTCCCGCTCAGACCGACGCCACCGTGGTGCGCATCCGCGTGCTGCCGGGAACGCGAGTGGCTCCCGGCACCATTCTCATGGACTTATCCGATCCGCAACTGCAGCAGAAACTACTGGACGCGCAGTTGGGGCTCAAGGCGGCCGAGGCCGACTACAAGAGTCTGCAGGCCACGCTCGAAAGCACGCTGATGGATAAGAAGGCGGCGGCCGCGCAGGTCAGCTCCAACTACACGCAGGATGTGATGCAAGCGGAGACCGACAAGCAGTTGTATGAGTTGGGAGTGATTTCGGGGCTTGCCTATCAGAAGTCGAAGGACACGGCCGATCAGTTGACTACGCAGTACCGGCTGACGCAGCAACAACTCCTGGTCAACCAGCAGGCGATCGAGGTGCAGCTTGCCTCGCAGCAGACCAAGATCGACCAGGCCAGGTCGCTGCTCGACCTGTATGAGAAGCAAGCGGCTGGGCTGGAGGTGCGCGCGGGCATCAGCGGCGAGTTGGCGCCGCTGTCCACGCCAGTGCAGGTGGGCCAGCGCGTGACGGTGGGAACGCCGCTGGCCGAGGTGATTCAATTGCAGAAGCTGAAAGCCGCTCTCCAGATCCCCGAGACGCAGGCGCACGCCATTGCGCTTGGGCAACCCGCCGAGATCGATACACACAACGGCATAGTCCCGGGGCATGTTACGCGCATCGATCCGGCGGTATTGAACGGAACGCGCACGGTTGACGTATCCCTTGATGGGCCATTACCGCCCGGCGCGGTGCCGGATTTGAGTGTGGACGGGACGATCGACCTGGCGCACCTGAAGAACGTGCTCTACATGGGCCGGCCTGCGCTGGGCGATGAGAACTCGACGCTGAGCCTGTTCAAGATCGATCCCGACGACAAGGGCGCCACGCGCGTCTCCGTGAAGGTGGGGCGCGCATCGGTCAACAATATTCAGGTTCTTGCGGGGCTGAAGGAAGGCGACAGGGTGATTTTGTCCGATATGTCGCGCTACGACAACGTGGACCACATCCGGTTGAATTAGGCGCATCGCGGCTCGGGAGCCAAAAACGCGGAATGGTGAGCGACTTACCCAGATCAGCTATACTCGCCGCAATCTTCACTGATGAATCGCCGCTGCAGCTTATGATCGCCGACAAGGAGAAATCATGGCATCGAACGGCAAATTGATCGAAATCGAGGATCTGACGAAGGTCTTCTACACCGATGACGTGGAGACGCACGCGCTGTCGGGAGTTCACCTCACGATTTCGCGCGGGGAGTATTTGGCGGTGTCAGGCCCCTCTGGCTGCGGCAAGTCCACGCTGCTGTCGATCCTCGGGCTGCTCGATACGCCGACCGCGGGCCGCTATCTGCTCAACGGCAATCCGGTGGAGAACCTGAGCTTCAGCGCGCGCGCGCACATCCGCAACCAGGAGATCGGCTTCATCTTCCAGAGCTTCAATCTCATCGGCGACCTGACCGTTGAAGAGAACGTGGAACTGCCCCTGACCTATCGCGCCGGAATGCCTGCGGCCGAGCGCAAGCGGCGCGTAAAGGAGGCGCTGGAGCGCGTGAATATGGCGCACCGCATGCGGCATTATCCGGCGCAGATCTCCGGCGGCCAGCAGCAGCGCGTGGCCGTGGCGCGCGCGCTTGCCGGCTCACCGTCGATTCTGCTGGCCGACGAGCCTACGGGCAACCTGGACTCCAAGAACGGCGAGGCGGTCATGTACCTGCTCCGCGATCTGCACCGCGAAGGCTCGACCATCTGCATGGTGACGCATGATCCGCGCTTTGCGCGCCACGCTGAACGCGAAGTGCATTTGTTCGACGGCAAAGTGGTCTCCGAGGACGAGATCAGGAAGCTGGAAGAAGAAGCGGAGGGGTAGGCCATGCTGCACGATTTCCGCTTCGCGCTGCGGCAGTTGCGCAAAGCGCCCGGGTTCACGCTTGCCGCCGTGCTTACCCTGGCGCTGGGCATTGCCGCTTGCAGCACAATCTTCAGTTGGATCGACTCCACGCTGCTCGATCCCATACCGGGCGTCGCGCATACCGGCAATATGGTCACCATCCAGCGCGGCGAGAGGAGCGTGCAGGCGCCACCCCCACTGTCCTACCCCGATTACGTTGATTTGCGCAATCACACGAGCGTTCTTTCAGGGCTTATTGCTCACCACGAAGATTTCATGGCCATCACCGGAAGCGGCGAACCGGAGCGCATTTACGGCGTTCTCGCCTCGTCTAACTACTTTTCTGTACTGGGCGTGCATCCTATTCTCGGCACGACGTTCAGGTTCCCAAGTGGGGATGAGCGGCTGGGTGCGCCTCAGGCTGTCATCAGCTATTATCTCTGGCAGCATCGCTTTGCCCGTGATCCAGCCATCGTGGGCAAGACGATCCAGATCAACCGGCACAACTTCACCATCGTAGGTGTGGCTCCGCGCGGCTTCGAGGGATGCACCTCCGGCCTGCGCGCACAGATCTGGCTCCCCCTGGGCGTGGATCAGCAGGTCACGGGATCCAGGCGCATCAACAACCGCGGCGATGCCTGGCTCAATGTGGTGGGCGTGCTCCGACCTGGCGTGGGGCGCCAGCAGGCTCAGAACGAATTCAATCTGCTGATGCAGCGCATCGTCGCGCGCTATCCGCACTCGCATCGCGGCGATAACCGGCTCTCGCTCGACCCGCTGTGGCGCTCGCCCTTCGGGGCCAATATCTATCTGTCGGGATCCCTGCCGATCCTGCTCGCGCTGGCCGGCGCGCTCTTGCTGTTGGCCTGCACCAATGTGGCCGGTCTGCTGCTGGTGCGCGCTGTTTCGCGCCGCCGCGAATTCGCCATCCGCTTATCTATGGGAGCGAGCCGCGCACGGCTTGTCCGGCAGCTTATCGTAGAAAATCTCATGGTTGGCATCGCGGGCGGTGTCATCGCGCTGGCCATCACGTTCTTCACTGCGCGTACGCTGAGCTCGTTTCTGCCGGCGATCAGCCTCCCACTCGACATCAACGGCAAAGTCAATGGCGCGGTTATGCTGGTCATTTTCTTGATTGCGATTCTTGCTGCCACAACGTCGGGAGCCGTTCCCGCGTTGCGCGCCTCCACGCTTTCGCCCGTGCGTGTGCTCAAGGACGAGTCATCCACCTCTTCGGGCAGCCTTGGGCGATCGCGTCTTGCCGCCGCGCTGGCCGCGGCGCAGATTGCTCTTTCACTTGTCTTGCTGGCGTGCGCCGGCTTGTTTGTTCGCAGCCTGCTCAACGCAGAAAGCGCCAATCCCGGCTATGACCCCGACCACGTCTATCTGGCTTCCTACGATCTGAAGCCTCTTGGTTACACCAGCGCCAAAGCGATGGAGTTCAACCGCCTGGTGCTGCAGCGTGTGCAGGCTCTGCCCGGGGTCGTGTCGGCCACGCTGGCCAGCTTTTCCCCGTTGAGCTTCACCATCGGCTCGGATGACGTGACTCCCGAGGGCTACGTTCCGCACCCGCATGAGTCTGTTACAGCGGACACGGGAACGGTGGGGCCCGGCTATCTTCACACCTTGCGCACGCCCTTGGTTTCCGGACGCGATTTCACCGATGCCGATAATGCATCTGCGGAGCCCGTAGCCATCGTCAACAAGGCCTTTGCCAACCGCTATTGGCCGGGCCAGCAGTCAATCGGCAAGCGGGTCCAGTTATCCAGCCGGTGGTACACGGTGGTGGGTGTAACGGTAAATGCAAAGTACCGCGGCCTGGTTTATACGCCAGCACCGCTCGTACTGGTGCCCCTGATGCAGGACAACCGGAACCTGATCATCCTGCATGTCCGCGTAGCTGGCGATTCCGCCGCATTCGATTCCGCAATCCAAAGGACGCTCCACAGCCTCAATCCCGACCTGCCTCTCTTCGATGTGTCTACGCTCAAGCAAAACATGGTACTGGGCGGTGTCTTTCAGCGCATCATGTCGGTTTTCGCGGGAACGTTCGGCTTGCTCGCCATGATTCTGGCCGCCATCGGTGTTTATGGAGTTGTGGCATACACCACGCGCCAGCGCACACACGAAATCGGCGTTCGGATGGCGCTCGGCGCGGATCAGCGGGATGTCTTCCGCCAAGTGCTCAAACAGGGCCTGCGCATTGCAATGATCGGAGTCGCGGTTGGACTGGCTGCTTCGCTGGTGCTCACCCGCTATTTGCGTGGCATGCTCTACGGCGTGGGAGCCACGGACTGGCCGACGTTCACAATCGTGGCACTCGCGCTCTGCGCGGTGGCGCTTTTTGCCTGCTTTGTTCCCGCGCGCCGGGCAGCAACCGTAAACCCTGCTCTAGCGTTGCGAATGGAGTAGACCGGGCCGTTGAGATGAAGGAGACTTGGAATGAGCAATCTTTGGCGCGATACTCGCTTCGCGCTGCGGCAGTTGCGCAAAACGCCGGGTTTCACGCTGACTGCGGTGCTCACGCTGGCCTTTGGGATCGGCGCGACAACCGCGATATTTTCCATCGTCGAGGGCGTGCTGCTGCGGCCTTTGCCATTTGCCCAGCCAGACCGCATCGCGGTGCTCTCCGACGTCTTGCAGGGCGCGCATATCGGCGGCCGGGGCGAGGCCGGCGTCACCTCTCCGGAGATTCCGGTATATGAGCGTGAGACGCGCGGCTTTGCCAGTCTCGGCGGCTATCAGCAGACAGCCTATGAGCTTTCCGGCGCCGGCGCGCCCACGCAGATCAATGCGTCGCGGCTGACTGCCAGCGTCTTTCATGTTTTGGATGTGCCGCCTCTGATGGGCCGCACGTTTACGCAGCAGGAAGATGCCGATCGCGTGCACGTGGCCGTAATCAGCTATGCCCTGTGGCATAGCCGCTTCGATGCTGATCCGCGGATTCTGGGCCGGAAAATCGAGTTAAACCGGAGAACATACCAGATTATCGGCGTCATGCCCCGCAACTTCGAGTTTCCGTTGGTTCCGGGACAACTGAATCGCAGTGAGTTGTGGGTTCCCATGGGCTTCACGGCGGACGAGTTGAGCGGCGCTGCGGCAGCAAACTGGAATTTCGGCATGGTGGGCCGGCTGAAACCCGGCGTGACCATACCCCAGGCCCAGCAGGATGCGGAAACCGTCGCCCGGTCGATCGAGCGTAATTTCCCGCCGTTTATGAATAGTCTGCGCATCCACGCTGTTGTCCACTCGCTCGCCCAGGATACTGTTGCCCAGGCGCGGCCGCTGATCCATACGCTGTTTCTTGCTGTGCTCGTCGTGCTCTTCATCGCCTGCGTCAACCTGGCGGGGCTGCTGCTGATCCGCGTGATTCGCCGCCGGCGAGAGGCTGCCGTGCGCCTCGCACTGGGCGCATCCGGCGCGGCTGTCGTGCGCCAGACTCTGGTTGAAACACTGGCGCTCAGCATCTGCGGCGGTCTGCTGGGACTGACTTTCGCGGCAATTGCTCTACGCGCGGGCAAGAGTTTCCTGCCCGAGACGCTGCCCCGCATTGACTCCATCCGGCTCGACTGGCATGTCGTCGCATTCGCGCTGTCCGCCGCCGTGCTTACCGGCCTACTTTGCGGATTTATTCCCGCCTTTGCCGCGGCGCGGACCGGCGTGATCGAAACTCTCAAGGAAGGAGGCCGAACCGGTTCGGCGGGCGGCGCGCATGTCCGCCTGCGCTCGGCACTGGTGATTACCGAGATCGCAGTTGCGCTGGTCCTGCTGATCGCCTCCGGTCTTTTGTTGCGAAGTTATCAGAAGCTGCGCTCCGTCGAGCTGGGCTTTCGTACCGATCACATATTGAGTGCTTCTTACAGTTTGCCGCAAAAGCAATACTCCACCCAGGTGGCAATCGACACATTCAACGACAGGCTCCTGAGCAGGCTGAAACAGTTGCCCGGCGTGGAGGCTGTTGGCATTACGTCGATGCTGCCCGCGGTTGGAAACAGGAGCAATAGCGCCTTTGTTGCCGATGGCTATATTTCCCCTCGGGGCGCCAGCCTGGATCTTGCCTGGCCTTCGCAGGTGATGGGCGGCTACTTCCGTGCCGCAGGCATTGCTCTGGTGCGCGGCCGGGCATTTAGCAGGGCCGACAATGCCAAGGCGCCACTGGTGTGCATCGTGAATCGCGCTTTGGCGCAGAAGTTCTGGCCCGGCGAAGATCCCGTCGGCAAGCGCGTGCGGTGGGGCATGCAAGAAACGCCCACGCCCTGGATGACGGTTGTGGGCGAGATAGGCAACATTCGGCAAACGGCGCCCAGCGTCTCCACGCAGTTTCAGATCTACCAGCCTTCGAGCCAGAATATAGCTTCTTACGGCCCACTGGCGCCCCCCGATTCGCTCAATGCGCAAGGCGGCTCGATTGTGCTGCGGACCGCGCTGCCGCCCGATCAAATGATCAATGTTCTGCGCGCCACTGTCCGCTCCATCGATCCGCAGCTGCCTCTTACGCAGGTGCAATCAATGAACCAGGCGGTTAGTGAAACTGAAGCGCCGCGCCGCTTCAATGCCGCGCTCATCTCCAGCTTCGCCGCCGCGGCCCTGTTGCTGGCTCTGCTGGGAATCTACAGCGTGATCGCTTTCTCCGCCGCGATGCGCACGCAGGAGATGGCCATCCGCTTGGCGCTGGGGTCGCAGCGCTCCGCTGTGGTGCGCCTGATGCTCGCATCCGGCGTGCGGCTGGGGCTGGTTGGATGCGCCATCGGCGCCGTCGGCGCAATCTTTGCCACGCGTCTCTTGCATTCGATGCTCTTCCAGGTAAGCCCGCACGATCCCGCGGTGATCGCGCTTGCGATCGTTTTCATCTTCCTTCTCGCGCTGCTGGCATCGCTCCTGCCCGCGCGCCGCGCCGCCTCTATTGAACCCATGCAAGCCCTGCACACGGAGTAATTCAGATGCGGATTCTATAGAACCGGAGTAACTCGATCATGATCGAACTGAGGAACATAGAGCGCAGTTATAAGAACGGCCATACCGAGACCTGGGTGCTGCGGCGAATCTCGCTGACTGTGCAAGAGGGTGAGTTTGTCACCATCATGGGTCCATCAGGGGCCGGCAAATCGTCGCTCCTGAACATTCTGGCATTGCTCGACGACGGCTGGGCCGGCGAGTACTGGTTCGGCGAGACGCCTGCGCATGCGCTCAACCGCAAGCAGCGCGCCGATCTGGCCCGCAGGCGCATCGGCATGGTCTTCCAGAGCTATCACCTGCTCGATGACCTGACCGTGGCCGAAAATATCGATCTGCCGCTTTCCTATAAGAACATGCCCGCAAAAGAACGAGAGGGAATGGTAGCCGACATCCTCGACCGCTTCCAGATCGTCGCCAAAATGAACCTCTATCCCAGCCAGCTTTCTGGTGGCCAGCAACAACTGGTCGGCATCGCGCGCGCCGTGGTGCATGCGCCGGCGCTTTTGCTGGCGGACGAGCCAACCGGCAATCTGCACTCCGCCCAGGCCCACCATATCATGGATCTGTTTTGCGAACTCAATCGCCAGGGCACCACCATCGTACAGGTCACGCACTCTGACGAGAACGCACGCTACGGCCATCGCATCGTGCAACTGCACGATGGCTGGCTAACGCGCGACGAAACCCTTGCGCAAGGAACAACGGAGGTGCGGGTCAAGTGAAGCGTTCGCTGGGACACCATCAACATGCGGTTCGGATGGGATGGATGGCGGTGGCTGCGCTCTTCGTCCTGCAGGCTGGCATGGCCCTCGCGATCTCGCCGCCAGCGCCGAAGCCTGCGCCGGCCGATGCTGCTTCAACGCTGCCGCCCGAGGCTCCGGCACCCGCAAGAAGCCCGTCTGCCGCGGCTCACCTTTCGCTGGCGCAGGAGATACAGCAGGCACAGCATCAGCCGGTTATCCCGCCGCGGCCCTTCCACATATCGTTGCCGCATTCGCACAATCCCTTTTCGCCCTATATGCCCAGCACCGTGCCTCCGCCGGACCTCAACAACTCGCCTCTCCTGCAAACCCTCATCCGCAACGGAAAGCTGTATCTATCGTTGCACGATGCGATCGCTCTTGCCATCGAGAACAACCTCGATCTGGCCTACTTCCGCTATAACTTTCCCATTGCGCAAACAGATCTAGCGCGCACCAGGGCCGGCGGCGCCGCGAACGGCGTCAATACGGCGGTTGTGCGATCCTCCACGCAAGGCGGCTTTGGCTCCGCGAGCGCCGGTTCTCCTTCCGCAAGCTCGGGTTCGGCCGGTGCGGGCGCGGGCGGAATCGTGACCTCGACGCTTGGCGCTGGAGCCGCGGTCCCATCCTTCGATCCCTATCTGAATTTCAGGGGCTTTGTAGACCACGACGTCACCCAAGAGGGCAACGTCTTCCAGTATGGTGTTCCCGTGTTCGAGCAGAACGACATCGAGGCCGTGGCAAACTACACGCAATCGTTCCGCCTGGGCACCAATCTTACTGTCAATTATGTGGGGCAGCGCTTTGCGAATAACAGCCCGTATGAGGCCATCAATCCCACGCTGTACTCCAATTTCGAGGTAAGGATCACCCAGCCGCTGCTCGCCGGTTTCGGCCTTGCAAGCAATGATCGCTACATCCAGATCGCCAAGAAAGATATCACGATCACCAATGTTGCCTTTCGCGCCCAGGCCATCGCGACCATCACACAGGTGGAGGATATCTATTGGGATCTCGTGAATGCCTATGAAGATGAGAAGGTCAAAGAGCGCTCGCTCGCCTTTGCGCAAAAAACCCTCCAGGACGACCAGGCGCAACTGAGACTGCACGCCATTCCGGCCGTGCAGGTCATGAAGGACGAGTCAGAGGTGGCCAGCAGCGAGGGCGACCTCACCATTGCGCGCGCCAATCTCCGTCTCAACGAACTCCTCATGAAGAACGCCATTACCAGGAGCGACGATCCCGGGATCGATGCCATGCCGGTTATTCCTCTGGATCGCACCGTTCCGCCCGATCCCAACGCATCGAAATCGATCAATGAGTTGATCGCTGAAGCTGAAAAGAACCGTCCCGATGTCGCGGAAGATCAGATGGCGATGGAGAAGGCGCGGGCGAGTCTCCGGTCCATAAGGAGCGAGTTGCTGCCCAGCTTGAATCTCTACGGCCTTTATGCTGGGGCTGGCACTGCCGGCCCCAAAAACCCCAACTGCGGTCTGAGTCCGGAACAATGCACCTCCAATCTCCCTACGGGTTTCGGCAGCATGTTCGTGAATACCTTTAATTACTCCTCGCCGGAGTATCAGGTCGGCATGACTCTGTCCATCAACCTTCGCAACCGCGTCGCCAAGGCAGATCAGTTTCGAGCCGCGTTGGAATACCGGCAGCAGCAGATCAGTTACGAGGAGCAAAAGAAGAGCATCCGCTTCGACGTGCGCAACTCACTGTTCGCGCTACAGCAGGCCCAGGCCCGCGTCCAGGCCGCGCAGAAGGCCCGCGATCTCGAACAACGCATCTTTGAAATCACCACAAAGGAACAGAAACTCGGCGCCACCTCCAGCTACGATACGCTGGTTGCGCAGCACAACCTGGCTATCGCCCAATCGGCTTTCGTGACCGCGCAGACCGCGTATGAAAAGGCAAAGGTGAATATCGACCGCGCCACCGGAACCACTCTGGAGCAGACGGGCGTCTCGATTGTTGCCGCGAAAGCGGGCGTGATGGGGCATGTGCCATAGAATCGTTGGAAGGATCATGCTTGCCGCGGGGCGGCGCATTTTGCATGCCCTCGCACAGGCTGGGACCTGAGTAGAGCACACCATGAGTAAGCAGGAACGAATTCGCGTCCTGGTCGCCGACGACCAACCGCACATCCTGGAGGCCGTGGAGCTGTTGCTTGCGCCGCAGGGCATCGGCGTGGACTGCGTGCGCTCGCCCGAACTGCTGCTGGAGGCGATGGGGCAGACCGATTACGATGTGCTGCTTATCGACCTGAACTACACGCGCGACACCACCTCTGGCCAGGAAGGCCTCGACCTGCTGAGCCGCATCCACGAGTACGACGCGCAGATGCCCGTGATCGTCATGACCGCGTGGGGCGATGTCGCCCTTGCTGTCGAATCGATGAAGCGCGGCGCGCGCGATTTCATTCAGAAGCCCTGGGAAAACGAGCGGCTGATATCGCTGGTCCGGGTCCACGCCAAATTGCACCAGGCACTGATGCGCGCGCGGCAACTTGAGCTTGAAAACCGCCTGCTGCGCGCCGAAGGGATGCCGGAGTTTGTGGCTGAAGCGCCCGCCATGCGGCCAGTACTGGAGCTGATCGCGCAAGTTGGTCCCTCGGACGCCAACGTGCTCATCACCGGCGAACATGGAACCGGCAAGGAAATCGTAGCCCGGCTGCTGCACGCCGCGTCGCCGCGCGCGCGCATGCCGCTGGTGGCCGTCAATGCCGGCGGATTGCCCGAAGGAACCTTCGAGAGCGAAATTTTCGGTCATGTGAAGGGCGCCTTTACCGATGCGCGCGCCGACCGCATCGGGCGCTTTGAGCTGGCCAACGGCGGCACGCTGTTTCTGGATGAAATCGCCAACGTGCCGCTGCGCCAGCAGTCCAAATTGCTGCGCGTGCTTGAAACCGGCGAACTGGAGCGCGTCGGCTCCTCGCATACGCGGCGCGTCGACGTGCGGCTTCTCTGCGCCACCAACGCGCAGCTCGACGCGGAGGTGAAAGCGGGCAATTTCCGCGAGGATCTGCTCTTTCGCATCAACACGGTGGAGATCCATCTGCCCGCCCTGCGCGACCGGCGCGAGGACCTTCCGCTGCTGGCCATGCACTTCCTCAACCGCAACCGCGCCCGCTATCGCAAACAGGTGAAAGGCTTCTCGCCGGCCGCAATGCAGCAGCTGATGCAGTACGCCTGGCCCGGCAACGTGCGTGAACTGGAGCACGCGGTTGAGCGCGCCGTGCTGCTTTGCCGCGGCGGCGAGATCGAGGCGGCCAACCTTTCGGTTTCTACGGCGCGGCCGACGGCGCCCTCCTTCGACAATATGAGCATTGAAGAGGTTGAGGCGCTGCTGATCCGCAAGATGCTGCACCGCACAAGCGGCAATATCTCACAGGCCGCCGAAGCGCTTGGCCTGAGCCGCGCCGCGCTCTACCGGCGGATTGAAAAATATGGCCTCTGAGCAAGGTGCGCGCCGGCGCCGCTCGGCCCTGAGCCGGGTTTGGCTTTACTGCCTGCTCCTGGCGCTGCCTGCGTTGCTCTTTGCCGGCATCCTTCTTTACCGTGAGCATCTCGGCACGGCGCTGTCGATTCTGGCGGGCGCTGGCCTCGTGCTCTATCTGGCGCTGGTCGCGGCGAGCTTGATCGAGAGCCTGTCACGGCCGCTCCACACACTCTCCAATGTGGTCTCGTCGATGCGCGAAGGCGATTACTCGCTTCGCGCGCACCGCGCCGCCAGGCACGACGCCCTCAGCGGTCTTGCGGAGGAGATCAACGCGCTGGTCGATCTGCTGCAAAACCAGCGTGTGCATTCGCTGGAATCCACCGCGCTGCTGACCCGCATTCTGGAGGTGATGCGCGCGCCGCTGTTTGCCTTCGACCGCGAAAACCTGCTCAGACTGGTGAATGATGCCGGTTTAAAGATGCTTGGCTTGCCCTACGGCCGCTGCATCGGCCGCTCCGCCTCTGAGCTGGGACTGGCCAATCTGCTGGAAGCACCCGACCAGAGCATTCACTCGTTCAGTACCAAGCCTGCGCGCTGGCTGCTGCGCAAGGCGGCCTTCCGCCAGGATGGCGCGCCGCACACGCTGCTGTTGCTGGCCGATGTCAGCCTGCCGCTCCAGGAAGAAGAACAGCTCGCATGGAAGCGGCTGATCCGGGTGCTGGGCCACGAGCTGTCGAACTCACTCGCCCCCATCAAATCCATCGCCGGCAGCCTGCTGTCGCGAGTCGATTTGCTCGGCGATGACGAGTCCGCGCGCGCAGATTTTCGCCGCGGCCTGACGGTCGTAGAGGCCCGCGCCGATTCTCTCCACCGCTTTGTGCAGTCGTACCGGCAGCTTGCCCAGTTGCCCCCGCCGCAGCTCAGACAGATTTCGCTTGGGGCACTGCTGGAGCGCGTCGCGCAACTGGAACAGAGGGTTCCCATTCAGGTTGATCCCGGCCCGGTAATCAGTTTCAATGCCGACCCGGACCAACTGGAGCACATGCTGATTAATCTACTCACTAATGCTGCCGACGCGTCGCTGGCAAACGGGACAAAGCCGGTCCGCGTCACCTGGAAGATCGTCGGATCGGACGCTTTCATCGTGATGGAAGACCGCGGCATGGGAGTTGCAAATCTTGAGAATCTCTTCGTGCCCTTCTATACCACCAAGGCCGCGGGCAGCGGCATCGGTCTTGTCCTGGCCCAGCAAATTGCCCGCGCCCACGGTGGCGAAATTTCGTTGCAAAATCGCGACGATGGCGAAGGCGCCCGCGCCACAGTCCGCCTGCCACTCGCGCGAACGTAGCGAAACCTCCCAGCACACCGCCAAACGAGTGTCCCCGAATAAGCGTCTACCATTGAACTGCACCTTCAAATTGTTGGCGGGTGACTGGCCTGCGGTAACCAACGTGATTCAGCTCAAATCACTTCCCACTGGCCGACAATGTGGCCAAACGCCCTGATGAGCGACTCGATCTGCGCCCAGTAGGAGCCATCCTATTCATCGCAGATGATTGGGGCCTTGCCGCGCAAAGGAGGCCGACGTGATCGCTGCATGGAAAGTTTGGGAAAATGAGTTGCGCAACAATTGCGGCCGTTAATAGTCCCACAAGGAATCCCTAAATTCCTCCCGCGGCCGCAAGCAGCTATGCTTCCGACAGTAAATGCCGGCAAGGAATACACAACGTAAGATGCATCGCGCCGGATACGGCGCGACATGCCCTGCTTCCGGGAATCTCGTCGCGTGCTGGCCCAATAGGGGAAGTACCACAATAGCGGCGCCCGTTCCGGCAGTGATCGAACAAAGTGGAATCAGCGCAGATAGCTCCGGGGAGAAATTCCCGGCCAGAAGTTTGCTTCACTCACCCCGCGGCCGGCAGCCCCGCCAGGGCCATCGCAATCTCCTCCGCCGGATAATTGTAGTTTTCGAGCTTCCCGGCCTGGTAATCGATATAGGACTGCATGTCGAAGTGCCCATGCCCGCTCAGATTGAAAAGAATGGTTCGCGCCTTGCCTGCCGCCTTTGCCTCCAACGCCTGCTGGATCGCAACCGCTACCGCGTGGTTCGCCTCCGGCGCCGGCACAATGCCCTCCGCGCGTGCGAACTGAATGCCCGCGGAAAATGCATCGAGTTGCTGCACCGTCGTCGCCTCCGCCAGGCCCAGATCAAGCACGTGTGAAACCAACGGCGCCATGCCGTGATAGCGCAGCCCGCCGGCGTGAATTCCCGGCGGAACAAACGTCGAGCCCAGCGTGTGCATCTTCACCAGAGGTGTGAGGTGCGCCGTGTCGCCGAAATCGTAAGCAAAGCGGCCCTTGGTAAGGCTCGGACATGCCGCCGGCTCCACGGCGATCACGCGCGCATTGCACTGATGTCTCAGTTTGCGTCCCAGGTAGGGCATCACCAGTCCCGCAAAGTTTGAGCCGCCCCCCGTGCACCCGATAATCACATCTGGCTCGTCGCCGGCCAAGGCCATCTGCTCGATGGCTTCCTGCCCGATCACGGTCTGGTGCAGCAGCACGTGATTCAGCACGCTGCCCAGAGCGTACTTCGTTTTCGGGTCCTTGGCCGCCACTTCCACGGCCTCTGAGATGGCGATTCCCAACGATCCGTTCGAATCCGGATGTTCGGCCAGGATGGCGCGCCCCGAATCCGTCTGGTTGCTCGGGCTCGCCGTCACGCTGGCCCCGAAGGCCTCCATCAAAGCCCGCCGGTACGGCTTCTGGTCGTAACTCACGCGCACCATGAACACCCGGCACTCCATACCCAGAAACGCGCATGCCATCGCCAGAGCCGAGCCCCACTGTCCCGCACCCGTCTCCGTCGACAGGTGAGTCACGCCTTCCTGCTTGTTGTACCAGGCCTGCGCCACCGCGGTATTCAACTTGTGCGAGCCCGCCGGGCTCACCCCTTCATATTTGTAATAAATGCGTGCCGGCGTATCGAGAGCTTTCTCCAGGCGGCGCGCGCGCACCAGCGGCGAAGGCCTCCATTGCGCGTAAATCTGCCGCACTTCTCCCGGAATCTCGATCTCCCGCTCCGCGCTCACCTCTTGTGCGATCAGGCTCATTGGAAAGATTGGCGCCAGATCCTCCGGTCCCAGCGGTTTCAGCGTTCCGGGATGCAGCGGCGGCGCGGGGGGCGAAGGCAGGTCGGCAACGATGTTGTACCACGTGGTCGGAATGCGGCTGGCGGGCAATTGATATTGCACAGTTTCCATGCGCAGCATTTTACAAGGTGCTCCACGGAGCTGACCATGCCCTGCGGTACAGTGCCGCAATCGAAATCTCGCGGGCACTCCGGCGCAAAGCCTTTCCGTGTCTCATGCGCCGCGGAAAATCGCCGATACCCTAGCGTGACGGGCCTTCGGCGAGCGCGCCCCGGTCCCAATCAGCTTGCATCCGCTGTCCTTCCCTACCGGCAAGTTAACATCGAAGAGAAGGATGTTCCCCGTTGGTCCGTCATGACTCGAATCGCCCGTCGCGTACCGCTTCCTGAGCCGTACCGAATTTCCATTCCCGCCGGCTGGTTCTCCATGGGGTCCGACCTCGGTCGGGCTGAGGAAAGCCCGGTTCATCGCGTCTGGGTCGATTCCTTTGCCATGGCAGCAACCCAAGTTACCGTTGAGGAGTACGCACGGTTTCTCGACGCCATCGGGAACATGCCGCCCCCAAACTGGGGCGATCCCAACCTCTCTCATCCCCGGCAGCCTGTGGTGGCCGTTTCGTGGTTTGACGCTGCGGCATATTGCGCCTGGCTTTCGTCCATGACCGGCTCGCACTATCGGCTCCCCACAGAAGCCGAGTGGGAGAGGGCCGCGCGAGGCGGCGCCGAGGGCATGTTGTTCCCTTGGGGCAATGAACCGCCGACTTCGCGTCCGGCTTACCTCACTCGCTGGAAAACCGGCCCTGAGCCAGTCGGGCAGTCGCAGCCGAATGCCTACGGCCTATTCGACATGTGCGAGAACGTGCATGAATGGTGCAGCGACTGGTACGAGGCCAACTACTATGCCGTTTCACCCGATCGGAATCCGCAAGGGCCGGAAAGAGGCAAGAGAAAAGCTTCACGCGGAGGTTCCTGGCGGCATCAAATCAGGATTTCACGGTGCTCGGCGCGTTCCAGCATCCCGCCGGAATTCAAATACGCTGATTATGGCTTTCGGGTCGTCTGCGACGAGACTCGCTGAAAGATAACGCGCAGAGCCGCTCCGGCCATGCAGTTCTTGATTCTGTCTCGAACTCGAAAATGGCAACACGGGCGCTTGCCGCATACGCGACGTCGGACGACCCGCAGCCCCCAATTGGTGCGATGCCCTATACCTATAGTGCCTTTGTTGGGAAAATCATTCGGGATGAGTGCTTGCCCAGTGGCCGCGAATTGACACAAAATGTCTACCGCAGTATCAACGCGCTCCTTTGTGCAATCTTCTTCCAGCGGAGGGGTGACGATCGCATCGTCAACGAGTACACCGGCCGGAACTTACCCGATCACCGTCGTGATTACGGAAGCCGTTCCGGGCGGCTGTGAGCAAGTGGAACAGGCCTCGCTCCATGTGGCGGCGTTTCCGCGCCGTGGCCGCCCAGCGCAACGCCTGTGGGCAAAGGAGAGGCCGATCCGTATTACGCAGCAGCGCCGCACCGTGGCCTGAGCGTGGCACGGCTCTTGATCGGCGAGTGCCTGCACTCTTCACGCCGTGGAGCCGATCGTGCTCTTTTCGATATCAGGGCTGTTCCCTGGGAAAAGGAGCTTTCTGATGCGTCTTTTCAGGTAATTGCCACGTATTCACAATAGATCATCAAAATGCAGAAGCTGTTAAAGGATGCCCATGCAGATCTTCCGGCTACGCTCTGGTTTCTTTGTGCCGATCCTGTTGCTGTTCTTTACAGCCACTTCCATTGCTGCTCTTGGGCAGAATAGCCGACGTTCTTCCGATCCTCCTGTAACGCTCATCGACACCGGCACGAATTATATCCTGTCCAACGGCTACGTCACCGCTTCCATCAGCAAGACGACCGGAGACATGGTGTCGCTTAAATATCACGGTTTGGAGACGATGGGATTTGTCTCCGGCCATCATGCCGGGTATTGGGAGCAGAATCCATCCGGCGCAGTGCGCAAAGAGGACAGAATTACGATCGACCCGAGAAAGAATGGTGGCGAGCGCGCGGAAGTTTCCATCAAAGGCTGGTCCGATGGCCAGTCACTGACCGCACATCCTGTTCCCGATCCGGGCGCGGCGAACGAGATTGCGGCGCTTCAGCTTGGTGGCCGCCACATCGGACCACCGCCGGGGTCGCACAGGAGGCCCAACGCAGGCACGTATACAGGCCGGAACCTTCGCTGGCGGCACAGAGGCCCGGGCCTTCTTGTCGACATGGAGATCCGCTACAGCCTGGGCCGAGGCGATCACGGTATCTACACCTACGCCATCTTTACTCACGAGCCAAGCTACGGGGCAACAAGCATCGGCGAAAGCCGGTACGGGATGAAACTCAACAATCAGGTGTTCGACTGGCTTTCGGTAGATAAGCAGCGCAATGCCCTCATGCCCACAAGCTATGACTGGGATATGGGCATCCAGATGAATATGAAGGAGGCGCGCCGCTTGACGACCGGGATTTACAAGGGCCGTGTCGAGCACAAGTACGACTACTGCGCAGATCAATTCGCCACTCCAGCCTACGGCTGGTCGAGCACCAAGGATCACATCGGCATCTATTTCATCAACCCGTCGATGGAATACCTGAGCAGCGGGCCGGATCATTTTGAACTGACGGGCCACATCGACGATGGAGACGGCGGTGATCCAACGCTGCTCGACTACTGGCGCGGTACGCATTACGGCGGCAGCATTCTGCCCATTGCCGCCGGCGAAAACTGGAACAAGGTGGTCGGCCCTATCTTTATTTATCTCGATTCCGCAGCTACACCTGATGCCATGTTTCGCATGGCCAAGGAGCAGGCTGCTCGCGAAGAAGCAAAGTGGCCCTATCCGTGGGTAAAAGCGGTTGATTACCCGCATGCCGCGCAGCGCGCCACCGTTACCGGCCGGCTTGTGCTCGAAGACCCGCAGGCTCCGGGCGCAAAACTGCCCAATCTGCTGGTGGGGCTGGCCTATCCCGACCAAACTGGAGAAAACACCGCACCAATGAATCGCTTTGGCTTTCGCCAGCCGCTGATGACATGGCAAAACGACGCCAAGCATTACGAGTTCTGGGCGCGCGGCTCGGCGAATGGACGCTTTGCCATCTCCAAGGTGCGCCCCGGCACCTATGAATTGCATGCCATCGCTGACGGCGTTCTCGGCGAATACGCAAAAGCTGATATCACCGTGAAGCCGGGCCAGACCCTCGATCTGGGCAGGCTCGTGTGGAAGCCGGTTCACTATGGCAAGGTACTCTGGCAGATCGGCACTCCCAATCGTTCGGCATCGGAATTTCTGATGGGGAACAACCACTGGCACTGGGGGCTTTATCTCAAATACTCAACGCTCTTTCCTCACGACGTCAATTACACCATCGGCAAGAGCAACTTCCACAAAGATTGGTTCATTTATGAAGTGCCACATGTGATCAAAGACGACGGAACGGCACGCAACCCGGGCCGCGCCACCACCTGGACTATCCGCTTCAATATGCCGGACAAGCAGCCGCAAGGCCGCGCCACGCTCCGGCTTGGCATTTCCGGCGTGGGGACGCGGTCGATTGCAGTGGGCGTCAACAATCAACCGGCGGGCAAGATCACCGGCCTGATCTATAACGCCACCATCAACCGCGATGGAGTGGAAGGCTCGTGGGTTGAGAAGGATTTGTCTTTCGACGCCTCAATGCTTCGACCCGGTGCGAACACTTTGACGCTCACGGTCCCCGCGGGCAACCTGACAAGCGGCATCGCCTACGATGTCGTACGTCTTGAACTGGCAAGCACGAAGTAACCGATGCGAATGATGACCTGCGCGGCAAGAACCGGGCAGACTGAACCAAGTCTCGGACGCGGCGCAAAGCGCAGGAACAGGTCCGGCTCGCCGGCTGATTCCCGCGCTTTTTAGTTACGCTCGTTTTCAGGCCAGCGAGATGCGCAGCGCCGCGCCATAGTCACTGGCCGCGGCAGGCTGCGGCGGCAGCTTGACGTGCAGTGCCTGGGGCGTCTGCGTCCAGTGCACCTTCGCATCCGTGCCCAGCAACGTCACGTGCTCGATCTTGCCGGGGTTGGTCTTGCTTGCCGTGCCCAGCGACGTAATCTCGGCCCTGCCCATTGACGGCCAGCCCAGAAAGATTGCGTAGATCACAGTGTTCGCCTTGTTGCGCGTAAAGCGAATATCTCTCGCGCCCAGGCCACGGATACTTTCCGTCCCTCTGTGCGCGCCGCCGATTCCGGTGCTCGGGCCCTCGCCAAAGACCTTCCACGGCCGGGTAGCGTAGATCGCCTCACCGTTGATCTTCATCCACGCCGTGATCTCGTCAAGCACCGCGATCTCCTTGCGGTCGATGGTGCCGTCCGGCTTGCCGGGAATGTTCAAAATGAAGGTGCCGTTCTTGCTCACTGCGTCGATCAGCCAGTGGATCACGGAGCGCGGCGGAAGATAACCGCCGTACACGCCCGGCTCATCATACAGCGCGCGCAGGTAATGCCACTGCCCAATGCATGTTTCCGACTGCCAGGCATACGGCATGATGCTGCTGGTGATGCCGCGCTCGTAGTCGGCCACCACGGCTTTGACAAGATGCGCGGGCACGTTCTTGATGTTGATGACGCCTTCCTGCTTGCCGCCGTGCGTTTGCAGATTGTGGTTGTAGAAGTAGGCGCCGATATTCATGCCACCCCAGCCTAGCGGGAACAGCGGATTATCGAAATAGAGCACATCCGGATCGTGCTGGTCGACCAGGTCGCGCGTGCGGTCGTAGAAGTTCTTTACATACGATGCATCGGGCAGCGCGTTAAACGGATGCTTGGCGTTGTAAAGCTGCTGCGGATTGTACCCCTGCCACCACTGCTCCTCGCCTTTATCTGTATACATGCAGCCGTCATAAGGCACTCCTGCAAGCGGCCCCCTCTTGTCCGCGCCGTGCGAGGTCTGAAACCACCACCAGTTGCGCGCCTGATGCACCGTCACGCCGAAGCGCAATCCATGCTTGCGCGCCGCCGCCGCCCAGCCGCCGATCACATCGCGATGCGGACCGATTCCCATGGCATTCCACTGGTGATGCTTTGAGTTCCATGTGTCGAAGCCGTCATGATGGTTGGCAAGCGCAAAAAAGATCCGCGCGCCTGCGTTCTTGTAGCGCTGGATCAATCCGTCCGGATCCCAGTTCAGCAGCGTCCATTGCGGGCAAAGATCCTTGTATCCGAAACGCGACTGCGGACCGTAGTGCTTCAATTGATACCAGTATTTCTGGGAGCCCTCGATGTACATATCCCGCGCATACCAGTCGCCGTCTTCAGGAACGCACTGCGGGCTCCAGTGCGCCCATATGCCAAACTTCGCGTCGCGATACCACTCCGGCGCGTCATACTGCAGCAGCGAATCCCAGGTGGCCTGGTACGGGCCGGTCCCGTTCAAGCCCGCGATGGGCGCATTCATCGGCACGCCGTCCCATGACCCGCCGGGAATGGGCAGCTTCGGGGGATCGCCCCACGCGGTCGGCTTCCAGGTCGCATTATCCAGCTTCTCCTGCACAATCTTGCCATCGACCAGCGCGTAAAACACCCGCTTGTCGGCGGGCGTGGCGCAGAATTCCTCGAAGGTCTGATGAAGTGAGTTGAAGCCGGGCGGCTCAACCACATTCGTTGTTGGCCCGGTTTGCGCCGAGGCGCCAATCGCTTTGGCTGCCGCAGCGGCCGCAATCAATTTACAAAAATCCCTTCGCAGCATGGTCATTTCTCCTTCAACCAGAGGTAAACGCTATCCAATACTCTTGCTAACTTGCTAAGGTGTGAACGGCGATGCATCTTCCCCGGTTTGCACTAAGCCGTTGTGCGGCGGACGCAACAGTCGACATGACAGGCGCGACTGCATGCCGTGTCATCCTGATCGAAGCATGCTCGACGGAGATTGGGCACGGCGCAGATGGGTATGAACAGTTTCGTTTCTCTTGCCTCATTCGAGACTCGGCGTCGCCCGGTCGATCACTTGCGGATCGCGCACTCCATGACGCCGCTGCACTAGCGCTTACCTGAGAACTGCACTTTCAAGACCGGGAATTGCCGATTCACCAATCCAACCGACTATAAAATCTCTATTGCAATAGTGTCAACCATGAACGTTACCGATAAACTTTAGGGATTCTGCGCGTTCAGCGTGAGACGTCTTTGCTGTAGCATCATGCACGGCAACCCGGAACGCGAGGCCAGCGTGGAGTTGCGGCATGGCTTGGCGGCCGCAGCGGAAAACGCCGTCGTAGACTATCTTCTGATCGTGAATCATGCGGGGCGAGAGATTGATTGCCCCCATTCCGCCTTCGCCATATCTGCTCCCGTGCCTTGGAGTCTTACATTCCGGAGCCTCCGTGTTTTGCGGTTACTGAAATCAGCGTCACGCTGCCGGAATGAAGCCCGGGCGAAGAGGCTGTTAACACGATGGCCCCGTGGCTTGCCTGCGTCCTGATGAAGGCAACGCAACGACCCTCGTAGGCGCTGCGCTTGTTTCCCTGGAACGATTCATGGCTCTTGTTATCGCCGTTGTCTACGGCGGCTATCGCTCCTGGCCCATGCACAGTAAAGGTGATGAGATTGTCCGCGCGAGGCACAACAACTCCGTGAGCATCGACGACCGTTGCCGCCAGATAATCCACATGGTTCCATCCCGGTGCGATCTGCTTGCGGTCGGCCGTCAGCACAATGCGGGCGGGGGCGCCGGCGGTGCGCAGTTCATCGGTTGCGACAACATGCCCGTCATTTGTGGCGACTGCGCGCAGGGTGCCAGGAGCGAAGGGGACCTGCCAAGTGCGCGGCGATGCGTCAGCATGGATGGCCTGCACGCCTAGAGATTTGCCGTTCAGCAACAGGTCCACGGCCTGGGCATTGCTGTAGACTTCAACATCTTCGATATGGGGGCCGAGGTTGCGCGGGGTCCAGTCTGCGAAGAGGATCTGGCGAGGGCGCTTGGGATCGGTGGCCTCGCCAGGATCAACAGGCGCTACCGCGCTGGGCGCGACTCGGCGAACGATGCGGACCATTGGCACAGAAGACCACCAACTCTCGCGTTGCAGTCCATCTGGATGCGGAAAATCGGTGCGGTCGAGAAGCCCGGAGCCATTTCCAATATAGGGCCACACATGCGCTTCACCCAGATAGTCGGCGCCTGCCCAGATAAACTGGCCGGCATAGGCCGGGTTATCGCGCATTGCCAACCATGAAGCGCGGCTATGATCGTCTTCGGTGCCGATGATCTTACGCGACGGCTTCTGACTGTGCGCGGCGAGTATCTCGTTCACGCGATAATTCTGACCGATAACGTCGAGCATATCGGCAAAGCCGTTATCGTAATCGTGGCTGGCATTGGGTCGGAACAGAGCCATGGTCACCGGACGAGTGGGATCGTAACGATGAAAGACCTGGAGCAGCGCAGCCAGGATCCAGTGAGCGCGTTGGGTATCGGGTGTATCGCGGATCTCGTTGCCGGCGCTCCACAGGATGATGCTTGGGTGATTGCGGTCGCGCATTACCGTATCACGCACGTCCGTGATAGCCCACTTGTCGAAGTAGAGGTGGTAATCGTATGGATTTTTGCCGACCGTCCAGCAATCGAACATCTCATCCATCACAAGAAAGCCCATGCGATCACAAAGACTGAGAAACTGCCGCGAAGGCGGATTGTGCGCGGTGCGGATGGCGTTGACGCCCAGCTTGCGCAGCGCCTCCAAGCGATGCCGCCAGGCATCCAGCGGCACGGCGGCGCCGAAGGCTCCATACTCGGCGTGCAAGCACGCGCCCTTGATCTTGAAATTGCGCCCATTGAGCCAGAAGCCAGTAGCGGCGTCGAAGCGAAACGTGCGGATGCCGAAATGCACCGCGTCCTGATCGACATCGCGGCCGTGGTCGAGTACGTCAACAACGGCTCGATAGAGCACAGGATGGTTAATATCCCAGCGGTCGGGGTGGGACACAGGGATCAATTGTGTGAAGGTGTAGGAATTCTCTGCAGGTATCGGCTGCGCCTCAGTCGTGACACTCGCAGCCAGTCTGCCGTTTGGTGCATACAATGCGATGTGCAAGTACGTGTCACGCGTGCGGCCGGATTGATTGACGACCGTGCTCTGGACGCGCACGGTGGCCTGCTCTGCGGAAACCGACGGCGTGCTGACAAACGTTCCCCACCCCTTCACATGGAGGCTGCTGGTTTCAATCAGGTAAACGTGACGATAAATGCCGGCCCCACCAGCCCACCGCGAAGCAGGCTGCTTGGAGTCGTCGCAGCGGACGGCGATCACATTGGGCTCGTTGGGACCGAAGCGCAGATGGCCGGTTAGTTCATAGCGAAAGCTGACATAGCCGTAGGGGCGGTGTCCGAGGTGCGTGCCGTTGATCCAGACGTCGCTATTGGCCATTACGCCATCGAAAACAATAAAGATGCGCTTGTGCGCCGCGCTTTCAGGCAGCACGAAATGTTTGCGATACCAGCCGATACCCGCGGGCAGAAAGGCGCCTGCCGCGCCTGTTGGATTGGACTCGTTGAACGGACCGGCAATGCTCCAGTCATGCGGAACGTTGAGCTCTTTCCAGTTGCTGTCATCAAAGCTCGGCAATGAGGCTTCAGCTATGTCGCCCCGCGTGAACCGCCAGTTCGCGTCGAACAATTCCGTGATGCGAGCTGCGCTGTGTGTGACTGGAACAACAGATTCCGCGGAAGACGTTGCGCCAAGAACCGGCCAGGAAACCGCCAGCAGCAACAGGAGCAGGCAGCGCTTCATATTAAGGACCCTCCATGGTTTGACAACAACAAACAAGTGTCTTTGCAGTAAGATTCGCAATTATTCTCCCGTGAACTTCCTCGCGAAGGGTGGTAAGGCATCCCCGCAAGGTGCTGCAGTAATCGGAACGGAACGGCGTAGCGAATAGCCCGTGCTGTTGTTGCGATTTGCTGCCGCGGGAATTTCCCGCTGTGAAGTCAAACAGCCTTTCCCGACTCGCGGCGTGCTATGCGAACTTCAAACCGCTGATCTTCAGACTGTACGCGTATTGACACGGCTGTTCGGAGGGCATGGTGACAGTAAGGCCCTGCGCATCTTGCACAAAATGCAGAGGGCCATTATGTCCCAGCAGTTGCACTTGCTCAACTTTACCCTTCAGAGCATCACTGGTTGCGAGCGACCGCACAACAGCATGCTGCCCCGGCCACGCCATGACGATTGCGTAGAGCACGTCGCCCTTGGTCGTGAACCGGAAATCGCTGCCCGTGTAGGGCGGTCTTCCATTCACCGATGCGCCTTCGCCGAACCTGCTCCACGGTCTTGTCTCGTAGATGGCTTCGCCATTCACACGCAGCCATGCGCCAATGCCCTTCATCAACTCCAACTGCGTCTCTACAAACGTGCCATCCGGTTTCGGCCCGAAGTTCAGCAGCAGATTGCCGTTCCGGCTCACATTTTCTACCAAGTGCGTGACGATCGTACTCACGTGCCAATAGTGGTCATTCTTCAGATAGCCCCAGCGATATCCTACGGAGTCATCGCACTCCCATGGATGGGGCTGAATCGTCAGCGGCGCGCGCTGCTGGCGCTCATAGTCCTCTGTATTGCCGGCAAGATAGGCGTGGTCCTTGGTAAGGATCGTTACGGCCTTCTTCCATTCAGAAGCGCGGTTGTAATAGTAAGCGGCGACTTCAAGCTTCTGCGGATCAAACTTGCGGGGGTTAACACCATTGTCGTAAAAGAGAGTATCTGGCTCATACTTGTCGATTAATTCCTTGCTGGCCGCCACCCACATCGCAAGGAAGCGCTTAAAGGCCGCCGGGTTCCTGTCCGCAACTGAAGAAAAGGCTGCCCACTTCGGATCGTAGAGATCTGTCTTCAGCCCTGGCAGTGGCTGGATGAAGTTGTAATGCTCCATGTAGTGGTTGGAAAAGCCAAACTTCATTCCCTGCCTGCGGACTGCCTTGCCCAACTCGCCAATCACGTCGCGGTGCGGGCCCATCCGCGCCGCATTCCATGGGACAACGGCGCTATCCCACATGGCAAAACCGTCGTGATGAATGGCCACCGGCATCACATACTTTGCGCCAGCATGCTTAAACAACTCCGCCCATGCATCGGGATCCCAATGCTGCGCCTTGAACATCGGGATGAAGTTCTTATATCCGAACTTGGCCGGCGGCCCATAATGCTCGGTGTGCCACTTAATCGTCGCGGGGTCACCGTACATGTGCTTCTCATACCACTCACTGCCGTGTGCCGGAACCGAATAGACGCCCCAATGGAGAAAGATCCCAAACTTGGCGTCATGAAACCATTCGGGGTAGTGATAATGGGCGCGCAGCGAGGCCCACGTCGGTTGGAATGGCCCGGTGGCTGTCAGAGATAACTCCCTGGCGATTGCGCTAGAGAGCGATCGAGCTTTGCCAGCCAGCAACACCGAGCCTGCGGCCAGTGAAGAGTCTGCAAGGAACTTGCGCCGGGAAGGTCGGTGATTTGACACCAGGTACATAGAGTGGTTTTTCCTCCTGTCAGATAACCTGCATTATTCCTGCTTGATGAACAGCGTATGCTGCGTGTGTTGGGTATCTCCTCCGCGCAGAGTGCTTCCGCGATGCTGTCTGGTACGAATACAGCGCCGAGCTGGATACGTGAGCATGACCGTGGACGCCCGCTTCAGTGCATGTTCTCTGGCAATGGCCTGGCTGTCCAGCAAATACGTGCGGGCACAAAGAGGATAGCCGCGGAGGCCGCCAACATGGCGATTGCATGCGGAAGCGGAGGATGGGCCCATTTGTTGACTCCTTGGAACGATACCGGTGCGAGCAGTGGTGCCCTCATTCACTTCGGTTAAAGCCTCTGGTCTTTCCGAAGGAGATTTGTCCGGTGGAACGCGTAGATCATTAATACACCAACACGAATGCAAAAGGGAAATAAATAAAAATTGACTTGGCACTCACAACCGACACCGAGTTCAGGGTGTTCAGCCTCTGATCGGCGACTATATCGCTTTACTGCGACTTCCCACACATCGGGAAAAGGTATTCCTTGAATTATCGCTAAAGACAGGAGGTTTAACGATAAAAACGATTCTTGATAACGGAATTCACTACGCCTAGCATGGCTCCAAATATCCGCGATCGATGAATCTGCCGCTTCTTTGGGACAGTTAACCGTACGGTGCTTTGGAGGTAGATGCATGTCTAGAGTCTTCCGCACACTGGTGAGGCGTGTACGCTTGAACGCGTTTCCAATAGCAGGCCCCCGTGTGCGAGCAAATAGGAAGGCAAACAATCGCGATTGGGAAGAGGCAAAGCTCCGGTTGCGTACCAGACCGGATCAAAGAGACTGGACCATTGCTTGAGTGTGTTGGATCTGATATTCGACGTCAGGAGCGCGAAATACCTGCCTGTCGAGATCCTTGAATGAAGGGATAGGCATCTGCAAGAGCATTAACGCACAGCCCATCTTTGGCGGACCGTGTGCCAAGTCTTTTGCGATTGCGTTATGCGCTTATGACCGGCGAGAATTGTTTCAGATAGGCGATCTCATGATGTTCGCGTTAAGCTATTTGAGCTGGTAATTCCATGACCCAACAGAACGATCCCGTAAAGAAGCGGAGATTTCGCAAAGGCTCTGTCGTGCGCATGAAAGACATCGCGCAGGATCTAGGCCTCTCGACCATGACGATCTCGAAGGCGCTGCGCGGCCACTCCGATATCCGCAAAGAGACACGCGAACGTGTTCTCAAGCGGATGCGTGAGTTGAACTACCAGCCCAACTTTGCGGCGCGGGCCCTGATTACGGGGCGGACCTGGACCATTGGATTGGTGGTTCCCGATCTGATTCATCCATTCTTCGCACAAATCGCAAAAGCAATATCTGCAGTGACCCAACCGGCGGGTTACGGTCTAGTCATCACCTCCTCCGAGGACAACGCAGAGCTGGAACGGAAGGAAATTGCACAGCTCCTGGCCAGACGTGTCGATGCGATGATCATCGCATCGGCGCAGGTCTCCACGGAGAGCTTTCAGCTTATCGAGAACCGGAGGATTCCATATGTGCTGATCGATCGCCGGATTTCGGGCTGGCCGGCGAACTTTGTAGGTGTGGACGATAAAGCAGTAGGTCTGCTTGCAACCCAGCATTTGATCGAACAGGGATGTAAGAGAATCGCTCATATAGCAGGCGGCAAGATCAGCACTGCGCTCGGGCGGCTCAATGGTTTCAAGCGCGCGCTGGCTGTGGCCCACATGAGGCTGCTACCTGCACACATCGTTTCCATTGGCACTTCGGGAGACGATCGAGGAGAGTTGGGAGGATACGAAGCAACCAAGAAGCTATTGCAGATATTTCCCCGCCTGGACGGAGTCTTTTGTTTAAACGATCCTGTTGCCATGGGTGCGATGAGGGCGATTCTTGAGGCAGGACTGCGTATTCCGAAGGACATTGCAGTGGTGGGGTGCGGTAATGTCCATTACTCAGGATTCCTGCGTGTGCCACTTACAACCGTGGATCAGGACAGTACTGCAATTGGCAAATATTCCGCAGAGTTGTGCCTTTCCCTTATCGACGCCAAGAGAACTCCGCCTGCAAAAGAACTTCTGATCACTCCGAAACTGATTGTTCGTGAGTCATCCGTGCGTCGATGAATAGCCCTCTGCGGCAATATACAGTTTGTTCTTTCGCGTACCAGATGAGCAGGTACACCATGCGCTCTGAACGAAGTATTTGGGAACCGGGCGCGGCCGGTAGTAGACCGTGGAGCGGTTAATCTCTAACTCTTCGGCCTGCCGGGA
>JAJZME010000001.1 GCA_021803035.1 Acidobacteriota bacterium | reverse complement strand
TTTCAAGGGGAAGTCAAGAAAGTGCAGTATTTATGCAGGCTAATAATTGGCTCCTCAGGTAGGACTCGAACCTACAACCCTTCGGTTAACAGCCGAATGCTCTGCCATTGAGCTACTGAGGAATCCCTGGCGTCAGTGTTCTTTATCAAGGTACCAGACCCCGCCGGGGCCGTCAAAAAAAGCGCCGGCGCGCGCAATCCCGCACGCTGCCGTCACGGCCGTATGCACCATCCGTGCCAAAACGCTACCATAAAGACAGGCCAAGGAGGCATGATGTCACGGATTTCCCGGGTCGACCGCAGCCAGGTAACGCCTGATCTTGATGCGCTTTTCGACGAGATCTATACCCAGCGCGGCAACGTGCCCAACATGTTCCGGGTCATGGCCCACCGGCCACAGATCTTCGCCACCATGCAGGCGCACTTTGCCGCCGTGCTCAACACCGGCACGGTTCCCACCCGACTCAAGGAGCTGATCATCGTCCGCACCAGCCAGGTAAACAAAACGCCCTACTGCCTGGCCAGCCACACCCGCTTGGCAAGAAAGCTGGGCTGGAGCGATGACCAGCTCACCAACCTAGCCGACTGGCCCCGCCGCGGCGACTTTACGCCCGCCGAGAAGGCCGCCCTGCACCTGGCCGAAACCGTCACCCGCGACGCGCATGCCCTCAGCGACGAGCAGTTCGCCGAGCTGCGCAGCTACTATTCCGAAGGCGAAGTCGTCGAGCTGCTCTGCGCCATCGGTCTCTTCAACTATTTCAATCGCTTCAACGACGCGCTCCGGATGCAGTCAACCCGCCCCGGAGAGGGTGGCCGCACAGAGCTGGTTCCAGAACCGGCTCTTCAACAGACTGCCGTGCGCTGATGCGCCTTGCGAGAAACGCCGCCCCGGCATGATGCACAACCCGGGCAGCCAAACCACCATGAACCGGTCATGCATATGAAATTGAAACTGCCCGCGGGCGACTTCCGCGCCTATCTCTTCGACTGCGACGGCACCATCGCCGACTCCATGCCCCTCCACTACATCGCCTGGAAGCAGGCCCTCGGCGAATGGAACTGCGACTTCGACGAGGAGCTGTTCTATTCATGGGGCGGCAAGCCCGTCAGGGAAATCATCGCCGATCTCAACCAGCGGCAAGGCCTCGCCATGCCCGTCAAAACCGTCGCCCAGCGCAAAGAAGGGCTTTATTACAACCTGCTTCCGCAGCTCAAGCCGGTTCCCGAGGTGCTCGAGCACATCCACGCGCAGCATGGCCGCATTCCCTTCGCCGTGGTCTCCGGCAGCGAGCGCGAATCCATCGTCAAGGCGCTCACCACCCTTGATCTGCTCGACAAGTTCGAGGTGCTGGTCGGCGCCGAAGACTACCACAACAGCAAGCCCGCCCCCGACGCGTTTCTCCTCGCCGCGGAAAAGCTCGGCGTCGACCCGGCGCATTGTCTCGCCTTTGAAGACACGGCCATGGGCATTCAGGCGGCCACGGCAGCCGGAATGGCCTCGGTGCGCGTTCCTTCGCCCATGGAAAGACGCCAGCAAGCGTCAGTAGAGCAACACAGCCACGCGATAGGCTGAGAACGAGTTCTGCGGTCCCTGCGGCGCGCAACTGCCCACCGCCGCGCTGCGGTATCTCCCTGACGCCAGCCTCTGTGTCAACGCCTCCGGCAGCACATTCAGGCTCGACGTCTGCCAGCGCATCAGGAACAGCGGCTCCAACCCGCTCGCCGCCGGAGGCATGCCCTGGTCAGTGACGCACGCTTTATGCGCCGCCGCCGTCGCGGCACGATAGTGCAGAATCTTCACTCCGCTCACCCGAATCATGTTCGCCACCTGCGCCTCCACCTGCGACGGCAAAAGCTGCGGCACGTCGGTCGAAAAATCCTCCACCGCATAAAGCACGCCACGGGCTTCCACCACGGCAGCCCCCATCCGGTCGATCTTCGGACTAAGCAGGTTCGCCCGGTGCGGCGGCGAGTTCATCCACTCCTGGTTGATCTCGCGCGCGGAAATGCCCACCGCAACGTTCTCTTCAATCAGGCTGAAGTGCGCCCCGGCCTGCGCGGCGCGTGCGGTCAGTCCGGGCTCTCCCGGATACTGGTGCGCAATCGGTCCTTCGTAGGCCATCAGCAGGCAGTGTTCGCGGGCGGCCTGGGCCAGCGCCGGATCCCACTTCAACTGCCCAACCCCGGCCTTTGCGCGCTCCATGTTGGTGAGCACAAACAACCGCTCCGCCGCGCCCCGCATGACGCGGCCGCGAGCCTTCAACTGAGCCTGCGCCGTCTGCGCAAACAGAACCGACGCGCTCAGCGCCAAAGATAAACAGATTTCCCGACCTCCCATCCTCATACTTACTATTAGACCGCAAATCCCCGCCGGAGTCGCTGCATTCTGGCGCTGTATCCTGACATTGTCCATGTCTTTTCCCGCCACAGGCGCGCTTCGCAAACGCATACGCCATCAGCCGCTGGCCGTGATCGGCGTCATTCTGCTGCTGGCCTTTGTGCTGTGCGGGCTGGGCGCGCCCTGGCTGGCGCCCTACAACCCCATGACCATCCATCTCACCCAGCGCCTCCAGGGACCTTCCCTGGCGCACTGGGCCGGAACCGACGAGCTGGGCCGCGATACGCTCTCGCGCCTCATCTGGGGAGCGCGCGTCTCCCTGGCGGTTTCCGTCACCGTGGTTGCCGTCTCGCTGGCGCTTGGTTTGGCCATCGGCGGTCTGGCCGGCTACCTGGGCGGCTGGGTCGATACCGCCCTAACCACCTTTGCCGTCAACACCTTCCTGGCGCTTCCGGGCATTCTGCTGGCCATCGCCTTTGCCGCGTTCCTGGGGCCCGGCTTTGCCAACCTCGTGCTGGCGCTGGCCATCGGCGGCTGGGCAGGCTATGCCCGCCTGGTGCGCGCCCAGGTCATGGCGGTGCGCGATCTTGAATTCATCGACGCGGCGCGCGCCCTCGGCGCCGGCGGCCTGCGCATCTTCTTCCGCCACATCCTGCCCAACATCATTCAACCCGTGCTGGTCCAGGCCACCATCGGCATGGCCGGGGTCATCCTGGCTGAAGCCACGCTCTCCTTCCTCGGCCTCGGCATTCCCGCACCCGCTCCGAGCTGGGGCGGCATGCTCAACAACGGCCGCCTCCACGTCTTCGATACCCCGCACCTGATCCTGTTCCCTGCCCTGGCCATCGCCGCCGCCGTCCTTGGCTTCAACTTCATCGGCGACGCCCTGCGCGACGAGCTTGACCCCCGCACCCGCCTGGAGATGGGTCTGTGACCAGAATCGGCGTCATCAGCGATACGCACGGTCTCTTGCGGCCTGAAGTTGCTCCAGCCCTGGCTGGCGTCGAGCGCATCCTGCACCTGGGCGACGTCGGCAGGCTCGCCATCCTCACCGAGCTCGAAAAGATCGCCCCCGTCACCGCCATCCACGGCAACACCGACCGCGACCGCAAGTGCGCCGTGCTGCCGGAAACCGATGTCGTGCTCATCGAAGGCCAATACCTCTACATGCTGCACGATCTGAAAACGCTTCATCTGGACCCCGTGGCGGCGCGCTTCGCAGCCGTTCTCTTCGGACACACCCACACACCCACCCACTACCGCCAGAAAGGCGTGCTCTACTTCAACCCCGGCTCCTGCGGCCCTCGCCGTTTCGAGCTTCCCGTCACCATCGGCATTCTCACCGTCCACCCCGACGGCGCCCTCGACCCGCAAATCGTACCCATCCTCTAGATAAAGCAGGCCGCCGCCGGGTACTCAAATTCTTCACAGAGTTAGACCCAAAACACAATGGGTTGCCCCATCCATGACGCATTTTTTGCGGCATGGGTGGGTTAACCAACAGTCAGCCGGGTGCCCCACTCATGTTTTTCCCAGAGTTAGATCCACCCCAAAATGGGGTGCCGCATCCATGACGCGTTCTTTGCGGCATGGGTGGGATTGATCTACACTTCCCCTAACTCTGTCCCGGAACCTACTAACTCACCCAAACCTCGAGTTACTGATATTCCTCTCGGTCAGAGGACAGGTGGCCCGGGTGCCCAGAGAGCGAAGTAAGATCCCTCACAAATAATGGTTGACCCAGGTGGGCGGCTGGCCCAGGTTTTTTCCCCGTCCGTTCCACCACCACAATGGCTGCCCCATCCTTTCCGCGCCGTTTACGGAGAGGGTGGGATCACCCACCGCCTGCGCCAACAGCAGCCGGTTGAGCTTTACGGCTCTCGTCAAGCCCCGTGCGCCCCAACCGCCGCAAATTCATCACCTTGCGTTTGCAGGTAATTTGCACGCCGCAGCATAGAATGGAAACATCATCGCGTCGAAAGACCAGCCTGCGGAGAACACGAGCATGAATCAGCGAATCTCTCCCGCTTCATCGCACCCAACTCCTCAGCGGCCGCAGAGCGCTCTCTACGCGATGAAGCCGCCGCAACCGAGCCTGTGAGTGCACCCACCCCCCTTAAAATATTTTCTTTTCCACAGATTTTTTTGCAGGTAATTTCGTTCCAGCCTGTAGCCCGGATCAAAGAACTGAAAGCGGCTCAACTACCGCGCGCCTGCCGCAAGCTCAGCCCGCACGCGCCGCATAATGCCAAGGTAGTACGCCAGATTATGAATCGTGTTCAGCGTCCCTGAAAGCGCCTCGCGCGCCTGCATCAGGTGCCGAAGATACGCCCGCGTATAGCGCCGGCAAACCGGGCAGTCACATTCCAGGTCCGGCGGCGACTGATCCTCGGCATACTGCCTGTTCTTGATGTTCAGCCGGCCCTCGCTCGTGAACAGCAGCCCGTGCCGCGCCGCGCGCGTCGGCAGCACGCAATCCATCATGTCCACGCCCATGCGCGCATACTGCTCAATCTCGTCCGGATAGCCCACGCCCATCACATAGCGCGGCTTGTCCGCCGGCAGCAGGGGCAGCACCTCGGCAATGATCTCCAGCGTCAGCGCGCGCGGCTCGCCCACGCTCAGCCCGCCGATGGCGTAGCCGTCAAAGTCCATCTCCACCAGTTGCTCCGCGCAGCGGCGGCGCAGGTCGCCATACATGCCGCCCTGCACAATGCCAAACAGCGACTGCGTCTGCCCCCGCAGCTCGTCGCGCCAAACCACGTCATGCTGATGCGCGCGAAAGTGATCCAGCGACCGCCGCGCCCACGCCATCGTCAGCCGCAAGCTCTCTTCCGCTCGCCCGCGCTCGGCCGGATACTCCGTGCACTCGTCGAACGCCATGGCAATATCCGCGCCCAGGGCAATCTGCACATCCATCGAGTGCTCGGGCGTAAACACATGGCTGCTGCCATCCAAATGCGACCGGAACTTCACGCCCTCGTCCGTCACCTTGCGCAGCTCGTTCAGTGAAAACACCTGAAACCCGCCCGAGTCCGTCAGCATGGCGTGCGGCCAGCTCATAAAGCGGTGCAGTCCGCCCATCCGCCGGATGGCCTCGTGCCCCGGCCGCAGATAGAGGTGATAAGTATTGCCGAGAATGATCTCCGCGCCCAGTGCCTCCAGCACGTCCTGCGCAACGGCCTTCACCGTGCCCTGCGTACCCACTGGCATAAACACCGGCGTCTGCACCGTCCGGTGCGGCAAACAGAGCTCCGCGCGCCGTCCGCCGGCATCGGTCGTCGAAGTAACGTTGAACGTGAGGCTCACTGGAAGATTTTACCTAGCCTGCCCATGAGAGATATTCGCAGATCGCGACTCAATAGCATCGGGCATTTTGAGAACCGCTTCCGCCGCATCGCTTGAAGCCGCCGAAAGCCGCCGCAGCAGCTCCGCCGCCTTAACTCCGCTGCGCGGCTCAACCACCTCCGCCGCAATCTCGCACAGCGGCTCCAGCACAAACGCCCGCTCCGCCAGCCGCGGATGCGGAATCTCCATCCCCGGTTCACTCACCACGAGATCGCCGAACAGCAAAATATCCAGATCCAGCGTCCGCGGCCCGTTCGGAATTGCATTTGCCCGGCTCCGCCCAAACTCGCGCTCAATCCCCATCAGCGCGTCCAGCAGCCCGCGTGCGCTCAGCTCCGTCTCCAGCGCCACCACTGCATTCACAAAGCGCGGCTGCTCGGCATATCCGACCGGCTCAGTTGAATAGAGTGACGAGCGCGCCGTAACGCGCCCCAGCGAATCCAAGCGCACCACCGCCGCGGCCAAAGTAGCCTCGGGTGGCCCGACGCAGCTGGGCAAATTCGCGCCCAGTCCAATGTAAGCAATTCGCATTGTCTTCAGACTATCGCGCAGCCCGCCCCGTGCCTCAATCCGCCGCCTTCGTGCTGCCGGCCGCGGGCCCGGAGTCCACATGCTCCTGCCAGCCCGGCAAGCTCTGATCGCCGGTAATCAGCCGCGCGCCGCGCGTAAACGTAAAGTAGGTCCAGATCCACGAGGCAAAAACCGATGCCCGGCTGCGAAATCCGATCAGGAAGAAGATATGAACCACCAGCCACGTCATCCACGCTGGAAATCCGCTCAGCCGCCCCTTGAACGGCCACTTCACATTGGCCACGGCATCCATGCGGCCAATCGTCGCCATATCGCCTTTGTCGAAGAAGCGGAAAGCCGGCCGCGGCCGATGCGCCAGATCCGCCGCCACCATCTTCGCCACGTGGTCGCCCATCTGCATCGCCGGCTGTGCCACGCCGGGAACCTGTCTGCTGTCCTGCTCCAGGTGGGCCAAATCGCCCAGCACAAACACTTCCGGCAATCCCGGCGGATTCAGCCACTCGTCCACAATCACGCACCCGCGCCGGTCCAGCGGCGCGCCCAGCAGCTTGCCCAGCGGCGAAGCCTGCACGCCCGCGGCCCACAGCGTCACCGCTGCGTCGATCCGCTTGCCGCCGGCCTCCACCCAACCCGGCCCGATGCCCGTCACCTGCGTGTTTGTATATACCTCCACGCCTAGCCGCGCCAGCGCGGCCTCGGCCTTGGCTGAGAGATCCGGCGGATAAGCCGCCAGCACCCGCGGCCCGCCGTCCAGCAGCAGCACGCGGCTCTTCGTCGGATCGATATGGCGAAAGTCGTGCCGCATATAAAGCTGCGCAATGTCGCTGATGGCCCCCGCCAGTTCCACGCCGGTCGGCCCCGCGCCGACCACCACAAAATTCAGCGGAGGATGCCATCCCCGCTCCACCACCTGTCGCTCGGCCAGTTCAAAGGCCAGCAGCACGCGCCGCCGGATCTCGATGGCGTCTTCAATCGTCTTCAGCCCCGGCGCCAGCGGCGCCCATGCATCGTTGCCGAAGTAGGAGTGCGTCGCTCCCGTCGCCAGCGCCAGATAGTCGTATTCGAGCACGGCGCCGCTTCGCAGTCGCACCCGCCGTGCCGCCACATCGATGCCCACCCCCTCGTCCATCAGCACCTGCGTATTGGCGTGTTTGCGCAGAATGCTGCGGATCGGCTGTGCGATATTCGCCGGCGACAGCACTGCCAGCGCCACCTGATAGAGCAGCGGCTGAAAGGTGTGATGATTGCTGCGATCCACCACCGTTACGTCCACCGGCAGCTCGGCCAGCGCCTTGGCCGCGTGAAGGCCGGCGAATCCCCCGCCCACAATCACCACGTGTGGCCTCCGGCCTGATACTTCTCCGCTCCTGCCTGTGGCAGGCAACATGGATTCGCTCACGGCTTTGCCTCACTATCTATTCTCCAGATGCGCGAAAGGAGCCCATCGTCACAAGCGCCAGCCCCCGGCCCTAGGCCGTTTGCTGTAGCATCCATCTATGATCGCGGGGGCATCCTGGAGCTGGTGGATCTGGTTCCACGCAGCGGTGGCAACGCTGCTGGTGGCCGATTTTGTCTTTCAGGGCCGCCGCCACAAAAAGCTGCACCCTGAAGTCGCCGCCTGGCTCGGCACCGCCGTCGTGGTGCTGGCCGCCGCCGCCTTCGCCGTCTGGATCGCCTTTGACCGCGGCCGCCAGCCGGCCCTCGAATGGGTCGCCGGCTACACCATTGAAGCCTCGCTCAGCGTCGACAATCTCTTTGTCTTCCTGGTCATCTTTCGCGGCTTCCGCATCGGCCCAGAGCGCCAGCACCGCGCCCTCATGTGGGGAATCGTGGGAGCCATGCTGTTGCGCGCCATCTTCATTGCCGCCGGCGTCACGCTGCTGCGCCATTTCCAGTGGGTCACATGGGTCTTCGGTCTTTTCCTGCTGTATGCGGCCTGGCGCCTGCTGCGCGGCGGCTCGGCGCATGCCGCCATTCCCGGCTGGATCCAGCGCATGCAGCCGGCCACTGGCTCGCTGCTGCCGGTGATTCTGGCCGTCGAGTTCACCGATCTGCTCTTCGCCGTGGATTCAATCCCCGCCGTGCTGGCCGTCTCCCACGATCCCTTCATCATCTACACGTCCAACATCGCCGCCATTCTCGGCCTGCGCTCCATCTACCTGGCGCTCTCGTCGCTGCTCGATCGCTTCCGCTATCTGCACTATGGATTGGCGGCTCTGCTGGCCTTTGTCGCGCTCAAGATGCTCGCCGCCCACTGGATCGAACTTCCCATCACGCTCTCGCTGGCGATCATCGGCGCCATTCTTGCCGTTTGCGCCGTATGGTCCTGGGCCGCGGAAGCCCGCGATCCAGGCCTCAACGCCGGCAGCCGCTAGCGCCCGCTGCCGCGCTGTTTCAGTCCATCGAAATCTGCACCAGCTTCCCTTCCTGTTTCTGGCCACTCCGTTCCCGCTCGCGCCACGCCGGCCGGGCAACGTGCTGCAAGTGCGCCACCGCGCTGCCGATGCGCATGGAGCCGTGCAGAATATGCTTCCCCTTCAGCGGCCCGGCAACCTTTGCTTCGCATATCCACTGCGCCGCGGCGCTGGCCGAGCAGCCGCACTGCGAGCAGTCCGGATCGCCGCCAAAAACGCACGGCTCAACGCGCGTTACAAGATCGGCGGAGTAGTTCTTCGACAGCCGCGAGAACGTGCACTCTTTCGGCGAGGCCGGCGGGTGCAGCAGCGCCGCGGAGAATCCGGAACCGGCCAGCAGCTTGGGATACTCCTGGCGCAGCCGCGGCAACTCCCGCGCCACAAACTCGCGCTGCTCGGGGCTCAGCATCTCGGCGCTCTGCTCCCCGCGCTGAGGCGAGTAAAGGCTCACCCATATGTGCCGCACCTCGTCGCGCGTGGCCCAGAAGCGCACATACTCCTCAAGGTACGTCGGCCGCTCCAGCATCGGCGCGGTGATCGTCCAATGCACATTGACCAGGCGGCCCGCGATGTTCTCCAGAATGCGGTCGTAAGTCGCGGGATACCGGCGCACATTATGGTGCTCAGGCAATCCGTCAATCGAAATCGCCGCGGTGAAGCGGTAAAGCGACATCCACTCGGCGGGAATGGGAATAATACCGCTCGTCACCACCATGCTGTAAATGCCGCGGGCACTCAGCTCCGGCAAAATGCGGCTTAACTCCCGATGGCGAATCATCGGCTCGCCGCCGACCAGTGTTACATGCAGCGGCTTGTGCTGGTCCACCAGGCCGAGCACGCCGCGAACCAGATCGTCGCCGCGTTTATCGCTCAGCTGGCGCAGCGTCACGTCGCCGCCCAGGTGATCGTCGCCGTACGCGTAGCAACCGGGGCAATGCAGCGGGCACTCACGCGTAATTTCAATCGAAAGCATCGGGGTATGGCCCCGAAGAATCTTGCTCCACGAATCCAGGATGTGCTTGATCCGCAACCTTATCACCCCCGGGTATTGGAAAACAAACAACTTACGGACTCTCTGGATGCATTAGACGCCCAGCGAACCCGAAAGATGCATTTCACAGCCCGGCTTCCCAGCACGCACGGGCCATACAGCTACACGGCAACTCAAGATGATTGGTAGTAACATCTTTACCCTATCCGGCAGATAGCAAGCAAGATCCCCTCAGTGCAATTGTCTGAAGAGCTTCTGCCGGCGAAATCGTTTTCTTCCAGCCGCTGCCATGCCTAAGGCAGGCGTTCCTTCCCGCAGGGAAGGTCGAAAGTGGCCTCGAACGGAGTCCGCTTAGGCGGACGCAATCCGGAGAAACGTCCCACAATAGAGGATCGTTCGCCCTGCAGAGCCGGAGCGAATCTTTAGATCGCTGTGCCTGCAATTGCCCCTTGCTGGCTGTCTCTACCACTCCTCGAACACGATTCGCCCGTCCCGGTCCAGCACTGAGTGCTTCAGGAAGTTCGCGTCGTCGCGGTGTGGAAAGTCGTTGCGGAAATGCGCGCCGCGGCTCTCGGTACGCGCCAGTGCCGCTTGCAGAATGGCGTGCGCCACGCGGCTCATGTTCAAACCCTCGGCCAAACGGCGGCTCCATTTTCGCTGCGCGTTCAGCGCCTCCAGTGCGCCGGCGCACTCCGCCTGCGTGGCCAGTCCCACGCGCAGCGCCTGCTCATCGCGCAGCAGGCCGGCGTTGGCCCACATTGCAGCTTGCAGCCGCGCAATCGTCTCCCCCACCAGCGTCTCTTCGCTGCGCGATAATCCCTCCGGCGGCTCCGCGGGCGCATCCACCGCCGCCGGCAACAGCGCATCGTTGAGCATGGCCTGCGCGGCGCGTGCGCCGAAGACCAGCCCTTCGAGCAGCGAATTGGAGGCCAGACGGTTGGCGCCGTGTACGCCCGTGCACGCGGCTTCACCTGCGGCATAAAGGCCGCCTAGGCTCGCGCGCCCTGCCAGGTCTGTCCGGATGCCGCCCATCAGGTAATGCGCCGCCGGTCTCACCGGAATCATGTCGCGGCTCAGGTCCAGCCCGTACCGCTCCAGAAACGCGCTGATGCCCGGGAATCGCTCCCGCGGATGAACATCGCGGACATGCCGCATATCCAGATACACCGGCAGCGCGCCGCCTTGCGTGTCCATGCCCTCGCGGGCAATGGCGCGCGCCACAACGTCGCGCGGCGCAAGCTCCAGCTTGGGATGATAACGCTCCATGAAGCGCTCACCGCGATGATTCCGCAGCCAGGCGCCTTCGCCGCGCAGCGCCTCCGAGATCAGAAAACGCGGCGCCCCCGGCAGCGAAAACGCCGTGGGATGAAACTGGTAGAACTCCATGTCAGCCAGCTCCGCGCCGGCCTCGCCCGCAAGCGCAATCCCGTCGCCCGTAGCCACGGCGGGATTCGTGGTGTCCGAATAGACTTGCCCCGCTCCGCCGGCCGCGATCAGCACCGCGCGCGCGGCCACGCGGCGCACGCGATGAGGCTCCCGCGCCGCCCGATCGTGCCCTGCCGCGGCCAGATCGGCGCCCACCACCCGTCCGTCCACCGTCACCAGCCCCGTCACCATCGTCCACTCGGCAAATTCAATGCGCTTGTGTGCGCGCGCGAACGCTGCCAGTGAGCGGCTGATCTCCGCGCCCGTAGCGTCGCCGTTGGCGTGCAAAATGCGCGGCAGCGAATGCGCGCCTTCGCGGGTGCGTACCAGCTCGCCCGCTTCCCGGTCAAAATGCGCGCCCCACTCGATCAGCTCGGCAACGCGCTGCGGCCCTTCGCAAACCAGCGCCTCGGCCGCCGGCCGGTAAACCAGCCCATCGCCGGCATTCACGGTGTCTTCAAGGTGCAGCGCAACGTCTGCATCGCCCTCCATGGCCACGGCGATTCCGCCCTGCGCGTAGTGCGTGTTCGATTCGCCCAGAGACTCCTTGGTGACCACCAGGACGTCGCCTTGCCGAGCCAACTCCACCGCGGCGCGCAGGCCGGCAACGCCCGCGCCCATCACCAGAAAGTCAGCCTCAGACACTTTCACCATAACCTTTGAGGCTATCATCACGCATCGGGTGCGGTTCCCTTCTTTGGTACGCTTGAAGCCGCACCGGCCTAACAGCGCTTTCCCAAAAACCGCAGGCATCCGCAATCATGAATTCACTGGCTCGGAGCCACGACTTCCCGCGCTACCATGAAACAATGTTTTTCTTGAAATCCTTTGTGATCGAACGCGCCGTTCAAACCGCACAACAGGCAGACCCACCAAAGGAGTAACGGCATCATGGATGCATTTCGCCGGGATTTTCTCAAGCTTGCCGCGTCCGGAGCCGCGGGCGCGGCCGCCGGTTCGGTTCTCGCCACCGGAGCGCAGGCTCAGGCTGCTCCCGTCCCGTCCGCCGGATCGGGCATCTACGATGTCCGCGCCTTTGGCGCAACCGGCGACGGCAAGACCATCGACACGCCGGCTATCAACAAAGCTCTCCAAACCGCCCATGCGAATGGCGGAGGAACGGTCCGCGTCCCGCCCGGAACCTACGTCTGCTACTCCATCCATCTCAAGAGCAACACCATCTTCTATCTTGAACAGGGCGCCACCATCGTAGCCGGTCCCGTCCCGCTCGACGGCACCACCACCGGCGGCTTCGATCCCGCTGGCCCTCCGCAGCCCTGGGAGGCCTATCAGGACTACGGCCACAATCACTGGCACAACAGCATGATCTGGGGCGAAAACCTGGAAAACTTCGCCATCATGGGCCCCGGTCTCATCTGGGGCCGCGGCATCAGCGTCGGCCGCCCCAAAGGCTACACCGCCCAGCCCTACGACGAGCACGAGCTCACCTGGCAGGGCCTTCCCGGCGTCGCCAACAAAATGATCGCCCTCAAAAACTGCCGCAACGTCATCCTGCGCGACCTTTCCCTGCTCAAGGGCGGCAACTTCTGCATCCTCGCCACCGGCGTCGACAACCTCACCATCGACAACCTCAAAATTGACACCAATCGCGACGGCATCGACATCGACTGCTGCCACAACGTGCGCATCACCAACTGCAGCGTCAACTCGCCCTACGACGACGGCATCTCGCCCAAAAGCTCCTTCGCCCTCGGCTATCCGCGCGCCACGGAGAACCTCACCATCTCCAACTGCTTTATGACCGGCGCCTTCATCCCCGGCACCATGCTCGACGGCACCTGGAAGCGCTGGCCTGCCAATACCAAAGTACACCGCAACGGCCGCATCAAGTGCGGCACCGAGTCCAACGGCGGATTCAAAAACATCGCCATCACCAACTGCGTCTTCGAGGGCGGATGGGGCTTCGCCCTGGAAACCGTGGATGGCGCGCTGCTGGAAGAGATCACCTTCACCGGCATCACCATGCGCGACATCGTCAACACGCCCATCCTGCTCCGCCTCGGCAGCCGTCTCCGCGGTCCCAAGGGAACCAAAGTGGGCCAACTGCGGCGCGTCATCCTCAGCAACATCGTCAGCTACAACTCGGCGTCCGAGTTCGGCGGAGGCGGCATCATCGCCGGCATTCCCGGCCACAGCATTGCAGACATCAAGGTAAACGACTGCTACTTCCAGCACCGCGCCGAAGCCGGCATCGAGTCCACCGGCCGCGTTCCGCCGGAAAATGCCTCGGCCTACCCCGATCCCAGCATGTTCGGCGCGCTCCCCGCCAGCGGCTTTTTCGTGCGCCACGTCAACAACATCGAATTCACCAACGTCGAAATCGCCTGTGCCGACCGCGATCCGCGCCCCGCTTTCTGGCTCGGCGATGTCGACGGCGCCGATTTTTTCTTTGTAAAAGCCCCCAAAGCCGCCGCAGGCAATACAATTTCCATGCACGATGTAAGGGACCTCCGCACGGTGGCAACCCGCAACGTGGCTGACCTACAGGAGGAAAGAATCGATTCCAAAGTGCTTTAGCTGGCCGCACAATTCTTGTCAGGCAGAGCGGTGCGCCGGGACATGACCTCAGCCGCTGTCGAGCGTCTCACCGCCAGCCAGCGCTGAGTGAGCCGATCTCGAATCCGTCATCCGGAATCCGGGCCCTCCACATTCCACTCAGTTGCAACCCAAGGAGGCGTTATGATTTATTGCAAGCACTCATCTCTCTCTCTCGATGAAGTCGAAGCGCGCCTGCGCGAAGCAGTCGTACGGCACAAGTTCGGCATCCTTCATGTCCACGATCTGCAGCAAACGCTCCAGGCAAAAAAGGTCGCGTTCGGCATTCCCTGCAAGGTCTTCGATGTCTGCAATCCCCAGGCCGCCTCCACCGCCTTGACCGTGGAAATGAAGATCTCCACAGTTCTGCCCTGCCGCATCTCCCTCTACGCCGAAGGCGAAGGCTGCACCATTGCCACCATCAAGCCCACCGATCTGCTCCGCGCCACCGAACTTGCCGGCGTGAACCAGCTTGCCGCCGTAATCGAAAAAGAAATCCTGGCCATGATCAACGAGGCCGCCTAGTCACGCGCCGCTTTTCGCGGCGCTACCTCGGCCTCTGCATCTCAAATCGGTCGTGCGTGCGCACATACGCCCGTCCGCCCATGCGGCCAATGGCATTCAGTTTGTCCGGATCGATCTTGTAGTCCTCAATCAGCACGCTTTCGAGAACATGAAAGCGAAGCACGTCGCCCAGTATCAGGTTGCCGCCGCCCGGCTCGTCGCTGATGGCGAGAATCTGCCGCAGCCGGCACTCCATCTGCACCTTGCTCTCGGCCACCCGCCAAGGTTTCACCAGGTCGCTGGCCACCGGCGTCAGTCCCGCCATCTCAAACTCGTCCACCTCCGGCGGCACCTCAGCCGAACTCGTGTTCATCTGCCAGGCGATCTCTTCCGAAACAATATTCACCACAAACTCGCCCGTGGCGGCAATATTCTTCAACGTGTCCTTCCGCGGCTCCGCACCGCGCCGCACCGCCGCGCAGAAACACACCACCGGCGGATTCGAGCTGCACGCCGTGAAGTAGCTGAAGGGAGCAAGATTCCTCACCCCGGCTTCATTCACCGTGGAAACAAAGGCAATCGGCCGCGGAACTATCATCCCGATCATCAGTTTGTACATGTCGGAATATGCATGATCGGCGGGATCGTAGACGCGCATACTCATTCCCCCAAAAAGGTGGAGTAAGCCGGCTCTGCTGCGGGCCCCACTCATCCTGCGCAGCTACTGCGAAGATCTTGCTCCGCCCGGCGGCCATTCGCCTGAATTTTTCTAAACGAACATATCCCCGTCGCGGCCGCTGCGCTCCGGGCGCGGCGCAGACCCCACGCTGCGCAGTGACTCAACCACCGCCTTGACCGAAGCCAGGATCCCCGAGATCTGGCGAATCGGCCTTCCCACCGCGTCGGTCACCGCAACGCCGGCCCGGTCAAGCGCATCGAGCAAGCCCGACAGAATGCTGTCCAAACGAACCGACTGATGGCGCAGCCGCTCCAGAATCTCCGTGCTCGTCGATTCCAGATCCTGCGACTGCGTGCGCAGACCGTGCGCAACCGCGGCCAGGTCCTCCACCGTGGCTTCAATCTTCGGCGTCACCTTCGTCATCAGCTCGCGCGTATCGAACACAATCGGCATGATGGAAGCGCGCATGTCCGCAATCTCTTCCTTGATCGCCTTGGTGACTTTGCCCAGGCTGACGAAGATCGCGATCACCAGAATCACCTGCAGCACCACAGCCAGCGCGACCAGCGCCAGGACCACAATCTGCACGAGTTGCACATTGAAGCTTGACATGGACCGTTCTCACATAACGGGCTGCAAAACCCGCTTCCCTTCCCGCACTGCCCTTGCCGTGCCGCAGGAAGCATTTATGCACGCGGCCCGGGGCGCGAACACCGCTCGCCTTTCGCGTCCCGGGCGCGGATTAGATCGAAGGGAAAATTCCTGGCTTCCCGGCAGGCAGATCTGAGCCTCGGCTCAGATCCCCTTCGGCTCTCCCGGTGGCGGGGGTTCAACCGTCGTCCGGTAGGCCTCGCGTCCGGCATCCACTGCCGCGGAGACCCGGTTTGTCTGATCGGAAACAAACGTCTTGCCCCGCTCCACAAACTCCTCCCACTGCGCTCTGCCGCGGTCCACGGCCTCGCGCCCGCGTTCCACGTACTCGTTCATGCGTTCCTTGCTCTTGTCGACCATGGCGCTGACCTCATCGGCAGCCTGCCGCGTCCGCTTGCGCAGGTACTCCCTGCTGTCCTGCGCTCCGCTCAACAGGTCGTCCCGGGTTTCACGGCCGCTCTTGGGGGCATACAGGATCCCCACCAGGGCGCCGACACCCAATCCGGCCAGAAACCAAGCCATTCCATATGATTTCGTTTCTTCTGCCATGATGTAATTCTCCTCTCGTTTCCCTTGAAGAATGCCTGAGCGTAGCAAAAATTGCCGTAGCCCGCAAATCAACCGTTTTCAACAACATATGATTCGCCCCGGCACATATCTCACTTGGAACGGGCCCGGAGCCAATCCCGCCTCATTCGGCGCGAGGAAGAAGCCGGAAACTGCCGCTACGCTGTTCCCGCGCTTCTCCATTGTCGCTCAAAATGCCGCTTTCAAACCACACGCAATCGCCGATTTGCGGACTCGGGGATCATCCATTGCACCCGCAGGTGCGCGCCAGCACTTCGGCAAAGTGCATCGCACTGCGGTTGCCCAGTTGCGCAATCTGTTCGCGGCAACTGAATCCGTCGGCCACAACAATGGTCATCGGCCCGGCCGATTCCACGGCCGGAAGCAACCCGTCGTTGGCAATGGTCCTGGAGACTTCGAACTTGTCCGCCTCAAACCCAAACGGCCCTGCCATGCCGCAGCAGCCGGTCTGAATCGGCTCCACCGCTGCGCCCGCCTCGCGCAGCACGGCAACCTCGCTCTTGGTCCCGCCAAAAACCGCCTTGTGATGGCAGTGGCCGTGCACCAGAACCTGTGCCCCATTCAGCCGGCCCGCAAATACACCCGGAGCCTTGCTGGACAGCCAATCAGCCAGCAGCCACACCTGCCCGCTCAGCCGCCGCGCGCGCGAGTCGTCGGGAAATATCTGCAGAAGCTCGTCCTTGAAGACGCTGGCGCAGCTCGGCTCCAGGAAGATGAACGGCCGTCCCGCCTCGATCTGCGGCGCCATCTGTTCCAGCACCCGGGCCAGGTAGCTCCGCGCCGCATCCAGCAGCCCAAAATCGTAAAGCGGCCGCCCGCAGCAGATGTGCCCCTGCGGCACTTCCACCTCAAAGCCCGCCTCGTTCAGCACCAGCTCGGCCGCAGCCAGGCTCCGGGGGTAATAGTAGTTGTTCCACGTATCCGGCCACAGCACCACCCGGGAAGAGCCCTCGCCGCCGTTGCCCGCTTGCGAAGCTGCTCTTCTCCCTTTCTGATAGCTCTTCGCCGCCAGTTGCGGCAGCTCCCGCTCCTGCGCCACGCCTGTCATGCGCTTCACCAGCGAGCTGGTCAATGGCGCCGTCAGCAGCGCATTGGTCAGCGCCGGGACTACCGAACCCCACCGCGCCAGCCGGTCGGCATAGCCGAAAACGTAATGCTGCAGCGGGTGCCGGCGCCCTTTGTAGTGCTGCGCCAGAAACTCTGCCTTGTAGGTGGCCATATCCACCTCGACGGGGCACTCCGACTTGCACGCCTTGCAGCTCAGACACAGCGACAGTGCCTCATGCACCGCCTCGCTCTGGAATCCCTCCTCGCGCAGCGCTCCGGCCATCATCTCCCACAGCAGGCGCGCCCGGCCGCGTGTCGAGTGCTGTTCTTCGCCCGTGGCGCGGTAGCTCGGGCACATCACGCCGCCCTTGGTGTTGCGGCACGCACCCACCCCCACGCAGCGCTCGGCGGCAGCTTCCAGCGAGCCGTGATCGGCGGTAAATGCAAAGTGTTTTTCCGGTTCTGCCGGAGCCGGTTCGCCCTCGATCTCCAAACGGTCCCGAATATTCTCAATCGGGTCGTACACACGCACCGCGTCCGCCAGCTTGCCAGGATTCATGCGATTATCCGGATCCCACAGCGCCTTGAACTCGCGGAACGCCTCCACCAGCTCCGGCCCAAACATCTTCGGCAGCAGCGCCGCCCGCGCCTGCCCGTCCCCATGCTCGCCGGAGATCGACCCGCCGAATCGCAGCACCAGGTCGGCAGCCCGGTCGATAAACGCGCGGAACTTGCGCCGCCCCTCCACGGTCTTCAGGTCGAAGTTGATCCGCAGGTGCGCGCATCCCTGCCCGTAATGACCGTAGATCGGGCTGCGGTAGCCAAATTCGGTCATCAGCGCGGTCAGCTCGCGCAGATACGCTCCAAGCTTTGCCGGAGGAACGCCGGCATCTTCCCAGCCTTCAAAGCCGTTCGGTTCCCCGGGCACAAACACGCTCACGCCCAGCGCCGACTCCCGGACATGCCAGATGCGCGCCGCGTCGGCCGAAGAATAGACATGCGCAGTCGGCGTGCCCGGCCACGACGGCGCTTCCTGCGCCAGCTTTTCCGCCTTGGCCTGCGCCTCGGCCGCATCCCAGGCCCCCATTTCCACCAGCAGAAAGCCTCCGCCCGGCGGTAGCAGCGCCACGTCCTCCAGTCTCAGCTTCTTCTTGCGCATGAAGTCGACCAGCATCCCGTCGAAGCCCTCCAGCCCGATGGGGCCGTGCTCCAGCGTCTGCATCACGGCGTCCGCGGCCTGAAAAGCATCAGGAAACGCCAGCACCACCAGCACCCGGTGCGGCGGGCTGGCGATCAGGTTCAGCGTGGCAGATACGATATTTACGCAAGTGCCCTCGGAGCCCACCAGCGCCCGTGCCACGTTAAAACTGCTCTCGTCCAGCAACTCGTCCAGGTTGTAGCCCGAAACGCGCCGCGGAATGCGCGGAAACTTTTCGCGGATCAGCCCCGCATAGCGCTCGCGCAGCCGCTTGAGTCCGGCGTAAATTCCCCCCACGCGCCCGCCGCCGCGGATCAGCGCTTCAAGCTGCTCCGGGCTGGTCGGGCCCACCGTCATGCGCGTGCCGTCGTAGAGTACGATGTCCATCGACTCCACGTTGTCCACCACTTTGCCCGCCATCAGCCCGTGCACGCCGCAACTGTTGTTGCCCATCATCCCGCCCAGCGTGCAGCGGCTGTGCGTGGCCGGATCGGGTCCATAGGTAAGGTGAAAAGCCTCGGCGGCCTCACGCAGCCGGTCCAGCACAACGCCCGGTTGCACCCGTGCCAGCCTGGCCTCCGGATCGATGGACTCAATCGCGTTCATATAACGCGAGTAGTCGAAGACCACCGCTACGTTGGCGCACTGGCCGGCAAGGCTGGTTCCTGCGCCGCGCGCCAGCACGGCCGCTCCCGTCGCCCGGCAGGCCTCCAGCGCCGCCTCCACGTCGGCCGCATCGCGCGGCAAAATCACGCCCACGGGAAGTTGGCGGTAGTTCGAGGCGTCCGCGGCATATAGCGCGCGCGAACCCATGTCGAAGCACACCTCCCCACGCAGCACGGCCTTCAACCGCTGCTCCAGTTCGCGGTGGGCACTAAAGCTTTCGTGTTCCAGTGGAGGCTGGCCCGTCAGGATGGGGAACAATGACGATGTAGTCACGCCGGAAATAATAGCGTGTTTATCCCTGTGCATGCGCGTTAACCTGAGCCAGTTCTGCGTCCTGTACCGCATTCCGGTTAACCTGCCGTTAAAGTCCAGCTTTTAGGGGGGAGCCGGCCTTCGCTGGCCTGTAAGTGACTTATTGTAAGTACGGCTTTAGCCGCTGAAAGTCAGGCTTCCCGCAGCTTTGACTATTGGCGCAGGCAGTTAGACCACCACCAATTTCCAGAGAAACAACACTACTGCGAGGGCCACTCTTCCACCACCACGCCCAGGTCGTTCAGCTCGTTGATCACGGCTTCGACATTCCGGCGCACCTCTGGCATCTCTTTGCGGCTGGCCTTCGGCGACTCCGCCACCGCAATAACGCGGCCATAGGGCCACTCCTCCGGAGGAATCGCCGCCACGGCCTTGCCCAGCTCCTTGAGGCTCACTTCAAGATCCTGCCGGCGCGCGCGCGGCGCGGTTCCCTTTCCCGGTCCGTTCTTGCCCGCATTGGGAACCTCAATGCGAAGATCCAGCGTCTTCACGCCTACCGTAAGAAAGGGATTCTGCCACTTCCGGGCGTCGTGCACATTCACGTACAGGCTCTTGGTAGGCACGGGAATGCGCGCAAGTTTGGCCTGTTCCCGGTCGCGCTCACTCGCCTGCGCCTGTGCCCGGTGCTCGGCCTTCACTGCGCTTCGCGTCACGCCTTCGACGGCCTGCTCCTCCTTGTGGCAGGCAACAGCAGACCCGAAAACCAGCAAGGCGATTGCCGCCACTGCGCCGTTGCGAATAAGGGGATTCATCTCCACAGCATAGCAGGGTGGCCAATTTCCGCACCCCGCTCCGTGAACCCGGTCACAGCGCCCACGCTCCGTCCGGTGCAATCTATCCCCTGCACACCGGAGGCCCGCCATGAGCAGAAAAGTCGTGGCAATCGTAGGCAGCTACCGTAAGGATGGCGCCATCGACAACACCGTAAAGGCGGTCCTGGAAGCCGCTCGCGAGCGGGGCGCGGACACGGAAACGGTCTACCTCACCGAGCAGCACATCGAGTTCTGCCGCAACTGCCGCGAATGCATGCAGGCAGCCGGCGAGGAGCGCGGTAAGTGCGCCCAGCCCGACGATCTGGAGCCGATCCTCAACGCAATCGGCAACGCTGACGCCATCGTCCTGGCCGCGCCTGTAAACTTTTACAACGTTACGGCAATCTTCCGCCGCTTTCTGGAACGTCTGGTCGGTTTCGGCTACTGGCCGTGGGGACAAAATTCGCCCCGCCTGCGCAGCAAGTCGCGGCCCCGCAAAGCGCTGCTGGTGACTTCCGCGGCTGTGCCCGCCTTCCTGATCCCCTTCGCCACCGGAGCACCGCGCGCGCTGCGCAATGCCGCCATGATGCTGGGAGCCCGGCCGGTAGCCAGCCTCTGGATCGGACTGGCCGCCCGCGCTCCGCACGTGCCGCTTTCCCCGCGCACGCTCCGCCGCGCCCGCCGCGCCGGCTGGAAACTGGCAGCCTGATCCCTGCCTACTTGCCGATCAGGCTGCGGGCGATCGAATCAAGCACCCCGTTCAGAAATGTAATCGACTCCGGCGCCGAGTAGCGGCGCCCGATCTCCAGCGCCTCGTTGATGACGATGGGAAACGGCGTGCCCTTGAAGGCCAGCATCTCGCCCACCGCCATGCGCAGCAGATTGCGGTCCACCGCGGCCATGCGCTCCAGCCGCCAGTGCTGCGAGTGCGCCACGATCAGCGCATCGATCTCTTCGCGATGCGCCACAGCGGCGCGAAACAGGTCTTCGGCAAAGCCGCGCACCTCCGGTTCCACCGGGTCGCCGGCCTTCCAGAAGGTGGCGCGCACCTCGTCGGGCGCTTGTCTGCCCACGTCGGCCTGAAACAACATCTGCATGGCCAACTCGCGCGATTTGCGACGGGGTCCTGAGCTCAAACCGTGCCGCCTTTGTCCAGCTTGCGGCGCAAGCTCACCATTTCGATGGCCGCCGCCGCCGCCTCAAAACCCTTGTTGCCCGCCTTCACTCCAGCCCTGTCCAGCGCCTGCTCCAGCGTCTCGCAGGTAAGCACGCCGAAGCTGTGCGGAACCCCGGTTTCCTGCTGCGACTGGCCGATGCCGCGCGCCACCTCGTTGTAAATCGCCTCGTAGTGCGCCGTCTCGCCGCGCAGCAAACAGCCCAGCGTCACAATTGCATCCACCTTGCCGGCATTGGCCAGCGCCCGTGCCGCGGCGGGAATCTCCCACGCGCCCGGTACGCGCACAACCTCGATAGCGGCGCGGCTGGCACCGCTGCGCAACAGCGCATCCAGCGCTCCGTCCAGCAGCCGGTCGGTAATCACCGCGTTCCAGCGCGCCACAACCACGCCAAACTTCATGCCTGCCGCGGAGAGATCGCCGTCCAGAGCCACCGGCTTGCCCTTCACCGGGTCGGTCCACGCCCAGAAGCCGAAAACAAACCCCGGCTCCGGCTCCACGCTAAACATCCGCGACTTCCAATGCGTCTCGGTGATCGCCCCCAGGCGCCCCGCGGCTTCCTCGCCGCCCTCGGCGCGCAGCCAGGCTTCGGCAGCCTGGTGCACGGCATCCAGCGCCGTCACTTCCACCAGCACATCGGCCGGCGCGGGAAAACGCCCCTCCACAAATTCCAGGTTCCCCAATGGAGCCAGAAACGACGCGCCACGGCTGAACTCCGTCGCCGGCCGCGGCGCTTCACCGCCCGTGAGGCTGCCTTCTTCATTCCATCCCTTGCCCGGCGCAAAGCCCAGTGCCGAGAAAAACCGCCCCAGACGGTCAAAGGCCACAGCGCTTCCGGCGGAACGCAGGAAGGAAATTCCTTTAATCATGAATTGATTCTATCGTGTGCCCCGGCGCAAAAAGGCCGGCGGGCAGCCGGCCTTTTCTCGCGCTACTTCATTCCTCGCCGCTTACGTCGTCGAGCGCGGCGCCACGGCAATCACCGTCGCCGGCACCGTCGGTGACGTGCCGGTATACGTGCAGTACGCGTCCACGCCGCCGGCTGAAGGCGGAGTGCACGCCGGCAGATTGGGAGAAATCTGCAAGCTATCCGTCGGCGGATTCGTGATGCTTACATTCTTGGGAATACTGAGAATGTGAATCTTGTTGTCGCCCGCCGTGGAAACAAAGAACTTCGTATCGTCAGGACTGAATGCTCCCGCCACCGGCGCCGTCACCGCCGTGCCGCCACTCAGTTGCACAAATCCGGGCGGGGGCATCGTTCCGCTGCTGTTCGGAAGATAAAACGGCAGAAGCGCACCCGGCGTCGACCCGTTATAGGTCAGGAAGGACAGGTCGGAAATCGGCGACGTCACAATCTGATTCAATGACGTCGGGAAGATCCCCGGAATCGCTTCCGACCGCGCAGCGCTCGAAATCGTCAGCGGATTCATGGTTTGAACCTGGCTCGCGCCCGTGCCCGTCGTAGTCACCGAGCAGCCCGTCGTCGGAATCGTCACCCCGATGTCATCCAGCGTCGTTCCGTTGGAGCCCAGATAAGCGCCCAGAATGTGATGACCACCGCTGGTCGCAGCCAGAATGTCGGTCGGCGTGTCAGGCAGTTCGTCGCCCTGTGGATAGTAGGTCACGGTTGCGTTGTTGCCCACCGTGCCGCTCGGGCACCAGGTGTGCGCCACCGTGAAGGCCCCGCTCAGATACGCGCCCACGCTCGGCACCGTGATCGCTAGCGCCCCGTTGGACGAGCTGAGGTTGTGCGTGGTCCAGCCGGTGAAGTCGTTATAGACATAGAGCGTGTTGGTGTGACCCGTGATGCCCTCGGCCGCGTTGTTCGCCGATGTGCTGTCAACGATATACAGAGTCTTCGAGTCAGGCGTCCACTGCGCCGCCACGCCCACGCCGGGGAAGGTAAAGTAACTGCCGCTCGTCGTGTTGTAGATGTAGAACAGCTGCCGGATCTGATCGTTGATCAGAACCAGCGAATTGTTCGGCGCCACCGCCAGAACCACGCCCGGCGTATTGACATCCTGCTTGGTAATTAAATCGGTGAGGGTGTCGTAGACCATCAGCTCGTGCTGCGACCCGAAGTACAGATCCGTGCCCCCCTCGTCCATCACCATCGAGTTGGGCACATATGGCAGGCGCACCGTCGAGCCCAGAGAGTGGGTCAGCAATTCGTAGGGCACAAAGTACTCTGACTCGTTGGGAGCCGCAAACCACACAAAATCGCTGGCCGTGCCCGGCGTATTCATCACCACCGGGTTGGAAGCGATGGACGTGCCCGTGCCGTTCAACCCAACCACGTTAATCGGCGCCGGATCACACTCCGGCGGCTGGCAAATTGCCGTCACCGAACCCGCACCCGGGAAGTTCGTGGTAACAACGCCCTTGTTATTGACGGTGAGGTCAATCGGGTTGGTCGACTGGTAGTCCAGGGTCAGGCCCGTGATCGTGTTGCCGTTCGTATCCTTTACGGTCGTGGTCAGGTTCTGCGGCACGCCCTGCGTAACAGTGCCGCTCGTCGAGCCGTTGGCCAGCGCCACCTTGATCGAGGCCGGCGGGCACGTCGAAAAGTAGCCCGCCGATGAGCCTGACCCGGCAATGGACGCTGTAACGTTGGTTGTGCCAGGGTACTCGGCGGTGATCTGGTTATTGGTGCTGTTGATCTGGGCCACGATTTGATTGCTCACAGAGAAGCTGAGCGTGCCGAGAACATTTACGCAGTCCTTGATCTGGTTCAGTTGCACCCCCGGCGCCAGCGGACAAGCCAGGTCGGGCGATGACGCTTGGGTGACAGAAGACGGAGCGCACAGCAGATATTGCTTGTTATTCGCCCCGCCATAACACGCCTGGGCATCAAGATTCGCAACATTGCCCTGCGATAAACACGAGGATGGACCCACCAGCTTCACGGATGTGATTGGAGCATGCACATATACCGCCACCGGGTTTGAGGTCACCGAATGGGCCGATGCCGAAATATAGCCAACGCTGTAGGGCAATCCGCCTGTAGAGGGCGCGGGGTTGGGAGGGTTGCAGATCGTATAGTCGGGAATGCCGCCGCCGGTGTTGCGGTTCCACGTGCCGGCGCAAATATCGCCGGTGGGCGAAATATCCACCAGTTGGTTATTGGTGGTGCCATAGGTAAATGCATTCGCGTTCACAATGGCGGTGCTCCCCTGGCAGGTATAAGCTGTCGGCTGATCTGCCTGCTCCGTTTGCCCGTAGGCAAGCGAAATGCCGCCAATTTCCGGCTGCTCGATAATCGATGTGATCGCCGTGACCGGTTCGCCATAGCCCGAGGTAACGGGGCAATACTTCGCGGCCGGATTGCGTGTGCATCCGGTGATGGAAAGCCCGGCTGGAATCGTCAGGCCCAACATACAAATGAGCGTCAAAAACCGCCGCATGAATCCTCCCCGCCCCGCCTGCTCGAACTGCGGAACGGTCTGTCCCACTCCGTCAGAGAAGTTGAATTAACGCCGCACAGGTCCGTGCTGCAGCCAGCTAGAAATAGTTCCGCCTGATGTCTCCAAAAAAGCAGTGTATCAGGACGGGGTCCATTCCGGCACAACGGCTACATCTACGATTCCCTGCTCCCATAGACTGTCCTAAAGACAGATGGAAAGCAGCCCGCCGTGAAAGTCTGGTTCTGCAGGGCCGCGACTCGACTCATGCCATAAGTGGCTCAAAATGAGCGCGGCTGTGCAAGCCGCTCAGAGTTCGCAACTCGGGAATTTTAACTTCTGCCGCAAGCCGCCAGCAGGCGCTAGGAACCAGCCGGCATATACCGCGCAAACCACTCCGCCGCCCTCACCATCACGTCGTGCCGGTCCGCCGGGTCCGCAAGGCCATGCCCCTGATTGGGATAAACCACCAGCTCCGTCGGCACGCCCAGATCGCGCAGCGCATGCCAGAACTCGAACGACTGCGGCGCCGGACACTCCCCGTCGCGTTGGCCCACCAGCACCAGCGTCGGCGTGTGCTCCTGCTTGATGAAGTTGATCGCCGAGCTCTTCGCGTACACCGCCGGATCGTCATACACCGACGCGCCAAAATACGGAATCATCCACTGGTCGATGGAGTTTTCCCCGTAATAGCTCAGCCAGTCCGAGATCCCCGCCCCCGCCACCGCCGCCCGGAACCGCTGCGTCTGCGTGGTCGCAAACATGCTCATGAATCCCCCATAGCTCCACCCCGTAAGCCCCACCCGCCGCGGATCGATCGGATACTTTGCCTCCACCGCGGTCACGCCCGCCAGAATGTCGCGCAGATCCCCATGGCCGAAGTCCTTGCGGTTGGCCTCGGTAAACGCCTCGCCCTGCCCAAAGCTGCCCCGCGGATTGGGCTGCAGCACAAAGTAGCCGAGCGCCGAAAACGCCACCGGGCTCAGCAGTCCGCCCGCGCCCCAATGCCCCAGCACCGCCGCCGCCGGCCCGCCATGCACCTCCACTATCAGCGCATATTTCTTCGCCGGGTTGTAGTCCACCGGCAGCGTAAGCCACCCCTGTACGTGAAACCCCTGGTCGGTCCACGTCACAGACACCGATCTGCCCCAGCCCCGTTTCACCCCGTCGTTGAAATGCGAAATCTGCGTCATCCCCGGCAGCCCGCCGCCCGCAGCAGATGCCTGCTGCCCGGGCCGGGCCGTATAAATCTCCATCGGCAGGTTCAGGCTGGTGCCGGCAAAGACGAACAGCGAACGGTTCGCGGTCGCCGACAGGCTCAGCTCCATCCGCCCATCGCCGATGGTCCCCGGAAAACTGAACACCGGCTTCCCTGCCCTGGCCGACAGATCCCCGCGGCTAAGGCTGCCGTGCAGCGTCAGCCGCACCAGCCGGCAGCTTCCCCCGGCAATCTCGTCCATCAATAGGTGCCCGTTGCCATCCCAGGTCACCCAGGCCGGCGTCACATGCCATCCCGGCGTCAAATCGCGCGGCTGCCCGCCTTTGGCCGGCACCATCCACACGTCGCCGCCCGTCACCCCCTGGTCGCTCATCAGCCCGCCGATGAACGCAATGCTCTTCCCGTCCGGCGACCAGCGCGGCACCGCAATCTGCAGCCCGTGCAGCGGCCCCGCCACCCTGGCCGGATCGAGAATCATCCGCGGCGCCGCGCCCAGCTCCTGTGTATAAAGCCTCGCCGTCCACCAGTGATCCTCGCCCGGCGGATTGGCGGCAACATAAGCCACCGATCGCGAATCCGCCGACCAGTCGAACTCGTACACGTGAAGCCCGGCGGGCGAAATATACGTCGGAGCCGCCGGCCCCGGCGCATCGGCCTGCGTCATGGCGATCCGCTGCACCGCCTCATGCCCTTCGCCGATCACGCCCACCCGCGGATTCTGCGCCGCCAGCGCCCCCGCCGGCCGCATCGAGCCCTGCACATACAGAAATGCGATCTCTTTCCCGTCCGGCGAAAATGCAGGCGCCTGCACAAACCCCGTCAGCCTCGTGAGCCGGCGCGCCGGCTTCCCGTTCAGGTCGGAGATGTACACATCGGCCTGCCGCCTGGGATGCGCACAATCGGAGAGAAAAGCAATGGCCTTGGAGTCGGGCGCCCAGCTCACCTCGCCCTCACTGCAGCTCTCCCCGGTCTGCCCGGCGGTCACAACCTGGCTCTTCGCCAGGTCGCCCAGCGGCGCCACCAGAATCTCCAGCCCTTGCGCCAGATTCTGCGTCCAGGCAATCCGCTTGCCGTCCGGCGAAACCTCCACCTGGTCCACATACACTCCGTTGTGCAAGCCGTTCAACACCTCTTCAATATGGGCGCGAACCGCCGGACTGACACTGCCGGTCGTCTGAGCCTGCGCGGCACGCAGCAACCCCGGACTGGCAATTAGAAGTGCGGCAACCAAGGGCGCCGCAAAGATTGTCTTGCAGGTGAAATACGGGCGCATGCCACCCATCCTACCAGCCGGATCAGCGGTCATGGCAGCAATTCATAATCAATCGTCCGAAAGGTGCCCGGTCTCGATGACCGCTCAAACCGCGATGAGGGCGTCCCCTGTAGCGACGCAACCTGCAATTCCGGGCTTCAGCCGCCGCGGCGCTCGTCGCCATCAACCATCCACGCATCGAGCGTCACAAAGCGATGTGTCTCCCTGAACCGTTTCAGCAGCAGCCCGGCCGCCGTAACCGACGGCTCCCGATCCCCGCTTCGTTCTAGGTGATTGCCGTCATGCAGCACGATATTGGCCGCCCGGCCGCGTCGCTCAAGCCGCTCGATTTGCCCGGCAATCCTCTCTGCGATCCGCTCCGCCGAGCGCTGTCTCCAGTCCGAGGTCATGGCGTTCCACAGCACCGGCTCCAATCCCAGTTCCCGCGCAATGCGAAACACCGCTGGCCGCCGCGCCCCGAACGGCGGCCGGAAAAACCGCGCTGGCGCACCCGTGATCTCTTCCAGCGTCTCCTGTGTCCGCTTCAGTTCCTCGCGAATCCGCTTTGCGGAGCTTCGCGACAGGTTCGGGTGGCTCCAGGTGTGATTCCCGATCAGATTTCCGCCCGCTACAACCCGCCGCACCAGCTCCGGCTCTGCCGCCGCGCGGCTCCCCATCATGAAAAACGTCGCGCGCGCCCCGGCCGCCGCCAGCAGGTCCAGCAGCCGCGGCGTCCACGCCGGATTGGGCCCGTCATCAAAGGTCAGCGCCAGCTCGCCCGGCCGCGCCGGCGCCACCAGCCCCGCCCCGAAAAGCCGCGAGGCCGGCCACAGCGACGCATAAGCAAAGCCGCCCGCCGCCAGCCCCGCCGCGCCCGCCGCGCTCAATCCGGCGCAAAGCCCTGTCTCCATTAGCGCAACCATCTCTCTTACCAGTGTCCGATGCGGACAAACGCGGCGTCAAAGCCCCAACCGCGCCGGCGTCCAAGTGTCGAAGGTCACAGACACTCAACTTGTTTATTGGTGTCATAATCGTGCGTTCAGAGCATCAGGAACGCTTGAAGGTGAAGAGTTGGCCGTCCCGGGCCAAAAACCGCTGGTGTACGTGTGGCAGCGGGCCTTCCCCGTTACTCGCATATCTCAGCGTGCGTCCTCTCACGTCAGGGAGCATTCCCTGCAACCCTCCCGCCCGGCCCTGACGGCATTCCATTCCTCTCATCAACAACCCCAATTCAAAAAGCCGCCATCACGACTCACCGCATTGGAGTTCCTATGAAAAAGAGTTTGGTCATCATCGCGTCAATGCTGTTGGCAATTGCCGGATTGGTCTCCTGCTCGCGTTCGCGCAGCGATGCCGCAATCACCGCTGACGTGCAGGCTAAAGTTCATCAGGACGCCGCGCTCTCCGCCACGCCAATCACCGTTCAATCCAGCAGCGGAGTCGTTGTCCTCTCCGGCAACGTCGCAACCGATACCGCGCGCATCAGCGCTGAAAACGATGCCCGCCAGGTGAAGGGCGTCAAGAACGTAATCAATAATCTGCAGGTCGCCGTCGCCGCCGCGCCTCAGCCCGCGCCGGTGGTCAGCGAAGCGCAGATCCCCCAATCCAGACCGCAGACCGCCAGAGCCCCAACCCGGCCACGGACACCGCGTGCAACCGTCCCGGCGCCTGCACCCGCCGCTCCGGTAGCGCGCGTCGAGCCTGTCCCGCCTCCGGTTCAGGCAGTCGCCCCTCCGCCGGCCCAGCCCGTTCCCGCTCTGGTCACCATCCCGGCAGGTACCCGGCTCACGGTTCGGCTCATTGATCCGGTCGACACCGCAAAGAACAAGGAAGGCGACAGTTTCCGCGCCACGCTCGACTCGCCCATCGTGATTCAGAACAAAACCGTGATCCCCAAAAATGCGGAGGCCACCGCGCGGCTGGTGTCTGCAAAGAGCGCCGGGCGCTTCAAGGGCAGCTCTTCCGTGGTGCTGGTCCTGAGCACCATTAGCGTCGGCGTCAGATCTTACGATTTGCAAACGGGCGAATTCACCCAGCAAGGGGCTTCGCGCGGCAAGCGGACCGCAGAGGTAGTCGGAGGCGGCGCGGCGGTCGGCGCCCTGATTGGGGCAATCGCCGGTGGCGGAAAAGGCGCGGCGGTCGGCGCCGCGGCAGGCGCGGGAGCCGGCACCGGTGTGCAGGCGTTAACCAAGGGCCAGCAAATCAAGCTGCCCGCTGAAACCCGCTTGGAATTTGAGTTGCAGGCTCCTCTTACCGTGATGCCTGCCGCCGAGCCCGCGCAACGGACAACCGTTGAGTAGCAGAGTTGCTGTCGTTCTTTCCATTGCGAGCCGGCGCGTAAACCGCCGCGGATGAATGAACGGCACTCAAAGCCGCCTGCGAAGACGCGCAACGATCCGCAATGCTGCGGGAAGAATCTCGCGCTGCGCGCATCAGCCGGCGGGGCACAAGGTGGCTGCGTTGCTTGAGTCCGAGCCCAATTTCGAGTCCCATGTCGATTCCAGGAGAGCTGCCATGACATTTCCCACGCGTCGCTCACCCGTCAGGCTCATCGCACTCATCGGACTGGCATTTTCGCTAGCGTTCGCTCGTCCGTCTTTGCCGCAGGCCAGGCAGCCGCAGCTTCCCAATCCCGGCAGCACCATGCTGACCCGCCAGCAGCAGCAACAGATTGGCTTTCAGGCCGCGGCGGAAATCTACAAGCAGATGCCCATCCTGCCGGACAGCAGCCCCGAGACGCAATACGTCCGCCAGATTGGACAGCGGCTGGTTGCCACCATCCCTGCTGCAAACTCCTGGCCGTTTCAATTCCACGTGGTGGCGCAAAAGGAGATCAATGCCTTTGCCCTCCCGGGCGGCGAAATGTTCATCAATGTCGGCACCATCACCGCCGCCTCGAACGAGGCCGAGTTGGCTGGCGTCATGGCGCACGAGATGGCGCATGTTTACATGCAGCACTCGGCCAAGCAGATGCAAAAGGCGCAGCTCACGCAGGGACTGGCCGGTCTGGCCGGAGCCATCCTCGGCGACCGGGCAGGCGCGCTGGGTTCTCTTGGACAGGCCGGCATCAAGATCGGCGCCGGAATGGTGATGCTCAAGTACTCAAGAGGCGATGAAGCGCAGGCCGATGATGTCGGTGCAATCATCCTCTATCGCGCCCGCTATAACCCCCAGGCCATGGCCGATTTCTTCCAGAAGCTGGAGGCGCAAGGCAGCACCGGCCCGCAGTTCCTCAGTGACCACCCCAACCCCGGCAACCGCGAAGCGGCCATTCAAAAAGAAATCCGGAGTTGGCCGGCGGTCAATTACAGCACCGGCAACGCCGCCTTCAACGAGGCGCGCCAGCAGGCTCTCACCGTCAAAACCTACACAGCCAATGAAATCGCCCAGGGCGCGAAAACCGGCCAGTGGAACGCTCTCAACAAGAGGAACGGCGCCGTCCTGACCCCTCCGCCGGGCTTGGCCATCTCCCCGGCATCGCAAGCCGGCGGCAGCGCAGCCGGCCGCGTCCCTTGGAATGATGTCGCGCCAAGCTCCTCCTTCGCATTCACCGATCTCGGCCTCATCAAAATGGTTCGCCCCGGGAACTGGCCCGTAACCGCCCCGCAGCAGCAGGGCCAATCCCTCATCATTGCTCCACGCGCCGCAGTTGTGGCCGGCGGCGTTGGCTACGGAGTTGTGCTCAATGCCGTCACTCCCCGGGACAAGTCGATGACCATTGACCAGGTGACCGACGCCATCGTGCGCAATCTGCAGAGCGGCGGCAACCTGCAGCCAGTTGGCAAAGCCGCCGCCATCACGGTTGCCGGCGCGCACGGACGATCCGTGTACCTGGAATCGACCTCGCCCATTCCCGATGCAAACGGACAGCCGCAGAAGGAGCGAGACCGCCTGGTGACCATTCCGCGCCAGGACGGCACGGTGATCTTCATTGTCTTTGTCGCTCCGGAGCACGATTACAACCGGCTCAGCCCCACCTTCGAGAGGATGCTCAAGAGCATGCAATTCTAGTCAGATCCGCAATGCGCGCACCACGATTCAAGCCTCCATCGTTTCCCTGGGCCGGCCCGCGCATTCCCAACGCCAACGGCATAACACCCCACCGTGCGCCACGTCCCCCATGCCTCAACCCGCCCCGATGTGGCAACCTAAAGCTTGGAGGATCTATCCCCGTAATGCCTGCCGATACCGTTGCCGCCACCTCCGTCACCAAAGATATTCACGCCTGGGAAGCCGGCGCAGCCGAATCCGCCGAGGCTCTCGCAGCCTGGGTCGATGCTCGCCTCGCCGCGCATGAAGCGGCTCTGACCGCGCTGCTCGCCGTCGAAGAACCGCGTACGCCTGCCAACTCCCTGCGCCTTTACGACGCCGCCATCGAGCACCTCAGTCTGGCCGGAGCGCAGGCCGGCATTCTCAATTCCGTCGCCGCCGGCAAGGCCGTCCGCGATCAGGCGCAGCTTGAAGCGCAGCGCGTAGCAATGGCCGCCAGCGCCTTGAGCCTCAATCGCCCCGTCTACGACGCCTTGGCCGCCATCAATCTCGACGGCGCCAGCCCCGCCACGCGCCACTTCGTCGAGCGCACTCTCCTCGGCTACCGCCTGGCCGGCGTGGACAAGGACGAAGCCACCCGCGAGCACCTCCAGTCCCTCAACGAAAAGGCCACGCGTCTCGCGCTTGAATTCAGCCGCAACATTCAGGAGGGCGCCAAGACCATTGAAGCCACGCCCGGCGAACTCGCAGGCCTGCCCGAAGACTATCTGGCGCGCCATCCGGCAAAGAAAGACGAAGCTACCGGCCAGCAGCGCGTCACCCTCACCACCGACCAGCCCGACATGCAGCCGGTCATGACCTTCGCCGCCAGCGCGGCTCTCCGCGAGCGCATGTTCCTGGCCTACAACACCCGCGCCTACCCGGCCAACAAGCAGATCCTCCTCGACCTGCTGGCCACGCGCCAGGAAGTCGCCTCCATCCTCGGCTTCCGCAGTTGGGCCGATCTTGCCACCGCCGACCAGATGATGGAATCGGCCGCCAACGTCCGCGCCTTTCTGGCCAAACTCGACGAAGCCAGCCGCCAAGGCGCCCGCCGCGAGCACCAGCAGGTCCTGGAGTTCGCCCGCCGCCGCCAGCCCGGCCTCACCGCCATCGACATCACCAGCCGCGGCTACTGGTACGAGCAGTTCCGCCGCGATGCCTTCGACTTCGACTCGCAGTCCGTGCGCCCTTACTTCCCTTACGACAAAGTCGAGGCCGGCGTGCTCGACACCGCGGCGCGGCTCTTCAAGGTCGAGTTCCGCCCCTCATCCGCTCCCGCCTGGCATCCCGCCGTCTCGGTCTACGAGGTCTTCGAAGAAGGACGTCTGGCCGGCCGCTTCTACCTCGACATGCACCCCCGCGAAGGCAAGGACAAATGGTTCTCCGCCGCGCCGGTCACCACCGGCGTGCGCGGCCGCTATCTCCCCGAAGCCGCCCTCATCTGCAACTTTCCCGGCGGCGAGCCCGGCGATCCCGGCCTGATGCAATACTCCGATGTCGTCACCTTCTTCCACGAGTTCGGCCATCTCATGCACGCCATTCTCGGCGGACAGACCGAATGGGCCGGCATCTCCGGCTTCGCCACCGAAGGCGACTTCATCGAGGTCCCCTCGCAGATGCTCGAAGAGTTCTTCCGCGACGAAAAGCTCCTGCAGGCCTTCGCCAGGCATTACCAGACCGGCGAAACTCTGCCCTCCGCGCTCATTCGCGCCATGAAGAAAGCCGGCTCCTTCGGCCGCGCCGACTGGATGCGCTCGCAGCTTTACTACACCACGCTCTCGCTCGACCTCCACGACCGCGAACCCGGCGGCATCGACCTCGACGCAATCACCAGACAACTTTACCAATCCCTCCAGCCCTGGACCTGGCTCGAAGGCAACCGCATGTACGCCAGCTTCGGCCATCTCACCGGCTACTCGTCGAACTACTACACCTACGCCTTCGACAAAGTCATCGCGCTCGACTTCTTCGCCCAGTTCGATCCCGCCGATCTGCTCGGCTGCGAAGCCGGCGCGCGCTATCGCAAAATGGTGCTCGAACAGGGCGGTTCCAAGCCCGGCCGCGAAATGGTCCGCGACTTTCTCGGCCGCGATGAAGAATTTTCCGCCTTCACCAGTTGGCTCAACGAGGAGTTCGCCTCCACCGCCGGGGCTCTTGGGCAATAGCAGCGCCACCCCGGCATGCTCGTGTATCTTGGCGCTGAAAGTCATTTCACCGAACGGAGCCGACTCAAAAACCGCCATGCCCACATTTGCCGCCATCGATGTCGGTTCAAACTCGTGCAGGCTCAGGATCGCCAAGGTCGTTTCGCACCAGTTGAAGACTCTGGCCGAAGACCGCGAAGTCACGCGGCTGGGAACCAGCGTCTTCGATGCGGGCCTCATCTCGCCCGAAGCAATGGCGGCTACCCTGCGCGCCCTCAAGCGCTTCCAGCGCGCCGTCCAGGCGCATGGAGCCGACCGCATTCGCGTCGTGGCCACCTCGGCCATGCGCGACGCCCGCAACGCAGCCGCCTTTCAAGCCTGGGTCCACGCCGAAACCGGCTGGAACCTCGAAGTCATCTCCGGTCTGGAAGAGGGCCGGCTCATCCACCTGGGCGTCACCAGTGCCGAGCCCGGCACTGGCGGCCGCGTCCTGCTCGTGGACCTGGGCGGCGGAAGCTGCGAGATCACGCTCTCCGAGCACAAGCGCATCAAGGAAACCGTCAGCCTCCCGCTCGGCGCCGTGCGCCTGACTGAAGAATTTCTGCAAACCGATCCGGCGCCGCCCGACGGCTTGGCGCACATGCGCCGCTTCATCACCCGCGAGCTGCGCCGCGTGCGCCGCAAAGTCGATCTGGACGGCGTCTCCCTTGTCATCGCCACCTCCGGCACGGCCGCGGCGCTCGCCGAAGCCTGCCGGGCCGTCACCAAGCCGGGCAAGAGCGCCGCCCGCACCGGCAAAGCGGCAAGCCGAACGGCGGCCAAATCCGCGGCCGCGGCCCGCGCCGCCGCCATGAACGGCCTCGTGGATGGACGCGCTGTGCGCAAGCTGGCCGCGCGCCTCGCCAAAATGCCCCTCCCCGAGCGCGAAACCGTCCCCGGAATCGGGCCGCGGCGCGCCGAAATCATCGTCGCCGGCGCCGAGGTCTACGCGGAACTGCTTGAAAGCTTCGGCCTGCCCGGCTTCCGCTATTCCCCGCTTGGCCTGCGCGACGGCATTCTGGCCCAGATGCTGGCCGCCCAGGATCAGCGCGCCTCCGTCCATCGCGAGTTCGAGCACGAGCGCTGGGAGAGCGTGCTGGCAACCGCCCAGCGTTACGGCGTCGATCTGCGCCAGGCCGAGCCCGTGCGCGACCACTCCGTGCAACTCTTCCGCGAGTTGAAAGCGCTGCACCAGTTGCCGCCGGAGTACGAAGGCTGGCTGGCCACTGCTGCCCTCCTGCGCGACACCGGCAAGTTCATCAACCACCAGGGCCACCACCGCCACACGCAGTACATCGTCTCCAGTTCCGAGCTTTACGGCTATACGCGCGTGGAGCGCACCATCGTCTCGGCCATTGCGCGCTACATGGGCAAGAGCCGCCCTCAGCCCGGCGACCGCGCCCTGCGCAATATTCCGCCTGAAGAGCACAGGAATGTGCATTGCGCGGTAGTGCTGCTGCGCCTGGCCGTGGCGCTCAACCAGGACCGCGCCTCCGACGTGCTCCGCGTCAACGTCAAGACCTATCCCAAGCGGATTTATCTGGAGTTGCAGCCGGGCCGCACCGGAGCCGAGCTGGAGCTGTGGTCGCTGCGCAAGGAGGCCGATTACTTCCGCGAGGTCTTCGGCCGCGATCTCTTCGTCACGCTGGCATAGATCAACCGCGCCGTCCGCGGATCGATGAGCCACTGCAGCCGCGCCGGGTGCTTGTCCAGGTCGATGCGCGCAATGGACCCCTTGCGTATACGCACGCTCACCGCTTCGCCGTTGCCCGTAATCAGCCGCCCCAGAAACTTGAAGAGATTGGGATTGTGGCCCACGGCCAGCATAGCGTCGTGCCCGGCATGGCTGGCCAGCATCGCCTGAAAATCCGCGTACGTGCCCTCCGGTGCCAGCGCATCCGCAATCTCCACCTTGCCTTCAAAGCCCAGCTCCGTGCCCACAAACTGCGCCGTCTGCAGCGCGCGCTTCAGCGGGCTGGAAACAATAATGTCGATGGGAGCCTTCACCGCCGCCAGCACCCGCGCCATCAACATACACTGCTCCTTGCCCTCTTTCACAAGGCCGCGTTTGGCGTCAAGAAGAGGATTGCCACGGGAAACGCCGGCATCGGCATGGCGCATCAGGTAGAGAATCATTGTGCTGCGTCCGGCGGAACCAGTACGCTGGCTCCGCCGGATCGGTTAGAGAAGATGTTAACACGGCGCAACATTTCCACAGGCGCGCCGCGCCGCCCCTGCTAAAACTGGAACCGTGCGCCAATCTGCAGGAAGCGCGCGTTGTACTGCGAGGTTGACTTGCCAAAGCTGCCGCTCGTCAGGTTCGACGAGGTGCCGCCCAGGTTTGCGCGGTTGAACAGGTTATAGGCTTCAAGCCTCAGTTGCAGCGTCGCCTTTTCGCTCACGTGCGTGTTCTTCAGCAGAGCAAAGTCGGTATTCGCGTACCCGGGATTGCGGAACCGGTTCGGCTGCTCGTTTCCTTCCAGACCGAAGCTCGGAACCGGAAAATCGGCAACCTTGAAGACTCCGCTCAACTGCGCCGATCGCGAAGTGGGAATGCTGTACCCGAAGGTGGGCGTGTTGGGATAGTCGCTGTTGACGCCATCCGCGTTGTAATCGCCGCCGGTGTTGCCGATCACCTGGCCAGAGGAATTCAGCACCGCCTTGAAGGCCTGGCTGGTGGTCACCGTAAACGGCGTTCCACTCTGCAATATCGTAACCGCGTTCAGTGACCATCCATTCACAAACAAGCCCAGCGGCGCCATGCCGCTGCGCAACCCCGGCAGCTCGTAGCTGAATTGCATGGAATACCGGTTGGGCGCATCCCAGTTCGAAGGTGACCAGTACTGCGAGTAATTCCCCGTGTTCGATTGAACCGTCGGGTACATGCCTGCATCGTCCCAGGAACTGGACCGCGTGTACGATGCGTTGATCATGCCATGGCCCCAGAACCGGCCCCTGAAGTCGACAATAAACGCGTTGTAGGTCGAAGTCGGCCCGTTCATCGTGTAGCGAATGCTCCCGAAGTTCGGATTCAGGCGCACCAGCTTGCCGCCGTTCTGAATCAGGCTGCCCGGGAAGTTGTTGATGTCCAGCCCGTAATAGGCGTTGGTGACATGGCCGGCAAAGTTGGTAAACAACTCGTTGGAGTGAGACCCCGAGTAGCCGGCGGCAACCGCAAAGTTCGTTCCCAGCGCGTGTTCTAGCGCCACGCTGTAGTTGTACGTGTTCGATGGGCTCAGATTCGGATCGTTGCCGGAGATGTTCAGTTGCACCGTGGAGTTCGCATACCCGCCGTGAGAATTCAGCCCATAGCCCGGAAAGGCCGGGTAGGTGAATCCGAACGGATAGGTATCGCTGCTTCCAAGCGAAAAGACCGGAGGCGTGGTGGTTCCGGCAACAAACGTCGGCGTGGTGGAGGCCGGAGGATTGCCAAATTCGTTCTGCACGTTCCCCAGCGTCACCCAGTCGTGATACAAGCCGACACCGCCGCGTAACACCCACTTGCCCTTGCCGGTAACATCCCAGGCCACTCCGCCGCGTGGGCTGAACGCCGTCAGCGCGTGATTGAATGCGTGCTTGATCTGGATCACAGAGCCGTTGGCCACCTGCTCGGTGATCGTTGAGCCGCTGCCGTAGAAAAAGTTGGCGAGCGTCGCGTTCTCCTTCGGAGAAGGATTGCCAAAGTTATCAAAGCGCACGCCGTAATTCAACGTCACCCGCGGGCCAACCTTCCAGGAATCCTGCCCGAAGATTCCCCACGTGGTGCCCTGTGCGCGCACGCTGCCGCCCAGCAGCCCGGCCTGCTCGCCGGTTACCGGATTGAAGGCCACGCCCGTCTCGCTGTACACATTGCCCAGAATCAGCGCCACCGGATCCTGGAATGTCAGTTGCGGCTGCGAAAACCACGGGCCGAAATAGGTCAGGTTGTCTCCGTGGAAACCTTCATACCCAAAGCTCACCTCGTGAGCCCCGTGGATGTAGGTCATCACATCCCGCCATGTGAAGTGGTGCTGCACGTAGTTCTCATCCGCCTTTGACACGCCTATATTCACATTCCATCCATTGACCGCCACGATCGGCACATGAAACGGACCCGTCTTGTTGATCAGACCTTCCATGCGCAAAAATCCGAAACCCGCCTCGTTCAGCAGCTTCGGCGTGAAGGTGTGCGTCTCGTTGGCCTGGAAGGAGTGCACGCCGTAGTGCTGCATCCCCTCCATCCCCACGCGAATCGACGGCCCTCCGATATCCAGCCCTGTGTTGTAGTAGTTGCCGTAAATGCGGTCGTTCTTGAAGTACTTATCCACGCGGAAGTTGTATTGCAGCGCGTTGCGCGTGTTCGTCGCGTTGAATACGCCCTGATCGAACACCGGGAGCGAGCACGGTATGTTGGCCGTCGCCGCCGTCCCGCAACTGGATCCGTAGATATTCGCCGCGGTCTTGGCCACTTTTACGCCGGTAACATTCGACGCCGGATACTGTGCCAGCAGCTTGGTGCCCAGCGCGTTTGGAAAATTCGCCTTGGCCCACGCCGTGAACTGCGGATCTTCAAACACCGCCGACGAGTTCGTCGATTGTGTCAAAGCAAGCAGCGGCTCCCACCCCGTAAAGAAATACGTCTGGTGGAGAAACGGCACCGGACCGCCCAGAGTGGCGGAGATATTGTTCGAGTGGTACTTGGGAATTTTGTGAGAAAACTCGCTCCCCGCCTGCATCATGTCGTTGGTAAAGTAATCGCTGGCCAGAAAGTGATAATGCTCCGTGCCCGAGCGGGTGGTCATCACCTGGACCATCGAGCTGTTGCGCCCGTAGTCCACGTTGTAGGTGTTCACCTGCACCGTCGTCTCCTGAATCGTGTCCGGATTGGGAACCAGATTCAACACGCCGGGCGTAATGTCGCTGGTAATGTCCAGTCCATCCACCACGTACATGTTGCCCACGCTGCTGCGCCCGTTGGCGGTCGCGCTCACCTCGGTCTCAGCCGCGTAGTTGTCGTTTGACTGCCCATTGCCGCCCGAGCCGATGATGCCCAGCCCGGTAACTCCCGGAGCAAGACTGGTGAGCGCCAGCACATTGCGCCCCGGCAACGGCAATGAGTTCAGGCTCTGCGTGCCCAGCGTCAATTGCGTCCGCGTTTCTGCGGTGTCGAGCACCGGCGGCCGGTCGGTAACATTCACTGTGAGCGCCTGCGTAGCCAGACTCAGCGTCACGGGCAGATTCAGCGTCTGGTTCGTCGTCAATTCGATGTTGACTTCGTGAGTCGCAAAGCTCGTGGCCGAGGTGATCACTTTATAGGGACCGGGCGCAACGCTCACAAAGCGGAACACGCCCTGCGGTCCCGTGGTCGTATCCTGCGACACTCCGGTCGCGCTATTGGTCAGGGTTACGGAAGCTCCAGGGATAACCGCGCCCGATGGATCGGTCACTGTCCCCTGAAGATTACTTGAAAACTGCGCGTAGGCCGCTGTCGCCGCCCCCAGCAACATCAGCATCATGCCCCTCAGAAACAACGCTTTCATGGGATGCTCCCTTTCCGGCTTTTGAGTGCCGACGCGGCGCACACTCCACGCCGCGGCTCGCATCTCGCTTGCCTTTCATGCCGATGACACACGGACCAACCTCATCGAGCATTGGCAGAGAAAAGGGAACCGATACACCTAACCCGAGGGATATTCCGCGCAATCCCGATACATCGGTCCTCCGAATTTGACCGGAGAAGTTAGCGAATAAAAGGAGAGAAGTCAAGGCGAACTTTCGATAATATGAACTAATTTGCGTGTGCGTTCATACTTCATCCTTTGGAGCCATTGCCGGCATGGCTGGCAGAGGGAAAATCATGGCTCACCTCCGTATGCGCATCCCCGTGCTAAATCAGGACAAAGCGTGGCACGCGACTCTTTCGCAGCACCGCTGTTGCATCTATTTTGGAAAGCGTAATATTTGTACGAATCCTTTCATGCCGGCGGCAAATTCCGCGCCTCTGCCGTCCTCCACAACTCGCCCGACAACAAGCCGCCCAGCCAACGGCGCCGCCTCTGTAGCGCAAAGCCCGCCTCGCCAAGCGCACCTCGATAATCAGGCAGCGTCGTGAAAGCCAGATCGGCAAGCCACTGCAAGCCGAGGTACCGTCCCGCAACCACCGGCCCCGCCACCAGGCGGCCAAAGAGCCCCGTCGAAACCTCGAACTCCGACACCACCCACAATGCCGATGGCGACACAACGCCGCGCAGCTTCTCCGCCAGCGCGCGCACTTCATCCGTCGTCAGCAAATCCAGGGAAAAGTGCGTGACCACAAGATCGTAAGGCGGATTCGCCGGCTGCCACAGGCGCGCATCGACGCAATAGGCGCGCACCCGCGCGGCGTTTCGCCCGGCGCGGCGGATCAGCGCCCGCAGCATGGCCGTGCTGGTGTCCACCGCGTCAATCTCCACCTCCGGATTGGCGCCCAGCAGCCGGGCCGTAAACCGGCCATCCGCGTCTCCAATCACCAGCGCGCGGCGGCAATGGCCCATCTCACCCAGAAAGCCCGCTCTGCACCAAGACAGCCACGGACCAAACGTAACTGCTTCCATCCATGGATATAAGCCGGCAATGCGGTTCAGATCGGGCGGAGAATTCATACCAGCAACGATTGTAGGAGATCGCGGCGCCTGAAAACTGCAATCACCCCACCCGCCGGCGGCACCCCCCGCCAATTTGGAGTTCCTGGCGCGTTTCAGGTACAAGAGACTAAGAAGGCCCCGCGTCTCCCCTTGACGAGGTAAGTTTGACAAGGAGTTCCGGATGACCGAATCGCGCCGGCTGCCGCCAATCTGGCTCATGGGCCTGACCAATTCAACATTTGGGCTTGTAGGCGGCTTTTCCGTGGTCACCGTCCCGGAGATGCTGGCGGCCCAGGGCATTCCCGGCGGCCACATCGCCGCCATCACGGCCGCCGTCCTGTCGCCCGCATTCTGGACCTTCCTGCTCGCGCCCATGCTCGACGTGCGCTTTAGCCGCCGAACCTATGCGCTGATCTTTGGAGTCTTATCGGCCGCGGGCCTGGCCTTCACCGTCTACGACCACCGCAATCCCCTCCTCGTCGAGGCGGTCATGATCGCCGCAAACGTGGCCTCCTCGTTCTATCAGGGCGCGGTTGGCGGCTGGATGGGCAGCCTCATCGACAAACACCAGGACAGCCACCTCGGCGTCTGGTTTGCCGTGTCCAACACCGGCTCCGCCGGCCTCATGATTCTCCTGGCAGGCAGCATCGTCCAGCGGTTTCAGCCGGTTGAAGCGGCCTTCATCTTGGGCGGCGCAACGATTGTGCCCATGATCCTCTTTCTGGCGGTCCCCGCGCCGGGCCCCGACCGCCAGTTGGCCAGCGAAAGCTTTGGCCGCTTCTTCACCGAGGTTGCTTCGCTCCTGAAAAAGCGCGATGTGCTGATTGCCCTGGCGCTGTTTCTGCTTCCCTGCGCCTCGTTTTCGCTCACCAACGTCCTGGGTGGCGTGGGCAATGCGTTTTCCGCCAGCCAGCACACGGTCAGCATGTTCGCCGGCATGGGCACGGTGGCCGCCGGACTGGGCGGCAGCTTTCTGCTCAAGCCACTGGCGCGCTACTTCCGTCTGCGCCCGCTTTATCTCGGCATCGGCATCGCGGGCGGCCTGTTCACGCTCAGCCTGCTCGCTCTGCCCCGCACGCCCTGGTGCTTCGGCCTGGCATATACCGGCGAAAACATCTTCCAGGCCCTGGCCTTCGCCACCGGCAACGCCATCACCTTCGAGGTCATCGGCCCCGGCAATCCCCTTGCCGCCACGCTCTTCAGCCTGTTGATGGCGGCAACCAACCTGCCCATCGTCTACATGGCGTTCATCGACGGCCACGGCTACGACTGGGACGGAGTCACCGGCAGCTTCCTCACCGATGCCGGCATCAGCATCGCCGCCTGCCTCTTCCTGAGCTGGGCGCTGGCGCGCTGGCTGCGCGGTGGGCTGCCGCGTGCAGACAACGCGCCCTTGGGCGAGAGCGCGGATTAGCCGCAGCACGCCGCCCGGGCACATCGTCTATCCCTGCGATTGATCGCCTTCAGTCGGCGGCATCGGCCCTGCGCTGCGCGCTTCCCAACCGCGCCTTCACCCCGGCCGGACCCGGAATGGCTTCCAGATCGGCCTTCCCTTCCGCCAACTGAATCAGAAAATCCTGGCTGGAAAACAGCCAGGCATCCTTAAGCGGCTTGCTGGCGCGAATATAGCTGCCATCGGCCTGTTGCAGCCGCGCCTTCACCGTATCGGCCAGATACGCCGGCAGAATCTCGTCGTGAATGCGCGCCAGCGCCGCCGGATCGCGCACCGGAAAGACCACTTCGCAGCGTTCGAACAGGTTGCGCGGCATCCAGTCGGCCGAACCCAGATAGATCTCGTCGTTGCCCCCGTTGGCGAAGTGAAAGATGCGCGAGTGCTCCAGGAACCGGCCCACGATCGAGCGCACCCGGATCCGCTCCGACAGCCCCTTCACGCCCGGCCGCAGAATCGACACCCCGCGCACGATCAGGTCAATCTCCACCCCGGCCTGCGACGCCTGATACAGCGCCTCAATCACCGACGGCTCCAGCAGCGAGTTCATCTTGGCCACAATATGCGCCGGCCGTCCCGCCTTCGCATGTTCGGTCTCGCGCCGGATCAGCCCCAGAAAGCTCTCGGCCATGGTCAGCGGCGCTACCAGCAGCGGCCGGTAGTCGTCGATCTCGGCGTGCGCCGTCAGGTAATTGAAGACCATGTGCACCCGCTCGGTAATCTGCGGATCGCTCGTCAGCAGGCTCAGGTCGGTATAAAACCGCGCCGTAACCGGGTTGTAGTTGCCGGTGCCCAGGTGGCAGTAGCGGCGCGTCACGCCGTCCTCGTCCCGGCGCACCAGCATGGACAGCTTGCAATGCGTCTTCAGCCCCACCACGCCGTGAAACACCTGCACCCCGGCGTCCTCCATGCTGCGCGCCCAGCGGATGTTCGACGCCTCGTCAAATCGCGCCATCAGCTCCACCACCACCACGGCTTCCTTGGTGGCGCCAGCCTCGATCAGCGCCTGAAACATCGGCGAATCCTGGCTGGTGCGGTAGAGCGTCTGCTTCATCGTGACTACGGCCGGATCCAGCGCCCCCTGGCGCACGAACTCCACCACCGGATCGTAGGCATCGTACGGGTGATGCAGCAGAATGTCCCGGTGGCGCAGCTCATCGAAAATTCCCGTCGATTTGCGGCTCAGCAGCAGCGGCTTGGGCGTGAAAGGCTGGAACTTCAGGTCCGGCCGGGCCACATCATCGTAAAAGAACATCAGCCGCGACAGGTTCACCGGCCCGTCGCCGTGGCACACCTGGCTCGCATCCAGCTCGAAGTTCACCCTCAGCCGTTCCACAATCTCCGCCTCGGCGCCCGTTTCCACCTCCAGCCGCACCGCGTCGCCCTTGCGCCGGTTGTGCAATTCCACGCGGATCGTCTCCAGCAGCGACCGCGATTCCTCTTCCTCGAAGTAGAGATTCGAATTGCGCGTCACGCGGAAGGCCGCGCAGCTCAGCACCTCGTAGCCGCGGTACATCCCGGCCAGGTTCTGCGCAATCAGGTCCTGTAGCAGCAGGTAGTCAAAACCGCCATCCTCGCAGGGCAGCCGGACAAACCGCGGCAGCGCCCGCGGCACCGTCACCACGCCCAGCACCTGCGGCCCCGAACGCCGCCGCTTGGCGCGCAGCAGCAGGGCCAGACACAGCGCCTTGTTGATCACCCGCGGAAACGGATGCGCCGGATCGATCGAGATCGGCGTCAGCAGTGGATCGACCTCGCGCTGGAAGTAGCCCTGCGCAAAGTCGCGGGCGTGCGCGCTCAGCTCGTTCCACTCCAGCAGGCGAATGCCCTGCTTGCGCAGCTCCGGCAGCAGGTGCTGGTTCCAGCACCGGTACTGCGCCGCCACAAACTCGTGAATATCCGCCGTCAGAACGTCCAGCGACTCCTGCGGCCGCAGCCCGTCGTAGCCCGGCTCCCGGTAGCCGTCCTCAATGCGCTGCATCAGCCCCGCCTGCCGCACCTCCACGTACTCATCCAGGTTCGACGCCGTAATGGCCAGAAACTTCACGCGTTCCAGCAGCGGATTCCCCGGATCCTCGGCCTCTTCAAGCACACGCCGGTTAAACTGCATCCACGAGTGGTCGCGTCCGTTGAAAAGCTTCGGCTTGGGCGGGGTTCTGGCCATCTCTTCAGCTCACCGGGCCGTGTTGGCAGTCTACAGCGTTTTGGCGGAAGACGGCATCCTCGCCGTCCCGCCTCTGCGGCCCTCCGCGTCCCCCGGCAATTTGCGGCCGCACTTGCGCTGCCGGCCGATTAGCCCCAGGATAGAATTGGACGGCGTTGTGGTCCCCTGCCGCGAAAGGAGAATCCGATGGCTAAGAACTCGCCCAGCTCCAGCCTCATCCCTCCGCAGCCCATTCCCGAGGGCGCTGAAGTCTTTACCGAGCGCGTGCGCGGCCTCATGGACGGCCGCCCCAAGGACGATGCCACCGTCGCCCTGGCCTTTGAAGGTTTGGACGCGATGTTCGACCGCATCGCCGCCGGCCTCTACACCCTGGCCTCCATGCTCGTCGGCGAGGGCGAAGACAGCGTGCGCCTGGTGGAAACAGCCGTCGCCACCACGGACGCCTCCGCCGCCTGCGACCCCGTCGAGGGCCGCAAGATCTGCCGCGGCGTCCTGTGCGCCGCGGCCATCGAGTTGCTGGCGCAGCGCGATCCCGCCAGCCTCGCCGCTCCGCGGACAGTAACGCCGCCATCCTCCTGTATCGAAGAGGACGACCTGGACGCCGCAGGCCTCTCGCGCGAAGAACTGGAGCGCATGATCGCCGGCCCGGATCGCGACCGCGTGCGCCGCTGGCTGGCCGCGCTTCCCGTCGACCAGCGCACCGTCTTCGTGCTGCGCGCCTCCGCCGGCTTCACTGGCCCCGAAACCGCCGCCCTGCTCGCCGCACACGGCGGGCCCGCCGCCACCGGATGGACCCCGGAAGCGGTGCGCGAAGCCTTTCGCCAGGCCCTCTGTTCACTGGCCTCGCAGCTTCTCCAGGCCTCGGTCCAAAGCGCCGGTTCCTAGCAGCCCGCGGTAAAAGTCCTGTAGCAAAAGTCCTGTGGTAAGAGCCCTGTTTTGAAAGGGCACGACTTTATTCGTGCCGTAAGTGCCGCAAAATCAATGGGGCTTCAGCCCCTGAGGGATGGCTCTCTCCAGATTTCGACTTTCGCCACAGGTTCCTGGCCGTGCTTGCCCGACTTCCCGGGACCCGGCCCGACCTCGCCACCACCTATACTGGAGCGGGCACCGCTCCCCGGCCGCCGTTGCAA
>JAJZME010000021.1 GCA_021803035.1 Acidobacteriota bacterium | reverse complement strand
GCTCCTATCTCTTATGGGCGACACCCCCCTGAAAATATTTTCTTTTCCACAGAATTTCCTGCCGTTAATTTTCTTGCCAACCCTAACTCCAGTTACCGCGCATCCGGTTCCAGCTTCAGCAGCCGGACTTGGCCAAACCCTGCTTCAAAGCCGCGCGCTCCGCAACCTACGGCGAACAAGCCCGAAACCCGTTTCCTCGCCGGCAAGCTAATAGCTGCCCTTCATCGCAACTCCGCTATCGGATGCGGCCGCAAATTTGCCCCGGACCACGCGCGCACTTCAGACTCACGGCAAAGCCGGCAGCTCGGGCTTCAGCATGCGGTATCCCGAACCGCGCACGGTTTCAATAAATCGCGGCGTGCGAGGATCGTCGCCCAGCTTGCGCCTCAGAGAGGAAATGTGCACATCAATGGCGCGGTCGAAGGCTTCGAACTCCCGCTCGGCAACTTCCACCAGCAGTTGCTCCCGGCTGCGAACCCGCCCGGCCGCGCGCGCCAGCGCAACCAGCAGCTCGTACTCGACCGGGGTGAGGACCAGCAGCCTGTCGTTCAGCGTGGCCCGGTGCGTCTCCGTATCGATCCAAAGATCTCCAACGACAATGGGCGCGTCACGCGGAGGTTCCTGCGATCGTGCCGTTAACGCCGATCTGCGCAGCACGGCGCGCAGGCGCGCCAGCAGCTCCCGCGTCGAAAAGGTCTTGGGAAGATAATCGTCCGCTCCCATTTCCAGCCCCACAATGCGATCGGCCTCTTCTCCCAGCGCAGTCAGTATCAACACCGGAACCTGCGACTGCTTCCTCAGCTCGCGCAGTACATCGAAGCCGCTCAGTCCTGGCAGCATCACGTCCAGCAGCACAGCTTCAAACGACTCGTTGAGCGCGCGGTTCAGTCCCGCATATCCCGTATGTTCGGCGACAACGTCATAGCCCAGGGGATAGAGATAATTCGCAATCAGACGGCAGAGCTTGGGATCGTCATCGATGAGTAGAATCCGCGGATTGTCAAAAGACTCGCTCATGATCGGCCCAGCGCGCCCATGCCGCGGGCAATCCCTTGATAGGCGCGCATCATCTTCTTCGCCGCTATGCGCCCATCGTTATCGCCGGAGACTTCCGCCGCGTCCCGTCGCATTTACGCTGCTAATGATCGTCCGGAAGCAGGTGGCAATTCCGTGACCTTCCTCACTGCATGAAGGTGAGCTACTTGCGCGACGAACTCAACCGGCGGTGCGGCTCGCGTTGCTTTTCGTGTTCCATCTTGCGCATCAGCAGGATCAAGGGAATAATCGCCAGAAATAGAATCCCCATCAGATGAAATACGTCCATGTAGCTCAGCAGCGTAGCCTGTTGCTGCAACATGCCATATAGGAGAGCATCCGCTTTTTGCGCCGCCGTAACCGCGTCGGAGCCGTGCTGCTGCAGGTAGGGCGCCAGGCCCGCGTACGCCTGCTGATGAAGCGGGTTGGTGGCGCTCAGGTTGCCGGCCAGCACACTCTGATGAAACTGCGATCGCCGCGCCACCCATGTGGTCACAAAGGAGATGCCGATGCTCGACCCGATGTTGCGCACCGTGTTGTAGAGGCTGGTGGCGTAGCCGGTCTCCTGTTTGGCAATGGGGCTCATGGTCAGCGTCGTCAACGGCACGAATACAAACGCCATTCCCACGCCCTGCGTGATCTGATACCAGAAAAGATCCCACGTACCGGATTGCAGCGTCATGTGGGAATAGCCGAAGAACGCCAGGCCGGCCACGGCGAAGCCGAAGACCAGCATCCAGCGGCCGTCCCATCCCTTGCCCAATAAATAGCCCACCAGCGGCATGCAGATTGCGGTCCCGATGCCTCGCGGGCTGTTCCAGATCCCTGCGATGGTCGCCGTCCAGCCGAGCAATGTCTGCATAAACAGAGGCAGCAGCACCAGGCTGCCGTAGAGCACGAATCCCAGCATCGTCACCAGCACAATGCCTGCCGCAAAGGTGCGCGAACGAAGATGGCGGAAATAGACGATCGGATCCTTCACCGTCAGCTCGCGTATGACGAAGCCCGTCAGGAAAGCGAGCGCGAGCACGCACAGCGTGCGGATGAAATTCGAACCCAGCCAGTCCTCCTCCTGGCCCTTGTCCAGCATGATTTGCAGCGCGCCCATGCCCACGGCCAGCATGCCGATGCCCCACGCATCCACGCGCCCCGCGCCGCGGCCAATGTACGGCGGATCAAGAACGTACTGCGAGATCAGAATCAGGCTCAACACGCCAATTGGCAGATTGATAAAGAAGATCCAGCGCCAGGAGTAGGTATCGGTAATCCATCCGCCCAATGTCGGCCCGAAGATGGGCGCGGCAATGATGCCCAGGCTCCAGAAAGCCATGGCCTTGCCCTGTTCCCGGCCCGGAAATTCTTCCAGCAGCACCGCCTGCGACAGCGGCTGCATGCCGCCACCCGTCGCCCCCTGAACCACGCGAAAGACGATCAGCGTTGCCAGGTTGGGCGCAAGCCCGCAGAACAAACTGCCCAGCGTAAACCCCGCCACCATGCCCAGCAGCAGCCGTCTGCGTCCTATGTAGTTCGCCAGCCAGCCGCTGATCGGCAAAATGATGGCGTTGGCAACCAGGTAGGAGGTCAGCACCCACGTTGCCTCGTCCACGCTTGAGGAAAGCGATCCCGCGATATGCGGAAGGCTGACGTTGACAACCGAGGTATCCAGCACCTGCATGACAGAGCTGGACATCACCGCAATCGCCGTCAGCCAGCGGTGCGGAATCGCCACCTGATCGTTGCAGGGTGCAAGCAGGCCGGGCGATTGGAGCACAGGCGCCGATGCATCGGCGCGAGGGACGGCTGCCGTGCCTGCGGGGGGACTTAAACCAGCGGCGCGACTTAAGGAGGAGTCAGCCATCTCTATCTCTTGCCGGAGGCCTCTCTGGATGCCGGTCTTGCTCCGCATTCCGCCGATCCTCTACCGGCCGGTTACCTCCTCGCTGTTGTCCTTCTGCTCTCCCGCGCTTGCCCTGTCACGAGGCTGCCGGCAGCCGCAAAAACCACAACCCAGCTACCGCACGCAGCAGCGCGCCAGGACGCCAGGATCATGGCGGCGCACTCGTCCGGCAAGCTGCCGCTCCATCCCTTCAACGATGAGTTCCCGCCATTATGCGCCAAGCGTTGCTCTGCTGCAACCACTGCCAGCACCGGGTCTGCCGGTCCTTTACCAGTCTGTTTCATCTCAGCCGGCAAGGAATTTGCTCTCACTCCGCACGGCCGGACCTGATTGCCTGGAAGCCAGCCATGGGTAAGCGAGCAGGGCGCAACGATAAGACGTGGAAGTTAGTGTATGATTTTTCCGAAATACACTTGGGCTAAGTTGGCGGCCTTTCGCCGCGCGCATTTCGAGGCAGGTCATGCAAGTCCGATCCACGCTTGTTGCGCTTCTGATGCCTTTCTTGGCATGCGCCGCAAATGCGCAAGCACCCGCCGCACCAAAACCCCTCGTGACTCAGGCCGTCAACGGATCGCGCGTCCTTCCCCTGCATGGCACGGTTCATCCGCTTGCGCAGGCCCGCTTTGACCGCGGCCCGGTTTCGGATTCCTTCGCCACCGGGCGCATGCTCCTGCTCTTGAACCGTCCACCCGGCCGCGAGGCCGCGCTCCAGCAATACCTGAAGGATGTGAATACCCCCGGGTCGGCCAGCTACCACAAGTGGCTGACTCCCCAGCAGTTCGGAGCGCAGTTCGGGCCGGCGGACTCAGACGTGCAAGCCGCCACCGCCTGGCTCACATCAAGCGGCTTTACAGTTGCGCAGGTATCCAAAGGCCGTCAGTTCATCGTATTTTCGGGAACGGCCGGCAACGTTCGCGCGGCGTTTCGCACGGTGATTCATCGTTATAGCATCAACGGCGCAATACACTACACCAACGCCAGCGATGTCGAAATTCCAGCGGCATTGGCGCCGCTCATCAAGGGCGTCGCACCGCTCAACGACTTCCGCGCCAGGCCGCAACTGCGCATCCTTGGGCAGGCCAGTTACTCGCGGCTCACTCACCGCGCCACAACGCAATGGACGCTTCCCAACGGCTCCGACACGATCTACGCGCTGGCTCCCGAGGATTTCGCCACCCAATACGATCTCGGACCACTCTACAAGGCCGGTGTGAACGGCGCCGGGCAAACCATCGGCATCATCAACGAGTCCAATCTCGATCTCAGCCTTGTGCAGAACTATCAGAAGCTCTTTGGCCTTTCCAGTCCGCTGCCCCAGGTGGTGATTGATGGCTCGGATCCCGGCGTGCTTTCTAATGTCTCTGTTGAAGCGGCCCTGGATGTGGAAGAAGCGGGCGCGGTGGCGCCCGGCGCCAGAGTTGACTTGTACATCGCCAACACCAACGGCATTTTCACCGGCGATTCCCAGAGCACCAACGTTGTCGACCCGCTGTACATGGCGGCCCTTCGGGCGGTCGACGACAACCAGGCGAGCGTGCTCAGCGTGAGCTTCAGCAATTGCGAGGGCTATCTGTTGCAGGCGGGCAACGCGCTCTGGTCCGCGCTTTGGGAACAGGCGGCGGCGCAGGGGCAAACCGTGCTGGTTGCAACCGGCGACAGCGGCTCAGCCGGCTGCGACGACGCAAACCACCAGTGGATTACCGGATATGGGCCGGCGGTCAACGGCCTGGCCTCCACGCCGTGGGATGTGGCCGTCGGCGGCACGGATTTCTATTACTCCGACTATGCGACCGGCGGCGCCAGCATGGCGAGCCTGTGGAACCAGACCAATGACACCGGCCTGGGTTCATTGAAAGCTCCGCTGCCGGAGCAGGTGTGGGATACAACTTTCGGCTTCAATGCGATTGGCCCCTACGTTCAGAACATGTCGCAAGCCATACCCGCCGGAGGCGGCGGCGCCAGCAGTTGTATCTACAACTCCGGCACAAGCTCAGAGCCCTATATCTGCCTTGGCGTGGGATCAACTGGCGTTCCGGGCTATGCCAAACCCCGCTGGCAAACGGGCAGCGGCGTGCCCAGCGACGGCGTGCGCGACCTTCCCGACGTCTCACTCTTCGCGGCCAATGGTACCAACATGAGCGCCTATCCTGTCTGCGCGCTTCCCGGCGATTGTGTTCCCGGTTCGAGCGGCAATGAGCAGATCACGCTGGTGGGCGGGACCTCGGTCTCGGCGCCCGCCATGGCCGCGATCATGGCGCTGGTCGATCAGAAATACGGCCGCCAGGGACAGGCCGACTTCACGCTCTATCCGCTGGCTCAACAGATTCCGTCGGCCTTCCGTGACGTCACAGTCGGCAGCAACAACATGACGTGCATGGATGGAACGCCCTACTGCTGGCCGGATACCAATGGAGACGGCCTTTTCTCCCTGCAGAAGTACGCGGCCACGGCCGGCTACGATCTGGCCAGCGGCCTGGGATCGGTGGACGCCGCCGTGCTGGTCAACAACTGGAACTCGATCGCGTTTCAACCAACGTCCACTTCGCTCCAGGTTACCCCGGCTACGGCGCAGCGCGGCGCAGCGGTGAACTTCACCGTCAGCGTAAAATCCGCTTCCGGTGGCGCACCGCCCCAAGGCAACCTATCCATCCTCGCACAACTGCCGGATGCGCCCGGCAGTCAGAGCCTGGGATCGTTTGCCGTGAACAATGGCGAAGCCACCGGGCAGTTGGCGGATCTGCCCGGTGGCACATATCCGGTGTGGGCGCAATACAGCGGCAACGGCAACTTCGCCGCCAGCATTTCTCAGCCGCAGTCGGTAACCATCACCCCGGCCGGCAGCGTTCTCAATCTCTACGGCTTCCAGGTGCCCGGCCAAACCCTGAATCCGTCTGCTCCATGTCAGCTCAATCCCAATCAGTCTGTTTTTGAGCAGTCAACGAATAGCGGGCCATGGGAGCCATGGCCCAGCGGATCGACCTTTGACGCGGGCTGGCAGGTGGCGCCGGTCGCCATCGCCAATGGCGCGTGGCCTTCCTTCGGAAGTGGGACGGGCACCGTTACCTTCACTTTGGACGGCACGCCGCAGGCAACCGTGGCGCTCAATTCCCTCGGCTACGCCGCCTGGATTCCTCCGTCCACCTTCGATGCGGGCACGCACACCATCGGCGCCATCTACTCGGGCGACAGCGGCTATGCTGCATCCTCAGCCACACCCTACACGGTCGTCATCCCCAGGACCACTCCCTGGCTGTCCGCCTGGCCGGTAGCGAGCTGTGACAACCCCCAGGCTCCTGCTCCAGCCTGCACCTTCACCGCCGGCGACGATATGTATGTGGAGATCCAGATCTCCGACGCCAACTGCCATGTGCCCACCGGCGCGGTTACCGTGAACCTCGGTTCGCTCTCGCAGAACGTCACGTTGATTCCAGGCGGAATTACAACACAATCAATTAACTTTGTCGGAATACCCGTCCTTTCCGGTGAAGCTGTATTCAAGAACCTTCCCGCCGGTACCTACGCACTTTCTGCCTCCTACGCCGGCGATGCAAATTCACTCCCCACGACCTCCACCGCGCAAATAAACGAGATCGGCCAATACGGTCAATCCTTCACCGTGGTGGCCGCAGCGCCTTCTGGGCAACCGGCGCTTCTCTCCTCTACAACAACCGTGTCCGTAGATCCACCGTCGTTCAACGATACTCTTTGGATGACTTTTGACTTGACAGCCACCGTCACCGGCGGAGCCGGCTCAACCACTCCGCCCACCGGTACCGTCGCCTTCTTCGATGACGGCGTGGAAGTTGCTCAAGGCACACTCACGCCGGCCGGAATAAACAACTCTACGGTTACGAGCATCGGAGAGGGCCTCCTCATGGACGCCGGAGCAAGCCAACTCAAAGCCGTCTACTCCGGAGACAGCATCTATCAATCGTCCGAAGCCGCCCAGACCTATCAGTTCACAATTCCAGTCACTCCCGATTTTCTGCTCTCTCCGCAAACTCCGCGGATGACGCTGCCGACCGGTGGTTCGGCGACGGCCGCCTTGAACCTCGCCTCAGTCAACGGCTACAACGGCACAGTCTCATTGGCCTGTACGCCCTCATCGAGCGCAATCACATGCAGCATGAGCCCGGCCTCGCTGACCGTCAACGGGCCGGCGACGGCGACGCTTACGGTCCGCGCCGCCTCACAGACGGCTTCCTCGCCCCCGCCCAGCCGGCAAGCGCCCGCGCGCTGGCCCATCGCCGCCGGGGCGCTCGTCTTCGGATTGTTCCTCGCCGGCGGGCGCAAACCCCGCAGGTTCTGGCCATCGATGCTTCTCTGCCTTTGCATCCTCGCCTGCGGGTGGTCGATCGGTTGCGGCAGCGGCGCGGGAAGCATGCCATCACAGCCGATCTCGCCAACAGCGCCGGCGCCACCGCCCTCCTGCATAGTGCAGGTAACAGCCAGCGCCAACGGCATCGTGCACTCTGCGGAGATCACGGTCGTCATGCCATAGCGGTGCCGGCCACAATGCGTGGCGGCCGTGCGCCTCCAGCGCATTCCGCGACTCAACCGCGGCCAACCCGCCGTCCCAGGCAGACGAGCAGTTGCGCCGGCGAATTTGTCATGCCAGGTGAGTCATTCTTGACCGCGAAACTTCAACCGCGCTCAATAACGTAATTCCCGCTATCGCTATCAGCGATCCGATGCACAACAGACACCATGTCCGCAGCACATGCGCCTCGATGTAGGCCAGGTAGAGCGCGAAGACGAGCCCGGCCGAGGACATGTAAAGGCGCAGGTTGGCGAGCGCGCGGTTCCTCTTCATCGTGGCCGCGAAAAGAATCGCATAGCCTGTCAACCCGATCAGGGCCACGGGAACTCCAAAGATCTCAGAGAAGGTACTGCGGTTGACCAGATCACAATTGAACATCTGGTTGATGTCGCAGTAGTCCGTCGCCGACGCCGCATAATGGCTGCGAAGAGACGCCGTTGACAATCCAATTCCGCAGGCGCAGAAAAACAGAATGAAAAATCGAGCTGTGATCTTCATGGCAATGTGCACCCCGTCTTGTCGCTGAGCTGTTTGAGAGACTGTATACCAACCAGGCGATCGCCATTCCCAAAAATCCACGTGGGTACAAAGCGAATTCCCGCGAACTTGCATGCGGCCGTATCCTGCGGCATCGCGAAGGGCGAGCATTCAACATAGTGAATGTATTTGAAAGAGTCGCCGAACATCTTGCGCTGATCCTTGCAGTGTGGACACAGGGAGCTCCCATACATGGTGGCCTTCTTGCTGGTCAGGCATTTGGCAAAGGCGTCCATCTTTTCGCGCTGTGACTGCTGCGCCGCCGCCATCCCCGCAAGGAAAAATAGCGCAATGGACAGTAAGCATACAGATCCAACCGCCGACCTGCATCGTTGACCGCTCGCGTGCATACCAATCCGCCTTTCGTTTCCTTCCATGCCATCGGTTACTGCCGCCGCCCGCGCTACTTCATCGTCCGCATCGAGCCGCCGCTCGCCTGCTTCACCGTCAGAAAGCTCGCCCACGCATGCGCCAGCTCGGTTCCTTCCGCATCGGTAAGGGTGGCTTCCGTCTTGATCAGGCGCCCGGTCTGGCTCATGATCCATCCCCGCGCCCAAACCGTGCATCGGGGCGCCACATGCCGGCGAAGACGGACCCGGAGTTCCGCGGTCAGCGCCGGCAGACCGGCGGCGGCAACCGCCTTTGACATCGCCTCATCGAGCACCGTGCTCACCACGCCTCCGTGAACGATGCCGCGAAAGCCCTCGGTAAATGCTTCCGGAACCCATGCCGTTACCGACTCGCCTGTTTCGCCCGTTGCAAAGCGCAGACGCAAACCGTGCGGGTTATCGGGCCCGCATGCAAAGCATGAGCTTTGTGGAGTCGCGTCCATGCGCGCCCTGGTTGAATCTACTGCTGGCATTTGACTCATGGCTTCGTTCTGGTCATCCCTCCTTCGCGTGCAGTCCCAATCAGTCTCACTCCGCGTTTGGATCCTCTGTGCGCTTACGCCTGCGGCGCCGGGTAAAGTGCTCCATAGGTCTGGAATCCTCCGGAAAGATTGCGGGCGCGGAATCCGTGCTGCGTAAGCAGCCGGCATGCGTAGTAGGCGCGCTGTCCAATGCCGCAGTTGACCCAGATCTCTGAGGCCGGCGGCAACTCGTGCAATCTGGAGCGCAGTTGACCCAGCGGTATATTGCGCGATCCGGGAATCGGGCCGGCGTGGAACTCGTGCGGCTCGCGAACATCGAGCAGAAATGCCGCCTGCGATGGCACCTTGCTCCAGGGCGCCAGATGCACATCGCCCCGCAGCACATTCGCGGCCACCATGCCGGCCAGGTTCACCGGATCCTTCGCGGCTCCATATTGAGGCGCGTAGCACAGCTCCGCATCCTCCAGATCGAACACGGTCGCCTTCATCTGGATCGCGGCGGCAATCACATCGATGCGGCGCGCAATGCCCGCGCTGCCCACCGCCTGCGCGCCCAGCACCAGCCCATCCGATTTGCGAAACAGCAGCTTCAGGTGCACGGGGTGCGCTCCCGGGTAATAGGTAACGTGGTGCGTGGGGTGCAGATACACGCACTCGTAGTCCGCCATTCCGGCCTGGCGCAGGGCCTTTTCCGTAGCTCCGGTCAGCGCCACCGTCAAGCCAAAGAACCCACAGACAGCCGTTCCGAGGACGCCGTCGAATCGCGCATCGCGGCCGCAGATTGCATCCGCCGCAATTCGCGCCTGGCGATTCGCCGGTCTGGCGAGAGGAATCAATTCCCAGCGGTTCGTAATGC
>JAJZME010000040.1 GCA_021803035.1 Acidobacteriota bacterium | reverse complement strand
GCCCAGCGCATGAAAGCGAATTGCCGCCACTGCGGGCCTTCGCCTTCGGGATTATCGACCAAGCTGTTGCTTGAAAGCGAGACCGCGGGGTAGCCGTAGGTCTGGGAGCGGAAGAGGGTGTGATGGACGTTGGCCCAGTTGTTGACGTGCGTGAGGTAGTTTTTATCGATCAACTGCGTGAGCGTGAGGCCCCAGTCGTGGCGCACGGCAAGAGCCTGGGCGCTGGGATGGCGCGTGAAGAGATCGGGCAGGTAGGGAATGATGCTGTAACCGCGCATCTGCTGAAATTCCTGGGGGAATTTGGGCGTCCAGTCGGCTCCGAAGACCTCCAGCGAGTCGCTGAAGACGGTGTCGGGTGGCTGGTTGCCGAAGGCGCCGATGAGCTTGTCGGCGACTTTGTCGAGATGGGTCTGCACGGCCTGATAGGAGAATTCGTCGAGTACGAAGCCATGAGCGCCGTATGCGGCGCGCTTGACCTGCTGTCCGGTGCGGCTCTGGATATACCAGTAGACGGCGCCGTCTCCGCTGGGGATATGCGCGGGGAGGGTGAGGCGCGTGGCGCCCGCGGGCGGCGTGGGCAACAGCGTTTGCGCGGAGGCCGGCTCGTTCTGCTCCGTGGCGGGCCCGAGGAATGCGGCGACGAGGCTTTCGCCGTTTTCGAGCCAGGGGATGGCGACGGAGGTTTCGCCGGGCTTGATCGGTGTTCTCTTCTGAATGATGTCGGCGGCAGCCTGAGTGATGGGAGTGTTGGGTCCGCCGTAGGGCCAGCCGCTGGTGAGGGCGAGGCCGGCGCGAAGGCCGAGGCGATGCGCCTGCTGGTTGGCATAGCTGACGTCGCTGAGAAATTCCGGCGAAAGGAAGCGGAGGTTGCGGAATCCGGTCTGCGGATCGTTGAGCGCCATCGGATAGACGTAGTGAATGACAAATCCACCAAAGCCGCCTTGCTTCATCTGCTCAATTTCACGCAGGATTTCCGGCTTGGTGACTGACGGGCCGAACCACCACCACCGCAGCATGGGGCGGGCGTTGCTGGGTGGAGCCTGAAAGGTTTTTTCCAGTTGTGAAAGCGGCATTTGCGCCTGCGCAACAAGCGCGGAGCCGAGCAAGAGCGCGATGCATAGTTGGGAACGAAGATGGGCGAACACGACTGTCTCCTTTCAGGCTGGCCTGTCCGCGAGCGGGCGCGGTGGCTGCATGGTGTTCATTGAGCCGCAGGATGGTGCGCGGCGGCAGATGCGTTGCTTGCCGGCATGGAACATACGGGTGTGACCGGCGCATTCAAAATGGGCGCGGCCAGACCCGCCAGATGAGGCATGGTCTTGTGGGAATAGAGGTCGAAGACGACGATGTGATTGGTCCCCGCATGGAGCCACGGGCCGGGCACGTAAAGCGTAGCTTGCGGGCCCACGTTCCAGTAGCGGCCAATGGGATGGCCGTTGATCCAGACGGCGCCTTTGCCGAGATCGCGAATGTCGAGGAAGGTGTCTGGAAGCTGATTGTCGATTGTGTGCACCATGAACGTTCCACGGTAAAAGGTGGGGCCGGAGATGGCAAGCCCGGGATCGGCGTTCGGCACGAAGTGAGCTTCGATGGGCATGCGGGGCGTTTGGGCGACGTCATCGGGAGCCATGGGCAGAGTGTAAACGCTCCAGCCATCAATGGGCTGCCCGGCGAGCGTGACGGGGCCGTTCAGCCCTTTGGTGGCGTCGCGCATCATGCCGGTGGAGTTGATGCGTCCGTCATTTTCAACGAGGATGTCGATGCGATTGGTTGCGGCATCGCTGTTGAGCTGGAGTTGGTTCTGGAGGCAGGTGCGGTTGAGGGTTCCGGCCAGCCTGCCGTTGACGTAGACGCGCGCGTAATCGTTCATGCCCTGCAGCACCAGATCGCCGTGCACGGGATGATCGAGCGTGGTGCGATAGAGGATGAATCCGTAGGCCTGGTTGTAGTAGGACATCGGATGCGGCTCGCGGGAGTGGATGGGCTTGGGGAGTCCAGCCCAGAGCGGAGCTGCTTCAGTGAGCGTAAAGGTGGGAATGGCTTCAACCGGCGGCGGCGTGGGGACGGGCGGCAGCTTGTGGCCGAGATAGGCCTCGATGGTTCTGCGGTAGGCGTAGTAGAGCGGGGTTGGATGCCCAGCTTCGTCGAGCGGAGCATCGTAGTCATAGCTGGTGATATCCGGTTCATAACGGTGGTTCGACCAACTGGCGCCGCTCATCATGCCGAAGCTGGTGCCGCCGGTGAACATGTAAAGATTCAGGCTGTCGCCGTGGTCGAGGATGTATTTGAGGTCTGAGATTTGAGGCGCGGTGGACCGGGTGTGGAACGGTTCGCCCCAATGGGTGAACCAGCCGGTCCAGAACTCCGAAGCCAGGAGAGGCTGGCCGGGGCGCATTTGCTCAAGCGCGTGAAAGGCGAGGCGGGCATTGCCGGGAGCGAAGTTGACGCCGGCATACACCCCGGGAATCTCTCCGTGTCCGTTCTTGAGCGCATGCGAGGGATTCACGGTATAAAGCAAGGCTTTGTCGAATCCTGCTTCGAGAAAGATACGGTGCAGGTGATCCATGTAGGCCTGGCTGGAGCCGAAATCACCGTATTCGTTTTCGATCTGCACCGCAATGATGGGCCCGCCGTTGCCGATCTGCAAGGGCGCAACCTCTTGCCCGAGGCGCATGATCCACTGCTTCGCCGGCTCCATGAATGCGGGGTTGTTCGAACGCAACGCCGTGCGCATGTCCGGAATCTTGAGCAGCCATGCGGGGAAACCGCCAAATTCCCATTCGGCGCAGGAATAGGGACCGGCGCGCAGGAGCACCTTGAGGCCGACCTTCTGCGCATCGCGGATGAACTGCACGAGGTTGGCATTGCCGCTGAAGTCGTACTGACCCGGGCGGGGCTCGTGGATGTTCCAGAAGACATAGGTGGCGACGGTGTTCAGGCCCATGGCCTTCGCCATTTTGAGCCGCGCAAGCCAGTATGCCTGGGGGATACGCTCGTAGTGCATCTCCCCGGAGATGATCTGGAACGGCTTGCCGTCGAGGTAGAACTTGCCATGCTCGATGGTGAAGCTCTGTTTGACGGGATGTGAAGAAGTGGTGGGCTTTGCAGCCGACGCCGGCATGGCGGAGATGGCGGCGAGAATGGCACACAACGACGAGGCGGCAAAGAGACGCGAGAATTTCATGTGTAAAACTCCGGAGGCGCAAGGGAGAGCAAAAAGACCCTGCCAGCCGTTATATCTCTTCTAAAACAAAATGTCTATTGACACCTGCAGGTTAGGTCCCATAATGTTTGGTCGTAGCGCGGAGGGGTCGTCATGGCCGGAGCCTCGGTCATGATCGGCACTGAGGTCAACGTGGATTGCGTGGTGGTGATGCAACTTGCTTATCATGGGGCGCCTGGCACTTCGTTGGCCCGAATTCAAGCGGTCTGAGGCCAGGCCCTAAGCTCGGCCCGAATTGTGCATCTCGAGGGGGAAGAATTTTGCGATTCGCATGGGTTTCTGGTGCAGGCGCACTGATGGTGGCGGGTGCATTCATGCTGGCTGTGCCGGCGTGGGCCGCGCCGGGACAGACTTACAAGCTGAGTTGCGCACCGGAAGCGCCGCATGGATCCGTGAGCCTGGCGGGAACGCGCTACGGGAAGAGCGGCTATGGATTTGATCTGCGGCCATCGCCGGAGGTCAGCAATGCGGGCTGCACCAGCAACCAGCCGTTCTATGTGTCGGTGAAGGAGCCGGAAGGCAATTTTCTGGTGACGGTAACGCTGGGCAACGGCAAGCGGGCCGCGGTGACGGCGGTGAAGGCCGAGGCGCGGCGGCTGATGACCTTTCCGATTTCGACCGCGCCGGGGCAGGAAGTGACGCGGAAGTTTGTGGTGCATACGCGGACGCCGTACATCAATGCACACGAGCGCGTCCATCTGAAGCCGCGCGAGATCGGCGATCTGGACTGGGATCACAAGCTGACGCTGGAATTCACGGGGACGCATCCGAGCGTGCGCTCGATTACCGTTGAGCCCGTGCATGTGCCGACCATTTACATTGCAGGCGATTCGACTGTGGTGGACCAGGAGAAAGCGCCGTGGGCGGCGTGGGGGCAGATGCTGCCGGCGTTCTTCAATGACAAGGTTTCGGTGGCCAACGAAGCCGAATCCGGCGAGACCATTCGGAGCTTCATCGGCGAGAACCGGCTGGCGAAGATCATGAGCACCATCCAACCGGGCGATTACCTGTTTTTCGGGTTCGCGCACAATGATCAGAAAGCAGGGCCCGGCTTTGTGTCGATTCCGCAATACAAGGCTTATGTCCGCCACTACATTGAACTGGCGCGCAGCAAGGGCGCGCACCCGGTGGTGTTTACCGCAATTGAACGGCGCGTCTTCAATTCCAGGGGCAAGATCGTGAATACGCTGGCCGATTATCCGAACGCCATGCGGCAGGTAGCAAAGCAGGAGCATGTGCCGCTGATTGACTTGAATGCGATGAGCTTCAAGCTGTTCGATGCGATGGGGCCGAAGGGCACGTTAAAGGCATTCGTGCATTATCCGGCCAATACATTTCCCGATCAGCCGAAACCGCTAGCCGACAACTCCCACTCCACCGATTACGGCGCGTTCGAGCTGGCGAAGTGCGTTGTGGATGGCATTCGCGAGGACCATCTGCCGATTGCCAAGGACATCCGCAAGAGCGTGGGAAACTTCGATCCGTCGCATCCCGATCCGCCGTCGATCTGGACGCTGCCGCCGGACCCGTTTGTCTCGGCCAAGACGCCTTACGAGAGGCATTAGGTTTCTGCCGGGATGATTTTGGAGCAGTCGATTGCCAATCGCCGGTGCGAAAATCCGGACCTGAGGCACCAAATCCGCGGACTTGATTGCGAAATGATGAGGATGTGGTATCGGGTTAAGCTCTTAACGGGCCGCTGTTACCAGCGCCAGCAATTCTTCGCCGGTAAGCGGCAGGGGATTGGCCTTCATGCTGCTGGCGTGCGCGGCCTTCTCGACGACGCCGGGCAAATCGGCTTCGGTGATTCCCCAGGTGCGCAGGGGCGGAACGTTGAGTTCGCCGCAAAGCGCACGCACCCATTCAATGCCTTCCTCCGCGGCGGCATCCGCGCGGCCGGTGAGCAGGCGCGCGATGGCGGTGTAGCGCTCCAGAGCGGGATGCTGTGACATGCGCGTGCGTAAGGCGGCTACATTGGCCGCCATGCCGTGGGGCAACAGCGCCGCACAGAGCGCGCCGTGTGGCGCCTTCCATGAGCCTCCGAGGGGCGCGGCGAAGCCATGCACAACGCCGAGGCCGGCGTTGGCCAGCGCCAGGCCGCCGAAGAGGCTTGCCAGGGCCATGCCGCGGCGGGCCTGCTGGTCAGTTCCATTGCGATAGGCGCGGCGCAGCGAGCCGGCAACGTGCTTCATTCCCTCGATGCAGATTGCATCCGTCAGGGGATTGGCGCGTGCGCTGACATAAGGCTCGATGAGCTGTGTCAGGGCATCGAGGCCGGTGCATGCGGTGACCGCGGGAGGCAATCCGTAGGTCAGCTCGGGATCGACCAGCGCGACGCGGGGCAGCATCAGCGGGCTGCGCAGGCTGGCTTTGACGCCGTGCTCCGGCGATGCAAGCACGGCGTTGCGCGTGACCTCGCTGCCGGTGCCGGCGGTGGTGGGAACGGCGATGAAGGGCAGCGGCGCGGCTGCAATGGCGCGGCCTTTGCCCACCACTTCAAGGAATTCGAGCGGCTCGCCGCCGTTGGTGGCAATGGTGGCAATGGCCTTGCCGGCGTCGATTGCGCTGCCTCCGCCCAGCGAGATGATGACATCGCATGCGGCGGCTTGTACGCGCCGCGCGCCTTCGCGGACCAGATCGACCGTCGGCTCGGCTGGCACGGCAAAGGTCTCCGCGGAGAGCGCCGAGATCAGCGCTGCCACGCGCTCCGATGAAGCGCCGGTGACCACCAGCGGCCGGACGCCGAAGGTGCGAGCCAGTTCCGGGAGCGTGCCGGCTGTGTCCTCGCCGAAGATGATGCGCGTTGCGGTGGCGAACTCGAAGCGCATGGTTTTACCAGCTCTTGGGATCGGGGAAGATGGCGTTGTACTTTACGCTCTGGCGCGGCTCGGCCATCATCGGCGCGACCGCATCGCGCCATTTGGCGTAGTGAGCGGTTTCTTTATGCGCAGCGGACGCTTCCGGCGTGCAGTAGACCTCGATGAGCAGGAAGCGGGTCGCATCGTCCTGCTGCTCGACCACGTCGAAGCGCGCGATGCCTGGCTCCTGAACACTGGCGCGGGCGTTCTCGATGGTAGCCTGCCTGAACTGCTCGACCGACTCAGGTTTGACGCGCACGTGTACGTGAACGATGAGCATTGATTTGCCTCCGCTCCTTATCCTACTGCGGCGCCGTGCTGTTCCGGTACGACGCGCCGGCGGCTCCGCTGCTTTGTTGTCATCGGTTGCCGATGCGGTATTGTTTCTGAGAAAGGGGATTTGGATGCGCGCCGCAGAACTGATTGCTCCGGGGAGATTCCGGCTTACCGATATGGCGATTGAGGATCCCGGACCAGGCGAAGTGCAGGTTCGGGTGGAGGCTGTGGGTGTCTGCGGGTCCGATCTGCATGCCTATTCGGAGGGCGCGGTGGGCAGCATGCCCAATGTTTATCCCATGGTGCTGGGTCATGAGCCCGCGGGAAGGATCGTGAAGACGGGAGCTGGCGTGACCGGGCTCGCCGTGGGCGATCGCGGGGCGCTTGAGCCGGCGCTTTATTGCTACCACTGCGAGTTCTGCTTGAGCGGACACCATAATGTGTGCGCGAATATTCGCTTCCTGAGCAATCCGAATTATCCCGGATTCTTCCGTGAACTGGTGAATTTGCCGGCTATTAACTTTCGTCCCATTCCCGCGGGGATGTCGTTTGGCGAAGCGACGCTGGCCGAGCCGCTGGCCATTGGGCTGCATTCCGTTCACCTGACATCGATCCGTGCCGGCGAGACGGTCGCGGTCATCGGCGCGGGTCCGATCGGGCTTTTGACCATCGCCGCGCTGCGAGCCGCCGGGGCGGGACGAATCTGGGCCGTGGAGCCATTGGCGCACCGGCGCGAACTGGCTCGGGCCATTGGCGCTGACGTTGTGTTGGAGCCCGGGGAAGCCGTTGAGGAGATCCGCGGCGGGACGGGGCAGCGCGGCGTGGACTGCGCGATGGACTGCGCGGCAGGCGAAGAGACCAGCAACCAGGCTGTTCAGATAGCCCGCAATGCCGGCCGGGTGGCGCTGACGGGGATTCATTCCACGGCCCGGGTGTCGTTGGACGGCTCGGCCATGCGGCGCAAGGAACTCACGATTTTCAACGTGCGGCGATCGAACCACGAGACGGAAGAGGCTTTGGAACTGCTCCGCGCGCAGCCGGGGCGGTTTCAGCCGCTGCTGACACACACGCGGGAGATCGAACAGATCGATGAGGCCTTCGCAATCGCCAGCCAATATCGCGACGGCGTGGGAAAGATGATCGTGCGGCCATAAGAGCGCGGAGGGGGGTGCTCTGAGGCGGCGAAGAAGCGCCGTCGCGACTTGCCGTTGGAGGAATAAAGAGGGCTTGAATCGACCGGCGCGATGGCTGCCTGCCTGCTGCGCCTCCGCTGTTGATGGCGGTGCTTCTCAGCCGTAAATCGTGGCAAGATTGGGCAATTGGCGGCACCTTACCTGCGGTAAACTTGGAGCAAATGCGCGTCTTTGGAATTGATTGCGGGACCGAGGTTACGGGGTTCGGTGTGGTGGAAACCGCCCGCGCCGCGGGTGAACCAGAGTTGATTCCGATGGCCATGGGCGCCATCCGTCTGGCCAAGGCCAGGCCATTGCCGGAGCGGCTGGAGCAGGTGTATCGCGAACTGACGGCGGAGCTGGAACGCTGGAAGCCGGACACGGTGGCCGTGGAGGAAGTTTTTTACTCGGTGAACGCCAAATCAGCGCTGAAGCTGGGGCAGGTGCGGGGTGTGGCGCTGCTGGCTGCCGCCCGGCAAGGGATTCCTGTGGCCGAATATGCGCCTTTGAAGATCAAGTCGAGTGTTGTGGGATACGGACTGGCGCAAAAGCAACAGGTACAGTTTATGGTGGCGCGGTTGCTGGGGCTGGCGGAGGTGCCGCAACCGGCGGACGCGGCCGATGCTCTGGCCATCGCGATCTGTCACATCCATACCGCTCAGACGATGGCATTGCAGGAGGCACGATGAGACTGGCATGGGTCGGACTGGTGGCGGCTGTGGTGGTGATGAGTGCAAACGGCGCGGCGGGGCAGACGAAGACCGAGACCTTTGAGATGAACTACTCGAACCCGGGGATTACGCCCTCCCATTGGACGCTGATTCTTTATCCGGACGGCAGCGGGCATTTCTCCTCCCACGGCGGCGAGATGGCGGGAGGCGGATCGGACATTAAATCAGCCCCTGTAGACCGCAACATCCAGGTGAGCGAGGCGTTTGCGGCGCGGGTATTTGAAACGGCTTACAAGAATAGGCTCTTTAACGTGCCGTGCCAGAGCCGGTTGAAAGTGGCATTTCAGGGGTGGAAGACGCTCAAGTACAGCGGACCGCGGGGCACCGGGTCCTGCACCTTCAATTACTCGCAAAACAAGGCAATTGAATCACTTGGCAACTCGCTGGTGGCCGTGGAACAGACCATCATGGAAGGAGCGCGGCTGGAAGCGCTTCTGCGGTACGACCCCCTGGGGCTGGACCGGGAGATGAGTTTCCTGGTGAAGGCGGTCAAGAACGGCCAAGCGCAGCAGATTTGCGTGATACGGGGCATTTTGACGCAACTGGCGGGGGATCCGAAGGTTCTGGATCGAGTAAGGCGATGGGCCGATGAGCTGCTGTCCGATTCCAAGACCTCACCCCCGGCGTAAAGGTGATTTTGGCGCGACTTTTCGGTGTGCCGGTGTGTCATATCGGGTAGGTGCATCCAAAGGCGATTCGGCCTGCGCATGCGGGCCGGAGGTAAGAGGTAGCGGAAAGGCGGAGCGCCATGAACCGGATCGTGCACGGCGCGAGGAATCGAGGGAGTGGGGCCGGGCGGCGCTGGGGCCTTGGTTTGCTTGCGCTGGCTGTGTTGATGGCGGGGACCGTAGCGGCCCGGGCACAGAATAGCGGGCAGCCGCAGCGTGCTGTGCGGCTGAGCTACGTTTACGGCCAAGTGCAGATCACGCAGAACGGCCAGGCGATTACGGAAAAAGCCGTGGCCAACATGCCCCTTTTTCAGGGATACCAGGTCATCACCGGCCAGGATGGGCGGGCTGAGGTTCAATTTGAGGATGGAAGTGTGGCGCGCATCGCCCCCAACAGCGGGATGACGCTGAGCGTGCTGCGCGGCCAAGGCTCGAATGGCGAGGCGGAGATCGATCTGAACGGCGGACTGGGCTACTTTGAGCTGCAAAGCGGCGACCAGGCCGGACAGATTCGGATTCGCTATGGCAACGCCGTGGTGACGGCGAGCGGGTTCACGGTGCTGCGTATCGATATGGATACCCCGCCTGGCGCGCTGGCTGTTTTTTCAGGAAACGCACGGCTGGTGGACGGGCAGGCGCTTACGCTCGATCTGCACTCCGATGAAACCTTGACCTTGAACGCAGCCAACCCGAGTGCCTACGAGTTGGCCGATTCGATCAAGCCGAGTTCCTGGGACCAGTGGAATGCCGACAGGGACCAGGCACTGCAGGCTCAGGCGCAAAGCCAGACCCAGTCGACAGACAGCTACGTCAACAGCGAAACTCCGGCGTGGAACAACCTGAACGACTACGGGAACTGGTATGACGTACCGGGGCAGGGATATGTGTGGTCGCCCTACGCGGCGGCTTATTCCGGATGGGATCCCTATGGCTGCGGGCAATGGGTGTGGACGCCGGGGTACGGCTATATCTGGGTTTCTTGCTACCAGTGGGGTTTTATGCCTTACCAGTGCGGCATGTGGAACTACTATAGCTCGTTCGGCTGGGGCTGGTCGCCGGGATTTGGCGGCTGCACGCCGTGGTGGTACGGGGGGTATAGCGGCTATTACGGCTACCTCGGCCCCAACATTGGTGTCGCGCCGTCAGGCTACCGGCCTGTGCTGCGGCCGCCGAGGATCTGGCATCATCCGCGAGGGCGGTTCCCACGGCCGGTGATGGTGGACCGGAATCCGCGGGAGCGCTTCAACGCGGCGCCACTGCGCAGCGTCAATGGCCCCGCGGTGATTAACGGACGGCTTGTTCACCCGGTCGGGCCGGCTCGCGCGCGGACGAACGGCCCCGGGAGCGCGTCCGGATTCATGGCGGGCGGCGGAGGCCGGAACGGGGGGACGACGGTAACCGGCGGCCAGATACGCGTACCGATGCCGATCTACGGCAACCGGCGCATCTACACGCCCGCGCCGCGCGTGGGAGGCGGGCAGAACCATGTGCAGCCGCGGCAGAGCTTCCATGCACCTCCGCACGCCTACTCGCCGCCTCGCACATATGCGCCGCCGCGAGCGTACACACCTCCGCGCGCCAATCCGCCGCATTACTCCGCTCCTGAGGCGCGTCGATACGTTGCGCCCCGCAGCTATTCAGCACCGCGGACCTACTCGGCGCCAAGCCGGCCGGCGGGTGGCGGCTTCCACGGCGGAGGAGCGCCGGGTGGCGGTTACCACGGTGGAGCTGGCGGCTTCCATGGTGGCGGTGGCGGAGCGCATGGCGGTGGCGGTGGCCATCGCTAAATAACCGGCTATTTGCTCATGGAGAATCCCCGGCTTCGGCGCGGCGCATTGCCTGCACTGAGACCGATGATGCCGCGTGCCTTCCCGGGGCGGCGCGGAGTAAGCTGGGAGGCGGCGCCGATTGCGGCCTTTGCGCGTGTGGCGGCGCGGCGGATCTGCTGAAGAATGGCCACCCACTTTCACCTTTTAGGCGCGGCGCATTTTCTCATTCTGGGCACGGTGGTGCTGCTGGCGGTGGTTCTTGCTGTTGTGGAGCGGCGGCTGGTGCGGGGCGGCAAGTGGCTGCGCATTGCGCTGGGCGCCGTGATGCTGGCAGACGCGGGCCTGTGGTATGGGTATCTGGCATGGCGCGGGCAGCGCATCTTCCCCAGTCAGCTTCCGCTGGAACTTTGCGACGTTACATTCTATCTGGTAGCTTTCGCGCTGCTCACGTTTAGCCCGGCGGTCTTCGATCTGGCGTATTATTTTGCGCTGGCCGGGACCTCGATGGCGCTGCTGACGCCGGACTTGTGGGAACAGTTTCCTTCAATCGCGACAGTGCAGTTTTTTGTGGAGCACGGGCTGGCCGTGGCAGCGACGCTTTACCTGGTGTGGTCGGGGCGGATGCGGCCAAGGCCCGGGTCGGTTTGGCGGGCGATGCTGGCCCTGAATTGTATTGCCGCGCTGGACGGGACGTTCGACGCGATCTTCAAGACCAACTACATGTACCTGCGGGCGAAGCCGCTGGAGCTGTCGCTGCTCAATGTGCTGGGACCGTGGCCGTGGTACATCGTGTCCACCGAGGTGGTGGCGCTGGGGCTGTTTGCGCTGCTTTATCTGCCGTTCGGGCGCGGCGGCGGCGTCAGGGCTGCAGATGCGCGGGGCCGCGGATAGGGTAGCCATTGGCTGTTAGCTTTTAACTGGCTTACTGGGGGCCCGGTGATCTTTGGTCTGTAAGTCTCTCGGAGTGAAGGATAACCGGCGATCCTTCGGCTCCCTCCGCTTCGCTCTGGTCCCTCTGGATGACGAGAATTGGGGATCGTCATGCACTTCGGTGCACGAAGAGTCCATGAAACCTCCCAGCCCTGCGGCAATGACGCTGCAAGGATGTGCATCCAGCCTGGTTGATTCCAAGTCCGGAAGCTTGGATTTCAAGCACCTGTAACGAATTTGCCTGCTGGCGGATTTCTGGTATTGGAAGGCCGGCTACCTTCTCCAGGTTGAAATTTTGGACCGAAGCGGAGGTATCATTGAAGACACTAATTAACTTTGCCAGCGCAGTGTTCTACATGGTGCAGGGGCGATCCAAGCCGAGGTTCACCATATTCGCCGCTCTTTCCGTGCTTGTAGTTTGGATTGCGGCGCGGCCAGTGGAAGGTGCGGAGTTGAAGCAAGTCACCGCTCAAGCCTTCGATCACTACGTCAGCGCATCGGAAAGCCGGATGCAGGCAGAGATTCGGAGTGGGCCATTTCTCCACATTGACGGGCTTCCGGCGGCCCAGCGGAGCGAAGCCTATCGCCAGCTTCGCGCGGGTCAGATCCTGTTGTGGAATGCGAACGCGCAGGCAGGGGGCAGTCCCGTCAGCGTTCCTTACGGGCTGATTCACGACTGGTCGGGAGCGGTGTTCATTCCGGATGTGACCCTGACGCAGGCGCTGGCCGCGGCTATGGACTGGAACAATCTTCACGCCATGTATTCGAATGTGCGCGAGTCCAGATTGATCGGCCGCGAGGGCAACACCTTTCGAGTCTTTCTGCAGCTTTACCAGAAATCGCTTGTCACCGTGGCTTTCAATGCGCAATTCGACATGCACGTGGAAGAACTTGGGGACAGGCGGGCGGTGATCTGGTCGCATTCCACGCGGATCGCCGAGATTGCGGATGCCGGCCAGACGGATGCGCACGACTTGCCCGTGGACAATGGACACGGATACCTGTGGCGGCTCAATGGCTATTCGCGATTTGAAGAGAGAGACGGGGGCGTTTATGTGCAGGTGGAATCGATCGCGCTCAGCCGCTCGGTCCCCTTTTTTGTCGCCTGGCTGGTGAACCCCCTGCTGGAAAGCATTCCGCGCAAAACCATGCTGACGGGGCTCACGGAGATGCGTACGGCAGTCATCAACGAGGACAAAGAAAATTCCGTGGCGCAGAGCGGGATCGAAAATCCGCTGGCGGGGCGATGAGGATCGGAAAAACAGCTAGCAGCTTGCTGGCTCCAGAAGCGGGTTCGGGTGCGGCGGCGCGGGTGCTTGCGGTATCTCGGGTCCCAAAGGCGGGACCCGGGATACCGCGACTGAGTGTGAGCCTGAGATGCTAGGCGCGGTCGCGGGGCGCGGTTTTTTCGGCTAGGTACTTGTTGACGGCGGCGGCGGCCTTGCGGCCTTCGGCGATGGCCCAGACGACCAGGGACTGGCCGCGGCGCATGTCGCCGGCGGCGAAGACGCCATCGACCGAGGACATGAAGTCGGTGGTGGCGATGTTGCCGCGATTGTCCAGCTCGAGGCCCAACTGCTCGATCATGCCGGTGCGAACCGGACCGAGGAAGCCCATGGCCAGCAGAACGAGATCGGCGTCGATGGTGAACTCGGTGCCGGGCATGGCTTCAAATTTTGGCGGTGCACCAACGCGAGTGCAGTGAAGCTGTTTGACGTTGCCGTTCTCGTCGCCGGTGAATTTGACGGAGTTGATGCTCCAGTCGCGGATGCCGCCCTCTTCGTGGGAGCTTTCCGTGCGCAGTTGCATAGGCCAGAGCGGCCAGGGGGTGAGCGGCGAGCGCTCGGCCGGAGGCCTGGGCATGATCTCGAACTGGTGCACGCTCTTGGCGCCCTGGCGATGGCTGGTGCCGAGGCAGTCGGCGCCGGTGTCGCCGCCGCCGATGATGATGACGTTCTTGCCGGTGGCGAAGATGGACTGAGAGGGATCGGAGACGATCTTTTCCTCGGGGTCGCCTTCGTTGCGGCGGTTCTGCTGGGGCAGGAACTCCATGGCGAAGTGAATGCCTTTGAGTTCGCGGCCGGGGATCTTGAGGTCGCGGGGCTGCTCGGAGCCGCCGCAGAGCAGGATGGCGTCGTAGTTCCGGCGGAGTTCGTCGACCGGGACGTTGACGCCGATGTGGGCTTCAGTGATGAATTCGACGCCCTCGTCTCTCATCTGGCGGAGGCGGCGGTCGAGGACCCACTTTTCAAGCTTGAAGTTGGGAATGCCGTACCGGAGCAGGCCGCCGATGCGGTCGTTCTTTTCGTAGACGGTGACGGAGTGGCCAGCGCGGCGGAGCTGCTGGGCGGCGGCCAGGCCGGAAGGCCCGCTGCCGACGACGGCGACGCGCTTGCCGGTGTTTTCCTCGGGCGGCTCGGGATGAATCCAGCCCTCGTCCCAGGCGCGCTCGATGATGCTCTTCTCGATGAGCTTGATGGAGACGGGCGGCTGGTTGATGCCGAGGACACAGGCAGCCTCGCAGGGTGCGGGGCAGATGCGGCCGGTGAACTCGGGGAAGTTGTTGGTGGCGTGCAGACGGCGGATGGCGGCTTCCCAGCGGCCGTTGTAGACCAGGTCGTTCCAGTCGGGGATGATGTTGTTGACCGGGCAGCCGGTGTGGCAGAAGGGCACGCCGCAGTCCATGCAGCGGGCGCCCTGCTCGCGCTGCTTGTTTTCCGGGAAAGGCTCGTAGATTTCGAACCAGTCCTTTATGCGCTCATCGGCCTTGCGGCGCTGGGGCTGCTCGCGTTGAAGCTCAAGGAAACCAGTAACCTTACCCATGCTGCACCTCGGTAGCCGTCACCAGAGGCGACGTATTGGCGGACGAAACGTAGACTTGCTCAGCGCGGGCAACGCCCAGGACCCGCTTGTATTCGTGCGGAAAGACCTTGATGAACTTGGGCTGCGCGTCGGCCCAGTGTTCGAGGACCCAGGCGGCGCGGGGGCTGCCGGTGAGGTCGCGGTGGCGCTCGAGCAGGGCGCGGACGCGCTGGATGTCTTCATCGAGGACGAGCGGCTCGAGGTCGACGCTGGCCTGGTTGCAGCGGCGGGTGGAGAAATCGCCCTGATCGTCGTAAACGAGGGCGATGCCGCCGCTCATGCCGGCGGCGAAGTTGCGGCCGGTGGCGCCGAGGACGACGACGAAGCCGTTGGTCATGTACTCACAGCCGTGGTCGCCGACGCCTTCGACGAGGGCGGTTGCGCCGGAGTTGCGGACGGCGAAGCGCTCGCCGGCGATGCCGTTGAGGAAGACTTCGCCGCTGGTGGCGCCATAGAGGACGACGTTGCCGGCGAGGATGCTTTCCTCGGGCAGGAAAGGCGAGGTTTTGGGCGGATAGGCGATGATGCGGCCGCCGGAAAGGCCCTTGCCGAGATAGTCGTTGGCATCGCCTTCCAGTTCGAGGGTGACGCCATTGGGAACGAAGGCGCCGAAGCTCTGGCCGGCCGAGCCGCGGAAGTTGAAGTGGATGGTGTTGTCGGGCAGGCCGGCAGAGCCGTAGCGGCGGGCGATTTCGCCGCCCAGCATGGCACCCACGGTGCGGTGAACGTTGCGGATGGCGAAGCTGCCGGTGACCGGGGTTTTAGATTCAAGCGCCGGCCTGGCGCGCTCGATGAGCGCGTGGTCGAGAGCCTTGCCGAGGCCGTGATCCTGCGCCTGCGCGCAACGGCGGTAGACACGCGAGGGCAGGGCCGGGAAGTAGAGGATGGACGAGAGGTTGATGCCTTTGGCCTTCCAGTGCGCGTCGGCAATGGAGGCGTCGATTTTATCGACGCGGCCGACCATCTCGTTGACGGTGCGGAAGCCGAGTTTGGCCATGTGCTGGCGCATCTGCTCGGCGATGAAGAAGAAGAAGTTGATGACGTGCTCGGGCTGGCCGGTGAAGCGCGCGCGCAGCACGGGGTCCTGGGTGGCGATGCCCACGGCACAGGTGTTGAGGTGGCACTTGCGCATCATGATGCAGCCCATGGAGATGAGGGGCATGGTGGCGAAGCCGAACTCTTCAGCGCCGAGCAGAGCGGCGATGACGACATCGCGGCCGGTCTGAAGCTTGCCATCGGTCTGGACCTTGATTCGGCTGCGCAGGTCGTTGAGCAGCAGGACCTGCTGGGTCTCGGCCAGGCCAAGCTCCCAGGGAAGCCCGGCGTGCTTGATGGAGCTGAGAGGCGAAGCGCCGGTGCCGCCGGTGTCGCCGGAGATGAGGACGACGTCGGCATGGGCTTTGGAGACGCCGGCCGCAACGGTGCCGACGCCGACTTCGGAGACGAGCTTGACGGCGATGCGCGCCTTGGGATTGACGTTCTTGAGGTCGTAGATGAGCTGGGCCAGGTCCTCGATGGAGTAGATATCGTGGTGCGGCGGAGGCGAGATGAGGCCGACGCCGGGGATGGAGTGGCGAATGCGCGCGATCTCCTTGTCCACCTTGTGGCCGGGCAACTGGCCGCCTTCGCCGGGCTTGGCGCCCTGGGCCATCTTGATCTGCAGCTCGGTGGCGTTGACGAGGTAGTTGGTGGTGACGCCGAAACGGCCGCTGGCCACCTGCTTGACGGCGCTGCGGCGCAGGTCGCCGTTGGGATCGGGGGTGAAGCGAGCTTCGTCCTCGCCGCCCTCGCCGGTGTTGGACATACCGCCGATGCGGTTCATGGCGATGGCGAGGGTTTCGTGGGCTTCCTTGCTGATGGAGCCGAAGCTCATGGCGCCGGTGGTGAAGCGCTTGACGATCTCCTTGGCGGGCTCGACTTCCTCGATGGGGATGGGCTTGTCAGAGTACTTGAGCTGGAGCAGGCCGCGCAGGGTACACAGGTTCCGGTTCTGATTGTCGATCAGGTCGGTGTATTCCTGGAACGTGTTGAAGTTGTTCTGGCGCACGGCGTGCTGGACCTTGCTGATGGTGAGCGGATTGAGCAGATGATATTCGCCGCCTTCGCGGTACTGATACTGGCCGCCGACGGCGAGGTCGGTTTCGGAGTCGGTGAGCGGCCGGTAGGCGTAGGCGTGCTTCATCTGGGCTTCGCGGGCGAGCACGTCGAGACCGACGCCCTCGATGCGCGAGGCGGTACCGGAGAAGTAGGTTTCAGTGAGCGACTTGTTGAGGCCGACGGCCTCGAAGACCTGGGCTCCGCGGTAGCTTTGCAGGGTGCTGATGCCCATCTTGGAGATGGTCTTGAGCAGGCCCTTGTTGATGGCCTTGATGAAGTTCTTTTCGGCGTACTCGGCGGAGACGTCGTCCGGGAGCAGGCCGCGGCGCTTGAGATCGTGAATGGTCTCGATGGCCAGGAAGGGGTTGACGGCGCTGGCGCCGTAGCCGATGAGCAGGGCGAAGTGCATGACCTCGCGGGGCTCGCCGCTCTCGATGATGAGGGCGACCTGGGTGCGGGTTTTGTCGCGGACGAGACGGTTGTGCACGGCGGCCATGGCCAGCAGGCTGGGAATGGGCGCATAGGTGGCGTCGACGCCGCGGTCGGAGATGATGAGCAGCGTGTAGCCGGAGGTAACGGCGTGCGCGGCGCGCTTGCTGAGGTCGTCGAGCGCGTGCTTGAGGCCGGTTTCACCGTCGGCGGCGCGGAAGAGCGCCGGCAAGGTGGTGGCCAGCAGGTCGCCGGAGGAGACACGGCGCAACTTCTCGAGATCCCGGTTGGTGAGGATGGGATGCGGGAGCTTGAGGGTGTGGCAGTTCTCAGGCGCTTCGTTGAGGATGTTCCGTTCGGTGCCAATGTAGCTGATGAGCGACATCACCAGCTCTTCGCGGATGGGGTCGATGGGCGGATTGGTGACCTGGGCGAAGAGCTGCTTGAAGTAGTTGAAGAGCGGCTGCGGCCGGTCAGAGAGGCAGGCCAGAGGCACGTCGGTGCCCATGGAGCCGACAGGCTCGGCGCCGGTGGCGGCCATGGGGGCGAGCAAGATGCGCAGATCCTCTTCGCTGAAGCCGAAGGCGCGCTGGCGGCGCTGGAGGGTTTCGTGATTGGCGGCAATGACGCGGGCGGGCTCGGGCAGCATTTCAAGCGTGACCTGCTGCTTCTTGAGCCAATCGCCGTAAGGCTGGCGGCCGGCTAACTGCTTTTTGATCTCGGCGTCGGCGATGATGCGCTTCTGGACCGTATCGACGAGGAACATGCGGCCGGGCTGCAGGCGGCCTTTCTTGCGGATGTCCTCGGCGGGGACATCGAGCACGCCGGCTTCGGAGGCAAGGACCACGATATCGTCCCTGGTGACGATGTAGCGGCCGGGGCGCAGGCCATTGCGGTCGAGGGTGGCGCCGATGACGCGGCCGTCGGTGAAGGCGATGGCCGCGGGGCCGTCCCAGGGCTCCATGAGCGAGGCGTGGTACTCGTAAAAGGCGCGCTTGTCCTCGTCCATATCGGGGTTGCCGGCCCAGGCCTCGGGGATGAGCATGGCCATGACGTGGGGCAGGGAACGGCCGGACTGGAAGAGGAATTCGACGGCGTTGTCGAGCGAGGCGGAGTCGCTGCCGCCGGGGACGACGACGGGATAGAGCTTGTCGATGTCGCCGCCGTGGAGCTGGTTCTTCATGACGGACTGGCGGGCGTTCATCCAACTGATGTTGCCGCGGATGGTGTTGATTTCGCCGTTGTGCGCGACGTAGCGGTAGGGGTGCGCGAGCTTCCAGCTTGGAAAGGTGTTGGTGGAAAAGCGCTGGTGAATGAGGCAGAGGGCGCTGGTGACGAGCGGATTGGCCAGCTCGAAGTAGAACTTCTCGATCTGCGGGGCCAGCATCAGGCCCTTGTAGATGATGGTGCGGCAGGAGAACGAGGGGACGTAAAAGCTCTCCTTGTCCTCGATGTCAGAGGCGGCGATCTCGTTCTCGGTGCGGCGGCGGATCTTGTAGAGCAGGCGCTCGAAGGTGTCCTCGTCCATGCCCTCGGGGCGGCCGACAAAAAGCTGCTCGATGTAAGGTTGCGAGTTACGGGCTTCGCGGCCGATGGCGTCGCCATTGACGGGCGTGTCGCGCCAGCCGAGGACGGTGGCGCCTTCTTCCTGGCTGATGCGCTCGAAGACGCCTTCGCAGCGCAGGCGGCTGTGTTTCTCAACGGGCAGGAAGCACATGGCCACGCCGTAGGCTCCGGCTTCGGGCAGGGCAATGCCCAGCTCGCCGCATTCGCGCGCAAAGAAGGCATGGGGGATCTGGATGAGGATGCCGGCGCCGTCGCCGGTCTCCGGGTCGCAGCCCGCAGCGCCGCGGTGGGTGAGGTTGATGAGGACCTCGAGGCCTTTGCGGATGATTTCGTGGCTCTTTTCGCCACGAATGCTGGCGACCAGCCCCATGCCGCAGGCATCATGCTCATTCTGGGGATGATAGAGACCCTGCGGTTGCGGAGCGCCGAGGCGACTATTCGATGACTGCATGGCGGCCTTTCCCTTGGAGGTTTTCCGTAGTCAAGTGCGAAGTCCGTCCCCAAGGACACGAACGCGGTGGGATTCCACGTGGGGAAATCACCTTAGTGCAACTCCAGAGGCTTGCCTGGGCAGCCCTAGCCGCGCGCGGGACTAGACTGAATCTTTAATATATCGAAAATTTAACTTCTTTGCTCGGTTCTATGGACTGTGGGCCGGCGCGGCGGGGTGGCAGCCGGGCGCAGGGCACGCCCTATGTGGAGCGTTTTGTGCCTTATACTGACGATCGGAGACAGCTTACGAAAGACACGATTCTTGTAACCGGTGGCGCGGGATTTATCGGCTCGAACTTCGTGCTGAACTGGATGAAGGCCGTCGGTTCGCCCGTCGTCAATGTCGACTTGCTGACCTATGCAGGCAATGCGGCCAACCTGGCGTCCCTGAACGGCGAGGGACGTCACGAACTGGTACGGTGCGACATCTGCGATGCGGAGACGGTGGGGCAGTTGCTGCACAAGCATCAGCCGCGCGCGATGGTTCACTTTGCGGCGGAAAGTCATGTGGACCGGTCCATTGCTTCGCCCGGGGAGTTCATCCGGACCAACGTGCACGGGACCTTCGTGCTGCTGGATCAGGCGAAGCGGTACTGGTTGGAGCTGAGCGCGGCAGACCGGGAGGTGTTCCGGTTTCTGCATGTTTCGACCGACGAAGTCTACGGCACGCTGGGAGCGGACGATCCGGCCTTCAGCGAGACGACGGCCTATGCGCCCAACAGCCCTTATGCGGCGTCGAAGGCGGCTTCAGACCACCTGGTGCGGGCCTACCATCACACATTCGGCCTACCGGTGCTGACCACCAACTGCTCGAACAACTATGGGCCGTATCAATTTCCCGAAAAGCTGATTCCGCTGATGATCCTGAACGCGCTGGAGGGCAAGCCGCTGCCCATCTATGGGGACGGGAAGAATGTGCGCGACTGGTTGTTCGTGGAAGATCACTGCTCGGCGATCCGGACGGTTCTGGAGCGGGGACGGGTTGGGGAGACGTACAACATTGGCGGCAACAGCGAGCGGGCAAATATCGACGTGGTGACGACGATCTGCGACTTGGTGGACGAGATGCGCCCGCGGAACGGCGGCGGAGCGCGCAGAGGTCTGATTACCTACGTCCAAGACCGGCCGGGACACGACCGGCGCTATGCCATCAATGCTTCCAAGATTAGCCGCGAGCTGGGCTGGCGGCCGGCAGAGAAATTCGAAAGCGGATTGCGCAAGACGGTGCGCTGGTACCTGGAGAACGGCGAGTGGGTGGACGGCGTGCGCACCGGGGCGTATCGCGAGTGGATGGAACGGAATTACGGGGAAAGGAAGGAGCTATGAGGGGAATCATCCTGGCCGGCGGGTCGGGCACGCGCCTGTATCCCATCACGCATGTTGTGTCGAAGCAACTGCTGCCGGTCTACAACAAGCCGATGATCTACTACCCGCTGAGCACGCTGATGCTGGCCGGCTTGCGCGAGATTCTCATCATCTCCACGCCGCAGGACACGGGGCGGTTCCGGGATTTGCTGGGTGACGGAAAGCGCTGGGGCATCGAGTTGCAGTACGCGGTGCAGCCCAGTCCCGACGGGCTGGCGCAGGCGTTTCTGATTGGCCGGGATTTTATCGGCGACGAGCCCAGCGCGCTAATTCTCGGCGACAATATCTTCTACGGGCAGGGATTTTCAACCCAGCTGCAGAAGACGGCGCAACTGAAAGACGGAGCGACGGTGTTTGCCTATCCGGTGGAGGATCCGGAGCGGTATGGCGTGGTGGAGTTCGACGACGCAGGCCGCGCCATCAGCCTGGAAGAGAAGCCGAAGGCGCCGAAGTCGCGCTATGCGGTGACGGGGCTTTATTTTTACGACAGCGAGGTGGCGAAGATTGCCGCGACGCTGAAGCCCTCGGCGCGGGGCGAGCTGGAGATTACCGATCTCAACCGGCGCTACCTGGAGAACAGACAGCTTAATGTGGAGATCATGAGCCGGGGGATGGCGTGGCTGGACACGGGCACGCATGACTCGCTGCTGGAAGCGGCGCTGTTTGTGCATACGATCGAGCGGCGGCAGGGGCTCAACATTGCCTGCCCGGAGGAGATTGCATACCGGCAGGGATTCATTGGTGCTGAGCAACTGGAGGCGCTGGCGCGGCCGATTGCCAAGAGCGGATATGGGCAATACCTGCTGGCCGTGCTTCGCGAGCCGTATTTCGGCGCCAGAGGGGAACAGGATTGAACATTGAAGAGACAGCACTGCCCGGCGTGCTGCTGCTGACGCCGAAGATCTTTCGAGACGACCGCGGGGCGTTTCTGGAAAGCTATAACGAGCGGGTGATGGCCGAGGTGGGCATGCCGACACGGTGGCCGCAGGATAACTTTTCGCTCTCAAGGAAGAATGTGCTGCGCGGGATTCATTACCAGATCACGCAGCCGCAGGGAAAGCTGGTGCGGGTGACACACGGGGCGGTGCTGGATGTGGCCGTGGATCTGCGGCGCAGCTCACCGGCTTTTGGAAAACACGTGGCCGCGGAGCTGAGCGGAGAGAATGGCCGGATGCTATGGATTCCGGCGGGCTTCGGGCACGCGTTTCTGGTGCTGAGCGATGTGGCGGGATTCGCCTATAAGGTGACGGATTACTATTCGCCGGCCGGGGAGCGGACGATTTTGTGGGATGATCCGGAGCTGGCGATTCCGTGGCCGGTGGATGCGGCGGAGGTGATTGTTTCGGAGAAGGACCGCAAGGGCGCGCGATTGCGCGAGGCGGATGTGTTTAGCTAGCTTCCATTTCTCACAGGGGTCGATTTTTGCGGTGAGTGGCGGGGTGGAACCTGCCAGGAGTGTAGTTTTCTGGAAAGAAGTTGTTCGCGAAGCGGTCTGGCGTTTGCGGGGACGGACTTTTCAGCGCGGAAGTTGGATTTGCGGCATAGCTGCGCCGGACCTCTTGCCCGGCCGAAGTGGAAGAGTCTGTTCGAGTAGTCTTTGACACTCAGCAGCGCAGTGCATCGGAGGCGCGGGCGTAGATGTGCTTCCACGGATAGAAGGAATGCATCTCCAGCCACACGCGCCGGACGCTGATGCGGACCAGGGCGCCGCTCGTGAACATCTGGAGCCGGATCGTATCCACCTGGGCCTCGGCCCACTCGGTGCCCTTCAGGGCCAGCCGCCGGAGCGCTTCGACCAGCGTGTAGGCCAGGGCCGACAGATACAAGCGGAGCTGATTGCCTTTCATCTCTTCGGCCGACAGGCGATAGGCGAACAGGCAGATTTGTTCTTTGATGCGGTTCTCCATCGCGCCACGCTGGCAGTGGAACTGCTCGTACAGTTCCCGCGCCGCCTCGTAGTCGATCTTGTGATAGCGCTTGCAGCCGTCCGGAAGCTCCAGCCGATTCAGCGTGCTCATTCCAGCCAAGGGATCTTCCAGTTTGCGCCAGCCTGCCAGCACCGCCATCAGCGGATCGTGACGTAGCTACTTATGATCGTTGCTGTCCTCGTAGCGCAACGCCAGCCCGTAGATGCGCTGCGAGAGCATCTCTGTGAGCGGGTGGGCAACCAGCAACAGCGACCGCCGGCCGGTGAAGCAGGCGGCCACGCGGCTGAGCAGGTTTATCTTGCGACCGGCCTGGCGCAACAGCGAAGCCCCGCCGTCGCTCGATACCCGCGCGGCGGTGAAACTGGCTTGGACCCAGCGCGAAAAATGTACTGCAAAGGAGAAAACTTCTTGCGTACTCTGTCATGGAAAGGCCGCCGCCATGCGGCCAAAACTACGTCTCGACAACGCAGTTATGCCACAGAAAAGATGCTTTTCCAGTGCTATTCTTGCCCGCAGACTTTGCTCTTCAACAGCCGGCGCGTGAGATATGCATGCTAGGGCTCTGACCGGATGATTTCGTACCTGGTGATTGCCAGCCCCAGTTCCCAAAATCGGGACAGGGCGCATCCCATCTGGTACAGCTTCAGGCGGTCAGAGACCCAGGCAGCGGGGCAACGAGCCGGCAAGCCAGCGGGCTAGCGAGCTGGTGTTGTCGGGGCGACGCTGGTACGGATGCGAGGGAAAAAGGCAACGGGAATCGAGGTGCGAAAATGGCGGAAGTGGCGCCAAGCCGTGTATCTGGGGCAACGTTGCGAATGGTATACTCAAGCTTCAGGCGCTTGCCTGCGCCGGAATTTCGCAATATGAGGTAGTCATGTCCGGCCACTCGAAATGGGCCACCATCAAGCACAAAAAGGGCGCGCTGGATGCTAAGCGCGGCAAAGTTTTCACACGTCTAATAAAAGAAATCACGATAGCCGCCCGGGCTGGCGGCGACCCGGACGGCAACCCGCGCCTACGCACGGCTATTCTGGCGGCGAAGGCGGAGAACATGCCCGCCGACAACATCAAGCGGGCCATCCAGCGCGGCACGGGCGAGCTTGAAGGCGCCACTTACGAAGAGATCACCTTTGAGGGATACGGGCCGGGCGGCGTCGCTATTCTGGTCGAAGTGCTGACGGACAATCGCAATCGCGCGGTGAGCGAGATTCGCCACAGCTTTTCCAAGAACGGGGGGAATCTGGGCGAGGCGGGGTCGGTGCGGTTTATGTTCTCGAAGAAAGGGCTGATCGCTGTAGAGAAATCGGCAGCCACCGAAGAGCAGCTGATGGACATCGTGCTGGAGCACGGCGGCGAGGACCTGAGCGACGAAGGCGACACGTGGGAGATCACGACCGAACCGTCGGCGTATGAGGCGGTGGCCGAGGCGGTGAAGGCGGCGGGCATTCCGACGGTGATGAGCGAAGTGACCATGATCGCGTCGACGTATACACGGCTGGAAGGCGCTGCCGCTGGGCAGATGATTCGGCTGCTCGAAGCGCTGGAAGAGAGCGACGACGTGCAGAACGTGTACTCCAACTTCGATATGGACGCCGCGCAGATGGAGAACGCAGCGGGCTAGACGCATTCGAGGTCGGTAGTGGAAAGGCCGCCCGGATGTGGCGGTCCTTTTTTTGAGAACGAGAATCCGAGAAGAGGAGAAGGGAAAAGCATTGCGCCGAAGTGCGAAGTTTTTTTTACTTTTTCTGCTGGTGGGGTCGATGTTCGCTTCCGCCCAAACGCCGTCAAAAGCCGCCGCGAACTCAAAAGCCACCCCGAGCAGCAATCATGTCATAGATAACCCTGTGGCGAACGTTGTGAACAGGGGGGCCTGGGAATATGGGCCGGTTGTCAATTGGGGCAGCGGCGTAGCCAATCGCTCGGATTACAAATTTTTCTGGGCGGGCTTTCAGTTGGGCAAGCGGCTGACGCCGATGATTAACGCCGGCATCTTCAGCGGCCAGTTCGAGCTGGCCGGGAGCATCAATCCGCTGTGGCTGGGATTTACTCCGCCGCCGCATCAAAAGACGTTCTATTACAACGGTCAAGGGTATGTGGCTCCAGAGGGTGGCGGCACCTTTCATGGTGTGATGCTGAAGCCGGTGATCATGCGCTGGAACTTCAAGACGCGCAGGCACCGCTTTGAGCCGTGGTTCCAGGCCGCGGGCGGGTTGCTGTACACCACGCACAAGTATCCGCCGGATCAACTGGTGCCTCAAGGCACGCCGGGCGGGACGTCGGTATGGAACTTCATGCCGCAAGGGGGCATCGGTTTTCACTACTTCCTGAGCCCCAGGCGATCGGTCGACCTGGGCGTGAATGCGGTGCACATCTCGTCGGCCTCTTTGGGAGACAAGAATCCGGGCGTGAACGCCAGCATCCAGATTGAGGTTGGATATACGTTCTGGAGATGGAAGAAATAGATCCCGGCGCTGGGTGATAGAGGGAGATGTTGGAGAGCGCATGAGCAAGGCAGTTGTCGAGTGTGTCCCGAACTTTTCAGAGGGTGAGGACTCATCCCGCGTGGAAGCCATCGTGAACGCGATGCGCGTGGAAGGAGTGAAGCTGCTGGACTGGTCGATGGACGCCGATCACAACCGTTCGGTCGTGACCATTGCCGGAGAGCCCGCCGCGGTACTGGAGTCGGCGGTGCGGGGTGTGGGCAAGGCGGCGGAGCTGATTGACTTGACGCGCCAGGCGGGGGTGCATCCGCGCATCGGCGCCGCGGATGTGATTCCCTTTGTGCCGGTTGCGGGCGTTAAGCTGGAACAGTGCGTGCTGCTGGCCCGGCAGGCGGGCGAGGAGATCTGGCGGCGGTTTGGCGTGCCGGTGTACTTCTACGAGGCGGCGGCCTCGCGGCCGGATCGCGTGAATCTGGAAGATGTGCGGCGCGGGCAGTTTGAGGGGCTACGGGCTGCGGTGCTGAACGATGCGGCGCGGAGGCCGGACGTGGGCGGTCCAGACATGCATCCGACGGCCGGAGCGTGCGCCGTGGGAGCGCGCAAGTTTCTAGTGGCGTACAACATTTACTTTGATTCGCCGGATGTCGCGGCGGTGCGCGCCATTGCGCGCGAGATTCGCGCCGCTTCCGGCGGGCTGCGGGGCGTGAAGGCGCTGGGCCTGCTGGTCCAGGGGCGGGCGCAGCTTTCGATGAACATTACCGATTTCCACGCCACACCGCTTTCCAGAGTTTACGGGGTGGTTTCGGAACTGGCGGCGCGGCATCGGCTCGTGATGGCCGCGGGCGAGGTGATCGGGCTGATTCCGGAAGCGGCCTGTGAGCGGGAAAGTGAATGGATGCGTCAATTAGCTGAGTTCGATCCGCAGGCCAAGATTCTGGAGAATCGCCTCAACAATCCGCTGGCGTGGCCGGAAGCGGTCCTGAAAGCGGGTTGACCGGCCGCGAGGCTGCGGCAAGAGGCGGATGTAGACAAGAGCAGCATACGATTCGAGCATGGAAAGGGTTCGGCGGCGAAGCGAACACCCAGAATGGCAGGCAGTTGGCGACGGCTCGATGGGAGGGTCGCGAAGGGCCTGTGGAGGAAGAAATTGCTGAAAGCGTTTATTAAGTACTCATTTGTCCCGTTGCTGATGGCGGCGGCAACGCTGGCCCACGCAGCGCAGCTTTCCACGGATGCCAGGTCGGCCATCCCCTATGGCTTGCAGCAGCTGGTGGTCATTGACTACCAGGCTATGCAGAACTCGGCTGCGGCGATGGAGTTGCGCCACCGCGTCATGCCTCCGCAACTGAAGGAATTCGCGCAGGCGCTGCAGAATTCGGGACTGAACGAGAACAACGCCGTGGACGTGCTGGCCTTTGCGCTGTTCCGGACCTCAACTTCCGGCGACAATCTGGATACGGTGGGCATCGCCCAGGGCCAGTTCGACGTGCAGAATATCGTTGCCAACTTCGAAAGGGAGAAGATCAAGCCCACCGTGCTGCGCAGCTACGATATCTATCCGCTGGGCAATTCGGGAATGGTGCTGTGCTTTGTGGATCCGTCCACGATGGTCTTTGGTGGCCCCGGCGCGGTGAAGAGAGCGCTGAATGCCCGCGACGGCTACACGCCGAGCCTGTTGAGCAACAAAACCATGATGAGCGACATGCAGAACGTGCAGAACGAAGACCTGTGGAGCATTCTCGATGCCAAGGGGACGCAGACGATGATGAAGCAGGTGCTGGGCCAGGCCGGTTCGGTGGCTAACTTCAGCTCCGTGCGCGAGCATTTGCAGTCGTCGTGGTACTACATGGCCTTTGAGCACGGGGTGCATTTCGATCTGACGATTTCGACGGGGGACCCGTTTGCAGCGGCGACTATGGCGTCGCTGATGACGGCGGCGATCATGGTGCGCAAGATGAGCTCCACACCCGCGGAGGCGCAGGCACTGGGGGACACGACGGTATCGTCGAATTCGGGGCAATTGTCGATCCATTTTGCGGCTTCGGATGAGGCGTTTTCCAGCTTGCTGCAATCGTCGATGTTCAAGAGCATGGTGCATTGAAGCGGGCTTGATCGATCGTGATCCGGCATGGGGCCGCAGTCGCGCAAGTGAGGGCGATTGCGGCCTTTATGTCATGAGGCTGCGCGCGCGACGGCGGTTCTGGCGGTCGAGCAATTCACTTCATAGTTAGATTAATTTCGCGTTACTTTCCGCTTGTCTCTTCGCGGTGGGGCGGCGCGGACTGGGCTACCTGTTTTTCGAGGCGGTCCAGACGCTTGAGCAGCTCAGGCAGACGCTGAAAGATGGCGGTGGCGCGCAGCCAGATGCGGTTGTCGAAGGCCGGCGAGCCGGAGATCATTTTGCCGGCAGGGACGTCGTGGGAGACGCCGGATTGCGCGGTGAGGATGACGCCGTCGCCGATTTCGCAGTGGCCGGCGACGCCGACCTGGCCGGCGAGAATGACGTTGTTGCCGATGACGGAGGAGCCGGCGAGGCCGGTTTGCGCGCAGAGCAGGGTGTTTTCGCCGACGCGGGAGCCGTGGCCGACCTGCGCGAGATTGTCGATCTTGCTGCCGTCGCCGATTTGGGTTGAGCCGACGGTGGCGCGGTCAACGCAGGCATTGGCCTGCACGTCTACGTGGCTGCCGAGCCGGGCGGGGCCGGATTGGGGGATCTTCTGCCAGTGGCCGGCTTCGTCTTTGGCAAAGCCGAAGCCGTCGGCGCCGACGATGGCGCCGTTTTCAAGCGTGACGTGGTCGCCGAGGGTGCAGTTTTCGCGGACCACGGCGTGCGCGTGGGCGAAGAGATGGCTGCCGGCCTGCACGCCGGGATAGAGTACGACGTGGGGCAGCAGGGTGGCGCGCGGGCCGAGGCGGACATGGGGGCCGATTACCACAAAGGCGCCGATGTGCGCGCCCTCGCCGATCTGGGCCGTGGGGTCGATGACCGCAGTGGGGTGAATGCCGGGCGGATAGGCGGGCGGCTGGTAGAAGAAGCCCAGGGCGCGGGCAAAGGCGAGATAGGGATTGCGAACGCGGAGGGTGGCTACGGGAATCTCTTGGAAGTCGGGATCGACCAGAACGGCGGCGGCGCGCGCGGCGCGCGCCAAGCCGGCATAGCGGGGGTTGGCCACGAAGGTGATCTCGGTGGGGCCAGCTTCCTCGATGCCTTGAACGCCTGTTACTTCAACGTCCGCGTTGCCGCGGAGTTCCGCGCCCAGCCTGCTTGCCAATTCGCCTAGCTTCATTCAAGAAATTGTACCGGACGGGGCGCGGCGCCGGTGCAGCTAACGCGGCGGCGCGGGCGATTGGGGCATGTGGACCGCGGCGGAAACGGGAGCGGAGATCTGCATTTGCGGCATAGGCGGCTGCAGGTCATTGCTGGCCGATTGGGCTACGCGAAGCACGGTGTTGGGGATGATGCCCATGATGAGGGTGGAGGCGACGGCGAGCAGCAAAGCCGCGCCCACGGCGACGCCGATCTGGGGCTTGGGCGGGACAACTTCATCCGGGTTGGGCTGCGGGCGCTGCGCGGCCACCAGCGCGAAGCGCAGATAATAACCGGCGGCCAGGCCTGAGTTGAGCAGGCCGATGAGCGCCAGGATGACAGCTCCGCCCTGAACGGCCGCGGTAAAGGCGTAGAACTTGCCGAAAAAGCCGCTGGTGAAGGGAATTCCGGTGAGCGAGATGAGGAAGAAGATGAGCAGGCTGCCCAGCAGCGGCGAGCGATAGATGAGGCCGCGGTAGTTGTCGATCATGGGCAGCTCTTCGTTGTATCCGCCGACCAGGGTGACGACGGCGAAGATGCCGACATTCATGGCTGCGTAGGCGGCGGTGTAAAAGCTGGCGGCGGCAATACCGATGGCGCCGATGCCTGCGAAGGCGGCCAGCAGATAGCCGGCATGCGCGATGGAGGAGTAAGCCAGCATGCGCTTGACGTCGCGCTGGCGCAGCGCGGCCAGATTGCCGACGGTCATGGAGACGACGGCGACGATCCACAGCAGCGGCGCCCAGGTCGAGTGGAGCATGGGGAACATCTCGTAGACGATGCGCAGCAGGAAGGCGAAGGCGGCGACCTTTGGAGCCGTGGACATCAGCGCCACGACAGGCGAAGGTGCGCCTTCATAGACGTCGGGCGTCCAGACGTGGAAGGGCGCCGCGGAGACCTTGAAGAAGATGCCGACCAGCATCATGGCGAGCGCGGCCAGGACGAAGAGATGATTGGGCGCCGTGGCGGCGAGATGGGCGATCTTGTAAATGCTGGTGGTGCCGGTGGCGCCGAAGATGAGGGCGATGCCGTAAAGCAGAAATGCCGTGGCAAAGGAGCCAAGCAGGAAATACTTGATGGCGGCTTCCGGCCCGCGGCCGGTGTGCTTGCGATAGCCGGCCAGGACGTAAGTGGAGATGGAGGAGATTTCCAGCGCGACGAAGACCAGCAGCAGCTCAACGGCGCTGGTGAGAAGGCACATGCCGACGGCGCCGAAGACGATGAGCGCGTAGAACTCGCCTTGATGATGGCTGTCTTTGGGCAGCGTATCGATGGAGAGCAGGAGGGCCACGAGCACGATGCCGCAGATGAGGACGTGGAAGAAGATGGTGAAGGAATTGGTCTCGACGGTTCCGAAGTAGCCGGTACCCGGAGGCAGGGAGAACTGCCAGAGGCTGGCCCAGAGCGCGAGTGTGGTTCCGGCAGCCGCGACCCAGCCCAGGACGGTGCGCGACCGGCGGGGCGGGAGCGAGGCTTCGGCGAGCATGATGATCACGCCGGTGAGGGTGAGGATGACTTCAGGAAGGATGCGATAGACGCTGGGAACTGTGGTCACCGTTGGCCCTCCTCGCGCGAAGATACAGCCAAAACAGAGGCGTGAAGCGGAACGGTCTGTGGCAAGACGGCGGATTCCTTTTGAGCGGGGGGATGGACGCCAGCCTGGATGGTGCGGAGCCAGAGCGTCGGCGCCAGGCCCATCACGAGCATGAGCACGGCCAGGGGCACGAGGGCGGCCAGCTCGTGGAAGCGCAGATCGCGGGCGGCGACTCTGCCGGCCATGGTGCTGGGCTGGCCGTAGAAGAGCCGCTGCACCAGCCAGAGCATGTATGCCGCACTAAGAATCACGCCCAGGGTTGCGGCGACGGCCCAGCCGCGGTTGACCTCGGTGAAGGTGCTGGAGAGGATCAGGAACTCGCCGACGAAGCTGTTAAGCATGGGCAGCCCGACCATGGCGAGCGCGGTGATGACGAAGAACGAAGCGGTGCGGGGCAGCTTGGCGGCCAGTCCGCCGTACTCGCCGATGGCGCTGGTCGCGTAGCGGTTTTCAAGGGCGCCCAGCAGCAGGAAGATTGCGCCTTCCACGACGCCGTCGTTGAGGATTTGATAGACGGCGCCGGTCCAGCCGGTGAGCGTGAGGCCGTAGATGGCGAGGACGATCATGCTGAAGAGGCTGAGCGCGGCGAAGGCGATAAGGCGCCAGAAGTCGCGTTGCACCAGGGCCATGCAGGCGCCGTAGAGGATGCCGATGACGGCCAGGGCGATGAGCAGCGGCGCGATGGCGCGAGCCTGCACGGGAAAGAGCCCCACCTGGAAGCGCAGGAGGGAATAGAGGCCCAGTTTGCCGGCGATGACCATGGCCAGCGCGACGGGGGCCTCACTGTAGGCGCTGGCGAGCCAGCCGTGCAGCGGGAAGATGGGGACTTTGACGGCGAAGGCCACCAGGAACGCCAGCGAGCACCAGGAAAGGGCTATGGCGGGAAGCGAGCCGTTGGCGATGAGGCTTTGCAGGGCGATGAAGTTAAAGGTGCCGGTGCGGGCGTAGAGCCAGAGAATTGCCACCAGCAGGGGCGCGGAGGGAATGAAGGTGTAAAGGAAGAAGCGGAGCGCGGCCTTGGGGCCGTCCTTGCGGCCGTACATGGCGATGAGAACCGCCATGGGGACCAGCGAGAGCTCCCAGAAGCCGTAGTAGAGCATGAGGTCCAGCGCGATGAAGACGCCGAACATGGACGTCTGCTGAACCATGAAGAGCGAGTAGTAGATCTTGCGGCGCTCTTTAATGGGGTTCCAACTGGCCAGGACGCCGATGGGAGCCAGAATGCCGGCGAGCACGACGAGCCACATGCTGAGGCCGTCGACGCCGACGTGGTAGAAGATGGCGGGATTTTGGATCCAGGGGATGTTCACCTGGAACTGGAATCCGGGCCGGCCGGCGACGAAGTGTGCGGGCAGGTGCAGGGTGAGCGCAAAGGTGACCAGCGAGGTGATGAGCGCGATCCAGTTGGGGAGCTTGCCGCGATCGGGCAGGATAGCGATAAGGATGGCGCCAGCCAGCGGCACCAGCAGGATCAGCGTGAGTATCGAATGATTGATTGCGTCCATGCCTAGTGTCCTGCCATCCCGATGTGGATTCCGAATCCGGCCAGCACGGTGGCCCAGGGAACAACAACAAAGAGCAAAACAGCCGCCGCCGCAGCAGCCAGCCATGCGGCGTAGGAGCGGATGTTACCCGATTGCCAGCGCTGCAGAATGCCGCCGCTCATGGTGGCGATGCCGGCCAGCAGCCACGCGGCGCTGCCCAGGATAGCCTTGTCGACGAACCAGTCGAGCACGTAGCGCGAGCCAAGGAGCAGCGGCTTGACGAAAGTGGCTCCATACATCTCGTCCACATAGTACTTGTTGAACAGAAGCTTATAGGCGCCGGGAAGCCGGGCGACCAGCTGCGCGGGGCGCTCGGGATTGCGGCGGTAGTACTTGTCGATGATCATCCAGCCTTCGAAGGCCAGGAAGACGGCGATGCCGCTGAGGATCAGTTCAAGGCGCAAGCTGCCGCCCTGGGTGGGCATGGGGCCGACGGTGTGGCCCAGATAGCGGCCGAAGCGGCCGATGCCGACCCAGCCACCACACAGGGAGAGGATGCCGAGAATGATGATCGGCACCTGCATGGAAAGCGGCGTGGGGTGGTGGTGATGCTCTTCGCCGCGCGGCGAACCCAGGAAGGTCATGTACCAGAGGCGGAACATGTAGAGCGCAGTGATCAAGGCGGTGACGACACCGACACCCCAGAGGATCTTGCCCTCGGTGCCGTGCAGATAAGCCGCGTAGAGAATCGCGTCCTTGGAGAAGAAGCCGGAGAATGGCGGGATGCCGCAGATGGCCATCACGGCCGCGGTCATGCAGGCGAAGGTGACGGGCATTTTCTTCCACAAGCCGCCCATCTTGCGCATGTCCTGCTCGCCGCCCATGGCGTGGATAACGGCGCCGGCGCCGAGGAAGAGCAGGGCCTTGAAGAAGGCGTGGGACATGAGGTGGAAGATGGCGGCCGAGTAGGCAGCGACGCCGCAGCCGAGGAACATGTAGCCGAGCTGCGAGATGGTGGAGTAGGCCAGCACGCGCTTGATGTCGTTTTGCGCCAGGCCCATGGTGGCGGCGAAAAAGCAGGTGGCCGCGCCGATGACGGCGACCGTGCCCAGGGCGAAGGGCGCGTGGTTGAAGAGCACATGGGTGCGGCTGATCATGTAGACGCCGGCGGTGACCATGGTGGCGGCGTGGATGAGGGCGGAGACCGGCGTGGGGCCTTCCATGGCGTCAGGCAGCCAGATATAGAGTGGAAGCTGCGCGCTCTTGCCAGTGGCGCCGAAGAGCAGGCAGAGAGCGATGATGTTGAGGATGCCGCCCTGCCAGGTGGGATCGGCGTTCAGTTTGGCGCCGATCTGGCTGAAGGTAAGGGTGCCGAAGTTGGCCAGGAGCAGGAAGATGCCGATGAGGAAACCGAAGTCGCCGATGCGGTTGACGATGAATGCCTTGATGCCGGCGTTGGAGGCCGAATCCTTGTGGAACCAGAAACCAATGAGCAGGTAGGATGCCAGGCCCACGCCCTCCCAGCCCACAAACATGAGCAGCACGTTGCCGGCCAGGACAAGCGTGGTCATGAAAAAGAGGAAGAGATTGAGATAGGAGAAATAGCGCGCGAAGCCGGCGTCGTCGTTCATGTAGCCGACGGAGTAGACGTGGATGAGGAAGCCGACGCCGGTGACGATCAGCAGCATCACGGTGGAGAGCTGGTCGAGGACGAGGCTGAAGTTCACATGCACGATGCCTGCGCTGATCCAGGGCTGCGGGCAGGTTTCCACGTAGGGCAGCGCGACGGCGGGAGCGAATCCGATAAGGCCGCGCGCGGCGCTCAGCACCACGAGGAACGCGCCCAGCGGGGCCGCGAGCCCGACCAGGGTGACGAGCCACTTGGGCAACTTGCCGCCGACGATTCCATTGAAGAGGAAACCGGCAAAGGGCAGCAGGGGAATGAGCCAGAGATGGAGAGATCCGTTCATAGTTTCATCAGGTTGATACGGTCAACGGCCAGCGTATTGCGGGCACGGAAGACGGCAATAATGATGGCCAGGCCGACTGCGGCTTCAGCCGCGGCCACCACCATGACAAAGAAGACAAAAATCTGGCCCTTTACCGCGTGCCACTGATGGGCGAAGGCGACAAAGCTGAGATTGACGGCGTTGAGCATCAGCTCAATGGACATGAAGACAGTAATGAGATTGCGCTTGACGAGAAAGCCAATGACGCCGAGCGCAAACAGGACGGCGCTGACGAGCAGATACCAGGAAACGGGAATGGGATGCGTGAGGAAGGAATTCATTTGCCAGCTTTCCTTTCTCCATCGCCGTTGCCCTGGCGTGCGAGCGCGACCGCTCCCAGGATGGCGATGAGGATGAGCACTGAAGTGATTTCAAAGGGCAGCAGTAAGCCGTGAAAGAGCACGCGGCTCAACTCGGCTGTGGAGGTAATGCCCTGTTGCACTCCGGCGGTGCTGAGGCCCTGCGCGCGCAGGATGACGGTGGCGATAATGGCGACAATGGCGACGGCGGCCGGGAAGCCGAGAGCCAGTGCGGCGCGGCTGCCCCGGGTGCGCTCTTCGCGGCCAGCGTTGAGCAGCATTACCACGAAGGTAAACAGCACCATGACGGCGCCGGCGTAGACGATGATCTGTGCGATGGCGAGGAACTCGGCGCCCAGCAGCAGATAGAGCACGGCCAGCGAGATCATGACCACAATCAGCGAGAGGGCGCTGTTGATGGGATGGCTCTGCAGCAGCAGGTTAACGGCGCCTGCCAGGGCACATCCGGCAAAGATGAAGAACAAGATAAGGTGCATTGTTTCGCCGCGTACGGGCTGAGCCCGGTAAAAAAGGTCCGGCCGGTTAAACGTGAGAAGTGTGGAGCAGAGGATCCGGAATTCCGGAAATCCCTCCAAATTGTAAATCAGCGATATGCAAGCCAGAGGCTTGTGCCCACAATGTTGAGGATGGCCAGCGGCATCAGCACGCGCCATCCGAAGTTCATCAGTTGGTCGTAGCGGAAGCGAGGCAGCGTGCCCCGCACCCAGATGTAAAGAAACAGGAAGAAGAATACCTTCAGGACAAACCAGAAGAGCGAAGCAAATGCCAGCAGGACGGGATTGTGTGTCGCCGGAAACCAGTGAAGATTGGCGAACGGGCTGGTCCAGCCGCCCAGAAAGAGCAGCGTGGCCACGCAGCTCACGGTAATCATGTTGCCGTATTCGGCCATGAAGAACATGGCGAACTTCATGGAGCTGTACTCGGTGTGATAGCCGCCTGTGAGCTCGCTTTCGGCTTCGGGCAGATCGAAGGGCGAGCGGTTGGTTTCCGCATAAGCGGCTGTCAGGTAGATGAAAAAGGCCAGAATCTGGAGGCCGCCGAAGACGTTCCAGGTAAGAAAGCCTTTGGCGGCCTGCTGCTCGACGATGTTGCGCAGGTTGAAGGTGCCGGCGCGGAGGACGACGCCTACAAGCGAGAGTCCGAGCGCCAACTCGTAGCTGATCATCTGTGCCGAGGAGCGCAGGGCGCCGAGGAGAGAATACTTGTTGTTCGACGACCAGCCGGCCAGCGCGACGCCGTAGACGCTGACCGAGGTGACGCCAAGGATGATCAGCAGGGCGATGTTGACGTTGGCGATCTGGAAGAGATTGATTCCGGGTCCGCCGACATCAGGCGCGCCGAAGGGCACGACGGCAATGGAGATGAGCGAGCAGGCCAGCGCAATGATGGGAGCAAGCAGGTAGAGCGGCTTGTAGACGCCGATGGGGGTCAGGTCTTCCTTGAGAAAGAGCTTGGCGCCGTCAACCAGCGTTTGCAGGAGGCCGAAAGGCCCCACGCGGCTGGGGCCCCAGCGGTTCTGGATGCGGCCCACCACCTTGCGCTCAAGCAGCACGGTGTAAGAGACGGCCAGCAGAAGCACAACCGTCACCACGACAACCTTGAGCAGACTCCAAAGAAAAAATTCGAGAATCGTCACTTGCGTTCAGCCTCGTTCCTAAATCCGGGCAATTCGTTCGGGTCAAAACCCGCACTTTGCACCGAGTTTATGTATGGGCTTAGAGCCCTTACTCTTCACAGCAACGACTAATTCAAAACTGCGATCAATCTGCGCTTCGTTCCGGCAGTATCCGAACATGTGCGCGGATGTGAAGCGTGTTTGCCAGCGCGCATTATTGAACGCGCCATTTCTTGCCGTTCGCGTGTACGGCCGCTTAATCGGCGGCGGATTCGAGTAACTCGCGCTCCTGATGTTCCTGAATGTCCTTGAGCGCCTTGCTGTAGCGGCCCAGAGTGCCGGAGGTGAATAGCCCATCGTGCGCGGGAGCGATGGCGTCCGTCGTCGATAGCGCCGATCCTGGCGCCGCGCCGATCTCGGCGCGCACATCGTTGCCGCTTAAAAGGTTCAGCCGGTCCAGATCATAGCCGGGGACCAGACGGACGATCTCGTCGAATGCGGCGAAGGGATCGAAGGGACTGAGCCTGGGCTCCAGACCGTTGGCCGCGAGCCACACGGCATGGCGATCCGCTTCGCCTGACTGCACGCCGCGCGACTGGCCGAGATCTCCCATGACCGCGGTTTTGCCGAAAGGCACCAGCGCCTTGATGTTTGCTCCCATCTCGCCAGCCAGGCGCACCAGAATCTCGAAGTCGGATTTGACGCCGGCGCGGTCGGCGCCCTTCCTGACCAGCTGCACATCGCCGAAGGCGTTGGTGACGGTGCCGCTCTTTTCATAGAGGCTGGCGGCCGGGAAGACCACGTCGGCAAATTCGGCGGTTTCGGTGAGGAAGATGTCAAGGGCGACGACGAAGGTGTTCTTCAGCGCCGCGGGGTCAAGGCCGCGCTTGGCGACCGGATTTGCGCCCATGACGAGCAGCGCGCCCAATTCGCCTTTGCCGGCGGCGTCGAGCATCTGCCGCAGGTCTTTGCCGGGCGCGGTCGGCAGGCCTTCGTACTCGGAAAAGCCGGCGGGCTGGCCGAGGGGCACATAGCCGGGAAGCAAATCGGGGAGCAGGCCCATGTCGGCCGCGCCGCGCGAGTTGGAGTGGTCGCCGAGATAAGCAAAGGTCACGTTGCCGCGCTTCAGGCCCCATGCGACGAGATTGGCAACATCGGCGCCGCGGAACTCTTCGCCGAAGACGACGACGAGGGATTCTTCAGCCAGCACGGCTTTGGCAAAGTCCGATTCGCCTTTTTCAAGCTGTGCCGGCAGGTCCTTGTAGCCGCCGGCTGCCACGCGTAGCGTCGCTTTGGCCTGTCGCTCCAGCTTGATGGGGCTGGCGTTGGCGACGTAGAGGCGGGCCTTGCTGAGGCGGGCGTCGGTGCGCAGCGCCCAGGCCAGCAGCGGGTGCTCGTCAGTGGGGTTGCCGCCGATGAGCAGAACGGCGGGAGCAAAAGCGACATCGCGCAGTCCAGCGGTTTTGCCTTTCTGGCCGGCCAGGGCGCGCGCGAAGGCGGCGTAGTCGGTGGTGCGCTCGTGGTCGATGTTGTTGGTATTGAGGACCGTGCGCGCGAACTTCTGCAGGAGGTAGTTTTCCTCGTTGGTGGTGCGGTTGGAGCCGATGACGCCGATCGCCGAGCCGCCGCGGGCGCCGCGAATTTCCGTGAGCCTGGTGGCGGCGACGCGCAGCGCGTCTTCCCAGGTGGCGGGCTCCAGCTTGCCCGCTGCATTGCGGACGAGCGGCATTGAAAGGCGTTGCTCGCTGCCGGCGAAGTCGAAGCCGAAGCGGCCCTTGGCACAGAGGAAGTCGTTGTTCATGCCGCTCTTGTCGCGGTTGTCGGAGCGGATGATTTCGGCGGCGCCGTCTACCTGGCGGAGACCGAGGGTGACCTTGCAGCCGTCGGCGCAATGGGTGCAGACGGTGGTGACGTGATGCATTTCCCAGGGCCGCGTTTTGTAGCGGTAGGTGCCGCTGGTGAGCGCGCCCACGGGGCAGATGTCGATGCACATGCCGCACTGCTCGCAGTCGAGGCGGTTGCCCTGGTTGGGCGCGATGACGGAACGCGAGCCGCGGTTTTCAATGCCCAGCGCCCAGACGTCCATGCCCTCGCCGCAGACGCGGATGCATCGGTAACAGAGGATGCAGCGCGGACGGTCGTAGAAGACGGCCGGCGACCACTGCTGTTCTTCGCGGTGGTTCTTGGCCTCGGCGTAGAAGGTTTCGCCGGCGCCGTACTTGAAGGTCATGTCCTGCAGCTCGCACTCGCCGCCGGCGTCGCAGACGGGGCAGTCGAGGGGGTGGTTGCCGAGGAGCAGCTCGGTCATGGCCTTGCGCGCCTGTTCGATTTCCGGCGAGTTGGTGATGAACTCCTGGCCTTCGGCGACGGCGGTGGTGCAGGCGGTTTGCAGCTTGGGCACCTTGGCCATGCGGACCAGGCACATGCGGCATGCGGCCTGAAGGCTGAGGCCGGGGTAGTAGCAAAAAGAGGGAATCTCGATGCCGGCCTTGCGGCAGGCCTCGATGAGCAGCGTCCCCGCGGGAGCGGTGAGCTTTTTTCCGTCGACTGTGAAGGTTACGTCTGCCATTCTCTTCCTTCTCTAAGTTGCCGCGTTCGCGGGGATCGATCCGCAAGGCGTCTTGTTGCGCCGCCTCATAAAACTTGATACCTGCTTAAACTACCGTCAACTGCGGCACGCCTTCCTTTGCGTAGGGACAGGGTTTCCCGTCCAGATGATCTTCAAATTCCTTGCGAAACTTCTTGACGAATGCCGCTGTGGGCATGGCCGCAGCGTCGCCTAATGGACAGAAGGTGCGGCCGAGCATGTTTTCCGCCAGATAGCGGATGTTGTCGATGTCGCTGGCCGTGCCGAAGCCGGCGTGAAAGCGCTTGAGCGACTTCTTGAGCCAGTCGGTACCTTCGCGGCAGGGAATACACCAGCCGCAGCTCTCGTGCTGATAAAAGCTGATGGTACGCAGGGCGAACTCGACGATGCAGGTCTGGTCGTCGATGACCACCACGCCGCCGGAGCCGAGCATGGAGCCGGCCTTGCCCACCTGGTCGAAGTCCATGCCCAGGTTTTCAATTTCTTCGGGGAGCAGTACCGGCGTGGATGAGCCGCCCGGAACCACGGCCTTGAGCTTGCGTCCGCCACGGATGCCGCCGCCCACCTCGTAGATCATTTTCTTGAGGTTGTAGCCCATGGGCAGCTCGTAGACGCCGGGACGCTCGACATGTCCGCTGAGGCAGAAGAGGCGCGTGCCGCCATTGCGCGGCGTACCCACGGCGGAATAGGCCTCGGCGCCCATGGCGAAAATGTGCGGCACGGTAGCGATGGTCTCGGCGTTGTTGATGATGGTCGGGCCGCCATAGAGGCCGACGACGGCAGGGAACGGCGGCTTGATGCGCGGAATGCCGCGCTTGCCTTCGAGCGATTCCATGAGCGCCGATTCTTCGCCCACTTCGTAGGCGCCGGCGCCGGTCTGGGTGATGATGTCGAAGTCGGCCTGCGTGCCGAAGATGCCCTTGCCGAGGAAGCCGCGCTCGTAGGCGTCGGCGACGGCCTTTTCCACAATCCGAAGCAGATAGCGGTACTCGCCGCGCAGATAGATGAAGCCCAGTTTGGCGCCGATGGCCAGGCCGGCGATGATCGTCCCCTCAATGACGGAATGAGGATCGTGCAAAAAGATCAAGTGATCCTTGCAGGTTCCCGGCTCGCTCTCGTCGCCATTGACAAGGACGTACTTGGGCTTGGCCGACTGCTTGGGAACGAAGGACCACTTCATGCCCGTGGAGAAGCCCGCGCCGCCGCGCCCACGCAGATTGCTGGCTTTCATCTCGTTGATGATCCAGTCGGGAGTTTGCGCCAGGCACTTTTTGACGGACTCATAGCCGCCCAGTTCAATGTAGCGGTCGATTTTCTCGGCGCCCTGGCCGAAGCGGCGGGAGATGATCTTGACCTCGTCGGGGTGGGAAACCAGTCTAGGCATGAGCTTCTCCCTCCGCCTTTGCTTGGCTGCGATAGCTGTCGAGAATGCCGGGAACGCGATCCGGATCGAGCTCGTCGTGGAAGTCGTAGTTGACCTGAATGGCCGGAGCCCAGGAGCAGGCGCCAATGCACTCGACTTCCTCCAGGGAAAAGAGGCCGTCGGGCGTGATGCCTTTATGTTCTACGCCAAGCTCCTCGCGGAAGCGGTCAAACAGCTCATAGCCGCCGCGCAACATGCAGCAGATGTTGGTGCAGACCTGGATGTTGTATTTGCCGGCAGGCTTGAAACGCAGCATGGAGTAGTAGCTGGCGACGCTGCGCACGTCGAGTTCCGTGATGCCAATGCGCCGGGCTACATCGGCGACGACGGCATCGGAGAGATAGCCGACCTCATCCTGCGCATAGAGCAGCATAGGGATCAGCGCCGAGCGCTTGACCGGATACTTCTGGACCAGCGCGTCGAACCTTGCCGAAAGCTGCGGCGAAAAGATCGTCAAAGGTTCTTCTTTCATGTTCTTGGGGCTCATTACTTCAACTCCCGCATCAAGTCGCGCGCCCAGGCTTCAGCGGTCATATCCATCTCCTGCTCGCTGGAGGCGCCCTCTGTCTCGCCCGCGGCACTGCGCAGCCGCCCAGTCTGGGTCAACTCCAGTGTGCCGCTACTTCCATTGTCGCGCTTCCAGACGATGGTCGCGCCGGTGCGCCGCAATTCCAGCCAGCGGGCGCCGTGGCGCGCCGCGATCCGTTCTTCTTCTACTTCAATGGCAGCCTGGCTGCCGTTGTGCAATCCGTGTGCCGCGGCGTAGCTGCGGAGCAAGGATGCGAGGGAAAGCCAGAGTTCCGAATAAAGTGCGGGTCCGAACCTATCCAAAGTGGCCACGAATAATTCCAGGGACAATCTCCTGCGCTATCTCCGAGGCGGTTACTTCAGCAGCGCGATCAGGAACTCCCTCCACGAGAGGTCTGTAGGCGCGTAATGCCGATCCCTCGCCTTCAATGATGAACTGAGTCTGGGCGATTGTTTTCTCGCGATCATCCAGAAGCTCAGCCTGAATGCTGGCCAGGCCCGCCGACATATCGATTCCCAGAAGCGCCACTCTGCAACATGGCCGCCGCGAGCCAAACGTAAGCTCGATCCTTTCTGCATCCTTGACTGGCCTGAAAGGCCCCACGATCACTGGACTACCACGCTTCTTAAGCTCCTGGTTGGCCTTGACCATCTCCCTTCCCAATTCAATCTCAACGCCCCTGAAAAAACCGATCAGATCGATCTCGCGTCTCTCCTGTGCCTCTGCCGCTGCAAGGGCGGATCCCTGCCGGGCCCTCTCTTCCTCGACCAGCTTTGCGTAATCCACCATGCATAGCCTCCGCCGTTACCGGTCGATCTCCCCAAGCACGATATCGATGGAGCCGATGACAGCCACCACGTCGGCCAGCAGCCGGCCTTTGCACATGGTTTCCAGCGCCTGCAGCGAGGCAAAGCCCGGGTAGCGCATGTGCACGCGATAGGGCTTGGCGGTGCCGTCGGAGACGACATAGTAGCCAGTCAGTCCGTGGCCCGTTTCAATCGATTGATAGACTTCACCCGCCGGCACAGCAAAGCCTTCGGTCACAATCTTGAAGTGATGGATCAAGGCTTCCATCTGCGTCTTCATCTTCTCGCGGTCGGGCAATATGATTTTGGGTGCGTTGGCCGTGATGCGGCCTTCGGGCATGCCGTCGAGCGCCTGCTGGATGATCTTTACGCTCTCGCGCATCTCGGCTATGCGAAGCAGATAGCGGGCCCACACATCGCCATCCGTGGAGGTAGGCACCTTGAACTGAAACTTCTCGTAGCTGGAATAGGGCATGTCGCGGCGGACGTCGAAATCGATGCCCGAAGCTCGTGCTACCGGTCCAGTGACGCCGAGCGCAACGACTTGCGCTGCAGACAGATGGCCGACGCCCTTCAAGCGATTGATGAAGATTGGATTGCCGGTAAGCAGATTGGAATATTCGTCGATCTTCTCCGGGAAGGTGCGGATGAATGCCTGTACGCGATCAAAGAATCCGACGGGCGGCTCCAGTGCCAGCCCGCCGATGCGGATGTAGCTGGTCATCATCCGCTGGCCGGCGACCGCCTCAAAGAGGCGGAGAATTTCCTCGCGCTCGCGGAAGGTGTAGAGGAAGACGGTGAGCGCACCGATATCCATGGCGTGCGTGCCCAGCCAAATGAGGTGCGAGTTGAGGCGCGTCAACTCCGCCAGCATGACCCGCATCCACTGTGCCTTGGGTGGAATTTCAAGCTCCAACAGCTTTTCCACCGCCAGGCAATAGCAGAGGTTGTTGGCCATGGGGCCGAGGTAATCGATGCGGTCGGTGAGCGGGACGACCTGATGGTAAAACTTGGCCTCGCAGGTCTTCTCGATGCCGGTGTGCAGGTAGCCGATCTCCGGGTAGAGACGGACGACGGTTTCGCCGTCGATTTCCAGCACCAGCCTGAGAACGCCGTGCGTGGCCGGATGCTGCGGGCCCATGTTCAGGACCATGTGCTGGCCCTCGGAGCCCTGGGCGGGAGGAGCTTCAAGGACGGGAGTGCCGATGGTGTCAGGCATCAGCGATAGCCCTCCACGGGATAATCTTTGCGCAAGGGATGGCCCTGCCAGTCGTCGGGCAGCAAGATGCGCCGCAGATTGGGATGTCCTTCAAAGCGCACGCCGAACAGGTCGAAGACCTCGCGCTCGTAGTAATTGGCCGAGGGCCAGACAGTGGTGATGGTATCGATGGATGGATCGGGCTCATCGAGCAGCACGCGCAGCCGGATGCGCTCTTTGAAGGCGTGCGAAAGGATGTGGTAGCTGAGCTGGAAGCGCGGCGACTGGGGAAACCAGTCGACGGCTGTCATGTCTTCAAAGAAGTTGTAGCCGGCGGCCTGCACAGCGAGGCAGGCGGCACGAATCTCAGCCGGCACGATGGTCAGGGTCAGCTCACCGCGGTCGAACCGGGCATCGGTGAGCGCGGCGGGATTCCAGCCGAGGATCGCCTTCACCGCGGGATGACCGGAGAGCGCTTCGAGAACCGCATTCTTATCTGCCAGCGTGATTTTGGGAAGATCAACCATATCTCAGAGATCCGCCTTGTCCTGGTTCCAGTTGAGGATGCCCTTGCGCACGATGTAGTAAAGCCCGACAACCACAAAGCCCAGGTAAACGAGCATCTCCCAGAAGCCAAAGAGGGGTGAGCCGGTAATCTTCGGGAGCTGGCGGTAGATGATGGCCCAAGGCATCATGAACACGACTTCAACGTCGAAGAGGATGAACAGCATAGCCACCAGGTAAAAGCGCACGCTGAAGCGCTGGCGTGCGTCGCCGACGGCCTCGATTCCGCACTCGTAAGGGGCTAATTTGACATCGATATCACGGTGCCGTCCGATGAAGCGTGAGCCAACGATCATGCCCACGCCGAGCAGGAAAGCCACCACGACTTGCATCAGTAAGGGAAGATATTGCCAGTAGTAATGAACCATGGCCGCCAATTCCCAGAAAATGATGAAACTTAGCGCCACGCCATCGGATCGAAAGCAATTTCAGACGAAACAGGGCGCTACCTTGAGATTAGGTTTTCAGCCTCAATGCGTCAAGGCAAGCGGCGGCATCGCATTGGGCGCCAGCGCGATGCGTGGCTGGAGATGAGGCCGCAGCACAGGATGGGCGCGGCTTCCAGCGTGCGGCCAGATTGTGGTATGGCCTGATGACTAATGAATCTGCAGGGGGGCGAGCTCGTCCATGTGCGATTTCAGGATGGTCTTGCTGGGCCGCACCTCCTGAAGCAGCCTTTCCGTGGACTGGATGATGGGATTGGCGTGAAACCACGTTTGGACCACGTTGTCACAGAGCAGATTGGCGATGGCGAGCAGGGACATGCCTTGGTGGTGTGCCATCCATTCGCGAACCAGAACGGGCTTGCGCGGCAGGCCGATGTAATCGGCGGCTTCGTAAAGGCCGTAAGGGCCGACCCAGCCGAGCCTGGCCATGCGGCGCAAATTAAGGAGCGCCTCCGGCGGATCGGTGCCGAGCGCGAGGAAAGTGGAGTAGGGCGAGATGACGGGGCCGGCGGTCGCCTCGGGCGAATACGCGATTTGCGGGATGCCGTAGGCGTGGTATTGATAATGGCCGGCATCGTTCTTGTGCGAATAGCCCGATTCGGAGACGCCCCAGGGAATATTGAGGGACCGGGCGAAGGTCCGATGCACATCAACGCAGGCAGCCTGCGAGCGCGCCAGCAGCGTGGCGGGATAACAGTGCATCCACAGCGCCGGCATCAGGTATTCGAACATGGTTCCGGTCCAGGAGAGGAGAATGAAGCGGCCGAAGGCGCAGGTGTGATCCCGCGACAGCCTGAGCCAGCTCTGCTGGGGCAGATCGCCTCGGGCGATTGCCAGGAAGGTGGCAATACGGGCTTCGGAGGCGATCAGGTCGTAGCAGTTGGGCTCGGTTTTGCACTCGCCCGCGTCGTAGCCGACGGAAAGAAGCTGGCGGTCCGGGATGACGAGGAAGTCGAATTCCATCTCTTGGGCGAAGCGCCCGGCATCTTCGGCGATGGCGCGCAGGCCGGCGACGAGGTTGCGCAGGCTGCACGTCGCGGCCGGCAGGGTTTTGCGGAGCTTCCCGGCGAGTTCAGCGAGTGTTGCGTTGCCGGCCAGAGTGTCGCCGCTGCCCGCCAGGTGCGCGTCCAGCGTTTCGGCGAAGGACAGGGCTTCAACAATGGAGAGCGCGGTGGTTTCGCTGTTGAGGCCGAGTAGAGGCAAGGCGCGAAGAGGCTGGTATTCGGGCAGCGTCCATGGCAGATAGCCGTGCAGGAGATCGAGGATCGCCGTGATGCGGCGGTGTGTTTCGGCCAGCCACCAGACATCGATGGTCTCCAGGGGCGTTGCGGCGGCAGCTTGCTCGAATGCGGCTTGGGCGGCGGGGAGCCAGGCGATCCATGTGGAGATGGGCGCGGATGCGTCAGGCCAGCGAAGGCGGGCGAGGCGGGCGGGCAGTTTGCCATGCCTGCGTATCAGGCGCCAGTGCATGCGCAGCCCGGTAAACAGTTGCTGCGTCAGCAGCGGCCGGCGCGCCTGCTCCCGGGCTCCGGCGTGAAGAGTGTACAGCGAAGCGGCGAGGTTGCCGCTGTCGACCGATGAGACAAACGGGGCGCCGGTGGAACCGCCGCCGAGGACACGCAGGGTTCTGGTGTCGTACCAGTTGTAAAGATGGCCGCGCAGCTTGTCGAGGCGGGCGATGGTGGCCAGGGTGTGGGTGGTCAGCGCCGTAAACTCAGGCACGGTCAGGAATCCCAGCTCGCATGCAACCTGTCGCGCGTTCAGCAGCAACCCGATGTTGGTAGGCGAGATGCGCGGCGCTTCATCGAATCCCTCTTCGCGCACGTTGTCGGGGATGAGGTAGTTATGGCGCTCGGTTCCGAACTCGTGGAAATAGCGCCAGATGCGCAGGGCATGATCGAGCAGCAGGTCGCGGTCAGAGGCGGAAATGCGCAGCCGCTCCGATGGCGGGCGGTCGAGCCAGGCAGTGACGGGATTGGCCAGCGCCCACAGCAGAAGAATGGGCGCGGCGCAGAAGATGGCTTGCCGTTGCGCGGCGGCGTACCAGACCAGCGCACCCAGCGCGACGACTACCAGAGGCAGGATGCCGAGATAGCGATCGACCGGCGCGCGGCCGCCCCGGTGCGTTTCGGCCTGCGCAGCCGTTTCCCACTCGAGCAGGCGCTCACCGGTGATGAATCTGCGGATCAGCGCGCGGAGGATGGCGTCGAAGGCGAGGCAGGTTTGCTGCGCGAGCAGAACCAGATGGAGCAGGGTGACGAATGCCGCGCGCCAGAAGGCTGTCAGCGCATCGCGGGCGCGGCCCTTTTGCCCGCTGAGATAAGCGCGGCCGAGTGCGAAGACCAGTTGCGCGACGGCGGGAAAGATGAGCAACAGGAGCGGGGCGATGGTCCAATAGAGCGGCCCTCCGGCCAGCCCCAGCCAGCCGGCAACAAACAGAATCATCAGCGAGGGATCGACCAGTGAGCGCCGCAGGTTGTCGAAGATTTTCCAGCGCGAAATGTCGGAGATGGGGTTCGGACCCCAATGATCGGATTCGTCGGGTACGCGCGAGAACATCCATTGCGCGATCTGCCAGTCGCCGCGCAGCCAGCGATGCTGGCGGCGGCTGTATGCGCTGTAGTGGGATGGGTAGTCGTCGATGAGTTCGATGTCGGTGACCAGGCCGGCGCGCGCATAGGCACCTTCAATCAGGTCATGACTGAGGATGGCGTTACGCGGAAACCTGCGATTCAGCACGGCATCGAGGGTTGCGACTTCATAGATGCCCTTGCCCGTGAAGATGCCTTCGCCGAAGAGATCCTGGTAGGCATCGGAGATGGCGCGGGTGTAAATATCGAACCCGCTCTGGCCGGAGTAGATGGCCGCCAGCCGCGAACGCGCCGCCGACCGTACTGAGACCCCCACACGCGGCTGCAGAATGCCGTAGCCGGAGGTGACGATGCGCAGGCGCGGGTCGATGACGGCCTGATTCAAGGGGTGGGCGATTGCGCCGATCATCCGCGCCGCGGCGCCGCGCGGAAGCTGGGTGTCGGAGTCGAGCGTGAGGATATAGCGAATGTGGCGCAGGGCATCGAGGCCGCCGGCCTTGATGGGAAACGCATCATCCTCTCCGGTCAGCAGTTGATTGAGGTCGAGCAGCTTGCCGCGCTTTCGCTCCCAGCCCATCCATACGCCCTGGCGCGTGTTGTATATGCGGTGGCGATGCAGAAGCAGGAATGCGCCGCCCTTCTTGTTGCGATATTTCGCGTTCAGCTCTTCGATCAATCGGGAAGCCAGTTCCACGAGCGGATTCGTGTCGTTTTCGTGCGGCTTGCTAACCGAATCGGGCAGATCGGTGAGCAAGGCAAAGTGCAGGTTGGGATCGCGATTGCCGAGAAAGCGGACTTCCAGTTCGTTAACCAGTGCGCGTGTCTGCTTTTCATGGAGCAGCAGCGACGGGACCGCGACCAGCGTCGCGCAATCCGGCGGAATGCCCTTGCTGAAATCGAGCTTGGGCAGCGGAGTGGGATCGAAGATGGAGGTGACCAGGTTGTTGACCAGCTCGACCGCGTCCTGAGTGGCGGGAACCAGGAGCACAACGACGGCGATGACCAGTGCGATGAAATGCGAGATGCTGGGAAGAATGGGAAAGACAGCGGCGGCAATAAAGAGAAGGGAGAAAAGGAAGATGCCGGTGATGTAGACGTCCTCGGCATTCGACCGGATGAACTGGCGCAGCCGCCAACTGATAGGCGGGTGAAAGCCGACCCGGTCGCCGAGCAGCGGAAAGCCTTTGTCGAGGATGTAATAGCCGACGTGGATCAGCCGGCTCCGAATGCGCTCGTCGCTGGCGGCAACTTCTCCGCCCTGCCGGGCAAGATCCACCGCGGCCTGGGCTACCTGGGACTCGGTGCAGTCGGAGCGGCGCGCGATGAACGCAATGCGCTTGCGGTACAGCTCACGGCTCTCGAAGTCCATGCGCGCATAGACGCCTGCCGGATCGCGGCGGAGCACCGCATCGAAGCTGATGAGCGGCTCGATGAGGAAATCCCAGTCGGAATTGACGATGGAACGGAGACTCCGGAGGCGCACGGAAAAGCCAGGCGCGGAGACCAATTCCGGCGTGCGCAATTGGGCCCGGCTTTCATCGAGAAGCGATTCAAGAAGGCTGAATTTGAGGAAGAGCGGGAAGTTCCACAACTCGTCGGCGGTGAGCTGCTCGCGCGCTTGAAGCGCATGAACGAATGTGTAGAAGGTGGGGGCGGAAAAATCTCCGTCCACGGCGCGCAGATAGGCTTCAGCGACAGCGGCCATGCGCGGCTCGCCGCTGCGCCGCGCTTGCACAATGCGTGGAAGCGCGGCGATATGCCGCGGCTGGGCGGCGGCCGCGGCGATGGCCGACCGCAACAGGCGGAAGTTGGCGCGCAGGTCCTGCATCGCGGCGTGGTAGGGAGCAAGATGTGGATCTCTTTCGGTGCGCGCCGCGGAGCGGCTGACAAGATGCTTTTCCAGCCACTTCAGGCCGCTGCGCGCCGCGCGCACTCGCTCCGGAAATGTGCCGGCTGTGCGCGAGCGCGGAATGATGGGCCAGGACGCGGCCGTTTCGGCGGCGTTGCGAAGGCGCTCGGTGAGGTCGCCGGCGAGCGGTGGGGCAGAATCGAGAGTGGATACGGTATAGGCCATCGGATTTTATCGGTAATTTGCAGCCTGCATTTCAAACATGGAGGCGTAGCGGCCTCCCAGAGCGACGAGCCGTTGGTGTGTGCCTTCCTCGACAAGCTTTCCACCTTCGAGGACAACAATGCGGTCGGCCATGCGCACGGTCGAGAAGCGGTGCGAGATCAGCAGCGCCATCTTTCCGTAGGTGAGCTCGGCGAAGCGCTCAAATACTTCAAGCTCGCTGCGCGCGTCGAGAGAAGCGGTGGGCTCATCCAGGATGAGCAATTGCGCATCGCGCAGATAGGCGCGCGCCAGGGCGATCTTCTGCCATTCGCCGCCCGATAGATCGACGCCGCCTTCAAAGCGGCGGCCGAGCATCTGATCGTATCCGCCGCGCAGCTTGGCGACCACATCGCTGGCCAGGCTCTTTTCCGCGGCGTATTCAATCTCTTCCGGGGCGTGCGGACTCTCGATGCGGCCGATGGCGATGTTTTCGCGGGCGGTCATCTCGTAGCGCATGAAGTCCTGAAAGATCACGCCGATTTCCGAGTGCAGATCTTCGAGGTCGTATTCGCGCAGGTCAACGCCGTCGAGCAGGATCTGCCCTTCGGTGGGGTCGTAGAGGCGCGTAATCAGCTTCACCACCGTGGTCTTGCCCTGGCCGTTTTCGCCAATGAGCGCAATGCGCTCGCCCGGACGGAGCGTGAAGTTGAAGTTGCTCAGGACCTGGCGGGTGGTGCCCGGATAGGTAAAAGAGACGTTGCGGAACTCAAAGCCGCGCGTAATGGGGCGCGGCGCGGGTATGGCGTTCGGCTTCGACTGGACGTGCGGTTTCATCTCGAAGAACGCCAGCAGATCGGTGAGGAAGAGCGCCTGGTCGGCGACCCCGGAGGCCGTCGAGAACATCTGCTGGATGTTGCTCATGGCCTGCATGATGGCGCTGGTGATCAGCGTGAGAGCGCCGATGGTGTAGACGCCCTGGATGGTGCGATAGATGCTGAGCACGTAGGCGGCGTAGTAGCCGAGTTGGGCAAGAACCGCCAGCAATCCGGTCCAGAGCAGGCGGCGCCGGTTCAGGGCCACGTCTTCGTCGTAGATCTGCTGCGAGTGCTTTATGAACCGCTCTGTAAGGTAATGGCTCAGGTTAAACAGCTTCAGTTCTTTGGCGGCTTCCTTGCTGCCGCCCACCTGGCGCAGGTAATCCATCTGGCGGCGGATCGGGGTTTGGTGAAAATTCTTGGCGTAGAGGAGGAACGCAAAGTGGCTTTCGCCAAGGAACGCGGGAATTACGCCGATGACGAGCAGCAACAGCAGCAGCGGCGAATACCACATCAACACGGCCGAAAAGGCGACGGCGGTAACCGTCTGCTGGATGAGGCGGCCCATCTGCTGGATCATCACCAGGCGGTCGGTGGCTTGCACGCGAGCGCGTTCCAGCCGGTCATAGTAGACCGGGTCTTCATAAACCGTGACATCGAGCGAAGCGGCTTTCCGCATTACCTCGACGCTCACGTGATAGGTGTAGCGATCGGCGAGCAGACTGTCGAAGTAATCCACGGCGCGGGAGAGCAAGCCGATGAGGATTGCGAGACCTGCTTCCGCGGCGACAAGCCACCAGAAGTATCCGGGCAGGGGCTTGTGAAACCTGATCCGGTTTACGCCATTGATGATGAACGGGCCGGCGATGATGCCGATGCCCACCGGAAGAAGCGCCACCACGATGCGGATGACGATGTTCCAGAAGACGACCGAGCGGCCCGATTACCAGACGAAGCGGAGCACCGGGGGAATGTTCTTGAGCGCGCGCAGACGGTCACCCCATGCGCTGCTTGCGCTGTGCGGGGGAGCGGTTGGCGGGCCGTTGCCATTGGCAGTGGGCATTGCATGCTGCATGAGTAAAGACATCACCCCCTTTGACTCAACTGCGTTCGGCAGATGCGGCAAGGGTGCAAGTCATGCCAGATTTCCCAATCCTGGCCTCGTAAGGAGGCGTTCCCGCGTATGTAATTGCTCTTTCTGTACATAGAGATGCGATGCGCCGCGCGCGCAGAGTGTTGTTTGCCCGCTGGTGACGATGGATGGAGGTGCTTGCGGCGGCAGGCGTTGCAGAAAAGAGATTTCTGCGCTTTGCAGGTCCGGTCACGAACTGCCGGGTTCGGGAGTGCGAGGAGTGTTGGAGTGGAATCCGGCGGCTGCCATTCCGCGCTGAGCCTCCGGGTTCTTCATGAACATGTCCCAAACATATCCGGTACGCGCATTTTCGGCCATGAGCATGGTGATTCCGGTATCGATGCCGATGACGTCGGTGTCGTACCAGCCTGTGAGGGGATTGAAGGCGTCAACAAAGCCGTAGCGGCACCATGCCTTGGGATAGTGGTCGTGGATGTTGTGCAACACGCGCATGGTATCGGCGGGCAGGAAGGGAATGGAACCGCCGGTTGCGCAGGGCACGACGGTTCCGTCGATGGGGCCCATGGCAGGCGGGCCGCCCCACACCACGTAGCCTTTTGGGGAGTCGGAGGCGGTGATGCCCCAAAGCGAGTTGGTGTAGTCGGGGAATTGCGCGTGCAGTTCAAGGCAGAAGAGGCGATGCGCGTCGGTGGCGATGATCGAATTCTGGAAGTAGTCGGCGTAGCGGTCGCGTTTGTTGCGGAAGTCGAACCATGCCTGCGAGTACTGATGGACAAAGAGCGGCGCAAAGGCGCCGATGTAGCGCAGACCGTCGTATTCGAAGATGGTGCGCTTCCATGCAAACCAGGTCTGCTTGCTCAAAGGGTGCGTGAGAGAACCCATGCCCAGCAGGTACATCATCATCAGCTCGCTGTACTGGTTCCAGCGGCTGGGAATAAAGCCGAGTTCAGGCGTCCAGCCCATCGAGAGAAGCGATGTGTCTTCCGCAATCCAGGTCCAGTCGACGCGGGCGAAGATGGCGTACGCCAGATCGGCGATCTCTCTGTCGGGGAAGCACTCACGGCAGGTAAGCACGCCGCACAACAGGATGGTCGTATCAATTGATGAGACCTCCGAATCAAAGACTCTCTTGCCTGTATCGATGTCGGCGAAGTGAAAGAAGAAGCCGTGATGGGTAGGCAGCTTGTGCCACAGAAACGAGAGTGTCCGCAGTACGCGCAGACGCGCCTGAGCGTAGGGAATGAATCCACGCTTGAGGGCGATGCATATGGCTGTAAGCCCAAAGCCGCACGACGCAATGCTGCCAACCGTGCTGGTGTCTTTGGCGCGGACATTGCACCGGTCTTTGATAAGCCCCGTCCTGGGATTTGCCTGCTCCCAGAAGAAGAGAAAATTGGCGCGTTCCAGCGTGTTCAGGAATTGATCGTCCGCCTTGGAAAGCGTGCTTGGCGGCGGCAGGACCGCCGGATGCGTCTGTTGCGTGGAAGCAATGTACTGCCGGGCTACGTTGCCGGCGAACGAAAGGGCGTTGGAGCGAGAGGCTGAAAGGGCCAGGGATGTGCACGCCAACTGACGCAGCAGGGCGCGCCGCGAACGAAGTCTGCTCCGCTGCGCGCCGGCTTCATCGGCGCACTGATCGAATTGCCTGTCGAATGGATTTGCCACCTTTATTCCGGACCGCATACCGAACGATTGCAGGAGGAACGGTACAGCCGCTGTGATTTTAGATGCATTTGCGCCAGCCCGTGCTTTCCCGCGCCAGACGGCAAATTGCTCAGAATGAGCGTCAAAAATAGCAGGCAGATGCATGCGAGATTGATGAAGCCGAAGAAGATCGCGCTGTGGGCGGCGGTTGGCGGGGCGACGGTGGCAACAAGTCTGGTGCTGCTGCTGCGCCTTCAACACTGGCGGCCCCGAGTCATTGTCCTTCAGGGCGCGGTCATTCGCAGCAGCGTCGATCCGCGCCGGGAACTTCCGATCTCCGGCGCGCTGATTACCGTTTCAGACGACGAAGCCTACGCGACTACGATCTCTGGCGCAAGGGGGTACTTCAAGGTGAAATTTCGCGAGCGGGTCTGGCCCGACGAGACCGTGCATCTCGATTTTCGGCGCGCTGGTTACAAGCAGCTCGAGATGACGCTCAAGATCGGCCTGCACGTGAATCCGCACCATCTCTATATCGCGGCGATGAGACCAGTCGCGACGCCCCTGGCGTTGGTGCCCGCTCATCCGGTCACGGTTTCAGATATTCGCATCCGCTACACGGTCGACTACCGGACGGCAAAGAACATTGGCAGCATTGCCAGGATGTTCGAGGCTGTAAATCAGAGCGGTGTGCCGTGCAAGGGCAGCTCGCCATGCTCGCCCAATGGATTCTGGAAGGCATCACGGGGCTCGCTGACTTTGGATGCGGGCGCGGGCAATATATTTCGCAACGTGCGCGCATCGTGCATCGCCGGTCCTTGTCCGTTTACGCGGATCGACAGCCGTGGGTTTGCACACGGCGGCAAAATCATCGTCGCTTCCGCCCTGGATTGGTCCGATACCGCGACCTTTCTTGTGGAAGCCGAGGTCTTTCACGAAACCATTGCTTCCAGAGTCCGCAAGTCGTATCCGGTGATCTATGGCCGCGAACTGCACTTCACCACACCGCCTACTGCGGAGGGCGTAAGCATTGAGGCCGAGATCGGCGGCACGCAAATTGTTTTTCCTCTGGGCGCCAACCTGTACATGAACTGGACGGTGTGCAATTCAAGAATGAGCGTCAATCGATACACAATCTACCAGTGCGCGCTGAAGCCCGGATATATTTTTTGATGTCAGGCATTTCGAAGACCCCAGGGCCAGTGGCTTCCTGCGCAAGGCTTCCGATGCATAGACAGTTGCAGGAAAGATTCCATGCCGCAGTATCTTCGGCCGGTGTAATGACAATTCCCCTTTTTTTTCAGTATGATGGCCGGAGAATTCGCTTCCCCGTTTGATTGCGGTCGAGGTCGGGGCTACATCAGGGGGCCGAACTCGTGCGTTCCCGGAAAGTTGCTGGAAATGGAAACTGTGTCAGACCGTCGTATGACCTCCAATGAGGTAGCGGTACTGAACTGTCCGCGGCCTCTGGAAGGCAAGACTGCCCTGATCATTGGAGCCGGGCCAGCGGGACTCACAGCAGCTCTGGAATTCCTTAAGCAATCGGGTGTAAAGCCCATCGTGATCGAGGCTTCACGGGAGATCGGTGGTCTCTCGCGCACCATCCGCTACAAAGGCAACCGCATGGACATCGGCGGGCATCGCTTTTTTTCCAAGAGTGATCGCGTGATGGCATGGTGGCTGGAACAGATGCCGATTGAGAAAGGCGCGGATGGCGATGCCATTAGCTATCACCACCAGTCGCGCCCGATAGCCGGTTTCCGGGTCGCTTCCAGCGGCAGGGACGACGATCTGGTGATGCTTGTCCGTCCGCGCAAGAGCCGCATCTACTTTCTGCGCCGGTTCTTCGATTATCCCATCACGCTGACCAGGGATACGCTCACAAAGCTGGGCGCCGTGCGCACCGTCAAGATTGGGCTGAGTTATGCAATGTCGCGCACGCGGAGGATTGCTCCGGAGAAATCGCTTGAAGACTTCCTGATTAACCGCTTCGGCAGGCAGTTGTATCTGACATTTTTCAAGAAGTATACGGAGAAGGTTTGGGGAACACCGTGCAGCGAAATATCGGCTGAATGGGGCGCACAGCGCATCAAGGGGCTTTCGCTGACCGGTGCGGTAAAGCACTTCCTCAGGAAGAGCTTTGGCAAGCGCGAAGACGGTGTGGCGCAGAGAGGCACGGAAACCTCGCTCATCGAGCGTTTCCTCTATCCCAAATTCGGCCCTGGTCAGCTTTGGGAACACGTTGCGGAAAAGATCGTCGGGCAGGGCGGCGAGATTCATCTGGGCCTGAAGGCAGTTTCGTTGCGCGCCGACGGCAACTGTGTTCTGGCGATGGACGCAGCCGACGACGAGGGCCGGACACGCACTTTTGCAGCGGATTACTTCTTCTCCACGATGCCCGTACGCGAGCTTGTCAACGCGCTGGAACAAGGCGGCACGCCGATTCCGGCCACTGTGAAGGAGATCTCCGATGGATTGGTCTATCGCGACTTCATTACCATCGGTCTGCTGGTCGACAAGCTCTCCATCACGGAGCCGGACGGCGGATTGCTGAAGGACACCTGGATTTATATTCAGGAGCCGGACGTGCTGCTTGGCCGGTTGCAGATCTTCAACAATTGGAGCCCTTATCTAACCGTGCCCGGCAAAGTCTGGATCGGGCTTGAATATTTCTGCTATGAAACCGATCCGCTTTGGAAGATGCCCGATGAGGAGCTGAAGAAGTTTGGCGCCTCGGAACTGGAGAAGATCGGCATCCTCAGGGCCGCCGGCGTGCTCGACGGGCATGTTGTTCGTGTGCCCAAGACGTATCCTGCTTACTTTGGTACCTATACCCGCTTTGAGGAGCTACGAGCCTTTATCGACGGCTTTGAGAACCTTTTTCTAGTAGGCCGCAATGGTATGCACAAGTACAACAATCAGGATCACTCGATGCTGACCGCGATGCAGGCCGTGGAGAATGTCATCCAGGGAGTGACCTCCAAGGATAATATCTGGAGTATCAACACTGAACAGGACTATCACGAGCAGAAATCCGCCGCGGCGCAGCATGCCGTGGCGAAGTAAGCCGGCGATCTTCTTCTGGCGGGTAAATTCAGCTTCCCTTGTTTCGACGCCGCGATCGATTCTGGACTAAACTGGGGCTGCTATGACTGCTACGTTTGTCAGCACACCAGCCGGGTCCCGCGTTCCGCGGGGCGATTTTGTGAATGAGCCTTTCGTAGATTTCAAGGCGGCGGGGAATGCGCGCGCCATGGAATCGGCGCTCGAAGAAGCCGCTTTCCATCTGGGGCGCGAGTACGATTTGATTCTCGGTGGACGGCGGATGAAGACCGCCGAAAGAATTCACTCCGTGAATCCCGCGCGTCCCTCGCAGGTTGTCGGCGTACACCAGAAAGCCGGGATCGAGCATGCGCAACTCGCAATGGACGCGGCTCTGGACGCATTCGAGTCGTGGAGCAGAACGACGGCCGAGCAAAGGGCCGGCGTGCTGCTGGCCGCGGCGGAACGGCTGCGCCGGCGCAAGCTGGAGTTTGCAGCCTGGGAGACGTTCGAAGTAGGGAAGAACTGGGCCGAGGCCGACGCCGACGTGGGCGAAGCCATCGATTTTCTGGAATTTTATGCTCGGCAGGCGCTGCGCCTGGCGGCGGCTGTCCCGCCGATCCAGTATCCCGGCGAGCGCGACGAACTTTTGTATATTCCGCTCGGCGTTGGCGCGGTGATTCCGCCCTGGAACTTTCCTCTGGCCATCATGGCGGGAATGACGGCCGCTTCGATAGTGACTGGAAACACCGTGGTCCTGAAGCCGTCGAGCGACGCGCCCACCGTGGCTGCCAAGTTTGTTGAGGTGCTGGAGGAAGCCGGCCTGCCCGATGGTGTGGTGAACTTCTGCCCCGGCTCGGGGGCTAGCTTCGGGAACGCCATTGTGGAGCACCCCAGCACGCGCTTTATCGCCTTTACCGGCTCGAAGGCCGTTGGGCTGGAGATTCACGAGCGCGCGGCGCGCGTTCGGCCGGGGCAGATCTGGATCAAGCGCACCATTCTGGAGATGGGCGGCAAGGACGCGATCCTTGTCTGCGAGGATGCGGATCTGGATGCCGCGGTGGAGGGAGTGACCGCTTCAGCTTTCGGATTCAGCGGGCAGAAGTGCTCAGCCTGTTCGCGTGCCATCGTCGAGGCTCCGGTTTATGACGCGTTTGTGGAACGGCTGCGTGCGCGCGTGGCAAAGCTGACGGTGGGCAATCCCGCAGCCAACCACAACCTGGGGCCGGTGATTAACAGGGCCGCCCTGGAGTCGATTCTAGGCTACATCGAAACCGGCAAGAAGGAAGGGCGGCTGATCGCGGGCGGCCATGCGCCGGCGATGGCCGATGGCGGCTATTACATTGAGCCGACGGTCTTTGCCGACGTGCTGCCCGACGCGCTGATTGCCCAGCAGGAGATCTTCGGGCCGGTGCTGGCGGTGATCAAGGCCGGAAGCTTCGAGGATGGCCTGGCCATTGCAAACAGCACCGAATACGGCCTGACCGGCGCGCTATATACGGCCAGCCGGGAGCGCATCGACCGCGCCCGCCGGGAGTTTCATGTGGGCAATCTTTATTTCAATCGTAAGTGCACGGGCGCCATGGTGGGCGCGCACCCGTTCGGCGGATTCAATATGAGCGGCACCGACTCCAAGGCGGGCGGGCCGGATTATCTCTATCTTTTTACGCAGGCCAAAAGCGTGGTTGAAAAGCTCTGAGGTGCCAGATACTTACGCCACCGCTCCAGAAGTTGTTTGTTCCTCGGCTTCAAGCTTGCTGGCCACCTCGGCGGCGGCCTGCGCCAGTACGCGGTGGTGGATGGTGAACAGCGCCAATTCCAGCCGGTCGCTGACGCCGGTTTTGTCGTAGATCGACCGCAGGTAGTTCTTGATGACCTGCTCGGTGGTTTTCAGTCGCTGGGCAATTTCCCGGTTCTTGCAGCCCTGCACGATGAGAGCTACGATGCGCATCTCTTTTGGCGTGAGGCGGTCGCGCACTCGGGTGCCCACGACATCGTCCTCACTCGTATTGGAATGCATCAGTTGCGGCGGGGCCCACAAGTCACCGGCGGCTACACGTCGCACGCACTCCACCAGCGCCGGGCCGTTGACACTGCGGAAGACTACGCCGCGAAAGCCCTGCTGCAGATAGGCACCGGCGGCCTCGCCGTTCTCGGCAATGACGATTCCGCGGCTGCCCACGGTTTCCAGCAGCATCCTCATGCGGGTAAAGTCGGGCCGCATCGAGGCCGCGAAGATCACGATGGAGCCCGGGAAGGTGGTGACTGCGTGGTACAGGCGGTCCAAGTCGCTGCATTGCGCAATGATGCGGGAATCTTCGTCTGTGGCCAGTACTTTTGCCGTGCCCGCCCGAAAAATTGCCTGCGAATCAGCAAGGATGATTTTATTCATGCGATGCGCCTCGTTGGCCCGTATCCCTCTCCATATCGATGGCCCGGTCTGCACGCGCCGCGCGCGCTTTCCGCAAGGGCAGTCCCCAAGTCTACCCTTGCTTCTCTTTATCGACACGGCTGCGTGAATCTTGGTTCTGTCCGCGTTTGGCACAAACACGATTCATTGATTCCTTTGGTAACCAGCATGAATCCAAAGATCAGCACTAAAACTTTCTTGAGAATCTAGGATAACCCTTCTGCGCCCCATTTTTTACGAAAAATTGTGGGGAGGCATCGAACCTGCCACTCCCTTTCTGAATTTTCTCTGTAGTTTTGAGCGCCGAAAACCAGAATCTGTTGGCTGATTTCAGGGCCTGTAGACGCTATCCGGGAGGATGGCGCGCGGTTTTTGTGCATTGAGGTGGACCGCCAGGGCCCTGGTCGAGTTGGCAGGCCCTAAACTGTGGATTATGGCGAGACCGATTCTGCTGGCTGTGGATGACGATGTAAGCGTTCTGGAGGCGGTAGTGCAGGATCTGCGCCGCGAATATGGCGCCGGTTATCGCGTCATCCGCGCGGCCGGGGGCCAGGCCGCGCTGGATACGCTCGCGCAGCTCAAGTTGCGCCATGAGCCGGTGGCGCTGATGGTGAGCGACCAGCGGATGCCGGGTATGACCGGGGTAGAGTTTCTGGAGCAGGCGCGGGAGCTTTATCCCGAGGCGCGGCGTGTGCTTTTGACCGCGTATGCCGATACCGAGGCGGCGATCCGGGCCATCAACAGCGCGCGTATTCACTACTACCTGAACAAGCCGTGGGATCCGCCGGAAGAAAAGCTTTACCCGGTGCTGAGCGACCTGCTGGAGGATTGGAAGGCCGGTTACCGGCCGCCATTTGAGGGGCTGCGCGTGATCGGGCACCGATGGTCATTCAAGGATCACCGCGTGCGCAGTTTTCTCTCCAGCAATCACGTTCCCTACCGCTGGTACGATATTGCGTCGCATCCTGAAGCCCCGGAGATGCTCAAAGAGCGGCAGATTGGTCCCGAGCAACTGCCGGTGGTGCTGTTTGCCGACGGCACGCTGCTGGCGAATGCCGAGCCGGATGCGCTGGCTGTGCGCGTCGGACTGCACATCCAGGCGGCGCAGGATTTCTACGACATGGTGATTGTGGGCGCTGGTCCGGCGGGGCTGGCGGCCGCTGTCTACGGCGCCAGTGAGGGATTGCGCACGCTGGTGATTGAGCCGGAGGCGCCGGGCGGACAGGCCGGCTCCAGCTCCCGCATTGAAAACTACCTGGGCTTTCCCTCGGGCGTGACCGGGGCCGATCTGGGACGGCGCGCACATGTGCAGGCCGCGCGCTTCGGAGCGGAGTTCGTGACGCAGCGGGCCACCGGCTTGCGCGTCGATGGCCAGTACCGCTTCGTCAGGCTGGCGGACGGGCGCGAAGTGTCGAGCCATGTGGTGTTGCTGGCGCACGGCGTGCAGTATCGCAAGCTCAATATTTCCGGCGCTGAGCGGCTGACGGGCCGGGGCATCTACTACGGCGCCGCGCTGGTGGAGGCCGCATCCTGCAAAGGTGAAGAAGTTTTTATCGTGGGCGGCGCCAACTCCGCGGGGCAGGCGGCGCTGCATTTCGCCAAGTTCGCCTGCAAGGTTACGATGTTGGTGCGCGGAGAGGGACTTTCCGCCACGATGTCGAAATATTTGATCGACGAGATCGGCAGCACATCGAATATTGTGGTGCAAGCGCGGACGCAGGTGGTCGAGGCCATCGGAAACGAGCGTCTGGATGCGTTGCGGCTCTCCGGTCCGGAGGGTGAGTATACGGTTCCGGCGGCGGCGTTGTTTGTGTTTATTGGCGCCGCGCCGGGCACCGACTGGCTGCCAGCCTCGATTTTGCGCGACGAGAACGGCTTTCTGCTGGCGGGAGCGGATTTGCGCGTTGCAGGCAAGCTGCCTGAAATCTGGCATGAAGCGCGCGAGCCGTATCTGCTCGAATCCAGCGTGCCGGGGGTATTTGTGGCCGGCGATGTGCGGCACGGGTCGGTGAAGCGGGTGGCTTCGGCGGTGGGCGAGGGGGCGATTGCCGTGCAGTTTGCCCATCAGTACCTGGCGGGATTTTAGAAGTGAAATGATTGGGAGCCGGAGATGAAGGTAGGCGAAAAAGCGGTCGAAATCGAATCCATTCGCCTGCGGGAGGTTGCCGAAGCTCTGGGCCGGACCCACACCTTTGCTGACGTTGATCTGAATGCGCTAGCCGGGGTGGAACGCGTGGAGCGAGTGAACGCCGCGGCGGGTGCCGTGATCCTGGAGCCCGGAGCGCCGTGGGATTCTTACTGGCTGTTGCTGGAGGGCGAAGTGCGCGCCGAGCGGCCGGAACCGGATGGAACCTGGACGCTGGTGACGGCTGTGCATGCCGGCGAGGGTTTTGGCGAAGCACCACTGCTGGCGGGTAGAACGCACTCGATCTTTCGCGTTGCGGCGTCGCGGGACTCGGTCCTGGTGCGCTTCAGCGCGGAGGATTTCTGGGCGCTGCTTGCCTGCTGCCCGTTGGCGCGCAAGGTGGTGCTGGGCGATATGGCGAAGAGGATGCAGGCCTACCAGGTGGAGGCGCTGCACCGCGAGAAACTGGTTTCGCTGGGCACGCTGGCCGCCGGGCTGATGCACGAGCTGCACAACCCCGGCTCAGCCGCCAAGCGCGCCGCCTCGCAACTGCGCGACAACCTGCTGCGCCTGCAGGAGCTGAGCCTGCGCAGCAGCAGCAAGCCCAAGACGCCGGAGCAACTGGATTGCATCAAGGGGCTGCTGGAACACGCCATGCATGGCTGCCGACTGCAGGCGATGAGCAGCCTGGAACAGGCCGACGCCGAGGAAGAGATGGGCGAGTGGCTGACTTCGGCGGGCGTGGAGAACGCCTATACGATTGCGCCCGCGCTGGTGGGCATGGGCTTCGATCGCGGGCAGTTGGCCTGCGCGCGCGCGTTCTTCGATGCCCAGGAGTTTTCCGATGCGCTCAACTGGCTGGGATCGCTGGTGGCAAGCGTTGCGCTGGTTTGCGCCATCGAGGAGAGCATTACGCGCATCTCCGACCTGGTCACGGCGGTGAAGAAGTTTGCCTACGACGAGCGCACCGCGGCGCGCGAACTGGATGTGCACGACAGCCTGCAAAGCACGCTGACCATTCTTGGACACAAACTGCGGCTCAAACGGGTTGCCGTGGAGAAGCGCTTCGACGCATCGCCATCCGTGATTCAAACGCGGGGCTCGGCGCTGAGCCAGGTGTGGACCAATCTCATCGACAACGCGGTGGACGCTTCGGCGGAGGGCGGGAAGATCGAGATTGCGACGTGGATCGAGCCCGCCGCGCAAGCGGCGCCGGAGCGGCTTGCGGTGAGCATTGCGGATCACGGCACGGGCATTCCGGCCGATGTGCTGCCGCATATCTTTGAGGCGTTCTTCACGACCAAATCGCAAGGCTCCGGCACGGGGCTTGGACTGGAGATCGTGTACCGCATTGTGACGCAGAAGTTCAACGGCACGATCGATGTAGAGTCGGAGCCGGGCAGGACGCGTTTCACCGTGCGCCTGCCCGTGAAGGCGCCTACGGCATCGTAATGGCGCCCCTGAGCGGCGTGTTGGCTGAGGAGTCGCCTACCATCACCTGAAATGTTCCCGGCGCGATCTTCCACGCATGCGCATTGTCGGACCAGTAGGAGAAGGAGTGTGCGTCGAGTTTCAACGCGACGGTTCTCGACTGGCCGGGATTCAGCATGATGCGGCGGAATCCCTTCAACTGGATCGGCGGCTCGTTGCCTTCGGCGATGGGCGGGAAGCCCAGGTAGAGCTGCGCCACTTCAGCCCCGGCCACCTTGCCTGTGTTAGTGACCGTGAAGCTGACCGTAGCGCTGTGGTCTCCGTGGGCGGGAGTCACCTTCATGCCGCTGAAGCTGAAGGTGGTGTAGCTGAGTCCGAAGCCGAAGGGAAAGAGCGGCTTGATGCCACGCGCCGCATAGTCGCGATAGCCGACGTCGATGCCTTCGCTGTAGTGCGCGGTGCCGTCAACGCCCGGATACTGCTCGGGATTGGCGGCCAGCGTTTGATCGACGCTGCGCGGGAAGGTGAGCGGCAGCTTGCCGGAGGGATTGACTTTGCCGGTGAGCACGTCGGCGACCGCGTTGCCGTCCTCCTCGCCCGGATACCAGGCTTCCAGCACCGCGGGCACTTCGTCGAGCCAGGGCATGAGCACGGCCGAGCCGCTTTTGACGACGACGATGGTTTTGGGGTTGGCCCTGGCGACTGCTTCGATGATCTGGTTCTGCGCGGCAGGCAGCTCGATGCTGTGATCGCGGCCTTCGGTGTTCTCGTCGCCCACCATGACGATGGCGATCTGCGCCCGCTTGGCGGCGGCGACGGCCGCATCGATGTTGCATCCGCCCAAAACCGTGATGCGGCTTTCCAGGGCGGCTTGAAGACCGTTGTAGGGCGTGATGGTGTAAAGCGGAATGACGTGCGAGCTGCCTCCGCCACCGGTGTTGGGGCGCACGGCGTAGGGGCCGATGAGCGCGATCGAGCGGATGCCCCGGATGGGGAGCGGCAGCAGGTTGCCATTGTTTTTGAGCAGCACCATGCCGGCATCGGCGATCCTGCGCGCCACGGCTCCGTGGGCGAAGGCCGGAATCGGCATAGGCGTGGGCTGCGGGTCCCACAGGCCGAATTGCATCATTGTGGCGAAGCGGCGCACCAGCTTGCCGTTGATGACGGAGACGGGAACCTTGCCGGATTGGACGGCCTGCTTGAGGTCGGCGCTGAAATAGTGGCCCGTGGGCATCTCCAGATCGAGGCCGGCGAGCGCGCTGGGCACGGTACTGTGCGTGGCGCCCCAGTCGGACATGACGAAGCCGTCGAAGTGCCATTCCTTTATGAGCACATCGTTCAGCAGGGGCGCGTTTTCGCAGTTGTAAGTGCCGTTGACCCTGGGATAGGCGCACATCACCGCGGCCGAGTGCGCCTGCTGAACGGCGGCCTTGAATGCGGGCATGTAGATTTCATGCAGCGCACGCGGGCCTACGTCTTCATTGATGGTGAAACGCTGCGACTCCTGATTGTTGGCGATGAAGTGCTTGACGGTGGCCATGATGCCGGTGCTCTGGATGCCGTCGATGTTGGCGACCGCGATGCGCGCGTCGAGATAGGGATCTTCGCCGTAGCTTTCAAAGACGCGGCCGCCCTGGGGGACGCGCGCGATGTTGACGTCGGGCCCTTCCAGCAGCGCACTGCCAGTGGAGCGCGTCTCCTCGCCTTCGATCTGGCCGTATTCGTAAGCCAGGTCCGGGGCCCAGGTGGCGGCCAGCGCGATGGGCGCAGGCAGCGCCGTGGCGGGCTTTTGCGGACCCGCTCCGCCGGGGCCTACACCGGCCGGGCCGTTGGTCATTTGCAGAGCGGGAATGCCGAGGCGCCGGATGCCGGGCACGAAGCGGAACTTGTTGGGGGTGCGGATTCCGTGCAGTTCGGTGATTTTTTCGTCGATCGTCATTTTGGCCACAATGGCGCGTGCGCGCGCAACCGCCTGCGCGTGGGTCAGAGGGGTTTGCTGGGCCCGAGCCGGAACAGGCATGGAGCCGGCGAGAGCGAGCGCGGCGGCCAGGAAAAGGAATAGCGTCAAAAAGACTCGCGATACGGCGCGGCAAATTGAATTTGCATTCATGGGCATCTCACCAGGTGTACGGGAATCAGCGGAATTTTAACATGCGCGGAGTACCGGGCCGGTTATTTGATCTGCAGGGCGGCGAGGACGGCGTCCAGGGGCGGAATGGCCGGGAAGGGAATTGCGGAGCCGGGCAATCGCGCCCGGCTCCGGCTCTGGTATATCTGAATTCATGCGTGCCCTTCTTCCACGGCGCTTTATTGCGCTGCTCGCGGTTTTGCTTGCTGCGTCGCTTCCCGCTTACTCACAGAAGCCCGGTTCCTTTTACTGGGTCAACTTCCACTCGCCGAAGGATCAGGACATCGTGGCGTGGGTTACGCGGTCGCTGGCAGTAGAGAACTGGACGGCCATCCGCGAGATCGGAGTGATGTATGATGCGGCGCTGGTGGTTACTACCGATCGCGCCACACCCCAGTCGATGCCCAACACCGACACCTTCAATGTGTGGAGCGTCTCGCTCACCAAGCACACGGTGACGCCGGTGCTGAAGGGCGTGGACCTGCGCTGGATGGGCCGGCTGCGCTTTGTTGCCGGGGCGCCGCTGGAACCGGCGATTCTTTACAACAACTGCCGGCAATGCGCCGCCAACACCTACTTTACGAGCTTCCATTACGACCTGGGAGACCACCAGTGGGAGGCGCGATGGATGAATGGCGGCGCGGGCGTGGCGGTGTGGAATGAAAGCCATCCGCCGGGCGTGAAATGGACTCAGATTTACGCCGTCATGACCAACGCGGCTGGCATAGCGGAACTGGTTACGTGGAATCATTTCAACTTTGGCCGCGGGCACATGCAGGAAGACTCCATCTTTCGCTACGGTGTGGATCCGCAGTCCGGCCTGGACCAGACGGTGATGCTGAGCGGCCAGGAAGCCAATGCGATGAAGATCAAGCTTTGCACGGCGCGGGATGCTGTTACCGGGCTGGCACGCGGGCAGAACTCGGCGGTTTGCAGCAGGCTGGTTGGAACGCAGTATCACGGATCCGCCGGGAAGCGGCCGGGCAACGCTCCCTGCCGCTGAAGGCCAGCCTGGCGATTGGAAACGCGGGCTGCTGCCGCGGCGGGAAGTTGGATCGGGTTTTACCAAAATGGCCGCGGAAGGCTGCGCGCCGGCCATCGTATACTAGGCATATGCCGGTTGTGCGCAACGTCGCAGCGATTGCCAAGGGTATGAGCGTCACCTTCCGCGAGATGCTCTCGCCCACAAAGGTTGAGAATTATCCTGACGGGCCCGGTCCTACGCGCGGAGCCGTTCTTGAAGGCCGTTTTCGCGGCAAGCATGTGCTGCAGCGCGATGAAAATGGTCTGGAGAAGTGCGTCGCCTGCTTTCTGTGCGCCGCGGCCTGTCCTTCCAACTGCATCTACATCGAGGCTGCGGAGAATACCGAAGAGCAGCGCATCTCGTCGTCGGAGCGCTACGCCAAGGTCTACAACATCGACTACAACCGCTGCATCTTCTGCGGATACTGTGTGGAAGCCTGCCCGACCGACGCCATTACCCACGGTAACGGCTTTGAACTGGCAACACTGAATGCGACCAATCTGGTGATGCGCAAGGAAGACATGCTTGTGCCGGTTGGAGAGCTGACGAAGAAGAGCGCCGCCAGCCGGATCTGAAGTATCCCTGGCTCATCCGCGGGTGAGACGAGGCTTCTCTGCCAACGAGGCGGGGCGAGCCAGCAGGCCCATCTTCCATAGTTCGGCCACCACGCGCTCTACCTTCCAGTCCAGGGCGCCGGTTCCATCCACAATCAGATCGGCACGCGCCGCCGAAGGGCGCACAAACGCAAGGCCGGCGGGGCGAACAGTGACTTCGTATTGCCGGCGGACGGACTCGGGCGTGCGGCCGCGCTGCTCGATGTCGCGCTTGAGGCGGCGTTCAAAGCAGAGATCGTCGGGCGTGTCGATGTAGACGCGCAGGTGGTAGAGCGGCAGCAGTGCCTGGTAATGCAACGCGAAGAGCCCTTCGACCAGCAGGAAGGCGCGCGGCGCGATGGTCTCATAGCTGCCGCGCACGCGCGTGTGCGCGGTGAAGTCGTAAAGCGGCCGCTCGATGGCTTCGCCCCGCGCCAGAGCGGCCACGTGTGCGGCGAGTAGCGGAATCTCGATCAGTTCTGGATCGTCAAAGTTTTGCCTGAAGCGCTCTTCAAGGGGCAGATGCGCGAGGTCGAGATAGTAGTGATCGAGCGGAAAGTGCGTACCGTCCAGCTCACGCGCCAGCTCGGCGGCGAGCGTGGTCTTGCCTGAACCGGAACAGCCCGCGATTCCCAGGACTACCGGCGGGAAGGGAAGGCGTTGCTCGCCGTGAAACCCATCAGGGCCCGAAGAGCCGGACCGCGGCTCCGCTTTCATGTCGTCATCTTTGCTCACCGTTCCGCTTCCATCCGCGCTGCGATCTTTGGCGCGAGCCGCTTGAGCAGGCCGGCCATCCGGCGCTCGACCTGGCGCCCCGTTTCGTTTACCTCCTGGTGGCTCAGCTTTGCCGCGCTGAGGCCGGCGGCGAGGTTGGTGACGCAGGAGATGCCCAGCACCTCGATGCCCATGTGGCGCGCCACCAGCGTTTCGGGCACCGTCGACATGCCCACCAGCGTGGCGCCCAGCGCGCGGAAGGCGCGCACCTCGGCCGGGGTTTCAAAGCTGGGGCCCGGAGTGGCCAGATAAACGCCCTCGTCCAGCACAATGCCCTCTTCGGCCGCGGCTTGATGGGCAAGCGCGCGCAGGGCATTGCTGTAGGCCTCGGTCATGTCAAAGAAGCGGAGGCCGGCGCCGGGGATGAAGCCGAAGCGCGGCTCGTTGGGGCCGTTCAATGGATTCCACCCCATCATGTTGATGTGGTCGGCGAGCAGGACAAGCTGGCCGACGCGGTAGCCTGGGGCGATGCCTCCGGCGGCGTTGGTCAGCAGCACGGCGCGCAGCCCGAGCGCCCCGAGCACGCGCATGGGAAAGGTGACCTGGAGGGGCGCGTAGCCCTCGTAAAAGTGCACGCGCCCCTGCATGATGACCACGGGAGCGCCGCCCAGCAGACCGGCCACGATTCTGCCGGAATGGCCCTCGACGGTGGATTGCGGAAAGTGGGGTATGGCGCTGTAAGGCACGATGGTTGCGCCGGTTACGGCGTCGGCGGCGGCGCCGAGCCCGGAGCCGAGCACGATGCCGACGCGCGGCGCCAGCGCGCCAAGTTGGGCTCGCAGAAAGTCGGCGGCCTCGGTGACTTGCTCGAAGTATGTCATTTCGGAACCTGGAAATATGCTTCGCACATTTTAATGTGGTTTGGCGCAAATCTGCGACCTTATCCGATACGAAAGGCAGCTTTCAGCTGTTAGGTGCTGGCTGCCTGCTCTCGCGGGAGGCGCATGCGAAGGTTGATGCCTGGCAGACACGCGGGCGGGGAAGTACCGCAATACCGCAATGCGGGAAGTCAGGTGACGCGCATCTGCGTTTTTGGCGGGAAATGAAATTGCCTGCAAAAAATCTGTGGAAAAGAAAAATATTTTGAGGGGGGTGGAGTGCGTTCATCGGAGGGAGCCGGTTTGGGACTCGTGGAGCGTGCTCTGCGCTGCCTGAGCGGCATGGAGGCTGGATTGGCTCGGTCAGCCAAGCTTACAATAACGCCGATCAACGGATATCCTGCGGCTTCTTAACCTCGTGCTGCGGCTGTGATTCCTGGTAGCTTGGCAGTCGGTGTACCCCTTTGCACCGCCGCCGTACAGAGTAGCCTGGCCGGCCTGCACCAGAGGGCAGCCATTCCGAAATTGCTCCGGGAGATCGGGGTTAGAGATGAACAGCATTCCCAAGCCGCAGCGGTCATAATCTACTATAACCTATTTATATCGAATACCTTACGATCTATTGTGGTCAGGGCGATGCCGTGCTGCGCATCCAGCATTCTTATTTGAAATTTATCCACATATTAACTTTTTTCTTGACATCTCTCGGAACCAAACGATAGAATTCGATCACTTTTCAAACATAACTTTAGCGCTTTCGGTGCCGGATGGCATGAACAACGCAAATATTGCCTAGATGAGTTTCAATAGGTGATATTTTCCGACCGATCGCGCTGTACTTGCTAGCTAGGAGGCAGGTATGAAACGCATCTCTCCGCTCCATGCGGCGGCCTTGATCTTTGTCTTGCTCAGTTGCATGGCGCAAGCTCAGATCGGTGGTCAGGGCGCCATTTCAGGCACAGTGACAGACGCCACAGGAGCCGTGATTCCGTCCGCAACAGTAAGGGCACTGAACACGAGCACGAATGTGGCGACAACGCGCACAACAACCGGCAGCGGATACTACATCATCTCGCCGCTCCCCGTAGGTGAATACATGCTTACGGTGACCGCGCCTGGATTCCGGAAACTCGTCCAGGAGCACATCACCGTCAACGCGCTACAAACTGTCGGCTTCAATGCGACGCTCTCCGTCGGCACGACAAGTCAATCTGTGGTTGTGAGTGCCGCGCCACCTCCTCTCGACACAGAGAATGGAACTTTGGGTACGACAATGGAGCAGACTGAATACACCAACCTGCCCCTTAATATGGGAGGTGCTCCGCGGAATCCTACCTCGTTTGTGGGACTGATGAATGGAGTTCAAGGCGGAGTGGGCCGCTCGGGTGAGTTCAACGGAAGCAGCCCCTCGGGCTATTTGGACGAAGTGTATGTTGATGGCATCGCCCTCACCGCGCCCGTTCAGCAGGGCGACAATCGCGCCATAGCCTACACCGTTTCCCCGGAAGCAGTGGAGCAATTCCAGGCGCAGACCAGTGGGTCCCCTGTCGAGTACGACGGACAGGGAATCCAGAATTATGTAATCAAGTCAGGAACCAACCACTACCACGGGAACGTCTTTGGATACCTGCGCAACACCGCCTTCGACACTTGGGGCTTTGCCGGGAAAATCAGCAGTATCAACAAAATTACCGGCCTTCCGGTAAAACCGGTCGAACACAATACCGAGCTGGGAGGTGACCTGGGCGGTCCTATCCTCAAGAACAAACTGTTTGCCTTCGGCTCCTATGATTACTTCCGTTACACCAGCACTCCGAACCCAACGCAGATGACGTTACCCACAGCTAAGGAGAGGACGGGAGATTTTTCCGAATTTCCATATCCGATCTTCGACCCGGCCACTACCGCGGTGTGTACGGCGGCAAACAACGGAATACCCTGCCGCTACCAATTTCCTGGAAACATCATCCCGCAATCGCGATTATCTCCGATTTCCCAAAAACTCGCCGCGGCCTTACCGTCCCCGACTAATTCAGAACTTACAAATAACTACTTTTCTGCGATCACTGGCGGAACATCCTATTGGAAGTCAGCCGAAAGGGTCGATTACAACCTGAATGCCAAGCAACGGATTTCAGGCATACTGCTTGTCGGTAAGTATGCCACGATCGGACCGGACTATACATCTAAATTGCCCTTGCCCTATGGTACGGCCGAATACGTCTCACAGTTCTCCGTGACCGGTGATCTCGAGCATACTTACGTTATTACTTCCCACCTGGTGAATCAGTTTAAGTACGCGTTCAATCGCTTGAGCGCTCCAGATATTAACGCCACTCTTAACACGCCCTTTACTGCAACGAATGCCGGCCTGGGAGGCTTGCCAGGTGGAGAAGCTTCATCCACTTTTCCGGCGATCAGTTTTTCGGGCGGGATCGATAACCCGAGCGGCTGGCATGCTATTACCGGTTCCGTCTCCAACGATGAGGTTGTGAACACCTACACTCTTCTCGATAATCTGCAGTGGATCCACGGTAGGCATGCGTTCGTATTCGGCGGCCAGTTCCAGTGGCTCCAGGATAACTACAAGTATCCTAATAACAGTGGCAGCTTTCCGATGTCGTATACGTTCAGCTCCTCCCAAACAGCGCAGTTTTACCCGGCGGGCAACAAACTCCAGGGAACTCTGAACACGGCAAATACCGGAATTGCCTATGCTTCATTCCTCCTCGGTGCAGTAGGATCAGCCCAGGAACACACCACCACCCTGCCGGAAACCGGCGCGAGATTCAAGACCTTCTCGCCCTATATCGAAGACGATTACAAGATCCTGAGGAATCTGACTGTCAATCTTGGCCTCCGTTGGGACATCTGGACCCCGTTCAAGGAAGTAAATAACCACGCTGCTTTCCTGAATCCGACCGCAATCAATCCTCTGACCGGAAATGCCGGAGCATTGGAGTATTTGGGCGACGGTCCTAACAGTTGCCATTGCTCCACTCCGATTTCCTTGTGGCTGAAGAACTTTGGTCCGCGCGTTGGGTTTGCCTACGCTCTCAATTCAAAAACTGTTATACGCGGCGCATACGGAATTTCGTACGCACGCGATGCTGCTGAAGGTGGACACAACTCCTATTCCCGGACGGGTGCGAGCCAGCAGGGTTTCAGCGGCACGAGCAGCCTGAGTGGCACATCCACTGGAGATCCGGCCTTTGCCTGGGACGCAACATCGGACGTGGGAAATACCGTGAACGGCAACGGGGCATTCCCGGGAATTACTCCGGTGCTCCCGAACACCAGCGCTTCGCAGCTTGCCGGCTATTCAACGGCGTATACAGATAACGGCACCGTGGTCAAGGGGGGCACCATCGGTTATGCCGACCCTGTTCTCGGCCAGAGAGTGCCGTACTTCCAGAACTTCAATATCGGCGCAGAGCGCGCCCTCACCCCCAGGACAAATCTATCCGTAAACTACGTTGGCGGTCTGGGCCACTTCGTCCCTGGAAGCGCGACGCGCGGAAACTGGACCAACAAGCTGAATCCAAAATATCTGGCTCTTCAAGGGGAATTGTCGGCGCTAGCCACGCCGGCCAACGTTCAAAAGGCGCAGCAGATGTTTCCGGACATCAGCCTGCCGTATCCAACATTCGGTGGTCCCAATGCCACGATTGGACAGATGCTGTTGCCGTTTCCGCAATATGGCGGCGTCTCGGACATGGTGGCGAATGTTGGCAATATCACTTATAACTCATTGCAACTCACCCTCAATCAAAAGACGTGGCAGGGTGTAACCTTCACGCTGAACTATACCTACGGAATTGCGAAGGGTGACGTAAGCGACTCCCGAAGCTCTTATGCAATACCGCCCGGCGTGGTCGCGGGCCTCACCAAAACTGCTCCGGCGCACAGCCTCGATCATTCCTGGCAATCAAACGCCAACAAGCAAGCCTTTACCATCTATGGCGTTTGGGCGCTGCCGTTTGGCAAGGGCCGCATGTTTAGCGGCGGTAACTGGCTTACGCGGCCAATCGTCAATGACTGGCAGTTCTCCTCTACCTACCAGTACCACTCCGGTGGGCCGGTTGCCATTACAGCCAGTAAATGCGTTCTGGTTGGCCAGGGCACATGTTATCCGAATTATGTGCCGGGTTTCTCTGGATCGCTCCGTCAGAATGGAAGTCTTGGAAGCGGATACGTAGCAGGTGGTAAGTCGCCTCAATACCTTAAGACTGGCGCCTTCGTGGATCCCGCGCCGTACATGATTGGCAATGTTCACGGTCGGGCGCCCTACAATCTGTGGTCGCCTGGCAGCTACACCCTCAATTCGAGTCTGCGCAAGTCCTTCCCAATTCATGAAAGCACCAGGTTTACCTTCGAGGCAGATTGCTTCAACGTGCCGAACAAGGTGACCTTTGGATACGCGTCAACGAATATCGATGCGAGCAACTTTGGCCAGACAAAGAGTGGATCAGGCAATCGCGACTGGCAATTTGCGGGGAGGATAGATTTCTAGAACATAACTCGATCCTTTGTCCCACCGGTCCCTCGCCATACGGAGGCGGACTGGTGGGACGGCGGTTAATCGCTACTCAACCACGGAGGTCAACATACCGTAACGCCAGGTTTGCGGGTGGCGGATTTGCGGCAACCTCCTGAACCACAACCCTGAACGATAACGCTGCACTTGAGGTATTCCCATGGCAATTCGCAGAAAATGTATGGCAGTAGCGGTGCTTGCGGCCTCCCTCATCCTGGCTGGTCCGCTCCTTGCGCAGACGCCAAGCTTTCCCGGGGCCTACGGCTTTGGGTCGCAAGCTGCGGGCGGGCGCGGTGGCACGGTATATCACGTTACCAACCTCAATGACTCCGGCGCAGGCTCGTTTCGTGATGCCGTGAGCCAGGGAGACCGAATCGTTGTCTTTGATGTGGGTGGATATGTTCATTTGCAATCCGCGGTCTCGGTCTCCAGCAACATTACTATCGCGGGTCAAACCGCGCCGGGTGGCGGCATCGGCATCATGGGCGCCGAAGTCTCGCTCAGCAATCACTCCAACATCATCGTGCGCGATGTCCGTTTCCGGCAGGGATCGCTCGATCCCCTGCGGGGCAAGAGTGCGCTGAATATGGGTGAGGGGTCAGATATCATCCTCGATCACTGTTCCTTTGAGTTTGGTCAGTGGGACTCGATCGATGCCGTAAAGACATCGGACTTTACCGTGCAAAACTCGATCATAGCCGACCCCATTTATCAGCGTTTTGGATCGCACGTTGAACGGGGGCCTTCTACTTTCTATCGCAACCTCTGGGTCAACGCCCATAATCGCCAACCCCTGGCTAAAGACAATACCCAGTACATAAACAACATTGTCTATGACTACCAGCTGGGTTATACGGTGGCGAATACCGGCGGCTATTTCAGTCATGACATCGTGAACAACTACTTCATCTCCGGACCGGCTACGACTAACGCCTATGACAATTATTTCCAGATGAACAACAAGCAAAGCGTCTATGCCGTCGGTAACTTCCTCGACAGCTCTCCGGATGGAGTGCTGAACGGAAGTGCCGACAACAATGTTGGACCGGTTGTCGTACTCACCTCGCCGTGGGCGCCGACCACAAATGCCATTCCCACAATCAGCGCTCAAGATGCCTTTACCAGCGTTGTGGAGTCCGCAGGAAGCTTCCCGCGGGATCCCCTCGATTCTTTCGTTGTTGCGCAGGTGAACTCGCTCGGCACCCAGGGACAGATGTATAACGATCAAAGCGACACTGGCTTGTCCAACGGAGGCTACGGCGACATCGCTTCTGGTGAGCCGTTCACAGACACAGACGGCGACGGCATCGCCGACTATTGGGCGATCGCGAATGGCCTCAGCACAGCGGATTCCTCCGTTGGAAGCGCCATGTATGAGAATACCGGTTACACCAATCTCGAGGTCTACGTAAACAGCCTTGTCCTGCCTGAGCCCTGGACTGCACAGAGCCTCGCCGGTCCCTCTACGCAAGCAGCTAGCTCCTACAACCCATTCACCAGACAGTGGCTGCTCATCAGCGCGGGCCAGGGCACATCATCAACGCCAGACCAAGCCGAGTATGCTTCGCAGATCATGCAGGGGGATGGCTCCGTGATCGCGCGCGTAGAAAGCATGCGGCAGGCGAATGCCAACGAAGCAAAGCAGGGCCTCGGTCCGCAAGGCAATGCCGGAGTTATGTTGCGTGCATCCACCGCGCCCGACGCCGCCTTTGTCTTCGCCTCGGTCAAGGCGGATCATGAAATTGAACTGGATTGGCGAAGCGCACAGGGAGGAGAGATTCAAAGTAGCTTCGTGCCCGGTTCTGCCAGCGTGAAGCAAGCGGTATGGTTGAAACTCACGCGTTTGGGGAATCTCTTTACTGCGTCCTTTAGCGTTGACGGATCGAATTGGATGCCGATTGGCGCCGCCAATGCGGTAATGGGGAGCGATGCGCTCGCAGGTCTGGCGCTTTGCGCTGCCGATCCACAGGAGCAGACCCTGGCCACATTTACCGATGTGGGGTTGCTCCCATAGAAAATTGAATGCCATGCAGAAAAAAGGCCCGGCGCAAGCCGGGCCTTTCGCAAGGATTAGGGGTTGTCAACCCGCCCGCGTTATTCGGCGGCCATTTCCTCAGCTTCGCCTTCTTGCCGCATAAGTTCCAGTTCGCGCTCAGCGGCTTCGATCTCGGCCGTTACCTCCTGCTGCACGCGGGCGGCGGCTTCTTCGAGCTCCGGCGAGAGCTGCACATTGCGGTAGTATTCCAGGCCCGTGCCGGCGGGGATAAGACGCCCGACGATCACGTTCTCCTTCAGGCCGCGCAGATTGTCCACCGCACCGTTGATGCTGGCTTCGGTGAGCACGCGCGTGGTCTCCTGGAAGCTGGCCGCGGAGATGAAGCTGTCGGTCGAAAGCGAGGCCTTGGTGATGCCCAGCAGCAGCGGGCGCCCGATGGCCGGACGGCCGCCTTCGGCCAGCACGCGCTCGTTCTCTTCGCGGAAGCGGAAGCGATCAACCTGCTGTTCGAGCAGGAAGTTGGTGTCGCCCACCTCGTCGATGCGCACCCAGCGCAGCATCTGGCGGACGATGACTTCGATATGCTTGTCGCTGATGGCCACGCCCTGCAGCCGGTAGACCTCCTGGATTTCGTTCACCAGGTAAGCCTGCAGCTCCTTTTCGCCCAGCACGTTGAGAATGTCGTGTGGGTTGAGCGGACCGTCCATCAGCGGGTCGCCGGCGCGAAGCCGCTCGCCCTCCTGCACGTTGACGTGAATGCCGCGCGGCACCGAGTATTCCTTCTCGTCGCCGTTGTCGGCCGTGACGTAGATCTTGCGCTGGCCCTTGGAGACTTCGCCGAAGCGAACCACGCCGTCGATCTCGCTGATGATAGCGGTTTCGCGGGGCTTGCGCGCCTCGAACAGCTCCACCACGCGCGGCAAGCCGCCGGTGATGTCCTTGGTGCGCGTGCTCTCCTTGGGAATCTTGGCTAGCACGTCGCCGGGACCGACCTCGTCGCCTTCCTGCACCATCAGGTGAGCACCGCGGGGTAGCAGGTAGCGCTTGTTGGTCTTGGCGCCCTTGATGACGAAGGCGGGCTGCCGCTTTTCGTCGGGCGAATCTCCGACCACCCAGCGCGAAAGGCCGGTGACCTCATCGACTTCCTCGTTGAGGGTCACGCCCTCCTGCAGGTCCTTGAGCTGCACCGTGCCGCCGATCTCGGTAAGGATGGCGTAGGTGTAAGGATCCCACTCGGCCAGCAACTGGCCCAGCTTGACCGCTTCGCCCTCCTTCACGCGCAGGCGCGCGCCGTAGACCACCTGGTAGCGCTCTTTCTCGCGGCCGCGCTCGTCAACAATGGTCACCGAGCCGGAGCGGTTCATGGCAACCAGCGTACCGTCCTTGCTCTCAACCGTGTTCAGGTTGACAAAGCGCACAATGCCGTTGTTCTTGGCATCCAGACGCGACTGATCGGCCACGCGGCTGGCCGTGCCGCCCACGTGGAAGGTGCGCATCGTCAACTGCGTGCCCGGCTCGCCGATGGACTGCGCCGCGATGACGCCCACAGTTTCGCCCAGCTCCACCATGCGGCCCGAGCCCAGGTTGCGGCCATAGCAGAGCGCGCAAACCCCCCGCCGCGATTCGCAGGTGAGCACCGAGCGGATCTTGACCTTTTCAACACCTGCGCCCTGGATCGCCGAGGCAACCTCTTCGTCGATGGGCTGGTTCACCTCGACCACGACATTGCCGTCGTAGTCCTTGATCCGCTCCAGCGACACGCGGCCGATGATGCGATCGCGCAGAGGCTCGATGATCTCGCCGGACTCGACGATCGAGCCGACGTAGATGCCTTCCGCGGTGCCGCAGTCCGGCTCGGTCACAATCACGTCCTGGGCCACGTCCACTAGGCGCCGCGTCAGGTAACCGGAGTCGGCGGTCTTGAGCGCGGTGTCGGCCAGGCCCTTGCGCGCGCCGTGCGTGGAGATGAAGTATTCCAGCACCGTCAGCCCTTCGCGGAAGTTCGCCGTGATCGGCGTTTCAATGACTTCGCCCGAAGGCTTGGCCATCAAGCCGCGCATGCCCGAGAGCTGGCGGATCTGCTGTTTCGATCCGCGGGCGCCGGAGTCGGCCATGATGTAAATCGGGTTCATGGCTCCTTCGTCGTCGGCCCGCTTCATGTTGCCGAACATCTCGTCGGCCACCTGATCGGTTACGGCCGACCACATCTGGATAACCTTGTTGGAGCGCTCGCCGTTGGTGATGGCGCCGTCCATGTACTGCTTCTGGACTTCGATCACCTTCTTGTCGGCTTCTCCCACCACCGTGTACTTGCTGGCCGGAATCACCATATCGTCAAGGCCGACCGACAGCCCGGAGCGCGTGGCGTACTGGAAGCCCAGCGCCTTGATGCGGTCCAGCATGCCCACGGTCGTTTCCAGGCCCAGGTTCTGATTGCAATAATTCACCAGCTGGCCGATGCCCTTTTTCTTGAGCAGGCCGTTGACGAACGGCATCCCGGCCGGCAGAGAGTCGTTGAGGATCACGCGCCCGACGGTAGTGTTCAGATATTCGCGGTTGAACTCCACCGGCTCGGTGTGCGTCAGGTCCTGATCGTCGTACGCGGTGGTCATATCCAGGACCTTGCCCGTGTAGCGCATCCGGACGGGCGACAACGTCTCGACCTCCCTGGCTTCGAGCGCCATCAGCACTTCTTCCACATTGGCGAAGACGCGCCCTTCGCCCTTGGCGCCCTTCTTGGCCTTGGTCAGGTAGTAGATGCCGAGCACCATGTCCTGCGTAGGTACGGTGATGGGCTGACCGGATGCCGGCGAGAGGATGTTGTGCGAAGCGAGCATCAGGACGCTGGCTTCAATCTGCGCCTCAGGCGACAGCGGAATGTGCACGGCCATCTGGTCGCCGTCGAAGTCCGCATTGAAGGCGGTGCAGACCAGAGGGTGAATCTTGATGGCCTTGCCCTCGACCAGCACCGGCTCAAAGGCCTGAATGCCCAGACGGTGCAGCGTGGGAGCGCGGTTCAGCAGCACCGGATGATCCTTGATCACTTCCTCAAGGATGTCCCACACCACCGGCTCCTGCATCTCGACCATCTCTTTCGCCTGCTTGATGGTGGTGCACTGGCCGGTCTGCTCCAGGCGGTGATAGATGAAGGGCTTGAACAGCTCCAGGGCCATCTTCTTGGGCAGGCCGCACTGGTGCAGCTTCAGTTCGGGACCGACCACGATCACCGAGCGCCCTGAGTAATCGACGCGCTTGCCGAGCAGGTTCTGGCGGAAACGCCCCTGCTTGCCCTTGAGCGTATCGGAGAGGGACTTGAGCGGGCGGTTGTTGGCGCCACGCAGTACCCGGCCACGGCGCCCGTTGTCGAACAGGGCATCGACGGCTTCCTGCAGCATGCGCTTCTCATTGCGCACAATCACTTCCGGCGCATGCAGGTCCATGAGCTTCTTCAACCGGTTGTTGCGGTTGATCACGCGGCGATAAAGATCGTTCAGATCGGAGGTGGCGAAGCGGCCGCCATCGAGGGGCACCAGCGGACGCAGCTCCGGAGGAATCACCGGCAGCACGTCCAGGATCATCCACTGCGGCTTGTTGCTGCTCTTGCGGAAAGCTTCGACAACCTTGAGCCGCTTGGCGTACTTGAGCTTCTTCTGCGCCGAGGTCTCGGTCTTCATCCGCTCGCGCAGCTCTATGCCCAGCTCGTCAACGTTGACGCGCTTGAGCAGCTCCTTGATGGCTTCGGCGCCCATCATGGCCTTGAAGCCCGAGGGGCGGAACTGCTGGTCCAGCTCGCGGAAGCGCGTCTCGTCCTTGATGATCTCGCGCTCGCGCACCGGCGCGTCGCCGGGATCGACCACGACGTAGGACTCGAAGTACAGAATGCCCTCAAGGTCGCGCAGCGAGATATCGAGCAGGTGTCCAATACGCGAAGGAAGGCCCTTGAAGAACCACACATGCGAGCAGGGCGAAGCCAGCTCGATGTGCCCCATCCGCTCACGGCGCACCTTGCTGACGGTCACTTCCACGCCGCACTTGTCGCAGATGACGCCGCGGTGCTTCATGCGCTTGTACTTGCCGCAGAGACACTCCCAGTCGGTAACCGGGCCGAAGATGCGGGCGCAGAATAGGCCGTCGCGCTCCGGCTTGAAGGTCCGGTAGTTGATGGTTTCGGGTTTGGTCACTTCGCCATGCGACCAGCTCCGGATCTTCTCCGGCGAGGCGAGCATGATGCGAATGGCGTCAAAGTCGGTAATTGGGCTGGTAAGCTCAAACGGGTTCGAACGGAACAAGGCGACCCTCCTTGGCGGGCTTTTTGGCGCCGCCGCAGGTTCTCCCGGGATTCTCGCGGGATCCTTCCTTCCCGGGGCGCGGCGAACCGCTGCAGAAGGATCCCGAAAAACTTCTGAGCTTTCAGCTTTCAGCCATCAGCTTTCAGCTCTTTTGTCCGCCTGCGCTACCAAAACTGCGGGCTTCACATTCGCGCTGAGAGCTACAAGCTGAAAGCCTATAGCTGCCTTTAATCCGCCACCGCGGCTACTTCCGGCGCGGGAGCTTTGCGCACCAAATCGGCGCGCTTGATCAGCTCCACGTCGAGGCAAAGCGACTGTAGCTCGCGAATCAGCACGTTGAACGACTCCGGCACGCCCGGCTCAATGGCTGCCTCGCCCTTCACGATGGCCTCATAGATCTTGGTGCGGCCATAGACATCGTCGGACTTAGCGGTGAGCAGCTCCTGCAGGATGTAGGCTGCGCCGTAAGCTTCCAGCGCCCAGACTTCCATCTCGCCGAAGCGCTGCCCGCCGAACTGTGCCTTGCCGCCCAGCGGCTGCTGCGTAATCAGCGAGTACGGTCCAATGGACCGCGCGTGGATCTTGTCGTCGACCAGGTGCGAGAGCTTGAGCATGTAAATGTAGCCCACCGTGACCGGCTGCTCGAACTGGTCGCCCGTCATCCCGTCATACAGAGCGGTCTTGCCGGATGCGGGCAGCCCGGCCGCTGCGAGCAGAGACTTGATTTCTTCCTCGCGCGCGCCGTCGAAGACCGCGGTGCCGAACCAGATGCCGCGCTCCATGCCGGCGGTAACGCGGAGCAGGGTTTCGTCGTCGAGCTCGAGCAGTTGGCGCAGCACCGCGGTGCCCGCGAACTCCTTTTTGACCTGTTCGCGGATGAACGCTGCGTCGCTGTTGCTCTGGATGAGCGTCGCTACCTTCTTGCCCAGCTCCGCGGCGGCCCAGCCCAGGTGCGTCTCCAGAATCTGGCCCACGTTCATGCGCGAAGGCACGCCCAGCGGGTTCAGCACGATCTCCACCGGCCTGCCGTCGGGCAGATAGGGCATGTCTTCTTCGGGCAGAATGCGCGAGATGACGCCCTTGTTGCCATGCCGCCCGGCCATCTTGTCGCCGACCGAAAGCTTGCGCTTCATGGCCACGTAAACCTTGACCAGCTTGATCACCCCCGGGGGTAGCTCGTCGCCCTTCTGGAGCTTGAGCACCTTTTCGTTGGTGATCTTGCGCAGCACTTCAATCTGGCGCGAGGTCATCTCCTCGATCTCGTCGATCTGCTCGTTGACGCGCGGGTCCTTGTCGGCGTAGCGGATGCGCTTGAGGTTCTTGGTGGAGATGCGCTCGATGGTGTCCCGGTCGAGGATCGCTTCCTTGGTCAGCAGGCGCTTGTTGGTGCGCTCGTCGTGCAGATCGGCCAGAACTTCCTTGCCGCCCAGAATGGCTTCCAGACGTTTCAGGCGCTCGTCAGTCAGAATGCGGATCTCGTCGCCCAGGTTCTTTTCGAGCTTGGCCACGTACTCGGCCTCGATCTGCTTGGCGCGCTCGTCTTTTTCCTGGCCCTTGCGGCTGAAGATGCGCACGTCAACCACCGTGCCCTCGATGCCCGGAGGGCAGGTGAGGGAAGCGTCGCGCACGTCGCCGGCCTTTTCGCCGAAGATGGCGCGCAGCAGCTTCTCTTCCGGCGTGAGCTGGGTCTCGCCCTTGGGGGTTACCTTGCCCACCAGAATGTCGCCGTGTCCGATCTGGGCGCCGATGCGGATCACGCCGCTCTCGTCCAGGTCGCGCAGCGCGTGCTCGCTGACGTTGGGGATGTCGCGCGTAATCTCCTCGGGACCCAGCTTGGTGTCGCGGGCCTCGATCTCGAACTCTTCAATATGGACCGAGGTGTAGTAGTCTTCCCGCACCAGCCGCTCGCTGATCAGGATGGCGTCCTCGAAGTTGTATCCGCGCCACGGCATGAAGGCTACCAGAACGTTGCGGCCCAGCGCCAGTTCGCCCTGTTCGGTGCAGGGGCCGTCGGCGATTACCTGGCCCTTGACCACGCGCTCGCCTTCGCGCACCACCGGCTTCTGGTTGATGCAGGTGTTCTGGTTGGAGCGCTTGAACTTGATGAGCTGGTAGATGTCGGAACCAACCTCGCGCGATAGCTGCGTGGGATGATGCTCGCCTTCGACGCGCACAATGATGCGCTCGGAGTCGACCGAGTCCACAATGCCGTTGCGCTTGGCCAGAATCACGGCGCCCGAGTCGCGTGCGGTGACGCCCTCCATGCCCGTGCCCACCAGCGGCGCCTCGGCCACCAGCAGCGGCACCGACTGGCGCTGCATGTTGGCGCCCATCAGCGCGCGGTTGGCGTCGTCGTGCTCGAGGAAAGGCACCAGCGACGCGGCCACGGAAACCAGCTGCTTCGGGCTGACGTCGATGTAATCCACCTCCGCCCGGTTAACCAGCACGAAGTTGCCCTGCCGGCGCGCATTCACCAGTTCCTCGGTGATGTTGCCGTTCTCGTCGAAGTCGATGTTGGCCTGGGCAATGGTGTGCTTGTCCTCTTCCCATGCGGAAAGATAGAAGCTGTAGGGGACATGCTCGATGACCCGCTTGCCTGCCTTCTTCAGGCCGGCGTTGAGCCGCAGCGCCTCGTCCTTCTCGATGTGGTCGCCCACGCGCAGGCCGCTCTCGCCGGCGTTGACGATCTCAACGTAATCGAGGATGCGCGTGTCCTTCACCTTGCGGTAAGGCGACTCGATGAAACCGTACTCGTTGATCCGCGCAAAGCAGCTCAGCGAGCTGATCAGGCCGATGTTCGGGCCTTCCGGCGTCTCGATCGGGCAGATGCGGCCATAGTGCGTGGGGTGCACGTCGCGCACCTCAAACCCGGCGCGCTCGCGCGACAAACCGCCCGGTCCCAGCGCCGAAAGCCGCCGCTTGTGCGTGATCTCCGACAGCGGATTGGTCTGGTCCATGAACTGCGAGAGCTGCGACGATCCGAAGAATTCGCGGATGGCCGCCATCACCGGCTTGGCGTTGATCAGGTCGTGCGGCATGGCCGTGTTCAGTTCCTGATACACGCTCATCTTTTCCTTGATCGCGCGCTCCATGCGCACCAGGCCGATGCGGAACTGATTTTCCATCAGCTCGCCTACGGCGCGTACGCGGCGGTTGCCCAGGTGGTCGATGTCGTCCACCACGCCGATATTGCGGCGCAGCTTGAGCAGGTAGCGGATGGTGGCGTAGAAGTCCTCGGCCGTCAGCGTGCGGTGGTCCAGCGACGTGGCTTCCTGGTTCTCGTAGAGCTTGATGTTGAACTTCAGCCGGCCCACGCGCGAAAAGTCGTACTTGCGCGGATCGAAGAACATGCCTTCAAACAGCGCGGTCGCCGTATCCAGCGTGGGCGGGTCGCCCGGCCGCAGCTTGCGGTAGATCTCGATCAGCGCCTCTTCCGGCTTGTGCACCGAGTCGCGCTTGAGCGTATTGGAGATGATGTTGCCCACGTCGTCGCGCTCCGGGAAGAACACCTCGAAGCTGGTCACGCCGCTCGACATCACCTTGTGCAGCCGGTCGGCGGTCAACTCCACGTTGGCCTCGACAATTACCTCGCCGGTGTTCAAATCGACCACATCGGCCGCCGTCAGCGCGCCGTCCAGCTCCGCGGCTTCCACCTCGATCTTGCCGATGCCGGCAGCGCGGATCGCCTTCAGCGCATGGGACGTGATCTTGCGCCCGGAATGCGCGATCTCTTCACCGTGATGCACCACGGCATGAGCCGGTTTGCTGCCCACCAGGTGCGTGCTGGCGCGGGCATCCTCGGGAACTGCCCAGTGGAGCTTGCCGTCGTCGATGTGCAGCCGGTCAACGGTGTAGAAGGTCTTCAGAATCTCTTCGTCGGTGCGCAGACCCAGCGCGCGCAGGAAGATGGTGCCCAGGAACTTGCGCTTGCGGTCGATGCGCACATAGAGCGTGTTCTTCTGGTCGTACTCGAACTCCACCCACGAGCCGCGGTAGGGAATGATCTTGCCCAGAAAATAAGTGCGGTTGTTGGCCGTCTCGAAGAATACCCCCGGCGAGCGGTGCAGCTGCGAAACAATCACCCGCTCGGTGCCGTTCACGATGAAGGTGCCGTTGGGCGTCATCAGCGGTATATCCCCGAAGAACACCTCCTGCTCCTTGATGTCACGGATGGTCTTGTTGCCTGTCTCCGGGTCCTTGTCATAGATGGTCAGCCGCACGGTGACCTTCAGCGGCGCGGAGAAGGTCATGCCCCGCTCCTCGCACTCCTGCTGGTCATACTTCAATTGCAGACCCACCGGATCGCCGCACTTGTTGCAGAAATCCGGGGTGTTCTTGTTGTAGGTGCCGCACTTCTGGCACAGCACGTCGCCGGGCAGAAATGGGTCGGTGATGACCATCGCGCCGCAATGCACGCACGCAGTGCGCAGGTGATGCAGCCCCTTCAGGTGACCGCACTTGCACTCCCAGTTGCCGATCGAGTAGTCCACGAAGTCCAACTGCGAGATGCCACGGAAATCGGTAATGGGAAATACCGAAACGAACACCGACTGCAACCCCGAGTCGTCGCGCTCGTTGGGCAGTTTATCCATTTGAAGAAAGCGTTCGTACGAACGGCGCTGCACTTCAATCAGGTTGGGAATCTGTGTTGCGGTTGGAATCTTGGAAAAATCGAGCCGGCTGCGAATCGCACGCTTCTCGTTGGGCATGTTCACTCCTGAAACTCTTCAAATCCGGCGCCTCTGAGACCCCGGGCCGGTGCCCGAGTTTCTCAGGCGCCGGATCGCTGCGGTAAAGTAGATCGAAAATCAGACTGGTGGACCTCTTGAATCCAGTCACCACCCTTGCGTCCTCAAGCGCACATTCGCGCGCCTGGCCTCAACAACGCCGGAAGCCACCCGGCCCACCAAGGTTTCGTGAGAGCCCTGTTCAATAACGCGCTGCGGGCATTGCTGCCTCTCGGGCGAGTGCGCTAGACTGCGCTCAGTCCGCACAAGCGGGCGATATAAATAGCTCCCCAGCCGGTAAAACCGCCCAGGGCGATCGTGCGTAGGGGGCGAATTGCGGGGAAGAGATTCTCCCCGCTGCAATCGGAGACACAAACAGCCCGTAAGGACGCAATGCCCCACGAGCCTGGCTCATAGCCTGTGCCCACATCCGAATTCTGTTTCGCTGCCTCGCCGATCCCAATGCGCGCTTCTATGCGACCCGCCAGCCACTCGACTTTGCCAATGAACCATCCAGCCTCGATCCAGATAACCCATTGACCCAAAAGGCACTTACCAGCAACTTCACATTCACTGCCAGCCGGCTTGGCTTTGCCCTGGCTCGCGAATGCCACCGTGCCACATCACGATTCCAAAACCGCGCCGCCGCGTCAGATTTACCTGTCGAAAATGCAAATAACCCCAGCGGACGCGCACTTTTTATGGTAACGCGTCCAGCCCGGGCGTGCAAGTTTACTTGATTTCGACCGTCGCCACGCCTTCGAACTTCTTCTTGATGGCCTCGGCCTCTTCCTTGGTCGCGTTCTCTTTGATGGGCTTGGGAGCGCCATCGACCAGGTCCTTGGCTTCCTTCAGGCCCAGTGAGGTAACCTCACGGACGGCCTTGATGGTATTGATCTTGTTGGCGCCCGCATCCTTGAGAATGACCTGGAACTCGGTCTTCTCTTCGACGGCCGGAGCTGCCGCTCCTGCGCCGGCGCCAGCCACAACTACCGGAGCCGCAGCCGCCGCCGAAACGCCCAGCCGCTCCTCCAGCTTCTTTACCAGAGCCGCCGCTTCAAGCAGGCTCAACGAAACAATTTGCTCTTCCAACTGCGCTAGATCCGCCATGTTCTTCTCCAATCAGAATCTTTGTGAATTGACCTTCCAGGCCGCTCAGCCACTCTCGAAAGTTTCCGATGCGCCAGACTCACGCCCTTTCGATCCGCTTCCCGGCCAAAACCCTTAAAAACAGCCTTCAGCATCTAGCTCCTGGCCTTGAGCTCGCCCCAGAATCGACGAGCGAACCTCTATCCACAGGCCATCAGAAACCAAATGTCGCCTTAAACTCATCCCCTGCGGCATGCTTGCCGTTCCTGTCCCAAAGCCTCGGTTTTTTTATCCAAAAGCTAAGAGATGATCGCTAACGGATCAAAGCTCGCGCCGTTATGCGGCGCCCGCAAACTTTTCTTTCTCCACGCCCTGGTTCAGCACCACCGCCAGGTCGCGGCCCGTGGCATTGATTACTGTGGCCAGCCGTTGCGCCGGCGCATTGATGAGGAATAGCAGCTTGGCAAAGATCTCGTCTTTGCCCGGCATGGCCGCCAGCGCCTTCACTTCCTCGGCGTCAAGCAGCTTGCCGTCCACAATGCCGAGCTTGAACTCGAATTCGGCATTCTCGCCCGCCCACTTGGCGAAGACCTTGGCCAGGGCCACCGGGTCGCCGTCGGTGAAAGCCACCGAGTTGACGCCCTTCAATCCCTTCAGCGCCGTCTCAATCTGGGTGCCTGTGCCGGAGATCGCCGCCAGCTTGTTCTTGACCACGCGGTACTTGCCGCCCGTCGCGCGGATCACCTTGCGCAGTTCGAAATCCTTGGCCACGGTCAGCTTGGAAAAGGTTCCAATGATTGCCGTGGTCGAGCCTTCAAGCTCACCGGCCAACTGCTTGATCTTCTCCGCCTTCTTTGCCTTTGATATCGCCATCGTCTTCGCTCCGCTCCGACAGGAATCAGGAAACATGGACCCGGGATCAACCCCGAATTGCGCAGTTTCCTTGCCTCTGTCCTCGCTTTTCCCGCCATCTGCGGGCGTCTGTTGCAAACCATTTCGGATCGGGCAGGTCATCGATCGGATCTCGGTCTCGACCGATCCCTGACCCCCTGATCTCCGCCTTTAGTGCTTGCCGCTCGCCTCAACCGCCGCCGCATCCAGCGGAACGCCGGGGCCCATGGTCGAGGTCAGTGTGACGCTCTTGATGTATTTGCCCTTGGCCGCCGCGGGCTTGGCGCGCATCACTGAGGCGATCACGGTTGTCGCGTTCTCCACCAGCTTCTCGTCCGAAAAGCTCAATTTGCCCACCGGCACATGCACCAGGCTGGTCTTGTCGGCGCGAAACTCAACTTTGCCGGCCTTGATCTCTTTCACCGCCGAGGCCACATCCAGGGTCACCGTGCCCGTCTTCGGATTCGGCATCAGGCCCTTGGGACCTAGCACCTTGCCCAGCCGTCCCACCACTTTCATCATGTCGGGCGTCGCGATTAGAGCATCGAAAGCGGTCCAGTTCTCCTTCTGGATCTTTTCCACCATCTCCTCGCCGCCCACAAAGTCCGCGCCGGCCTGCGCCGCTTCCTTCTGCCGGTCGCCGGTAGCGATCACCGCGACGGTCTTGGTTTTGCCCAGTCCATGGGGAAGAACCACCGTGCCGCGAACCATCTGGTCGGCGTGGCGCGTATCCACGCCAAGACGCATCGACAGATCGACGGTTTCGTCGAACTTTGCGTACTTGACCTGCTTGAGAAGGCTGACGGCTTCGGGTAATTCATACGCTGGCTTGGTGACGGCCGCGCGCGCCTTGGCGATATTCCTGCTTGTCTTTGCCATTCGATCCTCGTCTCCCACCGTCTTTGCCGGCTCCGCTTCGCGGAGAGCCCGGAACCGGAGGGGCAGCACGTTCAGCCGCCGCATCCCCGCTCTTCGAGCCCAAAAACCGTGGTGCTGATGACTGTCCAGGGATCTCCCCCGGACACATCTTGAGATCATAATGGAATTACCCGAGGATTGCAAAATGCACCCGCCGCCGCGGCATTGCCGCAAGCCCGTATCGTGTGCTCTCGCCCGCAGGGAGGGGCGAACGGTAGCCCCGGATGAAGTCCGCCCCGGCGGACGCGATGCGGCGGTGCCGCCCTATAGAGGATTTTGCGCGCCCGGCGAGCGGCGAATCTTTGCGGCGCTGTTCATGGAATTGCCCTTTCACTACCGCATGAGAGCGTTTAATCAGCACCGGGACAATGCTATACTCACTGTGCATTCGCGGGCCCACGGCGGCAAAGTCTGACCAGAGGCACGCGCAAAGAATCTTTGGAGGAGTGCCATCGCATTCGACAAACGTTCGACCAAGTCTTTTACTCGCATTAACGAGCGCATCCGCGCACGCGAAATCCGCGTCATCGATGAAAACGGCGTCCAGCTTGGAATTCTGCCGCCCTTTGAGGCGCTGAGAATTGCGCGAGATCGCGGGCTGGATCTGGTCGAGGTATCGCCCAACGCAGTCCCTCCCGTCTGCCGCATCCAGGATTATGGCCGCTATCTTTACGAGAAGGAAAAGAGCGAGCGCGCCGCGCGCAAAAAGCAAAAGGTGATCACCGTCAAGGAGGTCAAGTTCTCCGTCACGGTGGATGAGCACGACTATCAGACCAAGAAGAACCAGGCGGTACGCTTTCTGAACGAGGGCGACAAGGTGAAGGCCAGCCTGCGCTTCCGCGGCCGCCAGATGGCGCACCGTGAGCTGGGCTACAAGATCATCAACCGGCTCATTCAGGACATAGGCGACGCCGGTGTGGTCGAGTTCATGCCGCGCATGGAAGGAACCATCCTCCACGCCATCCTGGCCCCGACCAAGAAACAGGAAGCGCCCAAGCCCAAGCCACCCGCGCCTCCGCCTGCCGCCGCGCCGCAAACGCCGGCCGCCCAGGTGCAATAAGAGGCGAAGCATCCACATAAAAGCAGTCGAGGCCGCCTGAAAGGCGGCCTCTGGCGTTTATGCGGTGCCCTTCGGCTTACCGCGGAGCAACGAGCTGGTGCGCGATGGCGAACAGCGCCAGCTCCAGCCGTGTGGAGACTCCGGTTTTGTCGAAGATGTTCGATAAGTGCCGCTTGACCGTCTCCTCGCTCAGGCTGAACTGCCGGGCGATGTCGCGGTTGCTGCAGCCTTCCACAATGCAGCCCACCACCTCAAGCTCGCGCGGCGTCAGCCCGTAGGTCTTGTGCTGCGGCATGGCTGCCTTTTCCATCAGATCGTGCAGCGCCGACACCAGATTGACCACGCGCTTGCCGCCAATCCAGTAATCGCCTGCGGCCACGGTGCGGATGGCGGTTTGCAGATGGTTGCCGAGAGCGTCCTTGAGCACGATGCCGCGCGCGCCGATCTGCAGTGCCTCGATAACCTGCTGCGTGGTGATGGTGGAAGTCAGCAACAGGATTTTCACTGAGGCCGTACCGTTCATGATTGCGCGCATGGCTTCCAGACCCGGAAGCTTGGGCATCATCAGGTCAAGCAGAAGGACGTCGGGCGACAGCTCCAGCGTCTGCGTGATGGCTTCGTCACCATCGGCCGCATCGCCGACGACTTCAAAACCATCCCTTTGGGTCAACATGTTCCGGACGCCGATGCGCACAACCGGGTGGTCATCGGCGATAACGATGCGAATAAGTCTCTCCACTTAACCCAGTTCCCCCGCTATCCGGGACTTGTTTCGACACTTAGCTCCGAAGCCAGAATACGCTCCAGATCCCGCGCCGCGGCGCGCAAATCGGAAAGTAACCGGGCGCTGTTACCCAAATGATTACCAGTAGGCTCCGTCGGAAGCGCTTCCAGCAGCGCGCCCAGGCGAGCCGCCTCCAGTGCTCCCACCATGCCGCAACCGCCTTTGATGGCGTGTCCGATGCGCCGCACTTCAGCCATGTCCTGCCTGGAGATGGCGGCTTCCAGCGCCGTCAGCCGCCTGCCAAGATCGGCGGTTACAGCGGCGTAGATCTCGCGGATTCCGGATTCCGGCATCTGGCGGCGCAGTTGAGCCAGCGTCTCGGGGCTGATCACCGAGTCGGAAGAATCCGTCTTGCGCGGGTTCGCGGATGCCGGCAGCCGATGGGCAAGCACATGTTCGAGCGCCACGCCGTTGAACGGCTTGGACAGAAATCCGTCCGCTGCGCGTCTCACTTCCTCCGGCGGCAGGCTGCCGCTGACGGCGACCACCGCGGCCCGGCTGCGCGCACGCAACTTCGTGATCAATGCCGCGCCGGCCAACCCCGGCATCTGCGCATCCACCAGAATCACCTCCGGCACGCAACTTCCGCCTGCCAGGGTTTCCAGCGCCGACTTGCCATCCGCCGCGGTGTGTACGGTGTAGCCGTCCAGCGTGAGGACAGTCGCCGCCACTTCGCGGCTAATCAGATCGTCATCGATTAGCAGTACCGTGGGCAGCTCGCGCTGGGAGAGGAGGTCGTGCATGAGTCTAGTGTGCATCGCTTGCGCCGGATTTGGGGCAGAAAAATACGCACAGGTAACCAAGTGGATGCATATCCGGAATCGAAACGCCCGCCCGGCCGTTCACCGGCCCGGCACCGCCGGCACCCCGAGCACCGGCGCCGCCGGCAAATCCTCCCCGAGATCCCAGCCGCGAATCGCCGTCGCGAAACGGTCCCCGCGCCGCTGCCAGCGCTGGATAGCGAGGTTGTATCGAACCGTAACGTTACCCAGCCAATAGGGCCGGTTCTCGCTGAGCCACACACGCTTGTACTCGGCCTTCAGCGCCGTATAAGCATCGCGCAGATCCTGGCAGCGCCCGTTCGTGCCGCTGATCTCCTCAAGCATATTGCGCGTCTCCTTGGCCTTGGCCGCGTCGTGTTGCTGCCTCAGCGCCTGCGCGTAGGCTGCCGCCATCTCCTGCGCCAGCTCGAACTTCATGCCGATCAGGTCCAGCCGCCGCGCGCCCAGGTCCATCGCCGCCAGCGCATCCTGTTCCCGCAGATCCGGATTCGCCCGCCGCGCCTCCGCCAGCAAGACGATCGCCTGCTCGGCGTGTACCCGGACGCTCGCGGCCACCGGCAGCATTTTGGGAGACATTTCCTGTCCCTCCGCGTTCCAGGGGTCCAGCCAGAACAGCGTGTCGCTGTTCAACCCGGTGTTTGCGCTCTCCAGCGCATCCTCGGAGATCATCAGCTCCTTTTCAGCCTGGTCGATTTTGCCGCTCAAATCGTGGTAAAAAACCATCCCAAACGCATCCTGATAATCGGCGATGGAGCTTTCGCCCGGCTGCCACGCCGCCACGGCGCCAAACAGCACCCCATACCAGTCCAGGTTGAACAGCCCCTCGCCGTCGTCATTCCATACCGTAGTCAGCGCGCCCGCGGAACCGAGCCGCTGCCCGGCGCCGATGAAGCCCTGAATATTCTCCAGCGCGTTCCTCTCCAGCGGATAGACCTCGTTCCAGTTCGAATCCCCCGGCGCCACCCAGGTTTCCATGCCGGCCTTCGCGAACGGCTCGATCAGCCTGCTGAAGTCCGCGTCGGCCGAGTAGTTCCAGGGCACGGCAATCATGTCCTTGGGCAGTTTGGACACCTCCTCAGGGTGCGCATCGCCAATGTCGCCCCAGAACAGCAGCCGCCGGTGCAGCGGCGCCAGCGCAGCGTGTATCTTCGTGAGGAAATCGACATACACCGCCCCATAGCCCCGCTGCTCAACCTCCCGGCGCGTGCGCCCAATGCCCAGATCGAAGGTCTCGTCGCCGCCAATATGGAGGAACGGCGAGGGAAATTCGGCTGCAATCTGCGTAAACCAGCTCTTGATGAGGGGGATGGTGCCCGGCTGTCCGGGCGCCAGCACATAGCCGTGCGGGGTCTCGGCCACGTCCTGATAGAGGTCGTACTTAAGCACATGGTGAAGATGGCCGAACGACTCCTGCTCCGGCACGATGGTCACGTGATACTTCCGCGCGTAGGCAACCAGCTCCCGGGCCTGCGCGGGCGTCAGTGAGCCGCCCACCGGCGCGGCCAGCGGCTGATCCGGATAGAGCAGCGTGTTCTCGAAGTACGGCGAATAGATATTGATCTTGAACGAGGCGAAGACTCGAATCTGGTGCTTCTGAAACGCCAGCGTGGGAAACGGCCCGCGCGAAAGATCGTCGTCGATGCCCCGATATCGCATCGCCGGCCAGTCGCGCACCGTGCCCGTGGGCAGCAGGCGCGGCGCGCCCGGCAGCGGCAGCAGTTGCTTCAGGGTCTGCACGCCATAGAACACCCCCGCGCCCGTCGCGCCAATCACATACGCCCGCCGCGCCCCGACGATCAGCACGTAGCCTTCGGTCTCCATCGCCTTGTCAAAGGCCAGCGCATGCCGGGCCAGCAGCTCCTTCGCTTCTTTGGAACTGGCGCGCAGCAGCGTGATGCGATACCCCCTTCCGCGCGCCCACCCGCGGACTGGTGCCATCGCCGTCACCGCCTTCTGCAAATCCCGCGCGGCAAACTCATCCTCAGGGTTACGCCCCGGAACATCCACGGCGATCTTGTCCGGCAGCGGCGTCTGCCCGGCAAAATGCGCCTCGCGTGGCGCAGGCAACAGATGAACCTGCACCTGTGCCCTGGCCGGTACACAGCAGATCAGCAGCAGGGCTGCGGCAATCGGCAGCATGGGTGCAACGTGAAATCTTGGCATCCCGACCGCTTTCAGCTCAGCAAAATTGAGCGCTTCATTTCAATGGGTCCATTGTAGACTGGCATTTCATAACCATTCCTCCGCTCAGGGCCTGGCCGCGGCCGCGAGCCCTTGCGCGAAAGGATCGCCCGATGAGCGCCACCGCCGCCAACGGCTCCGCAACCGCTCCCGATCCGCCCCTCCCGCCCGCCAGCCGCGGCTACAACGCCTTCCTTCTGCTGGTCGCGGGCCTCGGCGGATTGCTCTACGGCATTGATGTAGGCATCATCGGCGGCGCGCTCCCTTATCTTGAAGCCACCTCGGGTCTCACCGCCGGTCAACTCTCCGTCATCGTGGCCGCGGTGCTGCTGGGCAGCGTCTTTTCCACGCTCTTCTCCGGCATCCTGGCCGATGCCCTGGGCCGCAAGCCCCTCATGATCCTGAGCGGCCTGGCCTTCGTCCTCAGCATCCCCATCATCGCGCTCTCGCACGGCTACGCCCCGCTCTTCTTCGGCCGCCTGCTGCAGGGCATCAGTGCCGGCCTGGTCGGCGTCGTGGTCCCGCTCTATCTGGCCGAGTGTCTCGCCGCCTCCAGCCGCGGCAAAGGCACTGCCGTCTTTCAGTGGCTGCTCACGCTGGGCATCGTAGCCGCGGCCGTGGTGGGCATTTACTACAGCTACCGCGTCGAAGCCGTGGCCAAAGCCGCCGGCGCCGCCGCGCTCTTTGCCTTCAAAGACCAGGCGTGGCGGCGCATCTTCTGGGTCTCGCTTCCCCCCGGCGTGCTCTTCGTCCTCGGCAGCCTCTTCGTCACCGAGTCGCCGCGCTGGCTCTTCCGCCGTGGCCGCGCCGCCCAGGCCCGCGCCGCTCTGCTCCGCTCGCGCACTCCCCAGCAGGCCGCCCTCGAAATCGAAGGGATGGAAGCTGCCGCGCGCGCCGGCATTCAGCCCGCATCCGGCGGGCAAAGCAAAGATTCCCTGCTGCGCCGCAAATACGTCGTTCCGTTTCTGCTGGCCTGCGTCATCCTTTTCTGCAACACGGCTACCGGCATCAACTCCATCATCGGATTCAACGCCGCCATCCTCCTCCAGAGCGGGCTCAATGACCTGCACGCCCACTGGGGCTACGTCCTCTTCACCGTGGTCAACTTCCTCGTAACCGCCGTGGGCATGATGCTGGTGGACCGCAAAGGCCGCCGTTTTCTGCTCGTGCTGGGCACCGGCGGAGCCGCGCTGGCCTTGCTCGCCGTCGGCTTCCTCTTTCTGCGCACCGAGCGGTTCACCGTCGATTGCCGCGGCCCGGTCACAGCCATGGCCCGCGCCCATCAGCAGTTGAGCTTCCGCTTCGACCCCGCCACCGCCGCCAAACTCCTCGCCGCCCAGGGCGACAAGGCCGGCGAGATCCCGCCTGGCCGCGCCTCGCTCGCCATCATTTACTCCTACGGGGGCTACACCGCCGCCACCAGCTACGTCCGCTCCGACGATCCCGCCGCCGCGCCCATCCGGATCACCCGCGCCAGTTGCGTCCCCGCCAACGCCGTCGAAGCCTTCTTCGCCAATCCCTTTGGCAACCTGAAAGCCGCTCGCACCGCGCCGCTGCGCATCCAGAAGGCCCTCATCGGCCGCATTCCCAACCCCCATCACGGCTGGCTTGTAGCCCTCTGCCTCTACGCATTCATGGCCTTCTTCGCCGTCGGTCCCGGCGTCGTGGTGTGGCTGGCGCTCTCTGAGCTGATGCCCACCCGCATCCGTTCCATCGGCATGAGCATTGCCCTGGTCATCAACCAACTGGTTTCCACCACCCTGGCCGCCATCTTTCTGCCCTTCGTCAGCAAATATGGCTACTCGTCCATCTTCTTCCTCTTCGCCGCCTTCACCATCGTCTACTTCCTCGTTGCCGTCTTCTTCCTTCCCGAAACCAAAGGCAAGACCCTCGAAGAGATCGAAGCCTGTTTCGAACGCCTTACTCCGCCGGATCAACCACCCTGCCCATGAAAAGAATGCTTCCCGTGTGCAGGTCGCGAATCAGGAACAAAAAGGGATGATCGGCGCGAAAGATGATCGGCGGCGGCTCCGGCATGCGCCGCATCACCGCCGTCGCCGAAAAAACGGTGGATGTAGCCGCCGCCGCCTCCGTGCCCTCTTCGTTCACGTCGATATAGGCCTTATGGATCGCCGCGGAGATCGTGAACCCCGGCTCGCCCGTCATGCCCGAAAAATCCGCCTCTCGGCCGAAGGCCTGCGCCATGCCCATTCTGGAAAGAACCCCGCGCAACTCGAACTGCCGCGTCATGGTAAACCGCGGCAGCGTCAGGATCACCTTCGGCGCGGGCTTCAGGTCCTCCATCCAGCGCGCTGCCGCCGCGGCCGTGAATGATCCTTCCAGCGCCGGCAGCCCGCCGATCTCTCTCGGCAGCAGCACCACCATCGCCAGGTCGCCTCCCGCATACGGCATCTCCAGCGCCTGAAAGCTCCCGCCATCGTAATAGCGGTAGCTCCCCGTGCGGTGCATCATCGGCGTCTGCACCGTCCGCGACGTGGAAAGGTGAAACTCCTCGTCGTGCGTCGCGGCCTTTTCAAACGGGTTCAGCCACTCTCCCTTGAAGTAGATGGCATTGGTCAGCACCAGCCGGGTCGCGGGCGTCAGCACGCCCGGCCCGATCAGCTCCCTGATCTTGTGGTTCGTTTGCTGCTCCACCCAGCGGTTGATGGTGTTGCGCACAAGCTCGGACGAAGTCCTGAAGTTGACGCGGTGAAACCCCGCCCCGTAGTTGGTCTCCACCAGCTTCAGGTAGCCGGGCAGAAAGCTCTCGTCCTCTTGCGCCCACAGCGCGTCGGCCACGCGCAACTGGTAGCCCTTGTGCGGGCCGTTCATCCCGGCCAGCAGCGCGCCCATCGCCGGCTGCAGCTGGTCCTCCGGCAGCGTGAAGTGGAAGACCCGGGCCATTTCGGCGGCTGTCTGCCCGCGCGCGCCGGCATAAGCCATGCCAAACGCGGTCGAGATGCTTTCCGGCGAAAAGAAGAGATTGCCGCGCTCCGTGCGCAACTGCCTGTAAAGATCCACGGCGAAGGCGTTGCTGCTTTTCACTGCCGCGGCTCGGTCGGCAGCGCTGGCGGTGGCAGGCTGGGCGGCGAAAACGGCCTGAGTGCCCAGCAGTGTGAGAATGACGCAAGCCCAGTACTTCATGGCGCACCTCTTTAACCCGCAAACGCGCAGGGCGGCCGCTTGTGGAGCGGCCGCCCTCATGTGTCGCGCTGCTTGACTTAAGATTATGCGCCCGATTACGCCTCTTGTCAGGGCGCCCTTGCAGGCATCCACCGAGGCCCGGCCTGCAAAGGGAACTACGCCCGGCTCAGATACGCCCCTTCGCTCGTGTCCACGCGAATCTTTTCGCCCTCATTGATGAACGGCGGCACCTGCACCACCAGCCCGGTCTCCAGCTTGGCCGGCTTGGTCACGCTCGACGCCGTGGCCGACTTCAGCCCCGGCTCCGTCTCCACCACTTCCAGCTCCACCGTCCCCGGCAGCTCAATGCCCACCGGCTGCCCGTCGAAGTAGCTCACCTTGATCTGCAGGTTGGCGGTCAGATACTCTACCGCGTCGCCCAGCGTGGAGCTTTTCAGCACCGTCTGCTCATAGTCCACGGGGTTCATAAAGTAGTAGTCATCGCCGTCGGCGTAGAGAAACTCCATCGGCACCTCGTCTACCACCACCTTTTCAATCGAGTCCGCCGAGCGGAAGCGGTGCTCGAACATGGCGCCGGACTTCAGGTTGCGCAGCTTGGCCTGGATAAAGGCGCGAAGGTTGCCGGGCGTCCGGTGTTCCACCTTGAACACCAGGTGCAGTTGGTCGTTGTGCTTGATGATCATGCCGGGACGAAGCTGGGTGGCGGGAATCGCCATGCGCGGGATACTCCTTACTCTTGCCGCGGTAACTCCGCGGGAAATTTCGGCCTCGACAGACTGTGTAAAACGCCTCTTGGAGCGGCAAAAGCGTTAGCCACGGTCTCCGCCGCGCACCTCGGTGCAACCACAAACGGCGGGCTTCAGCCCCGGAGCACTGCCTTGCCGGCACATTCGCTCCACACTCGCTGTTTTTCGCAGCCTGTTTAGCCTGTCTACGATTGTAGCCCAGCCAATACTGAAAGCCGCGCGCCCGGCGCCAACCGGCAGCGCGTCTCGCTCCAATTTTCGTTCAGTTTTTTTCGCCGCCGCTTTGCATGCAATTTCCCCTCGCCGGTACATAATTAAAGATGTCATGCAAGCCCTCCACCAGCCCGAGCCGCCTGCGCACTTGTCTCTCCGCATTGCTGCAGTGAAGAGGTAAGCGCACCCTCCCCCCTTAAAATATTTGTTTTTCCACAGATTTTTTTGCAGTTAATTTTCTTGCCAACAGAACATGGCGCTTCGGCAAGCGGCAATTCCCGAACAACGCACGGCGATGTCCCTGCGCGGCTTATTTCTTGAATCCGCCCGCGAGCCTCTGCGCGGCTCCTCGTAAAATGAGAGAAAAAGAGGAGGCGCGCAGATGAGCGCAACTGCAGGAATGCTTTCAGCCGCAAATGCGGGTACTTTCACGCTCGGCGGCGACCTGACCGTCAACCGCCTGGGCTTCGGGGCGATGCGCATCACAGGCAAGGGAATCTGGGGCCCGCCAGCCGATCGCGCAGCCGCGCTGGCCACCCTGCGCCGCGCCGTCGAGCTTGACGTAAACCTGATCGACACGGCGGACTCTTACGGCCCCGGCGTCTCCGAAGAACTGATCGCCGAAGCGCTCTGGCCCTATCCCAACGGCCTGGTTATCACTACCAAGGCCGGCTGGGAGCGCCACGGCCCCGGCGTCTGGCAGCACAACGCCAGCCCCGCGCACCTTGAAAAGGCCATCGAAGGCAGCCTCCAGCGGCTCCGCCTCGACCGCATCGATGTCTACCAGTTGCACGTTCCCGACCCGGCCACTTCCTTCGACGCCTCCATGGAAACCCTGGCGCGCCTGCGCGAGCAGGGCAAGATCCGTCACGTCGCGCTCTCCAACGTGACTCTTGAGCACGTGGAGCGGGCGCGCAGGATCGTGCCCATCGTCTCCGTGCAGAACCGCTACAGCTTCTCTGACCGCGAGTGGGATTACCTGCTCGACCATTGCCAGGCCAACGGTATCGCCTTCTTGCCCTGGGGGCCGATGGCGCAAGGCCGCAAGGCCAACGAGGCAGTCGAAAAGATCGCCGCCGCTCACGGTGCCTCCACGGCCGTGGTCTCGCTGGCGTGGCTGCTGCGCCGCTCGCCGGTCATACTGCCCATTCCCGGAACCGCATCCGTCCAGCATCTGGAAGAGAACATCAGCGCCGCATCGTTTCAACTCACTGACGCGGAGTTTGCCGATCTGAGCGCCGTGGTTCCCAAGCCGTACTGGCTGCGCGGATAGCCTGCCGGAAACGAAAGTGGAATTCCGGGTCTTTCGTTCAAGATTCGCAATCCACTCTTATTGAAATGCGGGTACCTCAGCTCCCGCTTGGGACCTGGGCTTGGCGGCAACCACATTCCAAAATCATGGAGTCGAGGGCCTCAATGTGCGATCGTCGCGACGCATTGCATGCCGCTCAAGCCGCCCGGCACCAGAAGATTCGCATCCGGCCCCGACAGCTCCAGATGCACCACCAGCGGCACGCCGTTCACCACGATGGGCGTATTGGAAATCTCCAGAGGATAGGCCAACTCCTCGCCGGTACCGGATGATACCAATCGTCCTTTATCCATCAGGTGAAACACAGCCCACGGCCCGTTGAATTGAAGCAGGGGCAGCGTGCCCGTGCCGTAGTTGGCGATTAGCTCGGCCTGGCTGCTCGTCCCGAGCGACCAGGTGAATTGTTTTGAGACGCCTGAACCGCTCAGCCGCTGTCCGTCAATGGCCACCGTGACGCTCCGGATGCCTTTCGAAGGCAGAATATGCGCCGTGAACGTGAGCCCGGCTGAGCCTGCGGCGGGGTACAGCGCCGCCGAAAGCTCGGCCGCGCGGTTGAAGAAGCGCGTGAACTGCGGGTTCACGTGCATGGGCGCATTGGGCGCCGCAACCCAGCTAGAGCCTTCCCGGATAAGCAGCTTTTTGAGCGTTGAGTTGTACAGTTGCCACAGCGATCCTGACCCGGGTTGCAAAAGCCCAGCCATTTCGGCGGGCGTGGCTTCCATCATGGCGTTCGGCGCAAAGGGAAACTGACTCATCAGCGGAGAAAAGCCGGAGCAGAACGATGCGCCGGCGGCATTGGCCTCCGCTGGACCGCGCCCGCGGACGACTGCGTCCACGGATCTGATCGGCGCCTGCAGCAGAGCCAGCACGGTTTGATCCACGTGGTACTTCGGATCGAGGTTGAATGCCTGCGCCGTCTGGCTGGCCGCAGTGTGCGCTGATGCTGACGCGGCAACGATCGGCGCGACCGCGGCGGCATTTGTGCCGGCGGCGGGATTCTGCGCAACCTGCGCCACCGCGGCCTGGAGTCCAAGCAGGCCGTTCACGTAGTTGGTGTTTCCCGGGCCGACGAATTTGTTCACGCTTTGCGGCGCAACCACTGCCTGCGCCGGCTGAAACTCCTTGGCGATAGCCGGATTCGCCACTGCCGTATTGTGCGCAACCGTGAACAGCAGCGCCAGCAGCGGCGAATTGGGATTCGAGAGCAGCTGGAGCTTGGCTGCGGCCACAGCCAGGCTGCCGTACCTGACCACATAAGCGGCGCGGAGAAAGTCAAGCCACTGGGTCTCGAAATCGCTGGTGTAGCGCGTGGTGAGCTGTTGCGTGAGCGTGGCTGCATTGAGCGAGGGGGGCGCCTGATTGCCCAGTACCCAGACCTCGCCGCTGAAGTAGCGCTGGGGATGCTGGATGGCGTCCTGCATGAACGTGAAGCCCGCGCTGGTGAAGGCGCCGGGCACGATATGGGAATCAATCACCGTCGCGGCCGAGCCGGGATAGAGGCTGTTGAAGTTAATCGCCTGCGTCGTCTTATTCGCTGCCGTCAGCATCTGCTGATAGATGCGCTCGAAGCCCCCGAAGCCCGCCAGATACGTGCGCGCCTTGGTGACCGTCACGCTCTCCGGCGCGATGGAATAGGGGTTGTTATGCGCCAGCTCGGTGGCATAAAACTCGAACTGGCGCGTGGCCAGCTCCTTCTGCTGTTCCGTTTCCAGCGCGCGGCCGTTTTGCCAATACTGCATCAGGACCGGCGTGAGGAATTCGGCCGTGCTCTTGTCGGGATTCGAGGTCGTAATCAGATAGGCCTTGAGGGCATTGTATGCAGCTCCGTAATCTGCGCCGGGCGCGGGCGTCGCAGGCAGCGCGTTAAGATAAGCCACGAGGTCGGCCTGCGTATTGGCCAGCATGAGCCGGCGGAAACGGCTGAAATAGATGCGCCGCGCGGCGTGAAGGAGGCTGTTGCCGTGATAAAGACCGAAGCGGTACTTCAGCGGCGCACCGCTGCTCTGGTAGTCTTCAAGCCGCACCACGGCCGCTCGCAGTTGATCGAGCGCGGCAAGGTCTTTGGTTGTCGCCAGCATGGTGGCCGGCACTGCTGCGGTGGGAAGGGCGTTGGCTGCGGTCACGATGGAGTGCTCAAGCCGCGCGTTGTTGGCCCACGACGTGGTAAAGCAGATCAGCAGTGCCAGCAGCACAACGGAGAGCGATGCAAAGACCACGCGGCGAAAGACGTGCGTTCTGCGGCTGTCGCTGGTGCCCGCCAGCGCGCTGCGGTCGCCCAGGATCGCATTCGGGAACAAGTGCGGCAGGAAGCACCACTGCGCCTGTTTGCGCGTGACCGTCTTTGGCGTTTGCGTCGTAGCAGCGGTCTGCAGGGCTTCGACGGAAAACATGCGCGTGGCGCCGGTGCCAGCAGGCTCCGTGTGTGGCTGCTGCGCCGCCGCGGCCACCATCTGCTCCACCATGTGCGCGCGTACGCCCGTAAAGTAAAAGCCGCGCAGATAAGGATTCGCATTCAGGTGGCTGGGCCGCGCCAGTTCCACCAGATAGGCGGCGAGGTTGTTGCGCAGCTTGCGCAGCTCGCGGGGGAATTCGTAGACAGGATCGACGTTATGAGCATCGGTCTCGCGGCCCAACAGTTCCAGCCGGAATTCTGCAAGCGAAAAGAAGATGCGGTCGAGAGCTGAGGTGGCTTCGGCCATGGCTTTTTCCGCGTAGATGCCGCTCGATACCGCATTGCGCGGGAAGGCCATGCCCAGCGGTTGTGACACTTCTTCCTCGCTCAGATTGCGGACGAACTCGGCAAAGTAGGGGATGCGGTCCAGCTTGGTGAGGATCACATAGACTGGAACGTCTGCGCCGAGCTGCCGTGCGAGATCGCGCAGCATCTGGTTGGTGGCGCGCGCCGCGGCCAGCGCGGCATCCGGCGCGGCAGCGCCCAGAAACAGTTCGCTATTGACGCAAACGACTGCGGCGCGCACCGGCGCCTGCTTACCTACGGCCGAGCGCACGGCTTTGGGCCGCGATTTGCGAATCAGCCGGCTCCAGAGCGCGGGAGCTTTGCGGACAGCATCGCCTGCTTCGGCAAACACGCATGAATTCGCATACCATAAGTTGAGGACCGGCGTAGCCACGATGTCCTGGTCGCGATAGACCTGTCCGGCAAGCAGCTCCGGGTCCAGACCGGATTTGATAACTGCGGTCGTCTTGGCGGAGTTCGCATCGCCGAGAATGTAAAGCAGGGGCAGGGCATCAATGGATTTGGCCCCACTGCGCTGTGCCGTCGCCAACTGCTTCTGTGCGGAGTGCAGAAGCGAGTCGAAATCTTTGCCGCCGGGCAGATGCTTTGCCGCCGAATCGAGGCGCTTCTCCTTAAAGAAAATGAAAAGAATCGCGCCTGCTGCCGCCGCGCCCAGCGCCACGAGCAGGATGCGCAGAATCAGCAGCGCCGTTCCGGCCAAGCCGAGGATCGGCCCTGCCAGCCACGCAAGCACGATGGAAAGAACCAGAACAAAAGCAGCGACCAGAATCAGCAGCACGGCAGGCTCCTATTTCGCAATCAATCCGGCGTTCTGCACTTGGGAAACTCCGGAACCCAGCAGAAATTCATATCCGCCGAACCCGATCGCACAAAGGCCGGCCAGCACGCATGCGGTGATGAGCAAGGCTCGTGTCCATGGATCGCGGGCGCGGACGGCAGGCACTTCAGGCGCGGCAATGGGCGGCATGAGACGCGCCGCGCCTCGGATGCGGTCGATCTTGGCGCGTGCCTGGCGTAGCAGCTGATGCAGTTCGCCGCTGTCGCCCAGGGCGTACCGGCCGCGGTAGCCCATTTGGAGGCACAGGCAATGCAGCTCCAGCGCATCAGCAACATCCGTCGAGTCCTGCGCGCTGAGCAGCGAAAGCAGGTTGCGGAAGAAGGCTTCGCCGGCAAGATGGCCGCCGAAAAGCTCCTCCTGCAGCGGCCGCCGCGCCCAATCGCCGAAGACGGGACTTTGCAGATTCAGTACGCTTTCGTCCAGAAAGGCAACGGTGGCAAAGACGCCCATCTGCACGGTGTCGCTGGAGTAGCCGGCCGCTCGTGCGTCCTGCATGGCCGATTGCAGCGAGCGGCGCATCTGCGCGCGAAAGCTTTCCGCATCCTGTACCTGCTGGCGCTGGAAGCGTACGCGCACGATGGCTGTGAGTGCCTCCTGAAAGCAGAGGGCAAGACTGTTGACGCGAGCAGTGCTCATCACGATGTCTCCACAATGATGGTGAGGTCGAACTCGGGTTTGGCGATTTCTCCTGGAATGTAGACGCCGACACTGCGCGTTTGCAGGATGTGTTCCCAGCAAGGGCCGGAGATTTCGAGGGAAAAGTACTGCATGTCCGCTTCGGCGCGAATCGCGGTCGGCGGCACTGGAAGATGAGTGAGCTTCATGCCCGGCAGAGCGCGCTTTACCAGCTCCGGAATGAACTTCGCAGAGCAGACCTTGACCAGTTGCGGCGTAAGCCGCAGCAGCTCCGATTCGCCCAAAGCGGAGCGCATGCCCAGGATCCATCGCGCCCGCCTCAGGCATCGCTCATCCTGTACCGGGGCTGCGTAGATGTACGGTTCAGCCGGCGTAAAATTCAGCGTGATCGTGTTCGACGGGACAACAATCTCGAGATGCCGCCGGATGTGGGCATCAAGAGCGCGGAATGCCGGACCGGGGTTGCGATGATCGTAGACGGGAAGCTGGCGCGGGTCGGAATCGACAGCAAAGGTACAGAGTGCCCCGGCCAGCCTCGACAGCTCGACGAAGACAGCTTCAGGATGCGCGTGCCGCGTCGTAATCAGGTGTTGCAGCGGAGGAATACTACTGTGCAACGCGTGCAGAAACCAGTAGTTGGCCACATCCAGGGCGCCCGTTCCCGCTTCGAAACGGCCGTGCCGCCGCGCGCCACGCGCCACGGTTGAGCTTTTCTCCGCCACGGCGTCCAGCAGCCGGCGGAGCAGCAGCATCAGCGGTTCGCTCGCGCTTAGCGTCAGGCATGGAGGGACGAACTCCTCATCGCAGACCAGGTGGCCGCGGCCATCGCGCAGCACAAGCGCAATCGGAATCGAAAGCAAATGGGGAGTCAGCTCGGCTTCCGTCATCAGCCGGATATTTTTCTGTCCCAGGTCGATCTCCCGCTCGTCGATGCCGTTGGTCTCATCGCGCAGAAGCCGCTGCATGGGCGAAAAGCGGCTGCCGTTGGGCGATGCGCCCAGATCGCAGTCGAATCCGTTGTCACGGCGGCTCGGAACGGTGAGATAAAGCCTGAGCTCCGCATCCGTGGAAGGAAAGACTTCGAGCAGGTTACGCAGCGGAGGTGACGGATCGGAGTTGGGAATCTCGAAGGGAAGCCCATCGGGAAATACGCCGGAAGCGTGCAGCAAAGCCGCTGTTCCGTTACGCATCGCCTTGGGATCAATCTCTGCGTGCAGCAGCCCCCACGGCTCGCGCCACAAACTGGTGGCAAGGAACGCCATGGAGTCTTCAAAGTAGCGGCTCTGCGTCTGGAAGTGGTGGGGACTCAAATACATCCCCTCGGACCAGACGACCCGTGACAGGAATTTCATAATGATCGAACCATTTGGTGACGCGGCTGTTGTGGGGTTAACGGCCAGATCCGCTTACGGAGACAACAGTTTCAACCCGCGTCCGTGCGCAAACCCGGTCCCAACGACCGTCGATTGTGTTTGCATCGTAGGCCGCTGGACCTTTACTGTCAAGCCAAGTCGATGTAGTGTAGTTTTCCGGAACCACGCAATTCCCCTCAGCCAAGGCGGTCACGCATGGAAGAATCCAGAACTCCTTTCGACAAACCCGATTTCCCCAGCGCCAATCGATCTGCGGGCGGCGAGTCTTCCAGCGCGACAGGGATTTTCGGGCAGGTAGGCGCCGCTCCGGCTCAATCGGAGGACGATCTGCTTGCATCGCTCATGCAGCAGGCGGAGAAACCAACGCCGGCGCCCGAGCCTGTGGAACCGTTGAAGGTGCAACCGGCTGCCACCCCGGAGCCCGGTCCCTCTCCCGGTCCAGGCGAGTTCACACGCATGTTACAGGCGCTGACAACTTCGGAACAGAGCGCGTCTTCCACCCCGGCGCAAGCGTTAAATCGCACCCCGGAAGCAGCGCGCGTTTTCAGCCATGTTTCCATGGAGAAGAGGCCTTCCCAGGAACCGGATTGCACAGAAGCCGCCGGCCAGCCAAAGTCGGCCGCAGAGCCTCAAAGCGCGCCTCTCGATCAAGCCGGCTCGTCAGAACCCGGCGCCTTCACGCGGATGTTCAGCTCCATGAGCGCCAAAGCCGCACCGGAACCGGTGCCGCCAGCGTCAGCTCCGCTCACATCTGGTCCCGGAGAATTCACCCGGATGTTTCAAAGCGTTCAGGGTACAAACAACTCGTCGGCACCAGCTCCGCCCGCCGGGGGGCCAGGCGAGTTCACACGGATGTTCTCAAGCCAGAGCGCAACTCCGCCGTCGCAGGGGGATCCGCTGCAATCGCTCAAGCCAGAGCCGCCAGCGCAGAGCGGAATAAAATTCACTGGAGCTTCGGCGCCGGTCGCCGAACCGGCTCTCCCCGCGCAAGGCGGCTTTACGCAACTGCTGCAAGCTCTGAACCATGAATCGACACCGAAGGCCGCGCCGCCTCCACTGGTTCAATCTTCTCCTCCTCCGCCCGCGCCGTCGGCTGGAGGGTTCACGCAGCTCTTGCGGGCGCTGTCAGACCAGCCGGCTGCGTCGCAGATGCCCGCTGTTCCGCCACCCCCGGTTGCGCCGCCTCCGCTGACGTCAGCGCCCACAACACCCCTGGCTTCGCCACAAGCCGTTCCGCCCGTGCTTCCGCCCGTTGCTCCGCCGCCTGTCGCTTCTGGTCCTGGCGAGTTCACGCGGGTAATTTCCGGTTCGGCTCTGCGCGATCTGCCGGGGCAGGGCACCGCGCCCGTGCTGCCAGCAGCCGCACCTGCATGGACTCCGCCGCTTGCTCCCAAGCTGCAGGCCTCACCGCCACCGCCGGCGGCAGCGCCTTCCTTTGCGCCTCCGGCGTTCGCATTTCCGCCAGCCGCGCCACCACCTCCGCCCGCGCCGGCTCCCGCTTCGCCTCCACCCAGCGGAATGCAGAAGTATCTTCCGCTGATCCTGGTCCTGAATGTTTTTCTGATGCTGGTGATCGTGCTTATCCTGATCTTCGTTCTGCACCACAAGTGACGGGTGGCTGCGGCTTAGTCGGGGTTTGCGAAGAGGAAGATAAGCTCCATTTCGGGGTTGGGAATCTCGCTAGGCGCGTAGACGGCAAAGTTGCGCGCGCGCACCACGGCATCCCACACCGGACCGCTCCGTTCGATGCTGAAGTACTGGTAGCGCAACTTGACCGGGATGGCTCTGGGGGGCACGAGCACATGGGTTAGCTTGAGTCCCGGGAGTGCCTGCCGGATTAGCTGTTCGATATGCGTGGCCGAACAGGCTTTGGCCAGCGCCGGAGTGCGCGCGATCAGGTCGGCTTCGCTTGCGTCCGCGGAGACGGCAAGATAGGCGCGCGAGTTCTCGAAGTAACTGTCCTTGTCGATGGCCGCGGCGTAGATGGATTCGCGCAGCGGCTTGAGCGGCAACGCTACAAAGTTGCTGGGCACCACCGTCTCCAGCAACTCGGCAATGGTGGCGTCAAGGGCCAGAAAGCACGACCCGGGGTGGTCGTGTTCATAGCGGGGCAGGTCGCGCGGCTCGATGCTCGACGAGAATGTGGTGAGCGATCCGGCCAGGGATAGCATGTGCAGAAAGAGCGCTTCCGGATGAACCTGCACGGCGTCCAAGAGATGGCGCAAGACCGGAAGATGCGAGTTGATGGTGTAAAGCAGCCAGAAGTTCGCGATGTCTGAAGCGCTGAAATCGGCCAGGGACTGGTTGCGCTGGCGGCGCGAACCGGCGAGCTGGCTGCTGCGAGAAACCAGGGTTTCAATCTCGCCGCGCAAAATGCCCGTGAGTAGCTCGTTGCCCTTGATGTTCAGCAAGGGCGGCGCGTATTTGGTATCGAGCCGATAGCCGCCCGCCTCGGTGCGCTCAATTTGCGCCAGAGGCAGCAACACAGATCCTTCCAGATTTTCGTTTTCCGCAAGAATTTGCAGATTCTTGCGAGCCAATGAAACCGGCTTTTCCACCCCCGAGCTGTTTTCGTCGCGCAGCATCTGTAGTTCGGAGTAAAAGCGCGTGGCGGCTCCGCCGTGCTGCAGCGCAACATTCAGACCTCCGGGTCTGTCTTGCGGAACCGCTAAAAAGAAGGCGCAGGTGGAGTTGCCTTGCGGAAAACAGTCTTCCAGCGTCCGCGAAGCGGGCGGAACGTCAGAGGCGGGCAGGTCCAGCATCAGCCCGTCGGGAAAGATTCCCGAAGCTTGGGTTATGTTCAACTGTCCCTGGCTGAGTGCGGCGGCATCAATCTGCAGGGAAGAAAAGCCCCAGCTTTGGAAGGACAAAGCTCCGGCCAGGAAGCGCAAGGTGTCTTCAAAGAAGCGATCCTGCGCTTGCAAGTGCTGTGGCGATAAGAGAACGCCTTTTGACCAGACTACAGGTTGCAACTGTCTCATGAACTTCTCTTCCTTCTCATCGCCTGTTTCTTGAGGTCATCGCCTCTTCCGTTTGGGAACTGAGTATACACCGGGCGCCACTGTTATCGGCCGCCAGGACACGCTGCGTGCGGGGAAAATCCATTGGAGTTCTTTTGACTTGACATGCGAAAATTCTCATTCAATAATCAATCCGCTCAGGGAAATGGACGCGGAGGCTTCCCCATCGCACGAGTGCCGATGCGTCTCCAACAAAGTACACAAGCCAAACAGTATGCCGCGCCTGATACTGGGGTCCCCCTTGCCGTTTGAGAGATTGAGGGTGCGCCGTGTTGTTTCGCTTTCGCATAAAGTCCCGAGGAAAACCCGATGGCCAAAGAGAGCACACAGCACAAGCTGGATCGCGTTCGTTCGCCCCGCGTGCATATCACCTACGACGTGGAGGTCGGCGATGCGATCGAAATGAAGGAGCTGCCCTTTGTAATGGGCGTTCTAGGAGATCTGACCGGGCAGCCCGAGCGGCCGCTTGCCGCCCTCAAGGATCGCAAATTCGTCGAAATCAACCCCGACAACTTCGATACCGTGCTCAAGGGAATGCAGCCGCATCTGGCGTTCTCCGTTCCCAATAAACTGAGCGACGATCCGAACGCAGGACAGGTCAGCGTGAATCTCAAGTTCGAGAGTCTCGATGACTTCTTGCCGGAGAACGTAGCCCAGCAGATTGGGCCGCTGAAAGAATTGCTCGATCTTCGGACGCGGCTATCCGATCTTCGCGGAAGCCTGCAGGGCAACGACAAACTCGACGAAGCGCTGTTCGAGGCTGTGTCGAATACGGAGTCGCGCGAAAAGCTTCGGGCTGAGCTCGGCAAAGCGGGAGGTGAGCAATGAGCGCACAGGATACAGCTGCGGCCTCCGCGGCCCAGGCTGCGGAGCAGACTACGGAGCAGACGTTGCTCGATCAGATCGTTTCTCAGGGGCGCTTTACACGCGACGTGGCGTCGCTCGAACGCGGTCGCGACATGGTGAAGGAATTTGTCACTCAGGTGCTGGAAGGGCACATGACCCTTACGCGCGACGCTGAGGCCACCATTCAGGCGCGAATCGCGCAAATCGACCGGCTTATCTCCCTGCAGCTCAATGAGGTCCTGCACTATCCGGCCTTTCAGAAGCTCGAGGGGACATGGCGTGGCATCAAGTACCTGATTGATCAGTCGGAAACCAGCGAAATGCTGAAGATCAAGGTGCTCAACGCCTCCAAGCGCGAGTTGCTGAAGGATTTGCAGCGCGCGCCGGAGTTCGACCAGAGTGCCCTGTTCAAGAAGGTCTACGAGGAGGAGTTTGGCGTTTTCGGCGGTGCGCCGTTTGCCGCACTCGTAGGCGACTATGAGTTTGGGCGCGGTCCAGAGGATATCGAACTGCTGGAGCGCGTCTCGCAGGTTGCCTCTGCGGCGCATGCGCCATTCCTTTCGTCCGCCAACGCAGAATTGCTCAATCTGAGCAGCTACACGCAGTTGGGTGCGCCGCGCGACATCGGCAAGATCTTCGACTCCACCGAATATGCCAAGTGGAAGAGCTTCCGTCAGTCGGACGATTCGCGCTACGTAGCTCTGGCCCTTCCGCACATCCTCATGCGGCTGCCTTACGGCAAAGACACCAAGCAGATCGAAGCGTTCGACTACGAAGAAGGAGTCGACGGGAGCGATCACTCGAAATACCTATGGGGCAACGCGGCTTATGGACTGGCGGCGCGGCTCACCAACTCCTTTGCAAAATATGGCTGGTGCGCGGCGATTCGCGGCGTGGAGGGCGGTGGCCTTGTCGAGGGTCTGCCGGCGCATACCTTCCGCACCGATGAGGGCGATATCGCGCTGAAGTGCCCGACTGAAGTTGCCATCACCGATCGTCGTGAAAAGGAACTGGCCGACCAGGGGCTGGTACCGCTGGTGCATTGCAAGGGAACTGACTATGCCGCTTTCTTCAGCGTGCAGACAGTGAACAAGCCCAAGCTCTACGACAAGGACGCAGCTAACGCCAATGCACGCCTGTCGGCGCAGTTGCCTTACATCCTGGCCATGTCGCGCTTTGCTCATTACCTCAAGGCAATGATGCGCGACAAGATCGGCAGCTTTATGAGCCGCCAGGAATGCGAGAGATTCCTCAACCAGTGGATCCTCAACTACGTCGTAGCGGACGACAATGCATCTCAGGCGGCAAAAGCCAGCCATCCTCTGCGGGAAGCTGCCATTCAAGTCATGGAGGTTCCCGGTAAACCAGGAGCTTATCGCGCAGTCGCATTTTTGAAGCCGCATTTCCAGCTCGACGAGCTTTCTGTTTCGCTTCGTCTGGTGGCCGATTTGCCTGCATCGGCGAGGAAATAGTGAAACTGCAACCTGGCTGGCGCCAGCAAAATCTGGTGAGCCACCGCGGAGTGTGCTTGCCGAGAGTGGGAGGAACAGACTATGGCGGTTGATTTTTTTCTGAAGCTCGATGGAATCCAGGGTGAGTCGCAAAACGAAAAATTCAAAAATCAAATTCAGCTCCTGAGCTGGAATTGGGGAGCTGCCAACGTGTCGTCGGTGTCCGGCACAGGCGGATCGGGCGCAGGAAAAGCGGACCTGACCGATTTCAACTTTATGACGTATTTCGACAAGTCGACGCCTAAGTTCTTCAAGAACCTCACGGAAGGCACACACATCAAGACTGGAAGTATGTCCGCGGTCAAGAGCGGCGCCAAGGGCGCCCCATACCTGACGGTCAATTTTCAGGAAATATTCATAACCAGTGTTCAGATCAGTGGGGCGGGCGAGAATCCGAGTGTCAGCATTTCGTTCACATACAACGAGATGAAAATTGAGTACAAGGAGCAGGACAATGCGGGGAACCTCACCAGCACCGGCGCGGTGACCTACAACCTGAAGGAGAACAAAACCTCGTAAAAGGTGCCCTGTGTATGGATGCGCTTTCTCTTTATCGATCGGGGAATTTGCAAGCGGCCATCGATGCGCTTGGTGTCGAGCTGAAGAAGCAACCTCTCGACACCAAGCGCCGTACTTTTCTCTTCGAGTTGTTGTGCTTTGGGGGAGAGTACGGCCGCGCCGAGAAGCAGCTCGACATTCTTGCCGACGCCAGCTCCGAAGCGGCGGCCGGAGCGATGCTATATCGCAGCGCGCTGCACGCCGAACGCGAACGGCAGGAGATGTTCGCGAACGGCAAACTGCCACTGGAAACGGCGCATCCATCGCCTTCCGGCGAGCTGAACGGTGAATCCTTTGGTGGGCTTTCCGATGCGGATCCCCGCATTGGCTCGCACTTGGAGGTATTTATCGCCGGCAGCTATGCGTGGATTCCCTTTGCCTTCATCGAGTCAGTGGAGACAGAGCCGCCCAAGCGGCTGCGTGATCTGCTCTGGCTGCCCGCGACGCTGCACACAACAGAAGCATTCCGGTTGCAGGATCTGGGTGAAGTGCTTCTGCCTGCGATTGCGCCGTTGTCCTGGAAACACTCAGACGACATGGTGCGGCTGGGCCGGGTTACAGTGTGGGAAGAGGATGAGAAGCACGGAGCACTCCCATTTGGTCAGAAGCTTGCTATAAGCGGCGAAGTGGAGACGCCACTGCTGGAGATACGGAAACTCAGCTTCCATCATGCGGGGGAGAGGGCCGAAAGTGCCGTTGCGCGATGATCTTCTCAATCCGATTCCAGGCGAAAATCCATCAGGCGTAAATCTACGCTATGATCGCGTTTCCGAGCAGATCAAGGAAGCAAGAACCGAGAGCGATGCCTCAGTCCTCGGTGATCTGGCAACGCCGAAGCGCGCCGATTATAAGCTAGTGATCAAGCTTGCAGGGGAAGCTCTGGCTACGAAGAGCAAGGACCTGCAACTGGCCGCGTGGCTGACGGAAGCGCTGGTGAAGCGCGAAGGCATCGGCATGATTGAGCCGTGCCTGAAGCTGATGTTGGATCTGCAAGAGCAGTTCTGGGAGACGCTGTATCCGGAGATCGACGAGGGCGACCCGGGCATGCGTGCGGTTCCAATCGAGTGGGCCGCGAATCGCATTGCCGAGATTCTGCGCGAGGCTCCGATTACCAAAGACGGGCTGAATTTCTATCAGTACCGGGAATCGCGTACGATCGGGTACGAGGCCGATGCGGAATCGAACGACGCCAAGCGCGAGGCGCGCGAGCTGGCTATCGCCGACGGCAAGGTTACGGGTGAGGATTTCGACAAAGCGTTTGCCGCCACGCCCAAGTCTTCGTACGTGACGATGGATGAAGCATTTCATGCGTCGATGGAGACGATGGAAGCGCTTCAGCTCTATTGCGAAGGTAAGTATGGCGATGACGGGCCGGGATTCGGTAAGCTGCGGAATGCGCTGGAAGAGGTGGGGCAGGTTGTAGGTAGTCTGCTGAACGAGAAGCGCAAGCTGGAGCCGGACGAGCCTAGCCCTCTGGAAGAGGCGGCGCCGGAGGAAGAAGCAGCGACGGAGGAAGAGGCGCAACCGGAGGCAGAGGCCGCGGAAGTCGCGCCGGTGGCGCGAAAGAGGGCAGGCAAGGCGCTTTCAGCGGAGCCGGAAGACCGGGACGACGCGGTCGCGCGGGTGCAGGCCTGCGCGAAGTTTCTGCAGAGTGAAAATCCCGAGAGTCCGGTGGCTTATCTGATGATGGCGTCGCTACGGATCGGCGAGACGAGGGCGCAGGGAAGTTCGCCCGCGTGGGATTTTCTTGTCCCGCCGGCGACGCAGCAAAGGCAGAACCTGAAGCGGCTTGCGGCCGAGACGAACTGGGGAGAGTTGCTGAATCTGGCGGTTGCTGTTTTGGGCGAGCCTTGCGGGCGGGGCTGGCTGGATGTGCATCGTTACATTTGGAACGCGAGCAACGAAATGGGGTACAACGCCGTGTCAGCAAGCGTGGTGTCTACGCTGCGTGCGCTACTGGCGGACATTCCCGAGGTCCCTACGTGGATGATGAGCGACGATACGCCAACTGCAAACCCGGAGACGCAGCGATGGCTTGAAGAGGTGGTGATTCTCAAGCCGCCCGAGCCGGTAGTCGTGGAACAAGCGGCGCCGGAGCCCGAGCTGATTACCTATACGCCGCCAGCGCAGATAGACCACGAAGCGGAAACTGCTCCTGACGTCTTCGATGTGGCAAAAGAGATGATGGCGCGAGGTCATTTGAATCAGGCCGTGCAGTTGCTGATGCGAGATGCTGCGCAACAGCCCAGTGGTCGGGCCCGTTTCCAGCGCCGGTTACAAATTGCACAGATGTGTGCAAGCGCAGGGCAGGACAAAGTCGCCTATCCGGTTTTGGAGGAACTGGTAAAAGAAATCGACGATCGCCGGCTCGAAGAATGGGAGGCCAGCGATATGATCGCGCCTCCGCTCGCGTTGTTGCTTCGCTACCTCGATGAGGCCGGGAACGGTGGCACGCGCGAGGCGGTTTTCGCCAGATTGTGCCGCATTGATCCCATCGCCGCAATGGATGTTTCGCATTGAATGGAAGGGGTGCATTTGTATGGCACGCTCGGCTACAGAAACATTGGTGACGCAGTCGGTTCTTGACCGCCTGACGCAGGTTGAAGACTGGCCGGCTACCCGGAACCAGTCGGTGCGCTTCTTTCGCGATGCACTCAAGCGTGACCTGGAGTGGCTGCTGAATACGCGCAAGCCGCCGCTGCCGCAACTGGCCTCCTTTCCTGTCGCCAGGGATTCTGTTATCAATTTTGGTCTTCCCGATATCGGCGCGCTGGGTTTGATGTCGTCTTCAGACCAACGCGCCTTGCGCATTGCCATCGAAACCTGCCTGCGCGTGTTTGAGCCGCGGCTTGCGGATGTGCACGTTACGCTGGAAAGCTCCGACACCGTGGACCGGCGGCTGCGCTTTCACATTGAAGGGAACATGAAACTCGATCCCGCTCCGGAAGAAATCGCCTTCGATACGGTCCTCGAACTTGCCAGCGGCGAATACAAAGTGAAGTGACCCATGCGCGAAGAACTGCTCGAATACTACGAACGCGAACTGGCTTACCTTCGCCAGCTTGGGGGCAAGTTTGCCGCAAAATATCCGCGTGTAGCCAGCCGCCTTTTTCTCGAGCCCGACCGCTGTGACGACCCACACGTTGAACGCCTGCTGGAGGCATTTGCTTTCATGGCGGCGCGCATTCATCTGCGCATCGACGACGATTTTCCCGAAATGACATCGGCGCTGCTGGGTATTGTCGCGCCGCATTATCTGCGGCCTATTCCGTCCATGTCTGTGGTGGAATGCCAGGTGGATCCAGATCAGGGAAAGCAGACTGCGGGACGAACCATGCCTGCGGGGACTTTGTTGGCGACCAAGCGCCTGGTGGATGGTCAGCCGTGCCGCTTCCGCACCGCATATGCGGTGGATCTATGGCCCTTTACGGTGGCTGGGTGCGAATGGCGTCAACCGGAGCGGCTCCCCGATCCGGTTCACGTGCCCGGCACGGTCGGTGTTCTGCGCGTACAACTGCAGTGCACGCGCGATGTGCTCTTCAACCAGCTCAATCCGGCTAGAGTCGTCTTTCATCTCACCGGAGAATCCAACGTTGTTCATACGCTCTACGAACTGCTCTGCCGGAACTGCATTGCGATCCTGGTCCGTAACCCGCAGCAGCGCGGCGGCAAGACCATCTCTGTTCCTTTATCGAATCTGCGCGCCATGGGTTTCGAAGAGAATGAATCTCTGCTGCCATATCCGAAGCGGTCCTTCGACGGCTACCGGTTGCTGCAGGAGTACTTCACATTTCCCGAGAAGTTTCTTTTCTTCGAGTTGAGCGGGCTCGACGCCATAGTTGGGGCCGGCTGCGGTGGAGAGGCCGAAATTCTCTTTTGCTTTTCGCGCTTCGAGCGGCCGGAGCGTAACCAGGATCTTGAAACGGGAGTTTCGGCCCGTACTTTGCGCATGGGATGCACGCCGGTCGTGAATTTGTACTCGCAGGTGGCTGAGCCCATCCTGGTGACGCACGCCAGGCACGAATACCAGGTGATTCCCAATGCTCGCCGCCAGGAAACAACAGAGGTCTACTCCATCGACGAAGTAATGGCGGCCAACACTGCGCGCCGCGAGAGCATCCGGCTTGACCCGCTCTATTCATATCGCTATCAGGCGCGAAACGACGGCGCCCATGTCTACTGGCACGCCGTTCGCCGCAAAAGCGAGCTAGGCGAGCGCGAACCTTCCTCAATGTACCTCTCGCTGGTCGATGTCGATGGCGTGTTGACTGAACCGAATGCCGAAGTGCTGACAGTGCGTTGTTCGTGCTCCGACTTCGATTTGCCGTCGCGTCTTCATTTCGGTCTCGAAGAGGGTGATTTCGCGGCCGAGGAATTTCCCGCGATTCGCCAGATCACGGCGTTGCGTAGGCCCACCCCCAGCTATGACCCGCCCCGGGCGAAAGGGCAGCTATGGCGCTTGGTCTCGCAACTGTCGCTGAACTACCTATCGCTCACCGAAGAGGGAGCTGTTTCGCTGCAGGAGATTCTGCGTCTGCACAACTTCACGAATTCGTCCTATCTTGAAAACCAGATTGGCGGCATCGTGCGGCTCGATTCCAGGCCGCATTTTGCTATCGTGCAGTCCGTCTACGGCGATCTGCCGGCACGGGGCACCCGGGTTGAGATCGAGTTAGACGAAGGGCAGTTTGTCGGCGGCGGCATCTATCTTTTTGCCAATGTGCTTGATCGTTTTCTCGGCGCCTACACATCCATTAACAGCTTTTGCCAACTGGCGGCGCGCAGCAGCCAGAGAAAGGAGTCGCTGGGCGAATGGCCGCCGAAAGCGGGATACAAACCGCTGATCTGAGATTCGCTCCTATGCGTGCCATGCTGGAGAAGGAGCCGTACTGTGTTCGGTTTTTTCAGGCGGTGCGTCTGATGGAGCGTCTTTATCCCGAGCGCAACCCTGTTGGCCTGTTCGTTTCCCCAGCCACAGAAGCCGTGCAGTTTTCCTCTGTGCCCACGCTAGCGTTTCCCGCCAGCGAAATTCAGGATTTGCAAACGGGCGATAACAGCCAGCCCCGGATGTCAGTCAACTTCATGGGGTTGAGTGCGGCAGTGGGAGTGTTGCCGCACGCTTACACAGAATTTCTGCTGGAGAGAGCGCGCGCCAGGGATCGCGCTCCGGGAGAGTTCTTCGACATCTTCAACCACCGTATGATCTCGCTCTTCTATCGCGCGTGGCAGAAATATCGCTTCTATATCGCATTCGAGCGCACGGGCTCGTATGACGACGTGATCAGCGCGCGGCTGCTCGATCTGATCGGACTTGGGACCGAAGCCCTGACTCGCCGTATGGACATCGAGGACCAGGCGTGTCTCTTTTACGCCGGACTGCTTTCGCAGCGGCGCCCTACGGCGCAGGGCTTGAAGCAGCTTCTTGAAGATTATTTTGACGTTCCCGTTCAGGTCGAACAGTTCACCGGCACGTGGCGACGGCTCCCGCCGGAAAATCGCACGGTCCTTGACGGCTCAGGTGCATTTTGCGAGCGGCTTGGTATGGGAACTATTGTCGGTGACGAGGTGTTCGATCAGCATGGCACCGTCACCCTTTGCTTGGGACCGCTGAGTTTTGAGCGCTACCGGGAATTCTTGCCAGGTGCGCGAGCCAGCGCGGAACTGCGCGCCTGGCTGCGCCTGTATGCGAATCGCGAATTTGATTTCGTCATCCGGTTGATACTTGAACGCAAGGAAGTGCCTTGCATGATGTTGGGCGAAGATGGGATCAAAGCCCCCCGCCTTGGGCTGGTTAGCTGGATCCGCAACCGGCCTCTCAATCGCGACCCAGATGAGGCAACGTACTGGCTAAATTGAGCGCAACCATTTCCCTGGAGTAAAGCCATGAGTCTGAATTTGAAGTCTCTGATCGGCAAGGTGGATGAAGCAACCCGCGGCGTTCTCGAAGCTGCTGCGGGCCTGTGTGTTTCGCGCACTCACTACGATATCGAAATCGAACACTACCTGCTGAAGGTCATCGACAGTTCGGACAACGACGTCGCCTTCATCTTCCGCCAGTATGGCGTTGATCGTTCGCGTCTCACTACCGAACTGCAGCGTAGCCTCGATCGTCTGAAGAGCGGCAACGCGCGCAGTCCCGCCTTCAGCCCGCAGCTGGTGAAGATGCTTACTGAGGCATGGACCATTGCCACCATTGAATACGATGCAGCGCAGATTCGCACCGGCTTTACCCTGTTGGCGCTCTATTCCGATGATGAACTTGCGCGGCTCATTCGCGACGTGAGCAAAGAGTTGCAGTTGATTCCCGCCGAAGCCTTGCGCAAAGACTTCTTTACCATCACCTCGAAATCGCGCGAGGCGTCGGTTCCCGCATTTGCCGGCGTGCCCAGCGTAGATGGCGGAGCGCCGCCGCGCGCCGGTTCAGGCAAAACACAGCATCTCGATCAGTACACCGTCAACCTGACGGCGAACGCCAAGGCCGGCAAAGTCGATCCGGTACTTGGCCGCGATCAGGAGATTCGCCAGGTGGTCGACATCCTCATGCGGCGCAGGCAGAACAACCCCATACTTACTGGTGAAGCTGGCGTGGGCAAAACAGCAGTTGTCGAGGGCTTCGCGCTTCGTCTCGCCAGCGGCGATGTGCCGCCGCCGTTGCGCAACGTGCAACTGCACAGCCTCGATCTTGCGCTTCTGCAGGCCGGCGCTGGCGTAAAAGGCGAGTTTGAAAATAGGCTCAAGGGCTTGATCGAAGAGGTTAAGTCGTCGCCGCATCCTATCATTCTGTTCATCGACGAAGCACACACCATGATCGGGGCCGGCGGCCAGGCCGGCCAGAACGATGCCGCCAATCTGCTCAAGCCTGCGCTGGCGCGGGGCGAATTGCGCACCATCGCCGCCACCACGTGGTCCGAGTATAAGAAATTTTTTGAGAAAGATGCGGCATTAGCGCGGCGCTTTCAGGTGGTGAAGGTGGAAGAGCCGACCGAATCTCAATGCTGCATCATGCTGCGCGGCATCGTTCCCTCGCTCGAAAAGCATCACAATTTGCGTATTCTCGACGAAGCGGTGACGGCAACTGTCAAGCTTTCGCACCGTTATCTGGCGGGTCGGCAGTTGCCAGATAAAGCGGTGAGCGTGCTCGACACGGCTTGTGCGCGGCTTGCGCTTGGACAGAATACGATTCCGCCTCCGGTGGAAGACGCAACGCGACGCATCGATGACCTGAAGGTGCAGAGGCAGATTCTGGAGCGAGAGACAACGGTGGGCGAAGACCATGCAGAGCGCCTTGCCGCGATCGAGGAACAGCTCGTTGCGGAAGAGGCGTCGCTGGCCAGGCTCAAGACGCAATGGAAACAGGAGCTCGAACTGGTGCGGCAGATACGCGCCATGCGTCAGGCTTTGGAGATTGGCGCGGAGACAGTGAAGGCAGAGGACGATGGCGCTCCCGCGGGGGTGCCTTCGCTTGAAGCTTTGCGCGCGCTGGAAGAACGGCTCGCGGCGGCTCAGGGTGAGAGTCCGCTTATCCATGTGTGCGTGAATGAACGCATTGTGGGTGAGGTGATCTCGGCGTGGACCGGCATTCCGCTAGGCAAGATGGTGAAGGATGAAATTGCGACGGTGCTCGATCTCGATGGCCACCTCCGCAAGCGCGTCATCGGGCAGGACCACGCACTGGCTGTTATTGCGCAGCGCATCATTACCTCGCGCGCCCGTCTCGACGATCCTGGGAAGCCCGTGGGCGTCTTTATGCTGGTCGGCCCAAGCGGGGTAGGAAAAACCGAAACAGCGCTGGCGCTCGCCGATCTGCTCTATGGCGGCGAACGCAATCTGATTACCATCAACATGTCGGAGTTTCAGGAAGCGCATACAGTCTCTACGCTCAAGGGATCGCCTCCGGGATATGTTGGCTACGGCGAAGGCGGCGTGCTCACCGAAGCCGTCCGTCGGCGGCCTTACTCCGTGGTCCTTCTGGATGAAGTCGAGAAGGCTCACAGCGATGTGCTGGAACTTTTCTATCAAGTCTTCGACAAGGGTAATCTGGAGGACGGCGAGGGCCGCTCCATCGATTTCAAGAATTGCATCATCATCCTCACCAGCAATGCGGGGACCGACACGCTGATGAAGCTCACCGCTGACCCCGAGACGATGCCCGACAGTAATGGTTTGGCGCAGGCGCTGAAGCCCGAATTGAACAAGATCTTCAAACCGGCGTTTCTTGGTCGGCTGGTCATCATTCCTTACTTCCCGGTGCGCGACGAGGCTCTCAAGATAATCGTCCGGCTGAAGGTCCGCAAAATCCAGCAGCGTCTTCAGGAAAACCACAGAATCACCATGAACTGCGACGATGCAGTGATCGATGAGGTGGCAAAGCGGTGCACGGAAGTCGAAAGCGGCGCGCGGAATGTCGACAATATTCTCACCAACACCATGCTGCCGGAAGTCTCACGGCAGATCCTGAGCCGAATGGCCGAGGAAACACTCACCGAACAGGTACGTGTTGGTGTGAGCGAGGATGGCCACTTTACTTATGAATGGGAGTGCAATGTGCCGGCTGTGAATGCGGTGCAGGATGCGCTGCCCGTTTAGCACGGAGCGGGATGTCCCGCGACAAAGAACTATTGACTCAACGACATGCCAGCTTTTTCACAGACAAATCGGCTTCTCTCGTTTACCTGCCCCTTGGGCGCGAACGTGCTCTTGCCTGAGCGCATTACCGGTGCGGAGGGCATTTCGGAACTGTTTTACTATCAGGTCGACTTGCTGGCCGGCGCACATACCTCGATTGACCCGAAGAAGATCGTCGGTCAAAAGGTCTGCGTCGGCATTCAGGTTGACGATAGCGGAACGCAGCGCTATTTCAATGGCATCGTGTCCAGCTTTGCGATGAACGGCGGCGACGACGAATTCAACAATTACCGCGCCACCATTGTTCCCAATCTCTGGGCTCTTACGCTGAATAAGAATACGCGGGTCTTTCAGAACCAAACGGTCATTGACGTCATCAAGGCGGTGCTGAGCGCTTACAGCATAAGTCCAACCGTAAACACTTCGTCCACCTATATATCTATGGATTATTGCACGCAGTATCGCGAGACGGATTTTCATTTCATCTCGCGGCTCATGGAGCAGTACGGAATCTTCTATTATTTCAAGCACACCCAGGACGACCACATTCTTGTTCTGGATGACACATCGAGCAAATTGAGCGGATGCGCGGTTCAGGACACTTTCCGGTATGCGCCGGAAGGGATGGAGTCGGAGGGCTTCTACGACTTTGTGATCGAGGAACTGGTTTCACGTTCAACGATGGTCACGGGCAAGTACGAAGCCTGGGATTACAGCTTCATCCGCTACAAGGCTGTACCGGAAGGTGGCGCGGATGCCGCAACGAAAGGCCCGCTCGGCGCGAACAGCAATGAGCAGTACGACTACGCCGACAGCGCGGCCGCGTACTTGAAGAAGGAATCGTCCGATTCAAAGATCAACGACCAGGCGACGTTCTTCGTAGATATCCGGCGCGACAGCGGTGATGCCGGAACCGTGATTGTTGATGGCGTTTCCAACGCGATTTCCATGCAGACGGGATACACATTTAATCTCACCGACTCTCCGCAGAAAAGCCTGAATATCAAATATCTGCTCGTTCACATAGAACATAACGCATGGCAACTGCCTCCTTACCGCGCGAGGGCTGTGGATTCACTCCAGCCTTACACAAACACATTCAAGGCAACCCCGTCTTCCATCCCGTACCGGCCGCCCATCCGGACGGAAAAGCCTGTTGTACACGGCATGCACACCGGCCAGGTAGTTGCGCCCAAGGGTGAAGATTCCTACATGGACAAGTACGGCCGGGTCTGCGTGCAGTTCTGGTGGGACCGGCAGCGCAAGCCCAATACGCCGGACAATACGCTTCTGCGTGTTGCACAGTCGTGGGCGGGCAAAGGATGGGGTACCTATTATTGGCCGCGTATCGGCGATGAAGTTCTCATCGACTTCATGGAAGGCGATCCCGATCAGCCCATCGTAGTCGGCTCGGTCTACAACGGCGTCAATATGCCCAAGTACGATCCGGCCAGCCAGTACACAATTGCTGGCATTCTCACACGCAGTTCCAAGGATGGTGGCGCGGCCAATGCCAATGAGTTCCGTCTTGATGATCTGAAAGGCAAAGAGCAGATCTTCATGAACGCCGAGCGCGACTACGACCTGCATGTGGAGCACGACTGGCATACCCTGATCGGCAACGAGAAGCACCTGAAGGTTACTTCGAACCAGTATGAAGAAGTTGATGGTGATTCGCATCTGCACGTGAAGGGAAAGCAGATTGTTGAGGTGGAGGGCGACCGGGAGCACAAGCTCAATGGAGATCTGAAGGAAAGCATAGGCCAGAATTCCAACATCGCCGTCGGCCAGAGCCTGAACGAGAAGGTGGGTATGACGCACTCACTGAACGTGGGCGAAAACCAGTACAACAAGATCGGCATGAATTGTGTAGTTGATTCCGGCATGAATGTCTACATCAAAGGAGGCATGAATGTCGTCATCGAAGGCGGGATGAATGTATGCCTCTCCGGCCCAGGCGGCTTTGTCTCCGTCGGCCCGGAGGGCGTCACTATCCAGGGCACACTGGTGATGATTAACAGCGGTGGCGCGGCAGTTCCCGGCTCACCAGGTTCGCCGCAGAGTCCGGAGTCGCCTGGCAGTCCCACGGCGCCAACCTTCCCCGGAGACGACCCGCCTTCCCAATCCGGTTCAGGCGGTTAAGGAGAGACACGCGCAATGGGAATGCCAGCCTGCACTATTACCAGTCAGACGGAGCACGGTGGAGTGGTGACTGTCGGATTTCCGCAGGTGCTGATCGGAGAGATGCCTGCGTCTCGCATCGGCGACTTGCACGTTTGTCCCATGTCAGACGGCCCTGTGCCTCACGTCGGCGGCCCGTTCATTTTAGGCTCGCCCACGGTGCTTGTAGGCGATATGCCGCAGTCGCGTGTCACCGATGAATTGACCTGTGTCGGCCCTCCGGACACGGCGCTGAGAGGCTGCGAGACGGTGCTTGTAGGGATGGCCGGCGCGGGTGGTGCCGCCGGCGCCATGGGCGGTATTTCCGCAATGGGCGCATCCGTACCCATGAAGCCGCCACCGACGCGAACTTCGCAGAAGCTCACTGCGGAATTGCAAAGCGACGGTACCATCAAAACTTCAGCGCCTCCAGGCTCGGCACTTCCTCCGATCAAATTAAAGCAGTCCGGTTGGCCGGACCTGCCGGCCAAGGAGACACGGAATTTTCAGTCGGCGCAACCGGTTAACCTGCCGCCCGGCACCACGATTTATCGTGTCTACGACGACGACACGAATCCGGCAGGAGCATACTGGACGCCGACAGTTCCCGCCGATGAAGACACCTGGCGGTCAGATTGCGCTGTAAAGCCGGAGTGGAACAGGGATGGAAAGATGGCTGCTTTCACAGTGCCGCCGTCGGGGATGAAGGTCTGGATGGGTCCCGCGGCGGGCCAGGGAAGTTTGAAGGGCGGAGGAACGCAGTTCTACATGCCGCCCAGCACTGCGCACCCGAGCGCCGTCTTTTCCTCACCCTGGCACGGGAAGGGCAAACCATAATGGCCGAAACGCAAAGTTCAATTCCGCAACCGGTTGGCGAGCGTTTTGCCAAAACTTTCGATGCGTTTGTCGCCGCCGTTCGCGCAGCGGTTAAGGAAGCAGCCCAAAAGCCCGAGTTTGCGGGCGCAGCGGCATTTTGCGCGTGGCGCGATCGGGCGCTTCCGCTGCTTGAGCAGGAAAACGCATCGATTCAATCGGCGCTGGCGCAGTTTCTGGTCGGTCAATCCGGTCCAATCATCAGGCTTGCCCGGGATGCCGGCGGACTGGCAAAGAACCTGGATGGATTTCCCCTGGATTTTGCAGGCGCGGATCACGCAGATATTCTGGATCAGCTTGAAACGGCGGTTGTTGTTACCGCATATCAGGTTTGCGCCGCAGCAGGGCTTCCATGAGTTAGATAAGCAGGTCAGAACCGGAACCGAAACTGGCCCCGCACTTTGGATTATCAGCGCAGCAAAGGACCTGGCGTAACGCGCATCGCCTATGAGTACTGACCCCGGACAAGCCGCAGCCCATGCCACAGCCGCGCGTATTGGCCGGTGGATCGTTCCTGCCATTCCCTTCGGATGGACATGGATTCCGGAGTTCGGCATCCAGAAGAGAAGTGAAGGTGTCGTTCCCAGCAATGTCTATCTGCGGGAAGATCAACTCCTGGCGGGCGACAAGTTGGAGCTTTACATTCAGGCGCAGATCGCCTTAATGAAGCGCACGTTCATGGATCCGATGATTGCCGGACCCGCGCCAATTATCTTTCCCGACGCGGCCGAGGCGGCCATGCTGATGTTGAAACACAAAGCAATGCACCAGGTCACGGTCTTCCAGGTGCAGCACTACGTGCGCAGCGGCAAATGGATCGGCATCGCAACTCTGACGACGCTGGAATCGGAATTGCTCAAGATTCGGCCGGATTTCGACCAGTTTATGAAGCTGTTGCGGATCGAACCGGAGTTGGCCTGATGCAACGATCGAGTCCGGTGGTCACCGTGCGAGGCTTCCTATGTGGCGGCGCCGTCGCTGTCCGCTGCACGATTCACGCCCTCAAGGAACTGCACAAGCAGGCAGGTTACATTGTCGACCGCGCCGTGCCGCTTGGCTTCGTCGATCAGCGCCTGGCAGGCCGAGGTCAGGTTGCCGCTGCCTAGAATCAGCCGGGCGATTGCCGTTGTATCGGCGTAGCGGGTTAGCCCATCAGTGGTCAGCAGCAGGATGTCGTCAGGCTCCAGATTGCCCGTAAAGATGTCCGGTTCCACCGTCTCGGCGGTGCCAACGGCGCGCGTAATCACCGACGAATAGGGCGATGCGCCGGCCTCCTCCGCATTCATCGAACCTAGACGCACTTGCTCGGCAACAAACGAGTGGTCGTCCGTAATCTGCACGCACACGCCTCCGCGAAGGAAATACGCGCGGCTGTCGCCCACGTTCCCAACTACCATGCGCCGCGCGTCCACGCAGGCCGAAACCAGCGTCGTCCCCATGCCCCGCAGGTCTTCCGATGTTTGCGCCATCCGGTAAACCTGCTGATTAGCGTGAAGAATGGAGCGGTACAGTCGCTCTTCCCGTGGCAAGCTCGGGCTCTCTTCTTCGCTGAAATGCTCCACCAGTTCCCGGACCGCAGTGGCGCTGGCCGTTTCACCGGCCGCGCGTCCGCCCATCCCATCGCAAACCACGAAGAGTCGGGATTCCAGATCGTAGCCAAAGCTGTCCTCGTTGTTCGTGCGCTTGCAGCCAATGTCGGTCAGCGCTGCGACGTCAAGTCTCAGCGCGGTCTCTTTCTCCATTGCAGATACCTTCCTTCGCCCCGCAATTTCGGCGGCTTCCGGCGGCACTCTTTGCTCCTGCTTGCCTGTGAGCGTTTGTATCAATTCACGATTAATATACCCTGAAACGAACCGATCTAAACCCACGCAGTTGTGCGCCGAAGCTTCATTGCCCTCCGGCTTGTCCGGACGCTGAGAGTGTTGTCTTGGCCGGGAGACTTCTTGACAACCGCGACGGTGCACGAGCGCCACAATCGACTTTCCGATGACTGGGCCACAACCGCCGGCCCGCTGCCCTATTTCCCATCCGATTCTGTCTGATTCAACTGCGAAAGACCACCATAAAACGGCAAGCCCAGCTTGGGATAGGGGAAACTGTTGGCGGTCGCGCTGCAAACATGCTACCGTGTTTGTGCGGGCCAGCGAGAATGCAGATCGGTAGCTGCTTCCCTACTTGACCAGCTCACTGCACATTCTGTACCTCGCCGTCGAGCAACCCCTAGTCACAGCAGCCTCTGGCAAAAATTGTGGATGCGACCGTAAAAAAGAAGATTGGAAAGTACGAGATCACGGGCATCCTGGGCCGCGGCGGCATGGGCGTGGTCTATCGTGCTGAAGACCGCCGCATCGGCCGTCTGGTCGCCATCAAGACCCTCACTGAGGGCTTCTCGGGTCAGCCGGAGATGCTCGAGCGCTTCTATCGTGAAGCGCAGGCGGGTATCCTCCAACACCCTAATATTGTTATCGTTTATGACCTCGGCGACGAAGACGGCGTGCCGTTCATTGTCATGGAGTACGTCGAGGGTGAGCCGCTCGATAAGCTCATCTCCTCTGGCCGGCAGTTGCCGCTCATCGAGAAAATCAGCATCATCGAGCAGGTCTGTGCGGCTCTCGGCTACGCTCATCAGCGCGGAGTCATCCATCGCGACATCAAGCCGGCCAACGTGATCGTGCAGCCCGACGGCCATGCCAAGATCGTCGATTTCGGTATCGCCCGGGTGCAGAGTTCCAAAGCTGAGACCGGCTTGACGCGCACCGGCAATGTCATCGGCACCATCCACTACATCGCCCCGGAGCGCCTCAAGGGCCAGCCCTTCGACGGCCGCTCCGACATCTTTTCTACGGGCGTCATGCTCTACCTCCTGCTGGCGGGCCAGTTGCCATTTACGGGCGAAGACATGGCGGTGCTGCAAAAGCTGGTGAATGACCCCGCGCCGCCGCTGCGCACCTACCTTGCCTCGTACCCTCCCGTCCTGGATTCGATTCTGGACCGCGCCCTTGCCAAGAATCCCGCGCACCGCTATGCCACGGCGGAGGAATTTGCCGCCGATCTGCACGCGCTTGGCGAAGAACTGAAAAGAGGGCAGATTACCGAGCTGTTCAACGATGCCGAGCGCCTGGCTACGGACCAGCAGTTCGGCCGCGCCCGCGAAATTCTCCTCCAGTTGGTCCGGATCGATCCGCAGCATACCGGTGCCAGGAAACTGCTGGGAGTCGTGCAGCAGAATCTGGAGCGCCTGCAGCGCGCCGAGCAGGTGCGGCAGTTGGTAGCCGCGGCAGATGAGGCGCTGGCATCCGCGCGCTACGCTGAAGCGCTGGGCTTGCTCGATCAGTCCATGCAGCTCGATCCCGGTAACGAAGAGCTGAAAGCCCGCCACGAAGAGGTGCGCGAAAGAAAGCAGCGCGCCGACGAGGTCGCGAGCCTTATGAGCCAGGCGGACTTGTTGCGCGAGCGGAGCGACTGGACGGGGGCGCTCAACGTGGTCGAAAAGGCCATGAAGCTGGGCGGGGACAACACGGCGATTCGTGCGATCCACACCGAGCTCACCCGGCAGGCGAAGCTTGCCGCCCAGCAACAGCAGATTCGCGGGCTGCTCGAAAAGGCGCGTCACGAGTACACCGCCCGCCGCTTCACCGAAGCTATCGAGATTCTGCGTGAAGTCGGCAAGATCGATCCATCCGTGCCGGAGCTGGACAGCCTGATGCAGGAAGCGGTCAGTGGGCAGGAGCAGGAGCGCCGCCGCCAACTGATCGAGCAGATCCAGGCGGAGATTGAAAACTGCCTTGCAGCCCAGGACTTCGACCGCGCCAATGAATTGGTTGACCGCGCGGTGGAAAAGCTGCCCACCGAGTCGTCTCTGCTGCAGCTCAAAACCCGCGTAGCGCTTCAGACTCGCGAATTCCGCAACCGGCAGTTGATCGAATCCACCGTCGCCAAGGCCCAGGGCACCTTTCTGGAATCTCCGGGCGAGGCTCTGCTGATTGTGCAGCGGGCGCTTCAGGAACTGCCGGGGGAGGAGCGGCTGCTGGCGCTGGAGCAATCGCTGCGGCAGCGGCTCAAAGCGGCGGAGCAGGAAGAGGTTCGCAGGCAGTATTTGCGCGAGGCGCAGCAGGCCATCGATGGGGGCCAGTTCGAGAAGGCCATCGAAGTTCTGGAATCGTATCAGCTTGAATTCGCCGACGCCGCCGGTGTGGGCGAGTTGCTGGATTTTGCCAGGAAGGAACTGTCCGAGCAGAAGCGGCGCACGCGCGTTGCCGATTGCGTTCGTGACGCCCGGTCGCTGATGGAGCAGGAGCAGTACGACCAGGCGATTGCTCTGCTGGAGCCCGCCGTTGCCGCAACCTCCGACGCCACGCTGGAACGGCTGCTGGCCGAGGCGCGCGCGCAACGCCAGGAGGCCGAGCGGAAAAGCGAAGCGCTGCTGGCCCATATCGCGAGGCTGCGCCAGCGCGGGCAGCTCGACGAAGCGCTGGAACTGCTGCAGGCTCAGCCCGCCGCGACGGTCTCCGGAACGCCGCTGAACACGCTGCTGAATGAAGTGCGCGCCGAGCAGACCCGAAGGCAGGCTACAGAGAACGCCCTTGCCGCGGCTGGCAATGCGGCCGATCGCGAGAGCTTCCAAGCCGCGATTGAATCATTGCAGGCCGTGCAGCGCGCCTGGGGCGAATCCCCCGATGTGGGGCGCGCGATTGGGGAAATTGAAAGCAAACGAAGCCAGCTCGCGAACGAGACGGTTGCGAAATCCGTCGAGGCGGCCCGCGAAGCATTGCTGGCGAACGATGCGGCCGGCGCGGTCGAAAAGCTCCGGGCGGTGGCGGAATGGGTGGAGTTCGCCGGCGCCGCGCAGCAGGCCGACTGGCGGCGCCTGGGCGCCGAGGCCGCCAAGCCTCCCACGCGCCGCACCACCGGCACTGTGCCGCAAATCGAGTTCGACCCCGCGACTGTCTCCGCCGAGCCCGCGGCTGCGCGGAAAGGGAAGCTGCTCGTTCCATTCCTTGCCGGAGGAGTGATTGTTGTGGCGGCGGTGGCCGCCGTGATTTGGCACTTGCAGGCGGCGAAGCCCACAGCGCCGGCACAGAAGCCGGTGCAGCAGGTGCAAACCGCGCCTCCACCCGCAGCTGCACCGCCGACGGGAACGCTGCTGGTCACCAGTAATGTGGGCGGTGCGGAGATCTTTGTCGATGGCCTGCTCAAGGGCTTTACGCGGAATAATGGAAGCCTGAAGCTGCCGCTCAATCCGGGCAGGCACACCATCCGGTTCACGAAGCCGGGCTATTCCAGCGTGGCGCCGGCTACTGTTGAAGTTGCGAAAAACCAGCGAGCCACGCTTCACTTTGCGCTTAGGCGCTCCAGCACCGCGCCGCCGCCGGTGATGCAGGCCTTTCTGAGCGTTCACTCGACGCCCGGAGCCAGCGTCAGCATCGACCATGCGGCGGTGGGGAGCACGGATTCGCGGGGCAACCTGATTGTGCAGGTGAAGCCGGGCGAGCGATCCCTGGAGATTGCGCTGAACGGTTACCAGCCGTTCAGCCAGAACTTCAACATCAAGGCCGGCGAGAGAAACAACATGTCGGTGGTGCTCACGCCCATTCCGGCGGCGCCGAAGCCGGTGGCGGCCAAACCGCAGCCGGTGCAGATCGACTCTTTCTCGGCCACGGCTTCGCAGATCGAGCAGGGACAGTCCACCACGCTACGCTGGCAGACCGCCAACGCCAGCAGCGTTTCCATCAACAACGGAATCGCGCGCGTGGACAACTCCGGCCAGACCACGATCCGGCCGCAAAAGAGCACGACCTACGTGCTGACAGCCACGGGCAACGGCGGAACGCAGCAGCGGTCGGTGAACATTATCGTCGAGCCAACGATCGTGAAGGCTGCCGCACCCAAGCCGCAAGCGGTAAGCCAGGCGACGCTGGTGCGGGATGCGCTGGACAAGTTCGACGCCGCGCTGGCGGCGCACAATGTGGCAGGCATGAGGGCGGCCTGGCCGGGCATGAATTCCTCGCAGGCGAGGGGCTTTCAGAGCTTCTTCAGGGGCAATCCCCGGGCCTCGATCTCGGATAGTTGCTCGCCGTCTTCGCTGAGCATCTCCGGCGACTCGGCCACCTGGAATTGCAGCGAAGCCACGACCCTTATCGTCAACGGCCGGCCGACGACCTCGCGGCACGGCATCCGCTATACATTCCGCAAGTCAGGCGGCGGTTGGACGATTGCGGGCCGGCGGTAGGGTTCTGGCTGGAAAATTCCGGACCTGCCCATTTCCAATCCGATGTTCCAAAAGCGGGACAGGGATTGGCAAGAAAATTACCGGCAAGAAAATCTGTGGGAAAGAAAATATTTTAAGGGGGGTGGGTGCCAGCTTCGGGGGCTGGCGGATTTCGCGGGGCTAACCGTGTCAGGGGGAGTGCGATGGTCATGAGATCCTCTTTGGCGAGTGGGCAACGCGGCGCCGGCTTGCCTTGTGCGCGAATTTGTTTCTATTGTGCAAGAAATGAGGGAAATTACCGGCAATTGCAAGTTGTTGCGAGAGTGATGGTTAGGGATGGAAGGGCTTGACTTTTTGATGGGCCGCGCAAGAGATGGCCGCGGCAGGGAGGAAGGAACAACCGCAGATCCTTCGGCTTCGCCTCAGGATGACAGGGCAGTTGTTCTATGGCCGCCGATGAAGCGGGGTGCTGTTCTACGGCCGCCGATGAAGCGGGGTGCTGTTCTACGGCCGTCGATGAAGCGGGGTGCTGTTCTATGGCCGCCGATGAAGCGGGATGTTGTTCTATGGCCGCCGATGAAGCGGGATGCTGTTCTACAGCCGTCGATGATGCGCGATTGCAAGGGCTTCGATACCACCTCACCCTATGACAGGGCAGTTGTTTTATAGCCGTTGATGGTGCTTTACTCTGCCTTAAATTGCGTATTGACCTTTATGTGGTGCGGCCCTAGAATGAGTTCTGTTTTTAGCTCAATTCGATTCTCAATCCCATGGGATTGGGACGATTTAGCGCAGCCCTTGAAGGCATGCTCATTCTGCGTGACAGGATGAGGTTGATTGACTCGCATTACAAACGCCAAAGTTCATTCCCCAATGTTTTAACAATCCTCTGGATCACGGCGCTTCCCTGGGGCGTCTCTCGCCGTCATCCGTAGAAATCTTCAGGCCTGATTGCAGGTCATCCGAGTTGCATTTGTAACAAACACCTCCTGAACCGGCGGGGTTGCTCAGGCCGTGGGGGTTCAGCGAAAGCTATCAGCAAGTTTCCGTATCTCTTCTGGGGTCCGCAAACTTTTGCAGTGCCGGAGAATTCCCATGATGGGGCGATTGAGTGTTCCTGTGTCGTGTCGGCTGTTCCTGACTACCCTTTGCCTGGTGGCGTTTGGCTTGGGCGCGGCCAGAGCCTGGGGTGCGAGCGAAACCCTCACGGTCAACACGCTCAACGACACGGCGGATGCGACCAACAACTGCGGCGGCACCGGCACGGGTACCGCCTGCTCGCTCCGCGACGCCATCGCGCAGGCCAACACCGACGGCAATGGCGACACGATTGTTTTCAAGAGCGGCCTGACGGGCACCATCACGCTTGGGAGTACGCTGCCGACGATCAATGTGAACCTGACCATCACGGGGCCAGGGGCGAACCTGCTGACGATCTCCGCGGATCACAAGGCCGGAGTTCGGGTGATGACTATCGGAAGCTCGGCGCCAGCCACGGTGAACATCTCCGGGCTGACCATTGCTTACGGCAATAGCAGCAACGGTTTTGGGGGCGGCATCTTTATTAACCAGGGCGCGCTGACAGTTGAGGAGTGCGCTTTCATCGGAAATTTTGCCAACGACGGTGGTGGGGCGATCACAGACTCCAGCACCGCCACGGTGACGGCGATTGACAGCACCTTTTCCGGAAACTCCTCCTCCGGCCCGGGCGGCGCCATCAATGCGGATGGCGTAACGGTGAGCAACAGCACGTTCTCAGACAATTCGGGCCAGGACGGCAGCGCCATCGCCGCTGGCGGCACGGCGACAGTCACCAACAGTACCTTCTCCGGCAACTCCTCCGCCGCCAGCGGCGGGGGCGCGCTCAACATTTCAGGCGTCGGCACGCTGACAGCGGACAACAATATCTTCTCCGGCAACTCCGGAGGCGCGATTTACGATTACTCCGGTACGGCGAACGCGAACTACAACGTTTATTACGACAATACCGGCAACGGGGGCAGCGACTGCGCCAGTTGCACCAGCAACGGGAACGCCAAGGACGCTACGGCCAACCCGCTGGCGCTGCCGCTAGGCTCCTATGGCGGGCCGACCCAGACCTTGCTGCCGCAGCCAGGCAGCGCGGCCATCTGCTGGGGCTCGTCGAGCGATGCCCCGGTTGGAGTGACCACCGATCAGCGCGGCTTTGCCTTCAGCCCCAGCTATAGCTCCTGCCCGGCGGGACTTGTGGATGCCGGGGCGGTGCAGAGCAACTACCTCCAGGTGCAGGCGAGCACGGACGGGACTGCGACCAGCTCCGACTGCCCAGGGACCAAGTGTACGCTGCGGGACGCCGTCGCACTGGCCAACGGCGAAGGTGACATTGACTTTGCCCCCGGGGTGGCCAGCATTACGCTGGGCAGCACGCTGAGTCTGGGATTGCCGCCGTCGACGGGCACGCCCGCGGGGATCAATATGATTGGTCCCGGGGCGAACACGCTCACGATCAATGGCGGCGGGACGAAGAGCACTTATGGTGTGTTCGCCGTGGAGGCGGGCGTGCCGGCGGTGCTCTACGGGATGACGATTTCCAATGGGAACGCCGCAACCGCCACCAACCTGTCCACCCTCGGTGGCGGGATCGAAAACTCCGGAGACCTGACCCTGCTGAGCAGCGCCGTGACGAATAATGCCGCCGTCGGTGATGGCGGCGGCATTGACAGTGACAGCACAGCGCTGATTATGGATAGCACGATCTCCGGGAATACTGGCTCAGCAGGCGGCGGCATTTACAACGGTGGGACGATGGAGATTGCCGAGAGCACGGTCTCCGACAATTCCGCCAGTGGTGGTGACATTCTGGGGTTTGGCGGAGGCATCAGCAGCGACGGGACGCTCATGGTGGTCAACAGTACCATCGCCGGGAACTCCGCGTCGGGCAATCCAGGCGGCGCAGGCGGAGGTATCTATGTGGCCAGCGGATCGACGAGTTTGGCCAACACCATCGTTGCCGGAAACATTGCCGGCACGAGTTCCGGGGGGGTCGGTTCCAACATCGAAAATAGCTACACAGATCATGGCGGCAACGTGATCGGCGGCAACACGGACTCCGTCACTGATTATGCGGGGGGCGATACCACGAAGCCGGAGATTACGCTGAGCGGTCTGGCGCTGATCGGGCCGAAGGCGACAGTTCCGGTGGAGATTCCGCTGCCGGGGAGCGCAGCGATCTGCGCTGGCGAGGCCACGAATCTGCTGGCGGGCGTCACCGCCGACGAGCGCGGCGAGCCGAATGAGAACACCACGTACACGGGCTACTCGTCGAGCAGCCCGTGCGTGGACGCGGGGGCGGTGCAGAGCAATTATGCGGTGAGCTTCAGCACCAAGCCGCCGTCGAGCGTGACCGTGGACCAGGGCTTTGGCGCGGCGGTGACGGTGGACGAGAGCGGACAGGCGATTTCCGGCATTGATATTCCGGTGACGCTGAGCAGCGGCACGCTGTACGGCACGACGAGCGAGACGACAGACGGGTCGGGAGTGGCCACGTATTCCGGGCTGAATGCCACCGCGGGCACGGGGCTCACGCTGAACGTGGGCGTGATACCGTCGACTGCGACGAATCCGCTGACGGTGAGCAGTTCGGCCTTTGACGTGACCGCGATACTGCCGAGCGTGGGGTTGAACGCGTCCACGAAATCGGCCACGTTGAATCAAGCGGTGACATTGACGGCCACGGTTTCGACGAATGTGACGAATCCGGTGGCGTTTGCCGATTTTGTCCCATTGACGGGATCGGTGGCGTTTTCGGTGGGCAGCACGGCGATTAGCTGCGGCAGCGGGTCGGAAGCCTTCACGTATGATTCGACGACCGGAACGGCCACGCAAACCTGCGTGACATCGGCGCTGCCGGCGGGAAGTCCGGATTCCATCGCCGCGACTTACACGCCCGGTGCCAGCGACACCAGCTATCAAAACGCCGCATCGACGCCGATTACGATCGCGGTTGCGCAAGCGAGCACGTCGACCACGGTGGCGTCTTCGTCGGGCGCGACGAATCCCACCTCGGCGGTGAACAGCCCCGTTACCTTCACGGCCGTAATCGATATTACGGGCAGCGTGGTGGTGCCGCCTACGGGCACGATCACGTTTACGGACAACGGCAGCTCGACCGACGCGGCGATGTTGGACTGCGGAGGAGGGTCGGGTGTTACGGTCACAACCATCGGTTCCGGGGGAACGACCGAATACGGAGCTACCTGCACGACCAGCAAGCTGATCGGCGGCACGCACACGATTGTGGCGACATACAGCGGCGACTCGAATTACCAGGCGAGTGGCTCCCACAGCGGCAGCGTGAACCAGACGGTGACGGCGCTAGCCACTTCGACGAAAGCCAGCGCGACGCCGAGCCCGGCAAGCTTTGGCGAAAGCGTGACTTTGAGCGCGACGGTTACTCCGTTTGACCAGCCAGTGCCGCTGGCAGAAGCGGTGAGTTTCACGGCGGGCAGCAGCACGACGCCCCTGTGCACGGGAACCGTGGACCCGACGACCGGAGTAGCCAGTTGCAGCACCACGCAACTGCCCAGAGGAACGGATACGATCACGGCGACTTATCCGAACGGCGACCCCAGCTACAAGAGCAGCAGCGGGCAGGTGGGGTTGGACGTGAATCCGGCCACCGGCACCATGGCGCTGATTTCATCGGATAATCCATCCACGGTCAACGCCCCGGTGATGTACACGGCCCAGGTTACGGTCCCGAGCGTCAACACACCGCCGGCAGGGACGGTTGGATTCAGCTATACGCTGTCGGGTTCGTCGACGGCAACGCCGTTCAGCGGCTGCTCCGCTGTGGGCCTGACCGCTCCGGGGCCGGGTGGAACCGCCTACACGGCTGCGTGCTCGCCACCGCCGCTGACTTACGGGTCGTATACCATTACCGCGACCTACACCACGAAGAACGGCAACTTCAGCTTTAATAGCGGCACGAATGTTGTTACGCTGGCGCAGACCGTGAACCCGGCCGCCACGCAGACGCAGGTGCAGTCGCTGGCGGATCCCTCGGAGGTGAATCAGGCCGTGACCTTCCAGGCCACGGTGACCAGCAAGGTTCCGGGAAGCGCGACGCCGACCGGAACGGTGAGTTTCAGCGACGGGACGGCGACGATCTGCTCCGATGTTCCGATTGCAAAGGGTGTTTACGACTGCTCGACCAACGGCCTGGCAGAGGGCGCGCAGACCATCACGGCGACGTTCAATCCGAGCGACAGCAACTTCAGCACGAGCAGCGGCGCCGTGTTGCAGACGGTCAATATGGCTGCGACCACGCTGGGGCTTTCCGGATTGCCGGCTAGCGTGATTGCGAAGAATCCCAAAGACCAGAACGATATGGTGACCTTCACGGCGACGGTGAATGCGCCCAGCGGCGTAGTCAAGCCGGGCGGGACGGTGACCTTTACGTACAACGGCTCGCTCGTGATTCCGGAATGCGCGGCGGCCCTGCCGGTGGGCACGGGCGGCACGGTAAGTTGCACGACGTCGTCGCTGCCGGCGGGCGCAGACACGGTGACCGCAACCTACTCGGGCGATAAGAACTTCAAGGGCAGCAGCTTTACCGTGCCCGAGGCGGTCGAGGATTATTCGCTGGCGGTTACCGGCGTTCCGGAGGGGACTCCGGCGCCGACGGCGATCGTCAGCCAGGGCAGCACTTCGGCCGATGATCCGTTCTCGCCGCTGACCATCGCTGTGACTCCGGCTTCGATCGAGGGCTTTTCCGGCAGCGTGGCGCTGGGATGCAACGTTGCCGTGGTATCTGCGCCATCGGGCGCCACCGCTCCCGCGTGCAATCTGGTTGCAAGCACCATCCCGGTGGCGAGCAGCGGCACGCAGGCATCGACGGACCTGATTGTTGATGCCACCAAGGCCACCCCGGGACTGTACAGCGTTACGGTGCAGGGAACCGATTCGGCGACCGGTCTGGTTAGCGCAGCCAAGGCGTTCGACGTCTTTGTCCGGGCGGTTGGCGGCCCGTTGCGCATCGTTTCCGGAGCCACGACCAACAACTCGGCTGGCCTCAACTTCCTGTTGCCGCCGGGAGTGAGCATTTCGAATCTGCAGTGTGTTTCGGTAACGGGCACGGGGATCAAACCCCCGGGCGTGCCGCCATCCACGCTCTCGATCGGGTGCATCTTCAACCCCACGACGCTGCCCGCGTCAAGCTCATTGCAAAGCGCCTCGGTTACGGTGACCGTTACCACCGGAGGCTCGACAACGGCGTCGGCATCCGGTTCGCACAATCCCAAGCTGATGGCGGACGGCCTGCTATGCCTGCCGATCTTCGGGTTCTTCGGGCTGCTGCGCGGCCGCAAATCGCGCAATTCGATCTTCTTCCGGGTGGTCGCCATACTGGTCATCTGCGTAGCTGTTTTTCAGATGGCCGGCTGCGGCGGCTCGTTCCAGCTACCCAATACTTCTGGAGGCGCAACTCCGCCAGGCGCATACACGCTTCTGATTCAGGGCACGGGAAGCAATGGCCAGACGTACCAGGCGGTTCTTGAGGTCGACATCACCCTGTAAGCGATCACGGCCGGGGCTTTCACCGCAGCCGGGCGGCGGAAGGCCAGGA
>JAJZME010000026.1 GCA_021803035.1 Acidobacteriota bacterium | reverse complement strand
AAGCGGAGCCTCCTCACTCACCGGCATTCGAAATGGATCGAGAGACAGAGATTACGGTTTCGCGGGCAGGTCACAGGCGCTCTGTCCACATCGATCTTAGAACCAGGAAGCCCAAGTACAAATCGAATCCGTATTCCGAGCCGCGGAGCGTCGCAGCTTCGGTCCTTGAGAAGTCCATCGCTAACCTGAAGGTGAGCCTCTTCCCCGGCTATATCGGCATCGACTTCGCCAATGAAGTGTCCGCCGCCTTCGACAGGACCTTCCAAAGCGCCGATGGCCTTCTTATCGACCTGCGGGGGAACCCCGGCGGTGGAATCGGCGGCCTTCGCATCATGAGCTATCTGACGCCCGGCAAAACACCGATCGGGTTCAGCCTCGATCGTCCTATGGCGGAGCACGGCTATGACAAGGAGAAACTGCCCCGGTTCGGACACATCCCCCGGTTTAAACTCGAGCTTCTACCCCTCGCTCTTAAGTTCGCCGGAAAAAGATCCATCGCACTTGTCACCGAAGGCCTCGGCAAGCGGCGCTTTCACGGTCGCGTGGTGATTCTGGTGAACGAGCACTCCACGGGAGCCGCGGAGATGTTGGCTCAATTTGCGCAGGAAAATCATCTTGCCACAATCATTGGCAACCGTACCGCCGGCCGGCTGGTATCGCGATCCGGCGTCAAACTCGGGCATGAATACACGCTGGTGCTTCCTGTGGCCGCGTACACGAGTTGGAACGGGGTTCGGATCGAAGGAAAAGGAATCACGCCAGACATTTCCATGGACTGGTCATATGAAGCTGCGCTTGAGGGCCACGATCCGCAGCTCCAAGCAGCGTTGGCAGCGCTCAACGCCGCATAACGCAAAATGACCGCACGATGGACTGGATGTACGAGGCCCTGCTAGTCGCACCGTCCTCCCGCCGCACAATAACGATTCGCCGCATCAAGGTACTGCGTCCAGTCAGTGGCAATTCCTCGCTGCGCCGCTTCGAGGGACATCTTGCCTGATTTCACTTCGTCGGCAAGGTAGTTCTCCACCCGATCCTTGATCTTGAAGTATCTGTCATCCAGGGCAACGGCCGATGGCCCGCATTCCGGCCAGATGTTTCCCAGACCGTCCGCTCCGCCGAGTTCCAGCGGTACAAGGTGATCCAATTCGCACACCTGGGTTTCACCATGGTTCCGGCGCGGCACTCGCAGACCATACCAGCGGTAGGTAATATGCTTTTCCGCCTCGCTTGTCTGGCAGTTCCGGATGCACCCGGTTCTCCAGGCCCGATTCCTGAGAACGTCCACGGTTACGCTCGGGTCAATTCCTCCCGGCGTGCATCGTGGATCCGGAACCGGATAGCCGTGACGCACGGTCGTGGAACAGTCCCCCACACCCGGCCTCCGCCATGAACCAAAGTACTCCGACGAACAGGTAACGCCGAACTGAGAGCATTCGGCGCGCATCTCTGCTCTCGATTCCGATCTCTCAGAACGCTTGTGCTCGGGGCGCCGCTCGCGCGGATAGGATTCGAATGACCGATCCATTCCCCGGCTTGGAGCCGAGGTTCTGCTCCAATGGAAGTAAAGAATGACCGCCACCACAATCAGGAAAAGGAGTAAGGAAGAAGACCCACGACGCATTTCTATTTCACCTTAGCATTGCTCGAAGCCGCTGCCGGCTGCGCCAACAGACGGTCATGCCGGATAGACTGACAGGATCATGGCCATTCAGGATCATTACCCGGAAAATCTGGCACATTGCTACGGCTGCGGCCGGCTGAATGAACAAGGCCACCATATCCGTACCGATTGGGACGGAGATGAAACGGTCGCCGTCTTCACTCCCGAGCCTTGGCACATTGCCATCCCCGGTTTTGTCTACGGCGGCGTCATCGCTTCGCTTGTAGACTGTCACTCGACCGGTACTGCCGCCGCCGCTGCTTACCGCGCCGCCAGCCGCGAACCCGGCACCGAGCCGCCGTTTCGCTTTGTTACCGGCGCGCTGCGCGTTGACTACCTCAAGCCCACGCCTCTCGGTCCGCCGCTCACCATACGCGCCCGCGTCAAGGAAAAAAAGGGGCGCAAAGTGGTGGTCGAATCCACGGTTTACGTTGAAGGCCTCGCCACGGCGCGCGGCGAAGTCGTTGCTGTTCAGATGCCGGACGACTTCGGTAAGGACTGAAGCAGAGCCATCGAATCACAATGCTTCCCCTGAACGGCCCCGACGTGCAAAACCCAGCCTGACATAACGATTTCGCGATACGGCGCGCCGGGTAAACGCCTATTGCCGATCCACTGGATTCTGAGGCAAGGAGTGCGGGTCTCGCGCGTCGGCGCGGAGGCTAAGGCCACCCGCGGTGCGCGTTACACTCCAATCGCCAATCAAGCGTGCATCGTCGCCAAAAAGCTCGCGCTTTCGCGCGATCATCCGTTCCATTAGTATGTCGGGCCCAGCTGCGCCGGCCGTAAGGCGTCGTACGTCGTCGATGTACTGATTGTTGTTGAGCACATCCGCGAAGATGACCGCATTCCAGGCGGTGTATGCCACTTCCAGCGCTTTACGGATTTCGCGATCGGGCGCCTCGTCCCGAAGAGTATCCAGCAACGGCGCAGCGAACTCGAGCAATGTCTCAGAGATCTTTCGATTCGGAAAAACCTGCGTCCGTTCCATGGCCATGTGGCTCCTCACTGTTCCAAGCTGCGCTGTGGTCGGTCTGAAGTCGCGGGTATGACCTTAAACCGGCGCTGCAGAAACAAGGCATGGCCGATGCAGTTCCAACACGGCAATCTAGACCGCTTCGTAATCGTAACCCAGCCAGGAGGACTCCGCTGGAGTCGGCATTGCCAATCGTCAGCTGTTTGCCTGAATGCTCAAACGGTGCTTTGATGCCGGGAACGAAGAAGCCGGGGCACTTGAAGGGCGGCCATAGATGTCTCGCCTTTGGATGCGTCTCCCCCCCCCGACACCGCTGACATTAAGGTTATAAGGCTCTACAGAGGTACAACGATCCTTTTCATGAGAAATATTGAGTACCCGAATGGAAGCCGCAGCAGTAGTGAATTGCCTTACACCGGTGCGGGGTTTGAGCGAATTTCGGCCTAGAATAATGGTCAATGAGCTGACTCGGCTGGTTATATGTACAAGCAGACGAGAGGCTCCGAGGAAAAGTGAGCCAGCCATGGAGTTTGCGGATCGCTTTCTGAAATGCCTTGAATGCGGAGCTGAATTCGTGTTCAGCTCCGGCGAGCAAGCCTTCTTCAGCGAAAAACAGTTCACGAACGACCCAAAGCGCTGCAAGAGGTGCAGAGGAAGGGATGGCTTGCGGCGAAGTCCCCGCCCAGAGACACACGTAACATGCGCCGAATGCGGTGCCGATACGACAGTTCCGTTTAAACCCACACAGGGGCGGCCGGTTCTGTGCCGTGCTTGTTTTCAGAAGGTTCGGAGCGCTACCCAAATGCCGTCGACCATTGCGCCCGAGAGAACTGCCCAGGCTAAGCAGAGACCATTGAAATCCGTTATCCCATTTCGACAATCCAAAATGGAGCCTTAGCATTTCGCGAACGACAGGCGGTCTGGATTCAATAATAATTCTCACTTCTATGGATTTTGAGTTATGCCCTCGGAACCTTCAGATCGGTTGGTTGAACAATCATTAGCCAATCGATTCGTCTCAGGGAATCAGTTCAAGAGAGCAACGACGAGCCAAGTGAACCTCAGCGGCGAGGACTTGGAGCACTTTCATGGCGAGCATCGGAGTGCTGCGAATAAGATCATTGAACTCCAAATTGCTGATCTCTCGAATTTCCGCTCCGGCACACGGCGCCGCAGTCATGGAATAGGGTTTGTTCCCGACAACAGCAGGTAGCCCCACCAGAGACCCAGCACCGGCCCTCACGCACATCACCATCCGACCCCCAGATTCCATGGCCAGCGCGACTTCGCCGCTTTTGACGAGATACAACGCGATTGGCAAATCGCCTTGCCGAAACAGAACGCCATCGCCGATTGATGAACAGGGTTTCGACCGCTTTTCGATCTCATGCGCCAGTTCAGGATCGGCAACGAATTCCTGCGAGATAGAATCGGGTTCTTTTCCAGCCGGTGGTTCCATGGGGGCAGCCCCTGAAAGATTGTGCCAGCCTCCACCTCAGCGCCATGTAACGCAAATCGCTTTCAGATTCGGACGGCTTGAGCTTCACGTGTTTTCGCACTCGATGCCCATACCCAGCTCTTGCCCTCCGCTTTCTGCGACCAGAGCTGGGGCCGGGAGCAGTGCATCGCCCGGCCCCTTGAAAGGGGGAAGCCTAAATTCACAAGCCTAAAAAGGATTCAAACTCCCAAAGGACTATGAGGCGTTTCAAGCAAACCTGCTGTGATTAGCATCACACAAGGCGTCTCTTCGAATCTGCCTCTGAAAGGCTAATCATCCGGTCCAATGGCTTCGGAAGGGGCCGGGGCTGTTGAAAACGAGGAGTTGACTTCGGTCAGGATCAGATCCTATAGTTCAAACCATCTGGTGTTCGGGAAGACGGTGCAAATCCGTCACTACCCCGTAACTGTAAGCATCGAGAACTGAGCAGGATAGATAATCCAGCCACTGCGGGCGGAGCTCGTGGGAAGGTGCTCAAGTTCGTTTGAGGTGCAAGTCAGGAGACCGGCCAGATCAATTCCGGGCGAATCCGACTTCGATGGGAGAGTTGGAGAGCATTCCACGCGGTCCTTTCACCGCATTGAAAGCTGCCTGAATATCCCGCTTCTCCGTGGCGCTCAGATGCCATGGTCAGAGGCTTTGTATGCAGGGACTGCACCGACCTTCGGTGACGCTCGTGCTTGGCGGCGTGCGTAGCGGGAAAAGCCGTTTTGCGCTCCAGCTGGCTTCGCGCGTTGCTAAGGTCACCTTCGTTGCCACTGCACGGCCTTCGGACGATGAAATGCGCCGCAAGATTGAGCGGCACCGCCTGGAACGGCCTGCGCACTGGCGCACTCGGGAAGAACCGCTCAAGCTGGCTGAAGTCATTGAGGAAAGCGAACCTACGAGTGAGTTCGTTGTGGTTGACTGCCTCACTCTTTTCGCCTCGAACCTGATGGAGGCGCATCGCGAAGACCGGACCACAATCGGGGCCACCATCGACGAGCTCTGCGTCGCACTGGAGCGGACGAACCGCCAAATCGTACTGGTTTCGAACGAGGTGGGCAGCGGCATTGTTCCCGCCTATGCGGCGGGGAGGCAGTTTCGCGACCTGCTTGGCGAAATGAATCAGCGCGTGGCCGCCATTGCCGACAGCGTCGTGCTGCTGGTTGCTGGGCTGCCAATGTGGCTCAAAGGCGGAAGCGAGGGACGGTTGTGAGGGGCGTTCTGATTGCCGGGCCGGCAAGTGGCGTGGGCAAAACTACCATTGCGCTGGCCATCGCCGCAGGCATGCGCGCTCGCGGCTTGCGGGTGCAGGCATTCAAATGCGGCCCGGATTTTCTTGATGCCGGTCATCTGAGCGCGGTGACTGAGCGCCCGGCACTGAACCTCGACGGCTGGATGCTCGATCGTAACGGCATTTGCGAGGCATTCGCTGAGGGCAATGCGGACGCTGAGATGGCCGTGGTCGAGGGCATGATGGGGCTCTTCGATGGCATCTCCGGAGAAGGTGAAAAAGGCAGCGCGGCAGAGATTGCCAAGATCCTTTCGCTGCCGGTAGTTTTCGTTGTCGATGCTTCCAAGAGCGCCCGCAGCATCGCGGCGGTGATCCGTGGATTCGAAGTCTTCGATCCGGAGCTGCGGTTTGCCGGCGTGGTGCTGAATGGCGTCGCCTCCGAGAAGCATTATCGCCTGCTTGCAGATGCGATTGCGGAAAACTGCGGAATGCCGATTCTGGGATGGGTGCCGCCGCAGACAGGGGTGCATATACCAGAGCGCCACCTGGGATTGCAGACCGCTTCCGAAATTGATTGGGACAAAAAACGGCATGCGTTCGAAATTCTTGCAAAAGAACGGCTGAATCTCGACCTGCTGCTCAGTCCCAAATTTCAGGTTGAACCCTGTAAGGTCGCAGTGAGCACAGTCGATTCGGAACCTAGAGTGACGATTGGCGTGGCTCGCGATGCAGCATTCTGTTTCTACTACCAGGACAACTTGAATCTGCTGGAGCGCGCGGGCGCAAAGCTGGTCGAGTTCAGCCCATTGCATGATGCCACACTGCCGGCCGGCGTCGACGGGCTCTATTTCGGCGGAGGGTATCCGGAGCTTTATGTCAGCCAGTTGAGCGCAAACCTTGCGCTCGCAGGCGAGATTCGGGAGTTCGCCGCATCCGGCCTTCCGGTATACGCCGAGTGTGGCGGCATGATGTACCTGGGTGAGCGTCTGCGAACGCGTGACGGGCAGGCGCATGCCATGGCCGGAGTACTTCCTATTGAAAGCGAGATGACGGATAAGCTGGTGCGGTTTGGCTACGTTGGACTCGAGTTGCAGCGAGATTGTTTGCTCGGCGTCCAAGGCACGGTCCTGCGCGGCCACAGCTTTCATCATTCACGGAGTTCCAACACCTGCGACCTCGCACCGGCGTTCAAGGCGCATTACACGCTCTCCGGCGCAACAACAGAGGAGGGATATGCAAGTGGCAATGTGTTCGCGAGTTATATCCACCTCCACTTTCGAGGCGCAACCGAGATAGCAGAGCGTTTTGTTGCTTTGGCTGAGCAGGCAGCGCGGCGCTGGGCGGGGGTACGATGAGACGCTCCGTCTTCCTGTTGCTTTTTTTAAGTCCCGCGATTTGCCTGGCCTCACGGAAGGTGACGGACGAACTCGGGCGCACGGTTGTGGTTCCGGATCATCCACATCGATTGATCTGTCTGGCGCCCAGCGTTGTTGACGATGTTTACAGTCTGGGTGCGGGAGCGGATGTGATTGCCGTTTCCGATTACACACTCTATCCACCAGAAGCGGCGAAGAAGCAGACCATCGGGGCTCCTCTGAATCCCTCATTGGAAAAGATTATTGAGCTGCATCCGGACCTGGTGCTGGGTACTGGAGGGATGAACCAAATCCCTGGCATCGACCAACTTGCGCATTACGGAATTCCTGTATTCATGGTGGATCCTCATGGGATCGCAGGCATTTACAAATCAATTGAAAGTCTCGGTGAAGCGTTGGACCGGCAGGAGCAGGCAACGGCCCTTGTGAGTGCACTCCAAGCACGGGAACTGGCAGTACGTAAGCGCATTCGTGGCAAGCCGAGGATTCGATTGTTTATGCCCATCTGGTACGACCCGATTGTCACTATTGGCAAGCATGCTTTCATTACGGAACTCATTGCTGCGGCCGGCGGCGAATCGATTACCAGCGACATCGGGCAAGAATGGCCGCAGGTGAGCCTTGAAGCGATCATCGCTCGCAAGCCTGACGCCTTGCTCCTGATCAAAGGCTCCAAACTCTCTCTGAATGATCTGGTGGACAGGCCAGGATGGCAGGCACTGACAGCGGTCAGAGACAGACGTGTCTATTACGTGGACAGGCGCATCGAGATGCCGAGTCCCGCTGCAATCTACGCCATGGAGGATTTAGCCAAAGAACTTCACCCATAAGACGGCGCACGATCCGTCAGCAACAAGATAATTCAACCCGCAGAATGCTCGGGAAGCGCGGTGCGAATCCGCCACTACCCCGTAACTGTAAGCGTGGAGAACCTGTCCTGAGTGCCACTGGAGACACTCTCCGGGAAGGCGGACAGGTTTGGCGAAGCGCAAGTCAGGAGACCGGTTCTGCGCAACCAATTCCGAGGGGAATGCATGCATCGAGTTCGATATTTCATCTGTTTGTCATTTGTTCTCTGCCTCAGCCTAAAACTCACCGCGCAGAACCATGGAACGTCCATTTCCGGCACGGTCACCGATCCAGTTGGAGCGCTCGTAGGCGGTGCAACTGTAGATGTATTGGCGCATAACGCCGTGGTAGCAACGGTCACCACTAACCAGACGGGCCGCTATGTCGCCTCGGTTCCGGGCACCGGCACGTATGAGATCCGAGTCCACGCACCTGGCTTCAAGACCAACAATTCGCAAGCGGTTGTCTCGTCGGGTCTTCCGACGACGATCCTGGATATCACACTACGCCTGAACAGCCTGTCGCAGGAGGTGACTGTAACGGCTACGGCCACGCCAACGCTCGAGTCGCATGTGGGGTCAGCTGTGACCGTGCTTGGACAGAAACAAGTTGCGAGCACGGATGAGATTCAGGAGGCGCTGCGTTGGATACCGGGCTTGCAGATGACCGAAACCGGACGGCTCGGCGGAACAGCCGCGCTTTATATCCGGGGCGGAAACAGTGATGCGAACAAAGTACTGATCGATGGCATTCCCATGAATGATATCGGCGGTGCCGTGGAGTTTGCAGATATTGCTTCTTCGGCCATAAGCCGGGTTGAAGTTTTGCGCGGCCCCAACAGTTCCATGTATGGCGCAGATGCCATGGCCGGTGTGGTATGCCTGACAACGCGCTCCGGGTCCACTCCTCTACCCGAGATCACCTACATCGGGGACGGCGGCAATTTCGAAAGCTTCCTCAATGAAGGTAACGTGGGAGGCAAGTGGAAGACCACAGACTACTTCGCCGATTTCACGCGGTTTGATACTTCAAACGGTATTCCGAATGACCGGTTTCATATCGGCACGGCGACCGCAAATCTTGGCTGGAGGCCATCTTCCAATTCCAGCCTTCGCGCGATCGTGCGTCACGACCAATTGGCGAGTGGCCAGCCCAACGCTATTCTCCTCTACGGAATTCCTGACGATGCGCGCCAAGGCAATGAAGATGCATATTTCGGCCTCACATACGAAATACAGAGCACTGCGGCGTGGCATAGCTTGGTTCGCTACGGAGGGCTACGGCTGCGATCCAAGTACACCGACTTCGCGCCAACAGGGATTCCTCAGTATGAGGATAGTGTGACCTACGCCAGTTGCACTCCCCAGGCGGATCCAAACTGTGTGATCGCTGATTATCTTGGCGCACCGGTGACGATTCACGGTGCCAACGGTTACACGGTGTCAGGGCAGGCGGTCTACCAGTATCCCATGCAGTATCCCTATAGCTACCCGACGTCGACGGACAAGGATTTCGCTGAGGCGCAGTCAGATTACCTGGTTGCTCCTCATCTGTTGGTGCTCATTGGAGCTGAATTTGAAAACGAACGGGGATACTCAGGGGGGCCTTCCAATTTTGTAGAGCGGCGAAACTCAAATTACACCCTCCTCTTTCAGGGTGACCTGTGGGACAGGCTTTTCTACACCGTGGGAACCGGTGTTGTGGATGATCAGCTGTTCGGCGTGGTGCCTACTCCGCGCGCATCGCTGGCTTACGTGCTTCGTCGAACCAGTCAGGCAGGACTCTGGGGACAGACGCGTTTTCACGCCAGTTTCGGCCGGGGCGTTAAGGAACCGAGCATATTCGAGCAGACGGATTCGCTCTACGACCAGCTGGCTGCATTGCCGAATGGCGCGCAGCTGATTGCGCAATATCAAGTAGGCCAGATTGGGCCGGAGTGGTCGCGCACCTACGATGCGGGCATCGACCAGAAATTTGCTCACGGAAGGGCTAAAGTCGGCCTGACGTACTTTCACAATGAATTCACGAACGGCATTGAGTACATTCCGCCGCAAGGCCTCATTGACCTCGGGGTTCCCTCCGCCGTGGCTGCGGCAGCAGCTTACGGAGCGACCGTCAATTCGCAGGCGTTCCGCGCTCAGGGTATCGAAACCGACGCACAAGTTCAGCTCGCGCAGGGTCTGTTTGTACGCGGTGGATATACGTACCTGGATGCGGTCATTCAACGCTCGTTCACTTCCGATGCTATTGGGCCCACCTACAACCCAAACTTCCCGACCGTTCCGATCGGCGCCTACTCGCCGCTGATCGGCGCGCGCCCGTTTCGGAGGGCGCCGCATTCCGGCTACTTCGGCATGAGTTATGAGCACGGCAAATTCACATCGTTGCTCACCGGAACTCTGGTTGGCAAGCGCGATGACAGCGACTTTCTTGCTTACGACGCGAATTCGATGCCCACCTTGTTGCTGCCAAATCGCAATCTGGACGGGGCTTATCAGGCTATCGGCTTGGCCGCAAGCTACGCAGTGACCTCGCGTATACAGATGACCAGCAGGTTTCAGAACTTGCTCTCTGAACATTACACCGAGGCTTTTGGATATCCGGCCTTGCCGTTCACATTCCGCTCGGGCGTGCAGATCACATTCGGAGGCGAATCCTGGAAACTGAAATAGTCCTTCTGGC
>JAJZME010000033.1 GCA_021803035.1 Acidobacteriota bacterium | reverse complement strand
GCCGTCTGGTAGCCGTTGCTTGCCGGATCGCAGCTTCCCCAGGTTGGGATGGTTCCCGTGGACACGTTGTTGTTCCTTATCGGCTCGATATCGTGGCACCCGGATTGGGATATTGGGATCCGGGCTATCTGCCGTTCGGGAGAATTCTATACCGCGCTTGTGGTGCGGGCTGTGGGTCAGTCCCACCCTTTCCGCAAAAGGCGCGGCAAGGATGGGGCAGCCGGCCACCGACCCATGCCGCAAAAGACGCGTCATGGATGGGCCACCCCATCAGGGACGAAAAGCCAGGAACCAAGAACCAAGAACCGTGAGCCGGGAACCGAGAGCCGGGAACAGAGCACCGGGCGCTGTTCCTTACATTTTGCGGGCTTGCTCGACGGCGTGGATGACGGCCTGGGCTTTGTTGATGGACTCCTGGTGCTCGGATTCGGGGACGGAGTCGGCGACGATGCCAGCGCCGGCCTGGATGTAGCCTTTGCCGCCGGTGACGGTCATGGAACGGATGGCGATGCAGGAGTCGAGGTTGCCGGAGAAGTCGGCGTAGAGGACGGAGCCGCCGTAGGCGCCGCGGCGCACAGGCTCAAGCTCTTCGATGATTTCCATGGCGCGGACCTTGGGCGCGCCGGAGAGCGTGCCGGCGGGGAAGCAGGCGCGCAGGGCGTCGACGGCGTTGAGGTCGGGGCGCAGCTTGCCCTCGATGGTGCTGACGATGTGCATGACGTGGGAGTAGCGCTCGACGTACATGAGGCGGTCTACTTTGACGCTGCCGAACTCGCAGACGCGGCCGACGTCGTTGCGGCCGAGATCGACGAGCATGACGTGCTCGGCGCGCTCCTTTTCGTCGTGGAGCATTTCCTGTTCGAGGGCCAGATCCTGCTCCTCGGTGGCACCGCGGCGGCGCGTGCCGGCGATGGGCCGGTACTCGACTTTGCGCTTGTGGACGCGGACGAGCAGTTCGGGCGAGGAGCCGGCCAGCTCGATTGGCGGCGCGGGCGCTTTTCCTTTGGGGAGGGACTTTTTCGAGTTGCCGCCCAGAGGGGCGCCGGGAGCCATGCGCAGGAAGAACATGTAAGGGCTGGGATTGACGGTGCGCAGGGCGCGATAGATCTGGAAAGTGTCGACGCCGGGCTCGACGTCAAAGCGCTGGGAGAGGACGGTCTGGAAGATGTCGCCGGCGGCGATGTACTCCTTGGCGCGCTCGACGGCGGTGAGGAAGTCGCGCGTGGGTGTGCGGTGGGCGACTTTGAGCCTGGATTTTCCTTTGAAGGCGGGCAGCTTGGGCAGGGGCTGGGCGAGGCGCTTTTCCAGCCGGTCAAGGCGCTTGATGGCGCGGGCGTAGGCGTCGGCGGGCTTTTCCAGGGTGAGGTCAGCGGTGACGACGAGCCAGATCTGCTTGCGGACGTGGTCGAAGGCGAGGATTTCATCGAAGAAGAGCAGGCAGGCGTCGGGGATTCCGAGCTCGTCGTGGGCCTGGTTGGGGAGGCGCTCGATCTGGCGCACGGCGTCATAGGCGAAGTAGCCGACGGCACCGGCGGTGAAGGGGGGCAGGCCGGGCAGGCGTGCGGGCTTGTGGCCGCTGAGGGCGTCGCGGAGGACGTGGAAGATGTCGCCTTCAAGACGGGTGGTGCGCCTGCCTTCGGTGATCTCGATGTGGCGGCCGCGGGCGACGATGCGCTTGTAGGGCGAGAGGCCGATGAAGGTGTAGCGGCCGACCTGCTCGCCGCCTTCGACCGATTCCAGCAGGCAGCACTCACGCTCCTGCCAGGCCGCGCGCAGGAAGGCCGAAACGGGGGTTTCGAGGTCGGCGACCAGGGTACGGCAAACGGGCGCGAGGGTGTGGTCCTTGGCGAGGGCCAGGAATTCCTTGCGGCTGGGAAGGACGGACGGGGCGGAGGCTTTCACAGTGAACAGTTTAACTGGAAGAACAGCCATTCGCCTTCAGCTCACGGCTTTCAGCCTGGGTGAAGTGGCGCGGGCGGTTGCGGAGGCCGTGGCTGGCTTGGGCCGGATGGCGGGGCGGAAAGAATTTTGGCGGTTGGGGACCATGCGGCGTAATGGCCCCAGGGGTTGGGCATGGGGTTGAGCGAGGCCCAAGATGCGGCGTTTCAGCGGTTTAGGCGGCGGAGACAGGCTGGGTCGAGGTGACGGAAGGCACGCGGATTTGCCGAAAATTGCCGGAAATTCCTTGATTCGCCGGGCAAAACCGCGTTATATACAAGACTACCGGCACACATGCCGGAGTGCGAGGCAATTCAGCTTTTTCGGAGGCGCTTATGCGCAATGCCGCTGCTCGTTCAAGCCTTCTGGTTCCCGAAGTGCGGGAGGTCATGGATATACGCCAGGCTTCAGATTATCTGGGCATTTCGCCCGATACGCTTTACAAGTACGCCTCGGAGGGTTTTGTGCCGGCGTTTAAACTGGGGAATCGCTGGCGCTTCAAGCGGTCGCGTCTGGACGAGTGGATGGACCGGCAGAGCGACATGCAGACCGCCGATGCCGAGGCGCATCCGGAGCAGAAGAAGCCGGTAAAGACAGCTTCCAGCTACTAGCTTCCAGTCCTGAGCTTTCAGTCTGTTGGTGCTGGCGGGGATTGGTCCGCCGATGAGCGCCACAGGCATCCGTAATCAATGGGCAGAACTCCGGCATCAGAGGCTGAAGGCCAAGAGCTAAAGGCTGACGGCTGAGGGCTATCAGCTCAAAGATTTGTCCGGGCCTGCCGTGATATACCTTGCGGGTGGACCATTTCCGTCGCATAGGGCTGCTTCGCCGCCGAATGACCCGCGCCGGGTTTCCGGCGATTCTGGTTACGCATCTTCCCGATGTTCGCTATCTGAGCGGATTTACCGGCTCAAGCGCGGCGGTGGCGATTACGCGGCGGTCGGCGCGGCTTTTTACCGACGGGCGCTACAGGACGCAGGCGGCCGAAGAGGTGGAAGCGGCGCGGGTTGAAATTGTGTCGAACTCGCCGGCTGTTTCTGCGGTGGAGTGGCTGGCGGCGGAGCCCAGCGTACTGTTGGCGGGCTTCGACCCGGCGCAGACCACGGTGGCCGAACTGATGCGGTGGAAGCGGGCATTGCCGGCGCGTCTGCGGCGGACATTTCTGGCTGCGCTTCCGGCCTCGCTGGTGGAGGGGCTGCGCACCATCAAGGACGAGGACGAGCTGGCCGTGATGACGGAGGCGGCGCTGATCGGATGCAAGCTGTTCGATCATATTGTGACCGCGATCCGGCCGGGCATCCGGGAGATCGATGTGGCCGCGGAACTGGAGCATCAGGCGCGGCTGATGGGGGCCGAAGGGATGTCATTCGAGACCATTGCGGCGTCGGGCGCGCGGTCGGCGTTGCCGCATGGGCGGGCGACCGATATGCCGTTGCCGCGGCGAGGGTTCCTGACTCTGGACTTCGGTGTTATTCTCAAAGGTTATTGCTCTGATATGACACGCACCGTGTTCCTGGGAAGGCCAAAGGCCGAGGAACGAAGGGCATACGGGGCGGTGCTGGAAGCCCAGCAGGCGGCGGTGGCCGCGGTGGGCTCCGGGGTGAGCTGCGGGGATGTGGACGAGGCTGCGCGTGCAGTGTTGCGCAGAGAAGGCCTGGCGGAGGCGTTTTCCCACTCCACAGGCCACGGCGTGGGGTTGGAGATTCATGAGCCGCCACGCATCGGGTCGGGACAGACCACCAGGCTGCAGCCGGGTATGGTCGTTACCATCGAACCGGGGGTCTATTTCGAAGGCCGGTTCGGCATACGCATTGAAGACATGGTGGCTGTAACGCGGACGGGAGGGCAGGTGCTGACCCCGGCGCCGAAAGCCTTGATTGAACTTTGAATGAGCCTGATCCGCGCAAGCGCGGGAGAGCCAAGGAGCGCATGAAACAACAAGACCTCGAGGATCTGAGACAACTCATTGAGTTTTTAAAGAGCTACCAGGTTGCGGAGTTCGATCTGGACCGCAACGATCTGAAGATCCGGCTCAAGTTCAGCCAGCCGGAGGCAGCGGCTCCGGCGGGATTGAGCGAGCTGGCACGGCTGCTGCAATCGGTGCAGGCTCCTGCGGCTCAAGCGCCTGCCACGGCTGTTTATGCGGCTGCGGCCGCGCCCGCAGCGGCTCCGGCCGATCCGGAGGCTGGGCTGCACGTGATCAAGTCGCCGATCGTGGGCACATTCTATGGTTCGCCTTCGCCCGGCGCCTCGCCGTTTATTGCCCCTGGCGAGCGCGTGGAAAAGGGCCAGGTGGTCTGCATCGTGGAAGCCATGAAGCTGATGAACGAGATCGAGTCGGATGTGGCCGGCGAAGTGGTGAAGTGCCTGGTCTCCAACGGCCAGCCGATTGAGTTCGGTCAGCCATTGTTTTCGATCAGGCCGGTGTAGGGGCGGGGAAGGCAGCAAGTCAGCCGGTCAGCTTGCTTGCGGGACGGGCGATTGGCTGCATTGGAGGCACCACAAGAATGCCGTACGCTCAAGACACTTCAGCCGCTTACATTGAGGATCTGCTACACGATAACCTGCTAACACGCTAACTTGCTGACTCGCTAAAAAATTATGTTTCGAAAAGTACTGGTTGCAAATCGAGGCGAAATCGCGCTGCGCGTATTGAGCGCCTGCCGGGAACTTGGCGTTCGTACCGTGGCTGTGTATAGCGAAGCCGATCGCAACTCGCTGCATGTGCGATTTGCCGATGAGGCTATTTGCATCGGACCGCCGCGGCCCACGGATAGCTATCTGAACGTGCCGGCGGTGATTTCCGCCGCGGAGATTGCGGATGTGGACGCGATCCATCCCGGTTATGGGCTGCTGAGCGAAAACGCCAATTTTGCGGAGGTCTGCCGTGCCTCGAATATCAAGTTCATCGGTCCGCCGCCGGAGGTGACGCGGCTGATGGGCGAGAAGGAAAAGGCGCGCCAGGCGATGAAGAAAGCCAAGGTGCCCATTCTGCCGGGTTCGGACGGCGTGCTGGCAACCGCGGAAGAGGCGCTTGAATGGGCGCGCAAGGTGGGTTACCCGGTCATCCTGAAGGCGAAGGCGGGCGGCGGCGGACGCGGCATGCGGATTGTGCGCTCACCTGAAGATCTGCCCAATCTTTTCCATCAGGCTCACGCCGAGGCGGCGAACGCGTTCGGCAACGGCGAACTGTATATGGAGAAGTTCATCGAGCGGCCGCGGCACATCGAGTTCCAGATGCTGGCCGATGAGCACGGCAATGTGGCATCGCTCTTTGAGCGCGAGTGCTCGATTCAGCGCCGGCATCAGAAGCTGATCGAAGAGGCGCCGTCGCTGCAGGTGCCGCCGAAGCTGCGCGAGGAACTGGGCCGGACATTGTGCAATTGCCTGGCCACGATCGGCTATCAGAACGCAGGCACGATCGAGTTCCTGATGGACCAGGACCGGCAAATCTACTTTATCGAAATGAATACGCGCATCCAGGTGGAGCATCCGGTCACGGAGGCGATCACCGGCGTGGATATGGTGAAGGCGCAGTTGCGGATCGCGTCGGGCGAACGGCTGGATGCGATTTTGCCCGCGCGGCTGGAGATTCGTGGGCATGCGATTGAGTGCCGCATCAACGCCGAGCACCCGCAGAAGTTTACGCCTTCGGCCGGCAAGATCACGGCGTTCAGCGTGCCGGGCGGCAACGGCGTGCGCGTGGATTCGGCGCAGTACGCCGAGGGTGTGGTGCCGCCTTACTACGACTCGCTGATTGCCAAGCTGATTGCATATGGGGGCAACCGGCAGGAGGCCATTGCGCGGATGGAGCGGGCGCTGGAGCAGTTTGTAGTGCGAGGCATCGAGACATCGATTCCGCTGCACCAGGCCATCTTCCAGAACCCCGAGTTTCGCGCCGGGGAGTTCGACACGGCGTTTATGGAGCGGTTTCTGGCAGCGCAGGCTGAAGCGAAAAAGAGAGAGGCGGAAAACGCCGCGCCTGCGGCGTAGGTTTCGCGTTGCTGAGGCTGAAGCCCGGATCTGTGTTTTGCGGTCTGTGCGGCACGGCTGAAGCCGTGCCTTTTCAAAATCTTGCCAATTCGAGTTTTTCAACGGCCGCAGTGGGTTAACTGAGGGTGGAAATGCGGTGCGACTTGACAGGAGGCTCGGGTCGCAATTAATTTGAGCGCAATCAACTCCGAATTGAAGGCCAGGCTTTCGCGAACGGTGCGGAAGTGCGCAATGTTCAGGCGGAAAGGTCCCTGGATTGGCAACAACAGAACAAAATCTGGATGCCTCGGCAACGCCGGCGACCGCGCCGAATACCGCGCCGGACGACGAGCGGGTGGCTTGGCTGGCGCTGGTGTTGACGCCGGGGCTGGGGCCAAAGCGGATTCTGGATGCAGTCAGCGAGATGGGTACGCCGGGCAAGGTGCTGGCGTTGCCGTTGACGGCGCTGGAAGGGCTGAGGTTTCCCGGCGCGGCGGCGCAGTTTATTTTTGACGGCAGGGCGCGCAAGGCGGCCGCAGAGGAATGGCAGCGCGTGGCGGCGCAGGGCGCGAAGATTGTGACATTTGGCTGCGCGGGGTATCCGGAGCGGCTGAAGGAGATTTACGATCCGCCGCCGGTGCTTTGGGTGCGCGGCGAAGGGCGGCTGCTGGGCCGGCCTTCGATTGCCGTGGTGGGCACGCGGCATCCTTCGCCGTATGGATCGGGGATGGCGGAGATGCTGTCGCGGGATCTGGCGGCGCGGCGGCTGCTGATCGTCAGCGGCATGGCGCGCGGCATCGATTCGTGCGCGCACAAGGGGGCGCTGGCGGCGCGCATGCCGACGGTGGCGGTGTGGGGCACGGGCATCGATGTGGTTTATCCCAAGGAAAACAAAAAGCTGGCGGAAGAGATTCTGGGGCTGGGCGGGGCGATTGTGAGCGAGCTGCCGATGGGGACGTTTCCGGCGCCGCAGAATTTTCCGCGCAGGAACCGTATACTGAGCGGGCTGAGCGTGGCGGTGCTGGTGGTGGAGGCCAGCGAGAACTCGGGCACGCGGGTGACGGCGCGCTGTGCGGCGGAGCAGAACCGGGATCTGTTCGCCGTGCCGGGCAATGTGACCAACAAGGGCTCGTGGACGCCTAACACGCTGATTAAACAGGGCGCCAAGCTGGTGGCGACGTGGGAGGATGTGTGGGAGGATCTGCCTTCGCAGGTACGGTTGGAACTGGAGGCGGATGCGCTGGATGAATCCAAATCGGCAGAGACAGCATCTTTATTGCCTGATCCGGTACTGCGGCCCCAGGAGGCTGTGGTGCTGGAGGTGCTCCGCAGTGACGAGAGTCTCCAGATCGATGAAATTCTGGAACTTCTGGAGACGCAACTGACCTCGTCGGAGGTTTTTACGGCGCTGTTTGAGCTGGAGATCACGGGCCGGGTACGGCAATTGCCGGGAAAGAATTATGTCCGCACGCTGTGAAAGGTGGTCGTGAAGTCCGCAGAAAGAGCAGGGCTTAACGGCCTGCGGCAAAAGTTGGAATGGTTGAAGTACAGGGCGTTTAGGGTCCATGGTGCGGAATCGGGCCGTGCAGGAGTTGATTTTCTCTTCGTCTAATGATTTTTCCCTCGTCTAATTTGGAAGCAAGATGTATCTTTCCGGACTTTTCAGTAGACGTTGAAGTGGTTTATGCAGGGGCTTGAAGGGCGCGAAGCAGGGTGAGTGTCCCTGGGAATGGGACGGTGTACCGCAGGAAGCCGAAAGAAGGGTGGTAATGGTGCGGTGTGCCGTGATAGGGTGCGACACTTGCAGAAGGTTTTCCCCGTTTGAGAGAGCGCAGCACGGTGCAAGATTGGGTTCCGGCTTCTGTGCGAGTACGGCAGGGCGGACGCTGGAGAGTCCAATGTAAGGGCGGAAAGCGGCGCTACAGGGAGCAGGGAACGGGGTCGTAAAGGTATAAGGATGGCAATGAGCAAATCATTAGTGATCGTTGAGTCGCCGGCCAAGGCGAAGACGATCGAGAAGTATCTGGGCAAGGGCTTTGATGTGCGAGCGTCGGTCGGCCACATCATGGATCTTCCCAAGAACGATATTGGCGTAGAGCTGAAGAAGCGAACGTTTGAGCCGACGCTGATTGTTTCGCCCGGCAAAGAGAAGGTTGTGGAGCAACTGCGGAAAGCGGGGGCCAAAGCCGATGAGATCTATCTGGCGCCTGACCCTGACCGCGAGGGCGAAGCCATTGCCTATCATCTGGCGATGCAACTGGGAACCACGGCGGCAGAGCGGAAGAAGATTCGCCGCGTGACCTTCAACGAAATTACCAAGAAGGCGGTGCAGGATGCCTTCAAACAGGCGCGGGACATCGACAAGAACCTGGTGGACGCGCAGCAGACGCGGCGGGTACTGGACCGGCTGGTGGGCTACCAGATTTCGCCGCTGCTGTGGGACAAGGTGCGGCGCGGGCTGTCGGCGGGGCGCGTGCAGACGGTGGCGCTGCGGCTGATCGTGGAGCGCGAGCGCGTGATCCGGACGTTTGTTCCGGTGGAGTATTGGACGCTGGAGGCGGTGCTGCATCCGGAGGGCGCGGGCGGCAAGAGCTTCAAGGCAAAGATGGTGGGCGTCGATGGCGAACGGATCAGCGTGGAGACGGTGAACACGCCGGCGTTGGCCAACGAAAAGGAGATGAACGCGGCGTTGGCGGCGCTTGAAAGAGCGTCGTGGAGGATTGCGTCGATTGTGCAGAAGGAGCGGAAGCAGAGTCCGCCGCCGCCATTCACGACCAGCCAACTGCAGCAGGATGCGGCGCGGAAGCTGGGCTTTAACGTGCGGCGTACCATGGGCATCGCGCAGCGGCTCTATGAGGGCGTGGAGCTGGGCGCGGAAGGCTCGGTGGGCCTGATTACGTATATGCGTACCGACTCGCCGCGCGTGGCGCCAGAGGCCAAGGTGAGCGCACGGGAGTGGATTGCGAAGACGCTGGGGCCGAAGTATCTGCCCGAGACTCCGAACAATTACAAGGGCAAGAAGGACGCGCAGGATGCGCACGAGGCCATCCGTCCCACGGACGCGGCGCGGACGCCGGAGTCGCTTGCGCGCTACCTGAGCGATGAGCAACTGAAGCTCTACAAGCTGATCTGGCAGCGTTTCGTGGCATCGCAGATGGTGCCGGCGCAACTGGCGGTGACGCAGGTGAATATTGCGGCCGAAAGCGGTCTGGACAAGCGCACCTACGACTTCCGAGTGAGCGGCACGACGGTGATTTTCGAGGGGTACCAGAAGGTCTATGAGGCGTCGAAGGAGCGCAAGGACGAGGATGACGAGTCGCTGGCCAACAAGCTGCCGAATCTGGATGGCGTGAAGGCGCTGGAGATGGAAAAGCTGGAGCCAGAACAGCACTTTACCGAGCCGCCGCCGCGCTACAACGAAGCGTCGCTGGTGAAGGAGCTGGAAGAGCAGGGCATCGGGCGGCCTTCGACGTATGCGTCGATTATTAACACCATTCAGGACCGCGAGTATGTGGTCAAGCACGGTGGCTCGCGCGGGCGGTTTTATCCGACGGAGATCGGCATGGTGGTTTGCGATCTGCTGGTGGAAAGCTTTCCGTACATCTTCGATACGAAATACACGGCGCGGCTTGAAGAGGAGCTGGACGATATCGAGGAAGGCAAGGAGAAGTGGACCGATCTGCTGAACGGCTTCTACAAGTACTTTGAAGAGGAGCTGAAAGACGCCGACAAGACCATGCGCAACGTGAAGCGCATGGAAGAGATGACGAATGAGAAGTGCGAGCTCTGCGGATCGCCGCTGGTGCTGAAGTGGGGCAAGTTCGGCACGTTCTTTGCGTGCTCGGCGTACAACAAGAAGGACCCGACAAGCTGCACGTTCACGAAGGAGAATATTGCGGCCAAGCCGGACCTGAATACGCCGGAGGCGCAGGAGGCGGGCGATACCGAGGAGTACTGCGAGAACTGCGGCAAAGTGATGGTGATGCGGCGCGGGATCTTCGGGCCGTTCATGGCGTGCCCGGATTACAACGCCGACCCGCCGTGCAGAACCTTCCGCAAGTTGAGCCAGAAGCAGCAGCAGAAGCCGCCCGAGCCAACGGGCGAGGCTTGCCCGGAGTGCGGCAAGCCGCTGGTGCTGCGGCAGGGCGCGTATGGGGAGTTCGTCTCGTGCTCGGGCTATCCCAAGTGCAAGTACGTGAAACAGAACCTGATTGAAGGGATGAAGTGCCCAAAGTGCGGCGAGGGCAACCTGGCCGAGCGCAAGGCGCGGCGGGGAAACATCTTCTGGGGTTGCACGAATTATCCCAAGTGCGACTTCACGTCGAACTACAAGCCGGTGCCGAAGAAGTGTCCGCAGTGCGGCAGCCCGTATCTGGTGGAGAAGACGCTGCGCTCGGGGATCTTCCTGGAATGCCCGAACAAGAAGAAGACGGCCGAAGAGGAAAGCACGACCAAGAGGCGGGGCAAGAAGGCCGCCGCGGAAACGGAAGGCGCGGTGGTCTGCAACTACTCGAAGCGGATAGGCGATGCGCCGCCTCCGCCGACGGCTGCGACACATGGGCCGGTGGTTGAGAGCAAGGAAGCGAAGAAGGAATTGCAGCCGGTGTAAAGGCAGGCGGATGATTCCTGAGTGGCAATGCGAGCGCCTGGGCGCTCGCATTGCCGTTTTTAAGACGGCCTGAGTGGATGAGAGAGCCAAAGAAGCCGTGCGGCGAGCAGGTTCCATGCGGCGAAGCAGGGCAATCGCATGAACGGGCAGTTCTGCCCGCATTGGCCTTGTTTCGCCGCCCCTATGGGGCTCCGAGGTGTTTTTTCGGCGCTTTCCCAGCGTTGAAACGCTGGGCTAACGAACATTGAGCCTACGGCGCGAGCAAATCGGAACCACTGGAGCCTCTTGCAAAATTCCTGAGCGGGGATGGTCGGATGTTCAAGATTGAGCCGCGAACCGTGGTCTCGGGGGGACGTCTGCGATTGGTTTGGCCTCTGCGCGGGTTTTTCGTTCTCCAGCGGCATTTTCAGCCACGCCGCGGGTCGACGATCGGCACATGGCCCAGGCCGCGGCTGTGCGCCTGGATCGCCGCCGCATCGTAGGCCGAGTCCATCAGGTCGTAGAGATTGGTTACGCGGCGGGCGGTCATCTCGGCCAACGGAGTCGCCACCTG
>JAJZME010000044.1 GCA_021803035.1 Acidobacteriota bacterium | reverse complement strand
GCCAGTTTCCGAGCCACCGCTTTGATGGCTCGCTTTTTGCCCCGCTTGCCGCCCGTGGCAGCCAGCTTCAGTCCCCAACGCCGCAGCTCGGAATCGGGACCGAAACGTCCCAGGACGTATTGCGTCGATTGCACCAGCAGGCTGCGCAGGAAACTGTCGCCGGCCTTGGAGATACGCCGTTGCGGGTCGGTAGCGCCCGATTGGCTCTGCGCGGGACGCAAACCGAGAAACGCTCCGGCGGAACGGTTGCTGGCCGCATCAGGCTGGCCCGGCGTCAGCACATACGCGGCGGCGACGATCGGTCCCACGCCGGGCGCTGTACGCGAGGCCAGCCGTCTCATCCCATCTTGAGCGGGGTCGCTAACGCGGCCCCGGTTAATGTTGGGCCACCGTGCGGTGGCTGCCTACTTCCCCATTTTCAGTTGATCCAGCCGCTTGTCTTCTTCTTCCTGCGTGCGGATGTGCTCCCGGATCACACCTTCATCCCGCCCCACTGTGGACACCAGGAATCCCCTTGCCCAAAAATATTGCCCAACAAAGTTCTTCTTGCGTTCCCCATACACCCGCGCCAGGTGAATCGCGCTCTTGCCCTTGATGAACCCGATCACTTGACTGACCGCATATTTGGGCGGAATCGAGATCAAGATATGCACGTGGTCGAGCATCAGATGGCCTTCCTCTATCCGGCTCTCCTTTTGCTCTGCCAATCGCTTGAACACCTCCCTCAAATGCGGACGCAGTTGCGCGTACAAAGTCTTCCGGCGGCACTTCGGGATAAACATCACATGCTATTTGCATTCCCACTTCGTGTGACTTAAACTTTCCTACTCGTCCATCCGAGTTATCCTCCTCGCGTGCTTGGCGGCTCACGACTGGAGTTTCTTGGATGGACTCCATGAAATGTCAAACCCCGACTGCCGCACCGGCAAAGCCGGAGACCTCCTTTTTGGGTTAGGGGAGGGAGCGTCAGCAATGGCGTTCTCTTACCCGACTTCGATGGACTGTGCGGATTGATCCGCGACCGTCTCCAGTGCGATCCCGAAAGCGGCCATGTCTTCTTGTTTGCCAACGCGCGAAGAAACCGTTTGAAGCTGGTTTTCTTCGATGGTTCCGGGCTATGGGTGTGCGCAAAGCGTATGGAGGGCGGGAGAGTGCGCTGGCCTTCGGCCGACACTACGGCAACGAAGCTGGTGCTGAGCCACGAAGAACTGGCGCTGTTGTTTGGCGGCATCGATCTTGCTCAGACGAGGCGGCGGAAGTGGTACCGTAAGCCCGTTGCCGGATAACCAGAGAAGTTACGAATCCCCGTATAAATACTGGATATTCTGCATACATATCCACAGAAACATCTGCTATCTATGGAGCATCGTGAGTGCGCCGCTTGAGCCCGCTCTCCACCTCGCTCAGAGCCGTTCGTTGCCGGAGTGATCGCTCAGTTGGAAAAGCAACTGGAGGCGAAGACCCGCGAGTTCGAGTACGCGCAGCTGAAGATCCAGATACTGGAAGAGCATCTTCGCCTGCGGCGCATCGCCAAGTACGGGCCGGGCAGCGAGAAGCTGAGCAATCTTCAACTGCAGTTACTGGAAGAAGAGACCGGCGTCTCCAGCGAGGAAGTTCAAGCGGAGAGCCAGCGCGAGAGCCAGCGCGAGAAGCGCGCCTGCAAGAACTGTGAAGAGCAGGGCGTGGCCATGGCACCGCTTCCACCGCGCATCATCGACAAGAGCCTGGTCTCGGACGAAGTGATCATCGATACCGTGGTCAGCAAATATGCCAACCACTGCCCGCTCTATCGTCAGAGCGTCATCCTGCTGCGCGATGCAGGCATCGACATCAGCCGGGCCACCATGTGCGGCTGGGTGATGACGGTCGGTGAAATGCTTTCCCCGGTGGTCGGCGCCATGCGCAAGGAACTGCTGGTCAGCGGTTACATCCAGGCCGACGAAACCCCAGTCGATGTGCAGACGCACGATAAGCGCGGTAAGAACCATCAAGGCTATCTCTGGCAGTACGGCACGCCGGGCGGCGGCGTGGTCTTCGATTTCCGCATGAACCGCGGGCGCGAAGGGCCGAAGCAGTTCCTGGGCCACTTCGAGGGGATTCTCCAGACGGACGACTACATAGCCTACGAGCGCGGCCTCGGCGGGCCGAAGATGGTGCACGCCTGCTGCTGGAGCCACGCGCGAAGGCATTTTGTAGACGCGATCAAACTCAACAAGCAGGATGCCGGCTCGCTTCGCGCGGTTGAGCTGATGGACAAGTTGTTTTCGATCGACGTCCAGGCGCGTGAGGAAAAGATCGATCACGCCGCACGTCACCTTTTGCGCCAGGAAAAAGCGCCATCCGTACTCAACGAAATTCACGGGCACATCCTGGCCACGCGCCAAACCGTGCTGCCCGGCAGCAAGGCCGGTCAGGCATGCAAATATACGCTGACACTCTGGGAAAAGCTCACCCGATTCCTCGATCATCCCCGACTGGAACTCAGCAATAGCCTGGCCGAGAACTCGATGCGCCTGATCGGATTGGGCCGGAAAAACTGGATCCACATTGGCAGCCCACAAGCTGGGCAGCGCGTGGCCGCCATCCTCTCCGTCATCGAAAGCTGCCGCCGACTGAAGGTTCCGGTGCGCCAATACTTGGGCGACATCCTGCCTGGACTCGACAACAAGTCGATCCACGCCATCGCCGGGCTCACGCCCGCTGCTTGGGCCGCCCAACACGCAAACTGAAAAATCTCAAATCCAGTGACCGCCCGCCGTCAACCATGTAATCGGCCGGACGCATACGAAGCAGCGGCCTGCCTGCAGTTGCCGCCCGGACGCCTTAGTTATCTAAAGCGGTATATACGGGCGGCGGTCACGAACGACAAGACGACGCTCGCGAAGATCGGGACACGAAGAAGAATGCGGATGCCCATTGGGATCAGTTCGGAAATCCTGGAATTGTGTGCACCTATGTGATTCTTTAATAACCACTTGAGCCAATCCTGAGGCAGCCGGATGAAAGAGCTTAGACGGAAAATTTCAGCTTTTCGGGTGCGGCTGTTTCAACTTATGCGGCGTGCAGTCGTCCAACTCATTGATTTCGTTTGGCGGTAGAATTTCATTTTTTGGGTAAACCCACACAAAAGGATCACGTCGCAAATTTGTGGCGAACCACACGAGCGTCTGCTAATTTGCCAAACTCGGCACCTTCTCCAGCGTGTTCAACGGCGTCGACATCTGGCTCAAATCCGCCGCTCCGGAAAGCGGCATCGTCTCCGTCAGCCGCTTCCCCAGCGCATGCGTCAGGTCGGGAATGTCGTAGTACCGCAGCACGCCGGGAATCACATCCTCCGGCGCTCCCACCGGCATCGGCGCCCGCAGCAAGCTCTCGTAGCTCCGCAGCACATGATCCACGGTGATGTGCTCCAGCCGGGAGTCCAGCACGCCCGCGTGCAGCAGCACCAGCCCCATATGCCCGCTGCCCACGGCGCTGATGCGCGCCGGGTCCACATCCGCGCGCTCCGCCAGATAATCCGTCGCGCGAATCACGTCGTCCACGCGCAGCCCCACCAGCGTCTTGCCCACCAGGTCGGCGCGCAGGCTGAGCAGATAGTAAGGCCCCAGAATCGGCGACTTCATCTGGTCCCACCCCGGCGGCGAAGGCCGCGGCGTCAACGCCAGCACCACGTTCCCCGCCGCGGCCAGCCTCTCGAACCGCGCCTTGTTCTCGCGGTCGATCGCGCTGCTGCCGTCGATTGAGTCAGGCACCAGCATAAGCACCGCCGGATGCCGGCCCGGTGTCCGCGGCACGGCCAGATTGCCCACCAGGTCGAACCTGTGCGCGTGCAGCACAAACGGCCCCGGCCCCGCATCCAGCGCCTTGGCGCTGTACTTCGCCGCGCCCGGCACGGCGTCAGCCCCCGTCACCTTGCGGATAGCCTTGGCAAGCGCCTCTTGAGTGAGGAACGGCCGGTGCGCCGGAATCACCTCCGCCGCGCGCGCCAGGTTCAGCGATTGTACCGTGGCGCATCCCGGGTAGCTGGTTGAAACCTGCCCCGTGGGCATCACCTGGTACGTGCTCCTCGGCAACTGGAACATGGGATTCTTTGGCCCATAGAGCAGGTAATCCGGCGGCAACACCGGATGATCGGCATCCGAACCCGGCTCCAGGTTGCGCATGAAGAAGCTGATGATCTGCCCCATGATCGGCCGCAGCGCGCCATGGTGCCCGGGGCCGGTGATGAACTGCAGCCGCGCCGTCGGTGCAACATGATTCGTAGTGTCGGCGTTCAATGCCGGCCCGGCCGGCGTCCGCGGCACCGAAGGCGCTCCGCTTCCGCTTGGCGTTCCCGCGCTCGCCGGATTAAAGAGCGAATAGAACCGCCGCGCCTCGATCACCGAAGCCCTTAACCCGGCAAAGGGAAACATGTCCGAGTAGGTGCCAATCACCGCGTAAGGCCGCGGCGCCGCCTCCTCGATAAAGTCCGGAAAGCCCAGCCCCGACGAGATGAACCGCGGCGTGGACTGCTCGGCATCCTGCGGCCCGATCGAAGGCAGCAGCGTGTCAAACGACGTGATGTAACAGGCCGTGCCGATCGCCGCCAGCCGCGGGTCCAGCGCGCCCACCAGCGCCGTAATCGTGCCGCCGCCCGAGCAGCCAAACGCCCCGATGCGGTGCGGATCCACAAACGGCAGGCTTTGCAGATAATCGATCCCCCGCATCGCGTCCCACACCTCGTAGCGCGCAAAGGTGTCGCCGATCAGCATCGGCTGCAGGCTCGCCTCGCCGTGCTCGCCCGTGGGCCGCGAGGCCAGCGATTTGCTCGGATCGGCCGGATTCGGATACTGCAACCGCTCGCCCTGTCCGATCGGGTCGTAGGAAAGCACCACAAAGCCGTTCATCGCAAACAGCGCCGCCATCCCTACATCTTCGAGCTTGCCCGCCGGCGTATGCCCGGGCGACAGGAGAATCGCCGCCCGCCTGTCCGCCGGAACCGGCCCGTCCGGAACATACAGCAGCGCCGTCACCGGAAAATTCGGCTGGCTGTAAAACAACACCTTCTCGATGCGAAACTCCTTGAGCTGGGTCTGCCCCAGCACCTTCGCATCCAGCGGCGTGCGCCTGGGCAGCGCCCCAATCAGCGCCAGAATCTTCTTGCGAACCTCCCGCTGTCGCGCCTCGGCCGCGGCGCGTGTATGGATTGCCGCCACAGCCGCCGCCCGCTGCGCCTCATACCGCGCCGCAAGGCCGTCCAGATAGCTGTTGATCGCCTCGCGGCCAGCCTGATTCAGATAAGGTACGTCAGCCGTCTTCGCCGCGGCCGCCACGCCCCGCGCCGCCGCAACACCACAGAACCAGAGCCCAAAGCCCAATGCGCACAGAACAGCAGGAGCCCATTTTTTCATGATTCCATCTTCATACGCCCCCAGCCGCTGGCGGTCAACTACAGTTTCAGCGATCCGCAAAAGCTCACGCAGCCACAATCCGCCTGCAAATCGCTCGCGGCACGCCTCCGGCCTATGCCGCGCGGGCCGGACCCACCTCGCGCCATGAATTGGTGTTGAACGAGCAACTTTCTTTGCCTGTCGTGCGTCGGGACGATATGTCCACCCGGTATCCCTGTATAATCAAAACACACACTTTAAGCCGCAAATCGCGTACAATGAGCATGAATCCCGGCTGTGGAGGCCTTGCCTGTTTGCTGCGCTCCTGATCGGTCTAAATCCCGCCGCCAGCTCGCTTGGTCGAGTTGCGTCGCGCCTGGCCCTGTTCCAAATATTCGGCGCCTCCGGTGTCTTTGGCCCACAGAGCAGCATCGCCCGCTACTTCCGGGAGGCGCAAACCACCGACCACATCTTCAAAGGGCTGTACCAATGGAATCTCTTCGACGCCTCGATGCTGATTCCGTACTTTGCCGTGATGATCGTCCTCTCGCTCTACGGCATCCACCGTTACACGCTCTGCTACCGCTATCACCGTTTCCGCAAGAACTACAATCCCAATCCGCCGCGCCACTTCGACGAGCTGCCCCGCGTCACCATCCAACTGCCCATCTACAATGAGCAGTTCGTCATCGACCGCCTCATCGAGGCCGTCTGCGCCATGGATTACCCGCGCGAGAAGCTGCAAATCCAGGTCCTCGACGACTCCACCGACGAAACCCAGCAGGTTGCCGCCGACATCGTCGAGCGCTATGCCGCCCTCGGCCATCCCATCGTCTACATCCACCGCACCAACCGCAAAGGCTTCAAAGCCGGCGCGCTGGGCGAGGCCCTCAAGGTCGCCACAGGCGAGTTAGTCGCCATCTTCGACGCCGACTTCGTCCCGCCCTCCGACTGGCTCATGCGTGTCATCCACCACTTTGCCGAGCCCAACATCGGCATGGTGCAAACCCGCTGGGCGCATCTGAACCGCAACTACAGCATGTTGACCGAAATCGAGGCCATCCTCCTCGACGGTCACTTTGTCATCGAGCAAAGCGCCCGCTGCCGCACCGGCAAGTATTTCAACTTCAACGGCACCGCGGGCATGTGGCGCGTGCAGGCCATCCACGACGGCGGCGGCTGGCAGCACGACACCCTCACCGAAGACACCGACCTCAGCTACCGCGCCCAGATGGCCGGCTGGAAGTTCAAATACCTGCCCGATGTCGAGTGCCCTGCCGAACTGCCCATCGAAATGACCGCCTTCAAGACGCAGCAGGCGCGCTGGGCCAAGGGCCTCATTCAAACCAGCCTCAAAGTCCTGCCCGACGTCCTCCGCAGCAAGACCGATTGGCGCAACAAACTCGAGGCCTTCTATTACCTCACCGCCAACATCAGCTACCCCCTCATGGTCGTCATGACGGCATTTCTCATTCCCGCCATGATCTGCCGCTTTTATCAGGGCTGGTTCCAGATGTTGTTCATCGATTTCCCGCTCTTCGTGGCCTCCACCTTCTCCATCGCCTTGTTCTACGTGGAGAGCCAGCGCATTCTCTTCCCCAAAAACTGGAAGCGCAGCCTCCTGTATTTGCCCCTCATGCTGGCTGTGGGCATCGGCCTCACTGTCACCAACAGCAAGGCGGTCATGGAAGCGCTGTTTGGCATCAAGAGCCCCTTCGCCCGCACGCCCAAGTACCGCGTCAACGGGAAGGGCGAAAAATCCCAGGGTGCGCGCAAGTACCGCAAGCGGCTTTGGATTGCCCCGTTGATCGAACTGCTGCTCGGCGGCTACTTCGTGCTGGCGATCCTCTACACCTTCTCCAACCAGAACTACTTCACCGCGCCGTTCCTCATCCTGTTCGTCGTCGGCTACTGGTACACGGGCCTGATGAGCCTGTTCCAGGGCCTCTTCGAGCGCTGGCGCACCGGCGGCACGGCCCCCGCCAACGAGGAAGCCAGCCCCAAGCCAATGCCCGTGGGCGTCTAAGTCCCACCTCATCGATTGCTGGCCCAGTAATGGCTGCCATCTGTTCCAGCCACATCCGGCCGCTAAGCCGGTGAGTCCAACAGGCGCGCTTCAGCTCTTCGCCGGCCACCCGGCAAAGGCAATGCCTGCTGCAGAAAACTGGACGAAATGGTAGCGCCGCTTGCCCGATCGCGACGGCCCAAAGCATAAGGCCATTCCGCCTGGGCGGAATGGCCTTCGCTTTCACTGCCCAGCAGCTGCGTTTACCGCGCGCCCGCCATCGAGGGCCGCGCATCGAGCTTGCCGCTCAGGTAGCCCTTGGCCATCTCTTCAATCGAAACCGGCTTGTAGTCGCCGGCATGACCGGCCTGGCCGAACTCCCGCATGCGCTCGGCCACCACCTTCTGCATCGCCTCGCGGGCCGGCTTCATGTAGTCGCGCGGATCGAACTTCTCCGGCGACTCGGCCAGCACCTTGCGAATGGCGCCGGTAATGGCCAGGCGGTTGTCGGTGTCCACGTTGATCTTGCGCACGCCGTTGCGGATGCCCAACTGGATCTCCTCGATGGGCACGCCCCAGGTGGGCTTCAGCTTGCCACCGTACTGGTTCACGATGTCCTGCAGCTCCTTGGGAACCGACGAGCTGCCGTGCATTACCAGGTGCGTGTGCGGCAGGCGCTTGTGGATCTCGATCAGGATGTCCATCTTCAGCACCGAGCCGTCAGGCTTCTTGGTGAACTTGTACGCCCCGTGGCTGGTGCCGATGGCGATGGCCAGCGCATCCACGCCGGTGCGCTCGGCGAACTCCACGGCCTGGTCGGGATCGGTCACGTGCTCAAGACCGCTGCCGCCCGCGCCGTGGCCGTCTTCCACGCCGCCCAGCACGCCGATCTCGCCCTCCACGGTAACGCCGCGCGGGTGCGCAAACTCCACCACCCGCCGCGTGACCTCCACGTTCTCCTCAAAGGTGCTGGGCGTCTTGCCGTCCTCCTTGAGCGACCCGTCCATCATCACACTGGTAAAGCCCAGCTCGATGGCGCTCTTGCAGGTCTCAAAGCTGTTGCCGTGATCCTGGTGCATGGCGATCGGGATCGCGGGATACAGCTCGCTGGCGGCCAGGATGAGGTGGAAGAGATAGCGATCCTGAGCAAAGGCGCGCGCGCCGCGGCTGGCCTGAATGATCACCGGCGAGTTGGTCTCGACGGCCGCGCCCATAATGGCCTGGATCTGCTCCATATCGTTCACGTTGAAGGCGCCGACGCCGTAACCGCCCTTGGCGGCCTCGTCGAGAAGCTGCCGCATGGATACGAGAGGCATGGGAATTCTCCTTTGTGCTTGTCCCTTGCCGGCGTGGCCCAGCTCTGGGAGAGCCTGCGGCCGGCCGCCGAACAGCAGGAACTGCAATCACATTTATGGTAGCATCGGCGCGGTGAGCGAGCCTGTGGGCGCAATCACGGCGACAGGAACTCTGGAACCTGGCGGCTGGACCGTGCCCGACGAAGAGAAATCGCAATCAGCCGGCTGGGTCGCACTTCTGACCAGCGAAACCACCCCGCGCCTAAAACGTGTACATGATGCGCGTTAGCGCCAGAACCGTATTGGGCGTCGACTTGCCCCCCGGATGCTGCCAATATTCCACATCCGGCTGAACCGTCAGTCCGCGCCAGACCGCAACCTGATAATAGCCCTCGATCTCATTCTCAAAACCGTGCGTAAATCCGTCCTGCGGCGTCAGCAGACTGTCACTGAAAGCCAGCCCGATTTCGTCCTTCGGCCGCGCCGCCAAGGGCCCGGTCCACACCACACCCCCGCCGTAGTGCCGCCGTACCGCCGCCACCGCCGGTGGCCCGGTCCCAAACTGGAAGAACATGCCCAATCCGCGATCGCTTGCCGGCGCCGGCTGCCATAGCTTCCGGCTTGCCACCAGATACACGCCCGCCGCGTGATGGACCAGGCCGCCGGCGAAGCGCCGGAACCTTCCCGTATCCCGCCAGGCGCCAACCTGCAGCTTATAGGGCAGCCCATGCCATCTGCTCTGCCAGCCCTCTTCGGTCAGAAACAGATCGCCGCCCGGATCGTAAGACAGTTCCGTGCTGTGGTCGTTGAACATCCCGGCGGAAACATACAAACCCTTGGCGGGATACGCGAACACATCGCCGCCGAACGAGCCCTTGGGATAGGTGGGCAGGACAAAGGTGCTGATCGACGCGTCCGACGAGAAATCCAGGGAGATAAAATTCTGCCCGTATGGGACCGTGAAATACTGATCGTCCACATACATCAGCCCCACCTGCAGTTCCAGCTTCCGGCCCAGCAGATCCTGATGAAACCAGGCCCGATCCACCGAGGTTTCCGAGTAGGCGTCCATGTTATCCGGGTCCTGGAGCGCCGGCATCTGGTGCGTCAGGATGCTCGGCCCGCTGTGGCTTTGCGTATCCACCATGAACGTGCCGCCCGGCCATCCGAAAAATTTCTTCGTGTTCACCATGGCCGCGACGTCGAGAAGATATTGCCCGTCAAAGCCCAGCGCATCGGGCTGCCCGCCCGCAGCCGCGTTCGACCCATCGAGCTGCAGCCAGCCATTGAATGTAATGCCGTGCTTGCCCAGAAATGCCCCGGACTCTGCCGCCCGCCTGAATGGCGTGGAATTTCCCCAGCCGGCCGCCGGTCCCTTCGCCTCTGGCACAGCAGCGGCCTGAAACTGCATCATGCCTGCGGAACCAGCCACCCTGCCGAAGGCATGGAATTCGCAGAAGCGCGGCGCAACTGCAACCGGACGGCCGTTCTGACGCGGCGCATCCTGCGCCCAAAGATGCCGTCCAGCCAGGGCAAAGAGCAAAAACAGCGCCGCCTGTGCGCAGTTGCCGCCAGTCCGCATCAACGATTTCCTTGCAACACAATGGCCGCAATGACAGGGGAAGGCCATCGCTGCCAACAGTATATCGAACTTCGATAATCTCTAGCCCCATGCGGACATGCGGAGGATATATTGATTCCTGTGACGAATCATCAGCAGGAACTTTTCTACGGCCTGATTCGCATTCACGTGCTGCTGCACGCTTCTCAGGAGCCGATCTTCGGGCTGGCCATGATGGAGGAGCTCGCGCACCACGGCTATCGCATCGGCCCCGGCACGCTCTATCCGCTCCTGCACGGAATGGAGCAGGCCGGCCTCCTGAAGTCGCACGTCGAGCGCGGCGACGGCGGAAAGCGGCGGCTTTACAAAAGCACGCCCGCCGGCCGCCAGGCGCTCGAAAAGGCCAGAGTCAAAGTGGATGAATTGCACCACGAGTTGCACCAGGCGCATCCGCGAAAAGTCAGCGGCCGCCGCCCCGATTAATGAACTCCCCTGCTCCTCGCGCCATCTTTGCTGCCCTTCGTCTTCACATTGCGGAAGAAGAACAGGAAAGGCAGGCAGAGAAGACTTAAAAAGGCGAGCAGCCGGAAATCGTTGATGTAAGAGACCAGCGCGGCCTGCTGGTGGAGATCCTTGTAGAGAAGACCCAGCGCCTGATAATGTGCTGCTCCCCTGCCGTTTTGAGTCCCGAAAAAATGGGTCAGCCGTTGCAGTGTGCTCTGATAAACCGGATCGCTGCTGTTCAGGTGGCCAACCAGGTTGCTCTGCTGCGTTTGCTCGCCGCGGATCAGCATCGTCGTGACCATGGAGATGCCCACGCTTGCGCCCAGGTTTCGTACCAGGTTGTAAAGTCCCGTGCCGGCGCCCATCAGCTCGTTGGGCAGCGTCTTCATGGTCATCGTGGTCAGTGGCACAAACAGAAATCCGTTGGCGAAGCCGTTCACGATATTGGGCCAGATGACGCTGGTCATGCTCATCGACAGGTTCAGATCGCCGAGCATGAACAGCGATGCGCCGCGAATCAGGATGCCGATCGCCATCAGCAGCCGCTCATCGACGCGGCCGATTAGCCGCCCCGCAATAATCATGGATAAAATAGCGCCAATGCCGCGCGGTGCGACCGCAAAGCCGCTGCTGTAGGCCGTGTACCCGATCAGCTCCTGCAAAAACAGAGGCAGCAGCGCCGTGGTCCCGTAAATAATCACGCCCAGCAGCCCGATGAGAAACGTTCCGGTGGCCAGATTGCGGTCCGCAAAGATGCGCAGATTCACAATGGGCGTTCGTGTTCGCAGCTCGCGAATCACAAAGATGATCAGCGAAATCGCGGCGATGGCCAGGAACCAGCGGATCCAGACTGCGCTCAGCCAGTTATCCTCCTGTCCCTTGTCCAGAACCGCCTGGATCGCGGTCAGCGCAATGGCCATGAATCCGAAGCCGATGTAGTCGATCGTCAGGTCCTTTGGCCTCTTGATATACGGCGGATCCTCGACGAACGTGTGGATCATGAGCAGGGCAAGAATGCCCACCGGCACGTTGATGTAAAAGATCCATCGCCAATTGTAGTTGTCGGTAATCCAGCCGCCCAGCAGCGGGCCCAGCAGCGGCGCAACAATAATGCCCATGCCGTAGGCCGCCATGGCCTGGCCGCGCTTGTTCACCGGAAAGCTCTCCAGCAGCACCGCCTGCGAAACCGGCTGCAAGCCGCCGCCCGCTGCGCCCTGCAGCACGCGCGCCGCAATCAACATCCCCAGGCTGGAAGCGGCGCCGCACCACATCGACGCCAGCGTGAAGATGCTCACGGATAGAAGCTGATAGCGCTTGCGGCCCAGCCGGCTGCTGAGCCAGCCTGAAGAAGGAAGAATGATGGCGTTCGAGATCAGGTAGCTGGTCAGCACCCACGTGGATTCATCGGTGGTGGCCGAAAGGCTGCCGGCAATGTGCGGCAGCGAAACCGTGGCCACCGAGGTGTCGAGCACCTCCATAAACGTAGCCAGCATCACCGAGGCGGCAATCAGCCAGACGTTGTGGCTCGGCGTCCATGTGCTGCCGGATGTCCCGCTCTCCATCTTCCCGTTCGCTTCCAATCCAGAACACACCCTTTCCGCAAAACCGCCTGTTTCTATCGATGCATGATCGACCCGCTAAGCCGAGCCGCCCTTCGCGCCCAGGGCGGCGACAATCTCCCCGGTACTGCGTATCCGTCCCATGCGGGGGAAAATGCGCGTCACGGCCGTGGCATGGCTCTCCGCAGTGCGTCCAGTCATAGCGTCTTCGGCAAACACCTGCTCGTAGCCGCGCTCATAGGCATCGCGCGCCGTGCTCTCCACGCCGAACTCCGTGGAAATGCCGCACAGAATCATGGTCTTCAAACCGCGCCGGCGCAGTTGCAGGTCCAGGTCGGTGCCGTAAAACGCTCCCCACTGGCGCTTCAGAATCACCGTGTCGGCAGGCTGGCGGCCCAGGTCCGGCAGCAGATCGGACCAGTCGGGCGGCAGCGCGCCCGGCATGCGCATCGTTTCATCGGCAACCGGCCGCAAACCGTCGGCTCCGTCCGCCGACCGGCCCACGTGCACAATAACTACATGCGCCCCGGCCGCGCGCGCAGCGTTCACCAGCGAAATGCAGTTCTTCACCACGCTGTCGGCGGAATGCGGAGCGACGGGCGTCGCCACAATGCCCTTTTGCAGGTCGATGACCACAACTGCGGTGCTGGACGCATCCAGCATGAGCTCGCTCATGACATGCTCCTTGTTCTTGCAGTATTCGGTGAAGCCCGCGCCGGAATGCGGTTGCCGCCCGGCGGCTGTCGCAAAACGGAAATCCATCTCCAGCCCACACCAGGGCGGGCCCGCGATGTCCCTCTCTTCAGTTCGTCAACTGCTTCTTGACCAGATCGCTGATCATGCGCCCCTCGGCGCGCACCCCGGCCGACTGCAATTTGGCCTGCACGGCCTTCATCATCGGTCCCATCTCCTTCGGTCCCGGCCTGTGGCCCACCGCGGCGGCAACCTCCTCCGCGGCCTCATTGACCAGCGCGCTCAGCGCGGCTTCATCGGCCGCTTTGGGCAGAAACTCCTCGATCACCACGATCTCTGCGCTTTCCTTGGCCGCCAGTTCCGGCCGGTTGCCCTTGGTGAACTGCTCAATGGAATCGCGCCTCTGCTTGATCATCGACGCCAGCACCTGCTCCGACTCCGCCGGCGTAAGCGCACCGCGCTTCTCGATCGCCTTGTTCATCAGCGCCGTCTTGATCAGCCGCAGCGTCCCCGTGCGTTCCGCATCGCGAGCCTTCATGGCCGCGACAATCTGCTGCCCGATCAGAATTTCCATTGCGCCTTTTTCATTCATCCGCTTAATCCTCAACTTATAATTTTAATTGAGGATCGTGCTCTTCCTCTGCCAGCCGGTCCGCGCCCTCGAAGTTGCATGGCGGTCCCGCGTCTTTTGATCTCACGCAAGCGAAATGCAGGATTCCGTCGCCGGCAATGGAACTTTCCCTTGCAATTCGCATTTAACAAGAGTGAAGAGTGAAATAAGCGAGGTTAGAGTGAAGACAGAGAAGCGAGGTAAATAAACAATGAGGATCTGGAGGATCACGTTCGCGCTGCTCGGCATGGGAGTTCTGTGCATGGCGGCGGTGCCAGCCTTGGCCAATACTTCGTCCGGGAATGGCAATATGAACTATCCCGAGCCTGGGACTTTGAATTATATACAGGGCTCCGCCAATCTTGCGGGAACTCGACTCAGAAACAGCGACGTGGGCAACATCGAGATGCAGGCCGGGCAGGTGCTCCGCACCCATCAGGGCCGCGTGGAACTGGTGCTGACCCCGGGCGTCTTCCTGCGCATCAACAATCACAGCGCCGTAAGAATGATTTCGCCCTATATCAACGACACCAAAGTCGCACTGGTACGCGGCGAAGTCGGCGTGGAAGTCGATAGCCTCCTGCCGCAGAACGATCTGCAGGTCGTTGACCACGGCGTCGCCACGCAATTGGTGCGGCGCGGTTTCTACGAGTTCCTTGCCAACAGTCCCAAAGTCCTTGTCTTTTCGGGCAAAGCGGCCGTCAAGATCGGCGACGGACGCTTCATGGTTGTGAACGCGCACCACATGGCGGCCCTGGAGCCTGGCGTCAGGACAAGACCTCGCCGTTTCAATACCAACCGCGCCGAAGATGGCCTTTACAACTGGAGCAAGCTGCGCAATCACTACCTCAACCAGGAAGCTAATGCCTACGCCAACGAATATTGGGACAGCGGCTGGGGGGGTATGGGCTGGGGCGGCTGGGGACCTGGTATGGGCTGGGGCTGGGGACCTGGTATGGGTTGGGGCTGGGGACCTGGTATGGGCTGGGGCTGGGGACCTGGTATGGGCTGGGGCTGGGGTGGCTTCATGATGCCACTTGGCTACTACGGAGGCTTCGGTGGAGGGTACTATAACGGAGACGGAGACGGAGACGGCTATCGCGGGGGCTACGGCTTTGATGGCGGCCTCCGTGGTGTCGGCGGCAGCCGGGTCGCCAGCTTCCATGGCGGCGGCATGGGCTTCCGCGGCGGCAACATGGGCTTCCATGGCGGTGGCGGCTTCCACGGCGTGGGCGGCTTCCATGGCGGCGGTGGCGGCTTCCACGGTGGTGGTGGCTTCCACGGCGGCGGCGGCCACGGCCGTTGATGGCCAAGCAGTAGAACAACCTCGTCATTGAGCGCCGGCTGCCCTCCCTCGCCGGCGCTCAGCTTCGATCGGCAGCTCGCAAAATTACGCCTTGCCCTCTTCAACCATTTGAAAATAAATACTTAGCCCGATATTTCTGCACCGCGCCCCACGATCCTCTCCGCTTTCACATCGAGTTTACACAGAAATTTTCCGATCACATAAATCACATAAACCACAAAAGTGTGTATTATGTGAATAGCGTGCGGTGGCAGTCATCCCCACGCCCGGAGAAGCCCATGATTCGCAAAACGCGCCTGTTCACGCCCGGTCCCACGCCCTTGCTCCCCGCCGCCCAGTTCGCCATGGCGGCTGCTGACATTCACCACCGCACCCCGGAGTTCCGTGCCCTTTTCCAGCGCGTGCTCGCCCAGTTGAAGGTCTTTGTCGGCACCCAGAACGACGTGCTGCTCCTCTCCTGCTCCGGCACCGGCGCCATGGAGGCTTCGGTCTCCAACCTGACCTCGCCCGGCGACCGCGTCCTGGTGCTCACGGCCGGCAAGTTCGGCGAGCGCTGGGCCGACCTGACCAAGGCCTTCGGCTGCCAGGTGGATCTGGCGAAGGCGCCCTACGGCCAGACCTTCGATCTGGATCAGATTCGCGCGGCCCTCAAGCCCGACACCAGGGTCGTTTACATGCAGGCCACCGAGACCTCCACCGCCGTGCGCCACGACGTCGAAGCCATTGCCAAACTGCTGAAAGAGGCCGCGCCGCAAACGCTGCTGGTGGTGGATGGCATCACCGGCCTGGGCACCACGCACTTTGACGTGGACGGCTGGGGCATCGACATCCTCATCGGCGGCTCGCAGAAGGCGGTCATGATTCCGCCCGGCCTCGCCTACCTCAGCGTGAGTGAGCGCGCCTGGGCGGCGATGGAAAAATCCAAAAACCCCCGCTACTATTTCGATCTGCGCAAGGAGCGCAAGAACGCCGCCAAGGGCGAAAGCGCCTACACCCCGGCCGTGGCTCTGATCGCCGGCCTGGGTGCCGCGCTGGACTACATCGCCGGCCAGGCTGGCGGCGACCTGGAAAAAGGCCGCATTGCGCTGGTCGACAACGCACAAGTCAACGCCGCCGCCACCCGCGCTGGGCTGGTAGCGCTGGGCTTTGCGCTCTTCGCGCCCACCGCGCCGGCAGCCGCGGCCACGGCGGTCGCGGTGCCCGAGGGAATGGATTCCAGCGAGGTGGTCAAGGCGCTCAAGACGCGCTTCGCCTCGGTCATCGCCAACGGCCAGGGCGAGATGAAGGGCAAGATCTTCCGCATCGCACACCTGGGCTTCTTCGATTACCTGGACACGGTAGCGTTCCTGGGCGCCATGGAGCATATCGCCAAGGACACGCTGGGGCTGCCCGTGGTCTACGGCCAGGGCGTGGCCGCGGCGCAGAAGGTCTTCGCCCAAGCAGCCGCACGCTCCTAGCGGCCTGCGGTGCAAGTGAGGCTTTGAATGGGCACGGCTTCAGTCGTGCCCTGAGTGGCCCAATATGAGTGCGGCCTTAGCCGCCGGGGGGGCCGCATTTTCGAGATTTCGACTTTTGCCACAGGCTGGTACCGTCTCCTGATGATTTCGTTATTGAGCCAACGGATTTGGGCGCCCTGATCCCGATTTGGGGAGCTGAGAGGTAACGAATCGACACGGAAGCGGTACTGGTAGCGCCAGGCAAAGAGCTAGCGGCTGGGAGCTGTCTTATCATGGCTGAGCTGACCTTTGGAGAAAAGCTGGTTATTGCGCGCAAGCAGCTTGATCTCTACCAATATCAAATGGCCGAGCGGCTGGGCGTGCATCCCAACTCGATCTGGAAGTACGAGCGGGGCGAAGGCAAGCCGCATGCGGCTGTCGTGCGGATGTTCGATCTGCTGTGCGAAAAGCACGGCATCCGCTTCGATGAATACGAATCTGCGCAAAAAAGCGGGAGAGAGACAATGAAGATCGTTCTGGCGGAAAAGGTTTCTCCGGCAACGCTGGCCGTGTTTGCGGCCGAGCCGGGATGGGAAGTTCTGACGCACGATCAGCTGCCCAACGGGCTGCCGGCCGCACTGGCCGACGCCGACGCGCTGGTGGTGCGCTCGGCGGTCCAGGTCGACGACGCGCTGATGGAAAAGGCGCCCAAGCTGCGCGTAATTGGCCGCGCCGGCGTGGGCGTGGACAATATCGACGCCGAAGCCGCCACGCGGCGCGGCATTGTGGTCATGAACACCCCCGGCGCCAACGCCGTGGCTGTAGCCGAGCTGACCCTCTGCCTGATGGTCGCCATGGCCCGCAAAGTCCCGGCCGCCAACACCGGCATGCACGCCGGCAAGTGGGAGAAAAAGATCCTCCAGGGCACGGAGCTGCGCGGTAAAACACTGGGCATCCTTGGCCTGGGCCGCGTCGGCCTTGAAGTCGCCCGGCGCGCGCGCGCCTTCGGCCTCGACATCCTGGGCAGCGACCCGTTCGTCTCCGCCGCCGTGGCGCGCGAGAACGGCATCAGGCTGGTGCCGCTCGACGAGATGATCGCCGGCGCGGACTACATCACGCTGCATGTGGGCCTCACCCCGCAAACCGCCGGCGTCATCAATGCCAGGACCCTTGCCACCATGAAGAAGGGCGTGCGCATCATCAACTGCGCGCGCGGCGAGCTGGTGGACGACGATGCCCTCATTGCCGCACTCAAGAGCGGCCATGTGGCCGGCGCGGCCCTCGATGTCTTCAATGTCGAGCCCCTCAAGGATTCTCCCTACACCGAGCTCGACAACGTGATCCTCACTCCGCACATCGCCGGATCAACCAACGAGGCGCAGGAGGCCGTCGGCGTGCAGATTGCCCGCCAGGTGCGCGAGTACCTCAAGCTGGGGGTGGTACAGAACGCCATCAATCTGCCCTCGCTGAGCCACGAGGAATACGTGCAGTTGGCGCCCTATATCGATCTGGCCGGGCGCCTGGGCGCCTTCATGGCGCAGGCCGCCGAACACGGCATCGAAGCCATCGACCTCATCTACAGCGGCGCGCTCGCTGAAGCCAAAACCGACCTGGTGCGCAATGCCGCCATCGCCGGGCTGCTGCAGGGCTCCGAGAACGTGAACCGCATCAACGCCGCCGCCGTGGCCGAAGAGCGCGGCATCCGCCTCCATGAAGTCAAGCAGGAAAATGCTGCCGCCGGCAGAGGCAGCACGCTCACCATCGCCCTGCACACTCCCAAAAACGGCAGCCGCGCCGTCGCCACCGTCCTGCACGGCGAGCAGCCGCGCCTGCTTGCCTTCAACGGCATTGACATCGATGCCCCGCTCGATGGCAATCTGCTCGTCTGCCGCAACCTCGACGTGCCCGGCGTAATCGGCAAGATCGGCACCATCCTCGGCCAGCACAACGTCAACATCGCCAACTTCGCCCTCGGCCGCGACCGCTCGGGAGCCAGCCCTGTGCAGGCGCTCTCCGTGGTGCAGGTGGACGTTCCGGTTCCCGCCGCCGCAATGGAAGCGCTGAAATCGATCCAGGCGATGCTGGAAGCCAAGCCCGTCGAGTTGCCCGCCGTCGGCAAGTAACAGCGTGCGACCCCGCCCCGCAACGGGACGGGGTCGCGGAAAAACCGCTTCATGCGCCGCCGCTTCGGCATTGCTGCCCGCCAGGAGCCAATGCCCGCGCGGCGGCGCAAGCCTCTAAGTCCAATATTTTCCTCGCCCCTGCGCCCCTCCGCGCGATTTCAGGTGTCGAAAAAGGTACAAAATTCATCTAAAAAGCATGGGAAAAGCGCGGCGCGGTGATTGACTCGCCGCTTCACTTCGCGCTACTCTCAGCGCAGATATCGGACTTGGTCGCTAACACCAACCCGCAGACCCGCCAGGCAGCCCAGAACTTTGGCCCCCGGGTGCCCGGCGCGTATAGGTCCCGCACACAATCGACGGATGGTTTCGTGCGCAGGAAACATCTTGCGCATAACAAAGGCCTGCGGGCAGGCGCCGCGCAATCAGTGGCTGCCGCGCCAAGGCCTTTCGCTGACTCTCAACGCTCCATTGATTCCATTGCACTCACGCGCTGCGTTGCTGTGGTCTTTCTCGCACGCCTCGCCCTCCCCTATACCGATACGGTGAGCTTTCCCGAGGTCGGCCGTCTTGCGCCTCCATCCGCGGCTCAAACCGTCGTTCTGTTTTCGAGAACCCAGCCGGAGACGGCCCTCCCGGACCGCAGCCGGCCAATTACAACCGCATCATCCGGTTGTGGAGGACAACGAATCCATTGAAGATCGCTCTGGAGATCACGCCCAACCTCGAGCCCCTCTTTGGGACCCGCGATGAAAACCTGAGACTCATGGAAGACTCGCTCGGCGTGCGCATCGACCTGCGCTCCGACGCCGTCCACGTCGAAGGACCGGAAGATGGCGTCGCCCGGGTGCAGCGCATCTTTCAGGACTTCGAAGCGCTGCGCCGCCAGGGAGTCAATCCGCACAACGGCGAACTGAACGGAATGCTGCGCCTGGTCGTGGCCGATCCCGCCACCACCTTGCGCTCGCTGGCCGATTCCGGCAAGCAGCGCTCCGTCGGCATCAAGCGCACCGTCCAGCCGCGCTCGCCCAATCAGCGGCGCTACATCGAAGCCATCGAGCAAAACGACATGGTCTTCGGCGTAGGCCCGGCTGGCACTGGCAAAACCTACCTGGCCGTCGCCATGGCCGTCGCCGCTCTCAATGCCAAGAAGGTGAGCCGCATTGTGCTCGTCCGCCCCGCCGTCGAAGCCGGCGAGCGCCTGGGCTTTTTGCCCGGCACCCTGCAGGAAAAGGTCGATCCCTACCTGCGCCCGCTCTACGACGCCCTCTTTGACCTGCTCGACATGGAACGCGTCGACAAGATGCTGGAGCGCAATGTCATCGAGATTGCGCCCCTGGCCTTCATGCGCGGGCGCACCCTCAATGACGCCTTCATCATCATGGACGAAGCCCAGAACACCACCATCGAGCAGATGAAGATGTTCCTCACGCGCATGGGCTACAACTCCAAGGCCGTCATCACCGGCGACATCACGCAGATCGACCTGCCCAACCCGCGCAAGTCCGGCTTGCTGGACGCGATCAACATTCTCGACGGCGTCGAGGGCATTCACTTCTGCCACTTTGAGGACTCCGACGTGGTGCGCCACCCGCTCGTGCAGCGCATTGTGCGCGCCTACGAGTCCGCCAAGCCGCAGCAGCAGGACCTGCCGCTGGCTCTCGGCGAACCCATCGGCGTCGGCGGCGAAGATCGCCAGAGCCTGCCGCCGGCACAAACCATGCAGTCGGCAAAACCGCAATGATTTTGCAACTCGCGTAAAATTAAGAGGTAGAGGGAGGCCTCGCTTGCTGCGACCTCGCGAACGATGATCCTCCTGGACTCAGGTTTGACTTCCAAAACCGTGCGGAGCCCGGCTTCGGCGCGGCACTCACCCGTTGCGCATCCGCAACGGAGCTCCGCCAATCTCCGCCTGCCTTCCCCGCGCACTCTCGCCCGTTTCCTGGCCGCGGCGCAGGCCGCCGTCCGGCTCAGCGGCCAGGTCAGCGTCCTGCTCACCACCGATGCCGCCGTGCGCCGCCTCAACCGCAACTACCGCGGCATCGATAAGACCACCGATGTGCTGTCGTTCCCGGCGGCCGCCTCCCCAGCCGGAGCGGAGCGCATTGCGGGCGATCTGGCCATCAGCGTGCCCGCCGCGCGCCGCCAGGCCGCCGCGCAGGGCCACCCGCTCCTGACCGAATTGAAGGTGCTCATCCTCCATGGCTTGCTGCACCTTGCCGGCTACGACCACGAAACCGACAACGGCACCATGGCCCGCCGCGAACGCCTCCTGCGCGGCCGCCTCGGACTGCCGCAGGGCCTGATCGAGCGCGCCGAAGACCACCCCGTCCGTTCCCCAAACCGCCGGCGCCAGACCGCCGCACCCATCAAAGCGCGCAAAGCCGCCAAGAGGCCGCGATCATGACCACATCCGCCATCATCGTTGTTGGCGTGCTGGCTCTGGTCGAAATACTGGCCTCTTACATCTGCCGCATCTACTCCGAGTTCGGCAAGCTTCATTCCCGCGAAGAGCAGGAGCCCCTCGACGCGTGGGAGGAGCGCGTTGAGCCGCGCCTGGGCATGAACCGCGCGCTTGCCGCCACCTCCGCCACCGTAGCGCAGCAGCTTGCCCTGGGCCTCATCGCTCTGCAATTCGGAGCCGTCCTCTTTGACCGCGCGCCGCACCTCGCCCGCCCCACCTCCGCCGAGATCGGCCAGGCCGTGCTGGGCGTGGCCCTCATCGTCGTCCTCTGTGTCCAGCTTGTGCCGGCGCTGCTCTACAACCGCACCCGCGGCCACTGGCCGGCGCGGCTCATCTGGCCCATCCGCCTGCTGCTTTGGGCCGTCACCCCCATCAGCGTCTTCGTCCGCGGTTTCCTCTCCGTGGCCGCTCTGGCGGAGCAGCCCGCCGGCTCCGAAGAGGAGCCCACCGTCGATGTCGAGGCCCTGATTGAAGCCGGCGAAGAAGAAGGTATCCTCGAGCAGAGCGACCGTGACCTGGTCCGCTCTGCCGTCGAGTTCGGCGACAAGCTGGTGCGCGAAGTCATGACGCCGCGGCCCGAAGTCTTCGCCGTGCCCGCCGCCATCACCCTCGAGCACTTCCTCAACCTGCTGCGCGAGCACAACTTTTCGCGCGTGCCCGTCTACGCAGGCTCCCTCGACAACGTCACCGGCATCGCCTTTGCGCATGACCTGCTGCAGATTTCCGACGAGGAAGCCCGCACCCGCACCGTGGGCAGCATGCAGCGCCCCGCCGTCTTTGTCCCTGAAACCAAGCGCGGTTACGAGTTGCTGCGCGAAATGCAGCGCGAAAAACAGCACATGTGCATCGTGGTCGATGAATACGGCGGCATCTCGGGCCTGGTCACCATCGAGGACCTGCTGGAGCAGATCGTGGGCAACATCCGCGACGAGCACGAGGAAGACCTGCCCATCGAGGAGCCGCAGCGCGAGCCCGGCGGCGCATGGCTCGTTCCCGGCGGCTTCCCCGTCGATCAGGTCGGCGACCTCTTCGGCGAGGAGCTTGCGCCGGACGACAACTACGAAGCCACCACCATCGGCGGCCTGGTCAGCGAAGTGGAAGGCCGCATTCCCCACGCCGGCGAGGTGGCGCTGCTCGAGCCGATCGGCCTGCGCGTGGAAGTCGTTGCCGCCACGGACCGCCTCGTCGAGCGCGTGCGGATCTTCCCGCCGCTCAAAGCCGAAACCGAACCCGCCTGACAGCCTCTGGCAAAACTCCGGATTGGAAAAGGCGCGTCCACGACCTTCACGGATGCTGCTCAATGGTGATGTTGACCGCCGCGGTGTTGCCGCTGGCGGCCAGCCCGGCGACCCGGGTAGCCACCCCGGGCAGCGAGGCCGGCGCAAACGTCACCGTCCCATCGATGCCGGAAATGGCAATCGACTCCTGCGCGGCCAGCAGTTGCGACGGCGCGCACACGCCATGCGGGGCGCAGGGCGCCGACCACGCGTAGAGCGCCTGGTAAAGCTCCACCGTGCCGCCGGCCATCGGGTTGCCGTCCGTGTCCAGCAGGCGAAGCACAATCTGGCTGGGCGTGCCGGAAACCGCAAGGCTCTGCGCCGTGCCGGAGACGGGCTTGAGCAGAGCGTATTCCGGCCGCGCGCCGAACACCGTGAAAGAAACGCACTGGCTGGTGCCGTTGAGGCAGGCCTGGATGGATGCGGTCTGCCCTTCAGCCAGCGGACCGGCGACAAGCGTATTGGTAGCGATGCCCGTCGAACCCGAAATGCCCGTTGCGCCGCCCTGGGTCGTGATGCCGGCCGAGGCGCTTTGCCAGGTTACGGACTGGCCGCTCAAGGGTACGCCGTTCTCGAGCACCAGTGCCTCGACGGTCCACGTAAAAGTGGCGCCGGCCGCCAGCGAGAGCCTGGGCGTGAGCGCGGTGAGCACAGCCGGCGTGCCCCCGGTAAAGTGCGCCTGCAAGCTCGATCCATTGTCCAGCGAAGCGGTCACGACCGACGGGGTGCTGTCAACGGCGGTGATGTTCATGCTGGCGATGCCGTCGCCGCTGGCCGTGACCGAGCAACTGGGCCGGCCGCAGGCCAGCGTGGCCGTGCCGCTGGTCACCGTATAGGTCACGGTGACGCCGCCCGCCGGCGCAAGATCGGCTCCCAGGGCGGTGACCGTGAAGGGTAGCGGCGTGCCGATGGGCACGGTGTTCGCGGGCGCGCTGTCGAGGGTGAGCGCATCGCCCGTGCCGGCATCATAGCTGATGCCGCCGCCAATGATCGTGCTGGCGTAGAAGGCCGGCAGATCGTCAACTTCGACATCGACCGAGCCGGTCACGCCCGCCGCGGCCGCCGGCGCAATGGCCGTGATCTCGTTGGGCGAGATGCTGGTAACCGTTGCCGGCTGCCCGCCGACCAGCACCGTATCATCGGGGCGAAAGCCCATGCCGTGGATGACGATGGGGCCGCCCGCCGCCGGCAGCCGCGCCGGCTGCACCGTGTCCGCGTAGAGCACCCAGCCCTTGTAAGCGTAGTCAGGCCGCCCGTCGCCGCGCTGGTCGGCAATCCCAATGCGGACCTGATCGTCCGCGGCCGCCCCCACCTGCAGCCAGGTCTCCCCGGTGGCGTCGCCGTTCATGCCCGGCGCGTAGCCAATGGGCGGCGAGCCCATGGGATCGAAGGCATTCCAGGCGCCGATGGCGGGCATGGCCTTGGATTCGGTGGGAGTTCCGGCCTCGTCCAGCGCCTCGGTGACAACGGTGAAGGTGTGGCCGGCGCGCACCGGAAAGGTGAACCAGTCGGTCTGGCCGATCTGGCTCAGGCGGCCCAGCCAGAAGCCGCTGGCCGGCATCAGCCGCGGCGCCGATTCCGAACCGATCGCGTCCTGGTAGTTGCTGGCCGCGGAGTCGGCCACGGTGACGTTCACGCTCTGCAGACTGCCCGCCGTGAGCCCCCGCAGCGTCACCGCCTGCAGCGTCCCCGACGGGCTCACCTGGCCTTCGCTGTACGGGCCCACCGAATTCCCCAGAATATCGAGCGGATCGATGGCCTCGAAGCTGATCTGGTAATCGGCCGAGGTCACTCCGGGCGGCAGCGGAATATCGCTGAGATCGAAGTAGCCCTGCAGGGCCGGGTCATTCGACCCCCACATGTCGAGGCGGTTGCCGTTGGCGTCGGTGTAGCCGGTCATGGGATTGCCGTGGTCGCCGTTAAAGTAAGCGCCGGAGACAAACGTGACCGTGTACTGGTAGAGCGGATTGCCGTTGGCGTCCAGCGGCCGCGCGACCACGTTGACGCCCTGCATCCCGTAGCCGTTGCGGAAGCTGATCGTGCCCTGAATGGAGACCGTGTTGGCCGCCGTGATCTCCTTGCCCGGAAAATCGGCGAGGTTGCCGGCGGTGATGGGATAAATGCGGCTCAGGGCGGCAATGTCGTCGTAGCGCAGAACCGCCGGATTGGGGATGCACTCACCGCCGGTGGGGCCGCAGGCGCCGCTGAGAGGCTGCATCACCGGCCAGCCTTCGGCGGCGCCGGGATTGCCGTCCGTGAGCGCATCGGGGTTGACCTGCGAGTAATCGAGGCCGAGGATGCGCCCGAAGGCCCGCTCGATCTGGAAGCTCATCATCTCCAGCAGGCTGGCGCTGGTGGCGCAGCGGCCGTTGAGAATGATGATCCCGTGGGTGGCCACCGCCTCGGGGCTGACGTTGTCGAGCCAGACCCACACGCCGTTGTTCTGGCAGGCGTCGGGCTGGCTGGCATTCGTGCCGAACAGGGCGTCGATGACCGACCCGTCGGCATCGTAGATGACCCCAACCGGTTCGCCGGTGGCCGAGGGCGCCACATCGGCAGGCTCGGAGATCTGGCCGTTGGCGGCCACGATGTTGGAGCCATTGACGTCTTCATCGAGCTGCCCTTTGTCGGTCAGCGTGACGCCCGCGGTGGGAACGGCGCTCCAGATGGCTGCGGCGGCATCCACCATGGCCGTGGCCTGCTGGTTGGAAACGGAATCGTTCAGCGGCCCCTGATCGACGTAGTAATCGACCTGGCCCTGTGCCCAGTGAACGGGCTGGCCGAGGACGCTGGCGTTGAAGTAGCTCGCACCAGCCACGTATTTGGGTCCGCCGCCAAAAGCGGCCGCGGGCGCCAGCGCCGCCAGCGCCAGCAGGCGGCAAACCCTTGCGGCGCGGCGGTGCGGGCAGACAGGGTTGTACACAGCAGGCTCTCCCGACGGAGAGATTGCCGCATCCGCAGGGCCAAGGTGGGCGGATGCCCATGAGCGTTCTCTAACCGTTGCGGCGGCCAATTGCAGAGAACTCTCATGTGGCCCGCGCGTTCACCCCACCCAGTTGTCAAGCCCCGCTCGCCCCAACCCCTGCCAATCCATCAGCTTACCGTTGCAGATAATTTCCGCCTCGCCGCGTACCATCAATCCATGGCCGCTTCCACACACCTCCCGGCGAAGAGCCCGAGCAGGACCCGGCCCATCCAGCGCGCCCACATTGAACGCACCCACCCCCCTCAAAATATTTTTCTTTTCCTCAGATTTTTTGCAGGCAATTTCGTTTCCTGCGAAATGCGCGGATCCGGATGGTGCCATTCCCACATTGCAGTACAAATACCCCTCCCGCACCAGCCTGAGCAGCTCGTTGTGCAAGTCGAATGCAGGCCGCGCCAGCTCCGCCAACTCCGCGCGCGCCACCGTGATATCGCGGATGTGCGGCGCCGACAGCAGCCAGCCCCCCAACAGCAGCCAACCGTGGAGGCGCCGGTCATGGGACCGGGAGGTCTGGGCGGCTACAATCGATACGGGAAAACCATATGAGCGAGACTCTTGACACTGTGATCCTTGGCTCGGGCTGCGCGGGGCTTACCGCGGCCATTTACACCGCGCGCGCCGGGCTGAAACCGCTGGTGCTGGAAGGCCATGAGCCCGGCGGGCAACTCTCGATCACCACCCTGGTGGAGAACTTTCCCGGCTGGCCGGAGGGCATCCAGGGGCCGGAGCTGATCGCCAACATGAAGAAACAGGCAGAGCGCTTTGGAGCCTCCTTCGCGCTGACCCACCTGCTCAAGGCCGACCTGGGAGTTTACCCCTACCGGCTGGAGACCTCGACCGGCGAGCTGCGGACGCACACGCTGATCGTGGCTTCGGGGGCCAGCGCGCGCTGGCTGGGGCTGCCCAGCGAACAGGCGCTGATCGGCCACGGCGTGTCCAGTTGCGCCACCTGCGACGGCTTCTTCTTCCGCGGCAAGGAGATTGCGGTGGTCGGCGGCGGCGATTCGGCCATGGAAGAAGCGCTGTTTCTGACGCGCTTTGCCTCCAAGGTGACCCTGCTGCACCGCCGCGAACAGTTCCGCGCCTCGAAGATCATGCTGGAGCGGGCCATCGCCCATCCGCACATCGAGTTGCGCACCAACGTCATCGTGGACGAGGTGCTGGGCGTGGACGAAAAGGAAGTCAAAGGCCTGCGCCTGCGTGACGTGGCAACCGGCGATTTGTGCGAGCTGGCCATCAGCGGAATGTTTCTGGGCATCGGGCACGAGCCGAATGCCAAGATGTTTGCCGGGCAGATTGATCTGGACGAAGACGGATACATCGTGACCACCGGCAACGTTTTGACCACGCACAACGGCGTGGTGGTGCCCGGTGTGTTTGCCTGCGGCGACGTGCAGGACCGGCGCTACCGCCAGGCGATCACCGCGGCCGGCTCCGGATGCATGGCCGCGCTGGAAACGGAGAAATTTCTGGAGGCGCGCGGGCACTGAGCCTGATCCTGACGGTCGCCCGCGCATCAAGCAGAAAGAATGCGATACGCCCGTGGGCTGCGGCGCACTCCGCAGTCGCGGGCCGTTTTAGTTCAAGGCGCGTTGCGTACGCGGCTTGACAAGCCGCTTCAAACAAGCTCAAGATTTGGACAAATAGATGTTGCGTCCGGTAAAGAAATCGATCTTCGAGATTTCAGGAGCTGGCAAGCGGCTTCACCAGGCGTGGCTCCAGGCTCCACTCTTAGTGCGTTTACGCCAATGGAGGGGCGCGATGGTAGTCAGAACACAGTGTCAAGGTCGCAGAGTTACGGGACTCTATATCGGCGCGAAGAACGTTCGACGCAATTTCCCCAAGCACACGGCGGCCGTTGAATTCGAGTTGGGCCATTTGCACATCCACTGTCAGTTGGCTCCCGGTTTCTGGAAAGACCATCCGGAGATTCGCGACAAAAGGCTGTGCGACTGGCTGGATTTCAAACTCTACCGCGAGCGAAAGCGCAGAATTCCTCTGCCCCTGATGCTCGTGCAATCGGGCCGGAATGTATTCAGGCTGCGGCCCATTGCGCTGCCTCCGGTTTCCGCGAGCGATACGGGGACCCTCAGAGCCCACGTTCACCCGCATTCCAGATCGGTAGCGTAAGACCTGATTCAAATAACGCACGCAGCCGCCTGGTGCTCGCAGCGCAAGCGGCGCACCTGCCAGACGCAGACAAGTTGATAAGACTGCACGCTGGATCGGGCCATCTTTCCCTGTGGCCTGTTTATCCGCTATTCTCCTGTTCGTCAAAGGACTCGTGACGCGCGAAGACTCTTCTCTCGTTCCAGAGGGATGAAAAGGAGGTTTCCATGAAGGCGACCCGCATAACCAGGGAGTTGGCGACCCGGGCGGCGGAAGTGCTGAAAGCCGTGCTGCATCAGGTTTCCACCATCAAGGTAAAAGAGATAGAGATGAAAGCCGCCGATGCGGAGCGGGAAATGGATATCCTGGCGCGCATCGATGTGCTCGGCCACAACCACACGCTGGCGTGCAAGCTGGCTTCCAGCAGCGAACCCGGTCTTGTCCGCAAGGCTTTGCAGGAGTTGCGTGACGATGCAAAGCAGCTTCCCGAAGGAGCCACACCCGTTTTCATTGCGCCGTATCTTCCTCCTGAAGCGCGAGAAATTTGCACCACGAGTGAAGCTGGTTTTCTCGACCTGGAGGAGAATGCCCGCCTGATGGTGGGTGAAGTGTTCATCAGCAAACGCTCGTTGCCGCGGCGCAAGGAGCAAACATCGCCCTCTGCCCCGCAAGCGGCAGGCGCGCTACGCAAGTTTCCGCCCGCACGCGCTGCGGCGCCTGCCGGAGCCTGCGGCGCGCAGGTCCTGGGCTGCGCCTGATCAAAAACGGCTCGGTCTTACAACGCAAAAACAACTGAACCGCGTACCATCTCATTTGCATTCACTCGCAAAAGCGATGGCGCGCGGTTCGCAGTTTCAGCCAGCAGATTGCCGGCGTTCAGGGTTCAGATTTCCAGAATGACGGGCATGATCATGGGCCGCCGTCCCGTGGATTTCTGGATCAGCCGCTTCAACTCGACGCGTACCTTCTCGTTGACCATGCCGTAATCGCTCTTCTGCTCGACGCTTAGGCCATCGAGCGTCTTGAGCATCACCTCGCGCGCCTGGTCGGTGATGTCCGCACCGCCAAAGCCGCGCATCACGAGCTCGGGTGGCCGCTCCACCTTGCCGGTGCGCTTGTTGATGGCCAGCACCGCCAGCACGATCCCGTCTTCGGACAAAATGCGGCGGTCGCGGATGACCAGGTCTTCGACAACGTCAGTCGACGAGCCGGAGTCGATAAGAATGCGGCCGGCGGTTACCTTATCTTTCTTGTGGGCGTCGTCGTGGTCCAGTTCCAGCACATCGCCGTCCTCGATCACGATGGCGTGCTCCACCGCGCCCGTCTCCATGGCGATCTGCGCGTGGCGGCGCAGGTAGCGGTAGTCGCCGTGGACGGGAATGAAAAACTTCGGCCGGACGAGGTTGATGAGCAGGCGCATCTCGTCCTGGCTGCCGTGGCCGCTAACGTGAATGAGGCCGTGCGAGCCGTCGTCGTAGATCACGTTGGCCTCGCGTCGGCTGAGGTGATCGATGACGCGGAAGATGCTCTTCTCGTTGCCGGGGATGATGCGCGAGCTCAGCACCACCGTGTCGCCGGGGTGAATGCGCGCGTGCTTGTGGTTATCAACGGCGGCGCGGCTCAGGGCGCTGAGCGGCTCGCCCTGGGTGCCGCTGATGAGGATCATGACCTGCTCGGGAGGAAGGTCGCGCAACTGCCCGGGATTGATGACGAGGCCCGGAGGGATGTCAATGTAGCCCAGGTCCTGCGCGATCTCGGTGCTCTCCATCATCGAGCGGCCGATGACGGCCACCTTGCGGCCGTGGGCGCGCGCCAGCTCCAGGGCAATGCGAATGCGATAGATGGACGACGAAAAGCAACTGAAGAAGAGCTTCTTGCGGGTCTGCGAGAAGATCTCGTCGAGCCGCGGGCGCACCGAAGATTCGCTGGGCGTGTAGCCGTGGCGCTCCACGTTGGTCGAGTCCTGCAACAGGGCCAGGACACCGCGCTTGCCGTACTCGGCAAAGGTGTGCAGGTCAAAAGGCTTGTCGTCGAGGGGTGAGAGATCGATCTTGAAGTCGCCGGTGTGGATCACAATACCCGCCGGCGTTTCCACGGCCAGGGCCACGCAATCGACCAGCGAATGGGTCACGCGAATGGGCTCGATGGTGAACGGGCCAATCGAGAACTTTTCCCGGGGCGCGATTTCGATCAGCTCGATTTCGTCCAGCAGCTCGTGCTCTTCGAGCTTGCCCTCGACGTAGGCCAGCGTGAATTCGGTGGCGTAGACCGGAACCTTCAGCTCGTGGAGGATCCAGGGCAGGCCGCCAATGTGGTCCTCGTGGCCGTGGGTGAGGATGATGGCGCGGACGTGCTCTTTGTTTTCAATCAGATAGCTGATATCGGGGACAACGACGTCCACACCAAGCAGCTCTGACTCAGGAAACATGAGGCCCGCGTCGATGACAATAATGTCGTCTTCCCAACGCAGCGCTAGGCAGTTCATGCCAAACTCGCCCAGTCCGCCAAGCGGTATAATTTTCAGTTTTTTTGATCGCATCGTTCAATTTGATGCTAACACCTGGAAGGTGTATTGGAGGCTTGTGGACAAACGCGGGTGGTGAAGGCAGGACAGCGCTCGGACCGAATCAAGCCGGCCAACCCGCAACGAATTCCCGCGACCTTAAAACTGTCTTGTGCGTCTATATAGCGGGTTTTGGAGGCTTGCCGTGAAGCTCTGCGGAGCGGGGGTCCCGAACTCGTGGGCGATTGCTGTAAGGAAGAACTTTCTTCGTGCCCAGGGTCTTCGTGTTCGCGCGGTCGCGGTTGCCCGGTGGCTGGTGGCTGTCGTCGCCGCGATCTTTGTGGGGATTGAACTTAGCTCGTCGTGGTTTGAAGCGCGCCTGTTTTCCTCGATCGACCGGCGGTTGATCTTTTCCGTGCAGCCGGGCTCAAGTCCAGAGCTGGAAGTACCAGCGAACGGCCCCTATGACCAGCGGCTCGGCTTCGACAAACTCCCCGATTTCACAAAGCGGCTGGAAAACCGGCAATTTGAGATAGCAGGCCAGGCACGCACCTCCGAATGGGCGCAGAGGTTGACGCGCGCCGGAATCTTTCCCATTTATCACGAGAAGAGCCAGGCCGGCCTGACGATCGAGGGGCATCAGGGAAGCATTCTGCTGGAAAACCGCTATCCCGAGCGGGTTTACCCCGATTTTCAATCGATTCCGCCGCTGGTGGTTAACACGCTTCTGTTCATCGAAGACCGCCAGTTGGGCGAGGGATCATCTCCAAACCGTAACCCGGCCATTGAATGGGGACGTACGAGCAAAGCGGTGCTTGACCTGGCCATTCACACCGTGGACCGGCATTATCCGATAATCGGCGGAAGCACGCTGGCGACGCAGCTTGAGAAGATGAGGCATTCCTCCGCCGGGCGCACCCAGTCGGTAGGCGACAAGGGACGGCAGATGCTTTCGGCCTCGCTGCGCGCCTATCTGGACGGCATCGATACGCGGCTGGCGGAAGAACAAATCATCTGTGACTACATCAACTCGATTCCCCTGGCGGCGACGCGCGCGCAAGGGGAGGTGCTCGGACTGGCTGACGGCTTGAAGGGCTGGTACGGCGCTGACTTCGATGCGGTGAACCGGCTGCTATCTACCCCGGAGGCAAATCGGAGCCCTGCACAGATGGCGAGCTTGGTCACGGCCTATCGCCAGGTGCTTTCGCTCTTTCTGGCGATGCGGGCTCCCACATGGTATCTGACCGATCACCCCGCGGAGCTAGCCAACCAGACCGACCGGTACCTGCGCGTGCTGGCCGCCAAAGGCGTGATCTCGGGCCGGCTCCGGGATGGAGCATTGCGCGCGCGGGTTTGGCCGAAGCCGGCAGCCGTCGCCGCGCGAGATCCGAACTATGTGGCCGACAAGGCGCCAAACGCCATTCGCATGCAGTTGCTGCCGCTGCTCGGGTTGGACAATACCTACGCGCTCGACCGGCTGGATCTGAGCGTGAAGACCACGCTCGACAAGCAAACGCAGGAGTCCGCCACGCGATTCCTCCTGAGCCTGTCGGATCCGTCGCGGGTTGCGGCTGCGGGCATGGTCCAGTACCAGTTGCTGGACCGCGGCAACCCGGGTTCGGTGATCTACAGCGTGACCCTGTATGAGCACTCCGGCGGCGCCAACCTGTTGCGGGTGCAAACGGATAACTTCAACCAGCCACTCGACATCAACCAGGGGACAAAGCTGCAGCTGGGCTCGACGGCGAAGCTGCGCATCCTGATCAACTACCTCCAGATCGTCTCCCAGCTTCATCACCAGTATGGCTCCCTGACGGACAACCAGCTCCGCGACGTGCCGATTGCGCCCGGCGACCGGCTGACTGCCTGGGCCATCAACTATCTTTCCACCATCTACGACCGCTCGCTTGAGCCCATGCTGGAGGCCGCGCTGCAGCGCGTCTATTCTGCCAGTCCGAATGAGGCCTTCTTCACCGCCGGCGGAGTGCAGCGCTTCGTCAACTTTGAGCGATCCGAGGACAACAAGGTCTACACCGTCAGCGATGGCTTTCAGCACTCGGTGAACCTGGTCTATATTCGCCTGCTCAGGGACATCGAACACTATTACCGGTATCGCGTGCCGGGAGCTTCTCCTCGCCTGCTGGAAGACCCGTCCGATCCGGCGCGGCGCCTTTATCTGGCTCGATTTGCCGATATGGAAGGCCGCGTCTTCCTCGGCCGCTTTTACGAGAAGTACAAGAACCAGACGCCCGATCAGGCGCTAAATACGCTGGTGGCGGGCATTCGGCTGACTCCGCTGCGCGCGGCCGTCATTTACCGCTCCGTGCGCCCTGGGGACGGAATAGAACAATTCCGCGCCTTCCTGCAGGCTCATCTGCCCGCTATGTCGCTGAGACCGAGCTATGTGGACGAACTTTATAACAAGTACGGTCCCGGCAAATTCAGCCTGCAGGATCGCGGCTACCTGGCGCACGTGCACCCGCTGGAGCTTTGGCTGCTGAGCTATCGCCAGCAAAATCCTGAAGCGACGCTTGGGCAGGTCTTTACGGCCAGCGCGAATGAGCGACAGCAGGTCTATCAGTGGTTGTTTGAATTGCGCTCCAGCCAAGCCCAGGATATGCGCATCGAGACCGTGCTCGAAGCTGACTCGTTCAGGCAGATCCACCGCGCATGGGAGCAGCTCGGCTATCCGTTTGATTCTCTGGTGCCGTCTTATGCCACGGCCATCGGCGTGTCTGGTGATACGCCGGCTGCTCTGGCCAGGCTGGTGGGAATCATCGTGAACGACGGTGTTCTTTATCCAACCGTGTCGATTGAGCGGCTCCATTTCGGCGAAGGCACTCCCTTTGACACAGCGCTGACGCGGCGCCTGCCGCCCGGCCAGCGCGTGTTGAGTCCGGTGATTGCGCGGCTGGTGCGCCGCGAAATGATCGGCGTAGTAGAAAACGGCACGGGCCGCAGGCTGCAGGGCGGACTCAAGCTGCCCAACGGCACGGTGTTGCCCGTCGGCGGCAAGACCGGCACGGGTGACAACGAATTCCATGAGTACGGCGCCAAAGGAGAACTGCTGGGCGCCCACGCGGTCAATCGCACCGCAGCCTTCACCTTCTTCATCGGCGAGCGGCTCTTCGGGACGGTGCTTGCGTTTGTGCCGGGAAAGAGCTCAGACAATTACGAGTTCACAAGCGCGCTGGCGGTGCAGATCCTGAAAGGACTGGCTCCGGATTTGCTGCCCCTCGTCGAACCAACGGAGCCGGCTTTGCCCACGCCTGCGCGCAGTGAGCGCTCGAAGACCCTGCAGGAACTGGGCGGAGCGCAAGGTGGCTCTGGGATGCATTCCATGATCAGGGGTTTTCCTGACCAGCCCACGCTCCCGCCTGCGACTCCGCTGCTCGGGAATACCGAAGCCCTCGCCGCGGAATGGCGTTTTCCTGCTCTTGGTAATGCCATCTTCCGTCACGCGGGAATCGAGCCCGCGAACAACACACCTGATTCAGCCGCCCGCAATCGCGCCAATAATCAGCAGCGGCTCGCGGCCCGCGGTTACCGCTTCCGGCAACTCCACATCCGGCGATTCGTTTGACCAATCTTGCTCGCAGGCGAAGAAGCGCAGGAACGGTCGGCGCTGCTGCGTCGTGTAGTCGCGGATGGCGCCACGCAGCATGGGGTAGCGTGCTTCAAGTGCATCGAGAACCGACCGCAGCGTCACCGGCGCGGCAGCCTCAAGCTGGACCTCGCTTGCCACGCCGGCCAGGTTGCGCAGGTGGTAGGGAAGAACCACGCGGATCATGGCAGCGTTTGCACTTCCACGCTGAGCACGGCAGGCAGGTCGCGCACAATCGGCGCCCAGGTTTCGCCCGCGTCGGGCGAGGCATAAACCTGGCCACCGGTGGTGCCGAAGTACACGCCGCACTCATCGAGCGAGTCGACAGCCATGGCGTCGCGCAGCACATTCACATAGCAGTCCTTCTGCGGCAGGCCGCGCGCAAGCGGTTCCCACTCGTCGCCGCCGCTGCGGCTGCGATAGACCGTGAGCTTGCCGTCGAGGGGAAAGTGCTCGGAATCGCTCTTGATGGGCACCACGTACAGCGTCTCCGGCTCGTGCGCGTGGACGTCGATGGCAAAGCCGAAGTCGGTGGGCAGGTTCCCGCTGACCTCGCGCCAGCTTTCGCCGGCGTCGTCGCTGCGCATCACGTCCCAGTGTTTTTGCATGAACAGCACGCCGGGGCGCGAGCGGTGCATGGCGATGTGATGCACGCAGTGGCCGACCTCCGCCGTGGGATCGGGAATGTACTTCGAGTAGAGCCCTTTGTTGATGGGCTTCCAGGTGGCCCCGCCGTCGTCGGTGCGGAAAGCCCCGGCAGCCGAGATGGCGATATAAATGCGGTCGAGGTTGGACGGATCGAGGAGGATCGAGTGCAGGCACATGCCGCCTGCACCCGGTTGCCAGCGCGGGCCGGTGCCATGCCCGCGCAATCCGGAAATTTCCTGCCAGTTTTCGCCGCCGTCGTCGGAGCGGAAGAGAGCGGCGTCTTCCACTCCGGCATAAACCGTTTCAGGCTTGGTCAGCGAAGGCTCCAGATGCCACACGCGCTTAAACTCCCAGGGATGCTGCGTGCCGTCGTACCACTGATGCGTGGTGAGCGGCTTGCCGCTTGCGGCGGATTGGTCGTAAACAAACCGGTTGCTTGCCGATTTGGGCGGCCACGCGCCGGGCTCTTCGCCGACAGGCGTGCCCGGCTGCTGCCAGGTTTTGCCGCCGTCGTCGGAGCGCTGCAGTATCTGGCCAAACCAGCCGCTGGTCTGCGACGCATAAATGCGCGCGGGGTCCACGGGCGAGCCCTTTATGTGGTAGATCTCCCAGCCGGCAAAGAACGGCCCTTCGACGGTCCAGTCTTTGCGCTGGCCATCGGCGCTCAGGATGAACGCGCCCTTGCGCGTTCCAACCAGCACACGCACGTTGCTCATAATCGACCTCCTCGCAGATCGAACACCAAGGATGATTGCGGCGGTATACAGCGCGCTAACCTCGCAAGGGGAACACCGCAAAGCGATTTTTGCCGATATGTCTTGCATATTGCAAGCAAATTTTTGCCGCGATTCTGCGCTCTTTTCTTCGCAGAAGAAGCCGGGCCAACGTCGCCGCCAGCTTGGGTCGATGGCCTCGCACATGGCAAACGCGCTCAGAGTCGCTTTTGGCGGCAGGATCCGTGTTCCCCGCCCGCGCGGCAAATCTGCCTGCTTCCATGGCGGAGCGGAAGTCACGGAGCAGCCCCGCCGGCGCGGATTGGGAAAAAGATTCGCCAGGCCGAAGCGGATGATGTACACTCATGCAATTCACTGCCATGCGGTTCTTCCCTATCGGTCATCCTCGCCGATGGCAGCGATCTGCAGGCCGCTTCTCCCTGGGAACATCCACCGGCCCGAATGAAGGAGGTTGATTCCAACATGTCTGCATCTACGATGCCCGCCTCTGCGGCGCATACTGCTTCTGTGTCCGCGCCGTCGCCCGATCACATTCTGCAAACCGGCCTTGCCTTTTTGGCCTCAAAGACGCTGCTCAGCGCGGTGGAAATGGAGGTCTTCACCGAACTGGCGAAGAGTCCGGAAGACCTGGAAACTCTCAGCGGCCGGCTTGGCCTGCATCCGCGCTCTGCGCATGACTTCCTTGACGCCCTGGTGTCGCTCGGATTCCTGGAGCGCCATGAGGGCGTGTATTTCAACACTCCCGCATCCGATCTCTATCTGGACAAGCGCAAGCCTTCCTATATCGGCGGCATTCTGGAGATGGCCAACCGCCGGCTGTATTTCCACTGGAATAAGCTGACCACGGCGCTCCGCACCGGACAGCCGCAGAGTGAGGGCGGCCCGGGCGCAACCAATGCATTTGCCGCGCTCTATGCCGATCCGGATCGGCTGAAGAACTTTCTGGGCGCGATGACCGGCGTCAGCCGCGGAGCCAACATGGCCATTGCGTCGAAGTTTCCGTGGAACAAATACCGGACCGCGGCCGACGCAGGCCCGGCGCAGGGCGACCTGCTGGTGCAGGTGGCGCTCAGAAATCAGCACCTCTCCTGCATCGGATTCGACCTGCCCGAGGTGGGTCCCATCTTTGAGGAATACGTGGCCGGGCACGGCCTGACGGAGCGGATTCTGTTCCGCGGCGGCAGCTTCTTCACCGATCCGCTGCCCCGCGCCGACGTCATCATGATGGGGCACATTCTGCACGACTGGAATCTGGACGAGAAGCGCATGCTGATTCGCAAGGCATACGAAGCTCTGCCCGAAGGCGGCGCGTTCCTGGCTTACGATGCGGTCATCGACGACGACCGGCGAAAGAACAGCTTCGGCCTGCTGATGAGCCTGAACATGCTGGTCGAGACCAGGGGCGGATTCGACTACACCGGGGCGCAGTGCATGGCCTGGATGCAGGATGCGGGCTTCCGCCAGACGCGCGTCGAGCACCTGGTGGGACCGGATTCGATGGTGATCGGCATTAAATAGCGCCCGCGTCTGAACGGCGCCGATGCGGCCAAATCATACCGCGCTGGAAGACGGCAACCCGTACTGTGACCATAGACACATGCGGATCAGCGGCGGAAGGCGAGAATGTTCTCAAGAGGCTGCGTGCAAGATGCCGGGCCTCAAGGAGAATTTTCTCATGAGCGATCTTGCCCAACTGGCTGAGTCCGTTGCAGTCGATCCATTGGTTGGACATCCGGCGGACTACCACGTGTTTCACAAATTCATCGAGCGCTGCAAGAACCTGCCGGCGATCACCACAGCGGTGGTGTGGCCGCTGACGGACGTGGCTCTGCGCGGCGCCGTGGAGGCGGCCAATGAGGGACTGATCGAGCCGACGCTGATCGGGCCGGAAGCGGAGATCAAGGCGCTGGCCGAGAAGAGCGGCGTGGACATCGCGCTTTGTCCCATCCTCAACGCCGACACCGAGGCGCAGGCCGCAACCCTGGGCGTCGCCATCTGCCGGTCGGGCGGCGCGCAGGCAATGATGAAGGGCAGCCTGCACACTGACGAGATGATGAAGGCGGCCATGCAGCGCGACACCGGCCTGCGCACCGCGCGGCGCATCTCGCACGTGTTCATTATGGATACCCCGGCCTACGCGCGGACGCTGCTGATCACCGATGCGGCAATCAATATTACGCCGGAGCTGGAAGACAAGGTCGATATCGTCCAGAACGCCATCGACCTGGCGCATGCGCTGGGCATTCCGCAGCCCAAGGTGGCGCTGCTGTCGGCGGTGGAGACGGTGAACCCCAAGATCAAGTCGACCCTGGACGCGGCGGCGCTATGCAAGATGGCCGACCGCGGGCAGATTACGGGCGGCATTCTGGATGGGCCGCTGGCCTTCGACACGGCGGTAAGCACAAGGGCGGCCAGCATCAAGAAGCTGGTTTCGCCCGTCACCGGCCAGGCGGACATCCTGGTGGTGCCGGACCTCGAGAGCGGCAACATGCTGGCCAAGCAGCTTGAGTACCTGGGTGGAGCGCAACTGGCGGGCATCGTGCTGGGCGCGCGGGTGCCGGCAATTCTCACCAGCCGCGCGGACTCGGCCGAGACACGGCTGACCAGCTGTGCGGTAGCGGTGCTGATGCATTATGCCGCAAATCCGGTAGTAAAGGTGTAGCAGGGAGCGCAAGGCTGGGGCCCACAGGGCGCCATTCCGCCGGGAATGGCGCCCGCGCTGTTCTTGGGACTGGGCGAAATGAATCCTGACCTGAGGTGCAAGCAGCCGGGTGCGGGAAGGCGCCGCGTTGCTTGTCCCGTGCTTGCCGCAAAGAACGCGGAAAGCATGAAGCCCTTGCGATGATTGAACCCGCGGGGCGGCGCATCGCTTTGACAACAACACCGGCCAGGGCGTGAAGGTGCTGTGCATGGTGACGCCGGCGGCGATTGGGCCACAGTTTTTCCGCGAGTCGGCAGAGGTAATCAACGCGGCGGCGGGCGGGCCACCGGACCGGACGAAGATGATGGAGATCATGAAGCGGCACGGCCTGACGCAGGCCGGCAAGCAATCACCCCGCAAGCCGTGTGCCGCGTGGGCTTTTATCGCAGCACGGCGACAACCGCTATGGCAATAAAAAGCACCATGCACTGGTGGAAGGCGACGATGATCCCCGGATTCTTGGGCTTGAGATTGACGGCGTGGAAGAGCAGAAATCCTACTGCGACCTGCGCGACGGCCAAATAGAAGGCCACCGGAAATGCCGGCATCAGATAACCCAGGGTGGCCACCAGGGACAACGCCGAGACGATATGCGCCGCCACCATCCAGTGGGCCAGCCGCCGGGGTTTATAGAATGCCCCGATGGGCTCGCCGAAGCCGCGCTGGCCAGTGGTCGCGCCTCCCAGGAATACCGTGAAGAGCAGCGGATGGAGGGCCCACATGCCCCGGAGATATGACCAGAATGGCATCCCGGGGTAGAGAAAGCCGGTGAGATAGCTGAGGAAAACTCCGTATGCGAGCAGGCCGTGGGTGCCATGCACAAACGACGGAAACCGGCCAGAGAGAACATGGAGGGTTCCGATGCCGAACAGCGCGGTGATGACAATAAATACGAGGCCATTCACGGTGGCCGAACCCGGCGCGAGGATGACCAGCGCCACCGCGATGAGCCCCACCAGGGTGGCCACCACGCGATGCGCCGCTTCGGGATCTCCCTGGATCATCAGCACCAGGATGTTGCGGGTGTAAGGCCAGCGGGTTCCCAGCGAAAGCCCAAAGCCAAATCCCTCAACAAGGCTGCCGAGAAGAATGAGGACACCGGCCAGGCAGATTTCGGTCAGAAACAGACCGTTCACCAGCGCCGCTTTGCCCTGCGGCTGGCCTGTGGCCGCCTCCCAAATGCCGATGAGGATCGATCCGACTACCAGAGCGGCAATCACAAACCGGACGACGCGGACCGTCGGCGTCAATTCGCCTTCCACGACGGACGAGGCACTCGCCGCCGCAGCCATGGGTGCGGAGTTGCTCTGTTCAGGGAGATTGCGGTTTGCCATTTTTCTTCCGATGCCTGCCAGCCTGTGGCAAAAGTCTAAATTCGGGGAAAGCTGTCCCTCTGCGGCTTCTGAAGCCCGCTGATATCGGCGTCTCACGCGGCACAAACAAAGTTGTGCCCCAACTCCTCATTTTAGGCTATTTACCGCAGTCAGGGCTGAAGCACTGGTCCGTCGGTCGTGCCCTTCCCAAACCCGCCATTCCCACAGGCTGCTAGCTGGCTTTGACCGCGGCGATGAGCGCGTTGAGCGAAGCTTTCGCGTCGCCAAAGAGCATGCGCGTGTTGTCCCGGTAGAAGAGATGGTTTTGGATGCCGGCAAAGCCCGTGGCCATGGAGCGTTTCATGACGATGACGATCTTGGCACGGTCGGCTTCGATGATGGGCATGCCGTAGATCGGGCTGCTCTTCTGCTCGCGCGCGGCGGGATTGACGACGTCGTTGGCGCCGATGACCAGGCAGACTCCGACGCGATCCATGGAAGGATTGATGGCGTCCATTTCCTGGAGCTGGTCGTAGGGAACGTTGGCCTCGGCCAGCAGCACATTCATGTGACCGGGCATGCGGCCGGCGACGGGATGGATGGCGAACTGCACTTCCACGCCGTGCTTGCCGAGTTCGTCGGACAGCTCCCGGACCTGATGCTGCGCCTGCGCCACGGCCATGCCATAGCCGGGTACGATCACCACCCGCTGCGCGTAGCTCAGCAGCAGCGCGGCTTCGTCGGCCTGAATGGGCTTAACGGTTCCGGTGACACCTTCGGCAGACGCCTCGCCGCCCCCGCTCCCGGAACCGAAGGCGCCGAACAGGACGTTGGTGATCGGCCGGTTCATTGCCCTGCACATCAGCAGGGTCAGCAATGTGCCGGAGGAACCGACGAGCGTGCCGGCAACGATCATGGAAAGGTTGTGGATGACAAAACCGTCGCCCGCTACGGCCAAGCCGGTAAAGGAGTTGAGCAGCGAGATGACGACCGGCATGTCTGCCCCGCCGATGGGCATGACCATCGCGACGCCAAAGATGAGCGCAAGCGCAAACATGACGATGAACGCGGTCGAATTGGACGCTTGCCCGAAGATCAGGTATCCGGCCAGGCCGAGCATGGTCAGCAGGATGAGACCGTTCAAAATGTTTATGCCGGGGAAGGTGTACGGCTTCTCAAATTTCCCCTCCAGCTTCAGGAAAGCAATGATGCTGCCGGAGAACGACAGCGAGCCGATGAGCATGGCGAAGAGCATCGGAAGGGTCTCGATCACTGCGATGCTTCCCGTTTGCGCGCCGCGCAGAAATTCCAGGCTCGCCACCAGCGCCGCCGCGCCGCCACCCAGGCCGTTGAAGGCCGCGACCATCTGCGGCATCGCGGTCATCTTGACCGAGTAAGCCCCGATGGCGCCAAGTATGAGGCCGACGACGATGCCAGCCACCATGAGAATCACGTTCAGCTTTGCGTGATGGGGCGCAAAGTGCAGCAGCGGAAGGGTCGCGAAAAAGGCAATCAACATGCCCAGAGCGGCGATGAGGTTTCCATTGCGCGCCGTCTTCGGCGAACTGAGGAATTTCATCCCCAGGATGAAGAGAACCGCGACACCGATAAAAATGAAGGCGAGGGTGGAATTCATGGTTATTTCTTTTTCTTGAACATCTGCAGCATCCGGTCCGTGACCATGAACCCGCCAAAGACGTTGGCTGAGCCGAAGATCACCGCCACAAAACCGAGCGCCTGCACCAGGCTGTTGTCCGCTTTGGCAAGTACCAGCATGCCGCCGAGCAGGATGATGCCGTGGATGCCATTGGTGCCCGACATCAGCGGCGTGTGCAGCAGCGAAGGCACCTTGGAAATGACTTCAAAGCCAACGAAAACCGCGAGCACGAAGATGAACAGGATGAGAATTTGTTCGCTCATAGTGAATCAATTGGGTTTGGTGATAAGTTTTTCGTTTACGATTTTGCCGTCGTGCGTCACCAGGCAGCCTTTGATGATTTCATCCTCCAGGTTCAGCACGAAGGCCTTCTTCTCCTTGTCCCAGAATTCGCTGACGAACGCAACCAGGTTCGCGGAATAGACCTGACTGGCGTGGAGCGGCACACGGCCGGGCAGATTGGCGACACCGACGATCTTCACGCCTTTGCGGTCGGTCACCTGGTCATAAACCACGCCTTCCACATTGCCGCCGGTCTCGACGGCGAGGTCAACCACCACACTGCCAGGCTTCATGGCGTCCAGCATCTCCGCGGTGACGAGAATCGGCGCCTTGCGCCCGAACACCTGCGCGGCGGTGATCACAATGTCCGAGTCGCCGCAGGTCTTGTTCATCGCGTCGCGCTGCTTCTGGATCTGCTCCTCGGTCAGCGCCTTGGCGTAGCCTTCCTTGGTCTGCCCGGTTTCGCCCAGGTCAATCTTCAGGAACTGGCCGCCGAGCGACTTCACCTGCTCCTCCACAACGGGCCGGGTGTCGTAGGCCGTGACTTTGGCGCCGAGGCGTTTGGCCGTGGCAATGGCCTGCAATCCGGCTACGCCGACGCCAATGATAAACACCTTGGACGGCAGAATCGTGCCCGCCGCCGTGGTCATCATGGGGAAGATCTTGTTGGAATAGGACGCGGCCAGAATCACCGCCTCGTAACCGCCCAGGTTCGCCTGCGACGAGAGCACATCCATGGACTGGGCACGGGTCGTGCGCGGGATGAATTCCATGCTGACCGCGCTCACGCCGTGTTCGGCCAGTCTCTGGACCAGCTCTTTTTCGTTGAACGGATCAAGCAAACTGGCGTGGATGGCTCCCGGCTTGAGCCAGGCGATCTCCTCTAGCGGCGGCTTGCGCAGGCGTAGGACAATGTCGGCGGAACTGATGAGGGCCTTGCGGTCGCTCGTCATCGTCGCACCCGCTTCGGTATAAGCCGCGTCGGGAAATCCGGCGGCAGTGCCAAGACCAGCTTCGACCTCCACCTGGGCGCCGAGCTTGACCAGCTTGTCGGCGCTGTGTGGCGTCAGGGGCGCGCGACTTTCCCCCGGATGCGTTTCTCTTGGAATTGAAATCTTCATTATTAATTCGTTATAAATTAACGCTTTAGAATCAACCTGACAAGCTTAGTCTAGCACGTCGCGCCTGCCGCTGCATAACGATGCCCGCCGCTGGGGCAATTGCAGGAACGCGAAACAGCGAAGTGGTTGGGCATCCAGGTTGATATTCGTGCGGAAGATGGCGGGCGGGTTTGGCGCGAGACGCGCATTCCTGATCGCGCGCCAGCTCTTGCGGCACCGGTGGATACCACATCGCTCCGACAGGGTGGGCCGCGGACGATCCCGCTCTATACGGCAAAAGACAGCCCCCCAAAGCTCCAGGGGGGCGCCTATTTTGATGATGGGACGAAGAATCCGTCAGCCGGCTGAGTCAGGCAACACGGGCTGCAGTGTTGGTGGCTGCCTCGGAAAAACTCTTGTGCCTGACGCGCAGATTGTCCAGCGCATAGTCGATATAGCGCGGTTCGAAGTGCAGAGTCTGCTCCATGAACCGGCAGGTAGCTACCACCTGGTCCACGATAAACCGCGGTTGATACGCCGCAAAATCCATGTTCTTTTCGTATCGGATCTTGTGGGCAATGTATTCAAAGATCCCTTCCTCGGCCTCCATTCCCTGCCGGGCGCATTCTTTTTCGAAGATGATCCTGAAGTTATCCAGGGTCGGCGCGCCGATTTCGATCTTGTAGGGAAGGCGGCGCAGGAAGGCCGGATCCATCAGGTCTTCCGGCTCCAGGTTGGTGGAAAACATGACCAGCTCTTCGAAGGGAATGCTGAAGCTTTTGCCGGTGTGCAGCTTGAGATAGTCGACGCGATTTTCGAGCGGCACAATCCAGCGATTCAGCAGGTCGGTAGGCTTGACTAACTGGCGGCCAAAGTCGTCAATAACAAAGCAGCCGCCCAGGGCCTTGACGTGCAGGGGCGCTTCATAGAACTTGCCCAGCTTGTCAAAGCGCAGGTCGAGCATCTCCAGCGTGAGTTCGCCCCCAGTTACCACGAAGGGCCTGCGGCAGGGAACCCAGCGAGCATCGTATTCGTCATGCCGCGTGAAGGAATGACCCGTATCGGTCTGGATGCCGACGGGATCCAGAGCGACGTGAATGCTGGGGTCGTAAACCCGGATGAACTGTCCCTCCACGATCACTGCGTAGGGAACATAAATCACGTCGGTGAATATGCTGGCAAAGCAATACGCCACCGAGGTCTTGCCATTGCCCGGTGGCCCGTAAAGCAGTATGGCGCGTCCCGAGTTGAGCGCCGGCCCGCACTGCTCGATGATGCGGTCCTCGAAGGTAAGCTCGCCGATGGACCTGCGGATGCGATCGAAGTTGATCGCTTCGTTGGTGGGCTTTTGTGATCTGATCTGATGATCGAACTGTTCGATCGTGACCGGTGCGGGTCCGGTGTAGCCCATGCGATCCAGGGCATCGAGGGTCCAGCGCTGGCCGCCTTCCGTGAAGGAATAGCTCAAGTCAATCGGATTATCGGAATAGCGCGATCCCAGCGTCTGCAACAACTGCCGATCGATGGCCATGCGCACCAATTCCAGCACGATGGGATAGGGCAGCTTGATGGCATCGATAAATTGGCGCAAGGTCTCCAGGCGGTCACGATAGATTAGCTTGAGCAACAAGCCCATCAAATCGACCCCATCGATGCGCGTCGATAGAATGTCCTTTGGTTCTTTCGGGATACGGCGCAGAAAGGCGTCGAGAGTCTTCTGATCGATAGCCCCCAACGCTATCAGATTGTCGGCCATACGCCCGCCGTGCTCACGGGAGCGGGCTACCGCCTTGGCCACATCTTCCTCGGTAACCATTTTGGAGTGAATTAGCAGATCGCTCAGTCGTAGTCGTGTGCTAATGGTATTGTCCTTTGAATAACGGATGATAACTTCGGTCACCGTAATTCTATCCGGAAGGAACGGTTCTTTGAAGTTACCAAAGGAATGAGCTGCGCCAAATCAAAGACGCCTGCCGTGCCTGCCCTGCCTCACTGAGATGAAACGCCATTCCGCCTATATCACTTCATTCCAGTTATTTGCCAACAGGATTGGTCCCCGGAGCCTTTTCAGCACATTGACGCACTGTCCAGACTTGATGCATAGAACGTGTAAGTGAGTCACACTTTCGTGTGAGTTGAGCGAGTTATGTGATTTGCGGGAGTTAGAAGAAATCGATCTCTATCCGGACGATTTTCAATGTGCCATTACAGGTTCCATGTCCGAAAAATTGGACATTCGCTTCCGCCCCCGCAACCATAAATCACTCGTCGAGCCCCAGGGATCTGGACCGCTCCGGTTGGTCCAGGTTGAAGTGGTCAGAGACGTCACATGAACCGCCAGCGGCTTTCTTGATGCCGGATGCGCTTCGTGGCTGAGGCTTCATTGGGACTGCTTCCTGCAGCGCCGCTCATCGTTGGCAATTGCACCACCCCGACGCCTTCGCTGGCCGGCAATGGTGGGCAGTCAGATATATTTCATCTTCTTGAAACCGCGATGAAGGCGCCTTCATTTTCGCCAGGCGCTGTCCGCTCGGCGAAGCGATTACCCTCCGATCAACACAATATTCATCGCAAGTTCAATGCGCTGCAAAGTCTGCCCTCGACAATCTGATTCCGGCAAGACTGCTTCCGTCAGTTGGCCAGATTGGTTGCGTCCGCGCCGCAATGAATCGAATTGGCTCTTCCCCTTGTGCGCTTCCGAGTTCGCACGCAGGCCCAAACAAATTCTTGTGAGAGGATCCGTATGAAAGTGTCACGCAGCCTCATAGCTGCCTTGATAGTGTTGTGCGCAACAGCCCTGTTGCAAGCGCGCTGTGCTTTTGGCCAGACCGCCGCCAGCCTGCACGTCGTCGCAACCAGTACAGCGGGAACGCCGGTTTCCGGAGCGCATATCGCGCTCACCAACAAACAATCCGGCGCAGTATTCAACTCGGCCACCAACTCCCATGGCGCATTCAGTCTCAGCGGACTCCCGCCCGGCGTCTATGACCTGACCATTACTCTGAAGGGCTTCAATCCGTACCATCAAAGCAATATCTCCCTGAAGAGCAATCAGGCCCTTAGCGTTAACATTACACTGCATCCCACGTCCGTCTTGCAGTCCGTCACGGTAACCGCGCAAGGATCACCGGCAACCGCGGTGACACAAGCGAGCATTTCACGCGACGAGATCAATGCTGTGGCCGGCCCCTTCGGCAGCGCGGCCCAGGCGCTCACCGCGGCTCCTGGAGTCTTCGTCTACGGCTACGGCGGTGTTGCGGCTACGGCCCGGAGCGAGGTGGTGCTGCGCGGCGTAAAAGGCGGCTGGAGCAGCGTCAATGGCGACGTGCTGCGCAACGGCATCGCCTTTCTCTTCGATGGCATCCCCATGAATAACATGATCTCCAACAACGGACAGTGGCAAACCACCCAGATTCCGATTACCAACATGATCTCTCACATCGGGGTAGACTATGGACCCGGCGCGCCGTCGAATCGCTGGTTCGACAGTCTCGGCGGCACGGTCGACTACGTTCCCTATCAGCCGAAAACAACGCCGGGCGGATTGATCAGCTTCGGCACCGACTACGGCAGTTACAACACGTCGATCACTCATTTCGTCGCCAATACCGGTCTGCATAACGGATGGGCGGGCGTGCTTGCCTTCGGTTACGCCATGAATGACACCTTCCGCGTCGGCACCACAGGCATCCCCACCTTCCCTGCGCCTTCCTCGGGCTACGCTGTCTTCGCAAAAGTGCTCAAACAGTTTTCCAACGGCACCATCGGCATCGGCTATTACCACGGGCGCAACACGGAGTATCGTCCTAACTTCCTTCCAATTGCGCCCATAACTCCCGCGTCCAACCATCACTACGGCGATGCAGTTACCACCACCGGCCTGTATGGCCCCGATGCCCAGCCCGGCTCTACGATTCCCGCCAACGTACAGTATTACAGTCAGGCCACCAGCGGCTTCTACTCCTCCCTCGCAAAGAAAGTCTGGAACAAGCAAATCAAGACGCAGAGTGACATTGTCTATGGCAAGCTTGCGCTGGAGATTTCCCCGCACATGTCGTTCCGGTCCGCCTCGTGGTACCGGCACGGGTACAGATTACACAATCGCGACGTGAACTTTTACGGGCCTGACTACACCGTTCGCCATGAGTTATACGACCCCACTTCCAATACGGTGGGCAACAGCAGTTCGCTTGCCATCACCGCGCCGCACAACATCATCACCGTTGGCGGCTACTGGATGCACGGCGACTACCACAATCCCGTGGCGCTGTTTAACTCCTCACTCGGCACCAGCAAGACCAGCCCGGCTTTCTTCAATGCGGACCGACTGTACACCGACTACGGTTTTCTTTATCTTCAGGACCGCGTTGACTTCTTACGTGACCGGCTCGTTCTTATTCCCGGCGCGGCGGAGCAACTTTTCCGTACGGACTACTACAACACCGGACTTTCTGACTTTCCCGACGGGAACCCGGCGAACGATAACCAGCAGGCTCCGTCTGCGCACAAGAACTTCCTGGATTTCGCGCCGTCTCTCGGCGTACAAGGACTGGTAACGAAGTGGCTGAAACTGCACGGCAACCTGGCCATTACCTACCAGAACCCAACAGACTCGGCATTCGGCGCCAATCGCGCCACGAACGGCGTAAACATTGCGCAACTAAGGGCCGTCAGGAGCGAAAACATCGAGGGGGGCTTCCTGGTTACGAAATGTCCGGCCTCCGCGATGGGCAACTGCTCATTGGACGTAACTTACTTCCACGACAAGCTGAGTCACGTAAATGTGGTTACCCAGACCGCCCAGCTCAGCCTGCCGGCTGCTGTCGCGCTTGCCTCCAGTGTGAATAACGGTGTTTCAATCAACTTCGATAACGCACCGGGAAAGTATCTGCACATTCACGGCAACGCGATCATCCAGCATAACTACTTCCTCTCGTACATTCCGAGCGGATCGAAACAAAACTTTGGGAGTTATCCCATCTCCAACAATCCCAAATACTCCACCAACCTCGGCGTAACGACCTACTTCGCGTCCGCCCACAATCGCTTCCTTCTCACGCCCGGCATCTGGTGGCAGTACGTCGGTACGCGCTACCTGTTCAGCAACGTGAACAACGCACCTACCAAGGAAACGGTGCCAGGCTATGGCGTGGTGAACTTCAACACCGATGGAACCGTCAACGGGCTCTTTCCCGGACGCCTGGAAGATGTGCCGATGAAGGTTACCTTCGGCGTGGAGAACCTGTTCAACCGCGAGTACAACCCAACTGCTTACATCACCAGCGGCGGTTACTTCGGGACCAGCTTCGGCGGGTATACGCTGGTCGATCCGGGAGCGCCGCGCGAATTCATCGCTTCGCTCGACTTCGGCCTGAAATAGGCCGCTTGAACTGCGTCTCCGCCGCTTCTTGTCAGGCGGCGGAGATCTTCTTTTATGCGGTCTGCCAGGCCTGCCGCACTGCCGCCTGGGTCCGGGCGCGGGACTCGGCTTCGCGCACAATTTCAATTCGCCATTCACTGAAGCTGCGCCGGTCTCGCCGGCCCTGCTCAAGCCACGTGCGGACGCGCCATTTCTCAGTCAAAGACCACCGTCTTGTTCCCGTAGCAAAGGATGCGCCGGTCAAGGTGCCAGCGCACCGCGCGCGACAGCACCATGCGCTCCAGATCGCGGCCGCGCGCCACCAGATCCTCCACCTGGTCGCGATGGCTGATGCGCGCCACGTCCTGCTCAATGATGGGACCGTCGTCCAGTTCCGCGGTAACGTAGTGGCTGGTGGCCCCGATGAGCTTGACGCCCCGCTCGTGCGCGGCGTGGTAGGGACGGGCCCCGGTGAACGCGGGCAGAAACGAGTGGTGCACGTTGATGATGGCCGCCGGGTAGTGCGACACGAATGCGGGCGAAAGGATCTGCATGTAGCGCGCCAGCACCACCAGCTCGATGCCGTGGCCGGCGAGCAGATCCAGTTGCCGCTGTTCCGCCGCGGCGCGCGTCTCCGCCGTCACCGGCGTATGCTCGAAATCGACGCCGTAAAATGCGGCCAGTTCCGCCACCTCGTGATGGTTGGAGAGGATGAGGGGAATCTCGCAGGCCAGCTCGCCCGTGCGCCAGCGATAGAGCAGATCGGCAATGCAGTGCAGATATTGCGAGCAGAACAGCGCCACTCGCGGCCGCCGCGCGCTCGCGCTTAGTCGCCAGCGCATGCCCAGCTCGGCAGCCAGAGGCGTGAAGGCCGCCTTGAAGCCATCGAGATCGAAGCCCGCCTCGCCGGAGGGTACGCCATTCAGTTCCCACTCCACGCGCATGAAGAACAACCCCTGCTCGTGGTCGATGTGCTGGTCGGCGTGCAGAATGTTCGCGCCACGCTCGTAGAGCAGCCCCGAGACGCGCGCCACCAGTCCTTTGCGGTCAGGACAATCAATGAGGAGTACGGCCGTATCTTTCATGTTCCTCCTCCCATTATCGCCGGGCAGGCCGAAGCGTGCCGCGGGAGCGAAGCGGCGCGCAGAAAAAGGCGCCGGGGCCTGCTTCACCCCGGCGTTGCGCGTGCAACGCAATCAAACTTTGACCGTGAGCACCCGCCTTGAGGCGAAATCGTCCGGGCGACGGCGCTTCAGGCCGCCGAACCGCCGCGCACATCCAGAGGCGCGCTCAACTGGCGGCGCAGGCTGCCGGCCAGCTCCGCCACCATGCGCATCTTTTCCGCCACCGGCGCGGGAACGCCGCTGCCGGAGAGCGCCAGTTGCGAGTGGAGCAGCAGCCCGGCCACCGTGGACTTCAGCTCCGTTTCCATGGCCGCCGCCGCCGCGCGCCGCGCCAGCATCTGCTCGCGCTCGCGACGCCGCAAACCGGCGCGAATCTCCCGGACCAGACGCGCCGCGCCGGACACCGCAAAGTTGATTTGCAGGGGAATCGCCAAGCCGGCCCGCTCCCAGATTGCCTCCGCCGCCGCTGGATCGCACTCGGCCAGCGTCTCATCCACGACCACGGCCTGAAACTCCCGAGTCCGCAACGCCGTCAGCGCCGCCTTGCGACCCTCGGCAACCTCGATCTCTGTGCCCAGTTGCGCGCTCACCACAGCGGCGCAGTTCCCGGCGCCTTCAATGCCCGTCACCATCAGAATGCTCATCGTGTGTCTCCGGTTGGTTGTAGCTTTCAGCTTTCAGCTCTCAGCTTTTCGCTCTTCGCTCTCGGAAGTCTCTCCTAATCGGGATTCTCCCGCGCAACAATGCGGTGCTGGCCGTGCAGAAAAGGGCTAGGGCTGGGAGCCAGAAGCTGCCTTATTGCATCGGATC
>JAJZME010000045.1 GCA_021803035.1 Acidobacteriota bacterium | reverse complement strand
GAGGCGTTTACCGCTTGCATGGTTGGCAAGACAAAGGGCGAGTGAAAGATTTGATGGCGCATCGAGGTCAGTTCGACCAACACCGTTGCGGAATAATAAAGAGATGAGGTCAGACGAGCAGCGGCAGGTGTTTTTCGGTATCGATTTCGGAACCACCAACAGCGCGGTAGCAATGCAGATGCCTGGCAAAGAAATTCAGCTCGTTCGTTTTTCTTTTTGCGGCGAAGAGATTCCGTCCTGCCGATCGGTGCTTTATTTCGAACAGTCAAAGGCCGCGAACGGGCAGCGCCGTGTGCATGGTTACTCTGGCTCAGAAGGCATTGAGCGCTACCTCGACGCCGAAGAGAAGGGGCGCCTGATCCAGTCTCTCAAGTCGCACTTGTCCAGTCGCTCGCTGAGCGGAACCGAAGTCTTCGGCCGCCGCCACCGGCTGGAGGAGCTGGTCACCCGTATCGTCGGCGACTTGCGCAAACGGGCGGAAGAGCAATTCATGCAACCTGTCCGGCGGGCCACCGTGGGACGGCCAGTGCGCTTTGTTGGCGCCGAATCAGAGGAAGAGGACGATTTTGCCGTCTCACGGCTGCGCGAGGCCTTCCTGGCGGCGGGATTCGAAGCGGTGGAATTCGAGCTGGAGCCGGTAGCCGCGGCCTCCGCCTACGAGGCCACACTTGACCGCGAGGAACTGATCCTGATCGGCGATTTTGGTGGCGGTACGAGCGATTTTTCGCTGTTGCGCGTAGGCCCGGAGGTGCGGCGGCGCGGCCGGCGGCCGGAAGACCTGCTGGGGAATAGCGGCGTGGGACTGGCCGGTGACGCGTTCGATGCGCGGATCGTGCGCAAACTGGTATCGCCGGCCCTGGGGTCGAACTCCGAGGCGCGTTCGCTCAACAAGATTCTGCCCGCGGTCCCGGCGTGGATCTACGCACATCTGGAACGTTGGCACTATCTTTCCTTTCTGCGCACCAACAATGTCCGCGAGATTCTGAAGAGCGCGCGGATACGTGCACTTGAGCCGGAGAAGATCGAGGCACTGATTGCGGTCATTGAGGGCGACCTTGGCTACCAGCTGCACCAGGCCGTGCAGAAGGTCAAGTTCGAATTGTCGCAGAGGGAGCATGCAGAATTTGCTTTCCGCGATGGCCCATCCAGTGCGCCCATGGTTGAGTTGCGCGTTCCGATAACGCGCCTTCAGTTTGAGAGCTGGATATCTGAAGATCTGGCCTCGATCGAGCACAGCGTGGACGCATTACTGAAAAGCACCGGCGTTGAGCCGCGCGAAGTAGATCGAGTCTTCCTCACCGGCGGCAGCTCCTTTGTGCCCGCGGTGCGGCGGATCTTCATAAGTCGCTTCGGTCAAGAGCGGATCCGAGGCGGCAATGAGTTCACGTCGGTTGCCCGCGGACTTGCACTCCGTGCGGCGGCCAACGGCGGCTGAAAATGCGACAGCGGAGAACCGGCCTCCCGGCATCGGGCGCGGGCAGGGTCACCATGCATTGGCGCATGGAACTGTATTGCCGAATTGAGAATCCCTGGACCGTGCAGGGAGAAAGCATTGCCCGCGAAGAATAGTGATTTGAAGAATGCTTTTCAATCGGTACTCCCGTGGAAATGAGCCTTCCAGGCCCCCCGGAATCATGAATAACCAGAGAGTCTCAGAGCATTGCATCCTGCTCCCTGGCTGCGGAGGCGAAGCGTAATCTTTTCGGGCGCGTAGTACGATGGCTCTGGCATGTTCACCAAGATCCCGGTTTCTTTACCCGCCGCTTTTACAATCTGGCCACTTTTCATGTATCGAGCGCTTTTGCCGGCACCTTGGCAGGCGTCCTCACTTACATTGGCTTTGCTGGCTTTTCCACGCTGCATACATCTTGCTTGAGAGGAGAAATGGGCGGTTGCACTTCCGCCGGCTCCGTTGCGGCGGGTTGGCGTTTCCGCGCCCCGAAGAGCCGCGAAAAAACCTTGGCTGACTCTCCATGACAATCCTCACCCCACTAGGATCTGCCTCTTGATTTTACTGGCGGGTGGCGCAGGTCTTGGATATTCCCATCACCCCATCCGATCCCAGGTCTCAAAATCTTACACGGGCACCCATGGTTTGAGGTTGCATCAGCATTGCAAAACCTGGGGCGGCCGTCGTCGGCGTTCCGGTCAGATTCCTTCCAACAACTCAATGGCGTGATTGACCACGCTGCGCCAGTCGCCGGGGACGGGCTGGCGGAGCAGGCGCGCGGTGGGATACCAGGGCGTGGCTGGGGTGAGCTGCATCCAGCGCCAGTCGGCGAGATGGGGGAGCAGGATCCAGACGGGCTTGGCCATGGCTCCGGCCAGATGCGCAATGGAGGTGTCCGTGGTGATAACCAGATCGAGCGTGGCGAGGGTGGCAGCGGTTTCGGCCAGGTCGCGGTCGCGGCTGGAGGCGTCGCAGACTGTGACGGCGGCGGGCAGGGCGGCGAGTTGGGCGGCGGGATCGCCTTTCTGGAGCGAGATCCAGGTGGCGCGGACGGCGCGCAGCAGGGGCAACAGCGTCTCAAGGTGCGTGGAGCGCTGGCGGTCGGCTCGGTAGCGGGGGTTGCCGGCCCAGGCCAGGCCGATGCGCGGGCCGGGCGTTTTGCCGGGAAACTGGCGGCGCTTTTCGGCGACCAGTTCCGGATCGGCGGCGAGATAGGGGCCGGGCCAGGGGACAGTTTCCGGAGTGGTGGCGAAGACGGCGGGGAGGCTCATGAGCGGGCACTCAAGATCGAAGCGCGGAGGGGCAGCCGAGTGGGGCTCGGCGCCGAGCTGGGTAACTTCAGCGCGGGCGGTGCGAACCACGGACAGCGCATGCAGCAGGCGCTGGACCGGCGGCTGCACCTGGAGAATGGGCACGCCGCCGCGGGATGCGACCAGAGCGGCGAAGCGGCAGAACTGGATGGTGTCGCCCAGGCCCTGCTCGGCGTGGAGGAGAACGCGCTGGCCGGCGAGCGGCTGGCCCTGCCAGCGGGGCACGGAAAAGCGCCGCGGAGCGCGATGGACTTCGCGGAAATGCCAGCGGGCTTCGTAGTTGGCCCAGCCGGAGCGCCAATGGCCGAGGCGAAGCTGGGTAAGGGCCAGATTGTAGCGCGCGCCGGGGTTGGCGGGGTCGCGGCGGACGGCGGCGCGGTGGGCGCGCAGGGCTTCGCTGATGCGGCCGAGATCGAGGAGCGAGTTGCCGCGGTTGGACGCGGCGGCACGGTTTCCGAGGGCTTCAGCGCGCTCGAAGGCGGCGACGGCCTCGGCGAAGCGGCCTTCGGCGTGGAGCAGAATGCCCATCATATTGATGGCTTCGTCGTGGCCGGGCGCGCGCAGGAGGGCCCAGCGCAGCCAGGCCCAGGCGCCGGGCAAGTCGCCTTGGGCAGCGCGGAACTGGCACCAGGCCACCAGCGTTTCCACCTGATCGGGATGGAGCGCGAAGGCTGTGCGCAGACATTTTTCGGCTTGGGCGGGACGGCGGCGCTCGCGCTCCAAGATGGCCAGGTTGACCCAGGCAGAGACGAGATCGGGGCGCAGGGCGATGGCGCGGCGGAGGGCGGCTTCGGCGGCGATGTCACTTCCCAGTTCGCGGAGCAGACTGCCGAGATTGATCCAGGCGGCGGCGAAATCGGGGCGCTGCAGCAGGGCGCGGCGGTAGCGGGTTTCAGCCTGAGCGGGGCGGCCCAGGCGGGCGAGCGCAAAACCGGCGGCAAATTCGGCCTGGGGCAGGCGAGGCTGGAGGGCGAGCGCGCGGGTGTAGCTCGAAAGCGCCTCTTCATTGCGGCCCATGAAGGCCAGCGCATTGCCCAGGCCCAGGTGCGCGGCGGGCAGGTTCGGGCGGCGGCTGAGGGCCAGATTGAAGTGGCGCAGGGCTTCGGCGGGGCGGCCGGCGGCGAGTTGCAGCTCGCCCAGGCCCATGTGGGCCAGAGCGTCCATACCGTCGAGGCAGATGGCCTGGGTGTAGGCGCGTTCGGCATCTTCAGGCCGGGCTGCGGCCATGAGCGCCTGACCCACCGCCACCCATGCGGCGCACATGGCAGGCGCGGCGGCGACGGCGGCGGAGGCCATTTTGACGGCGGCCTGAGGCTGGTGGCTGGCCAGCGCCACCAGACTGATGCCGACCAGCGCCTGGGGATGCTGGGGATCGCGCTGAAGCAGGCGCTGGCAGGCGAGAGCAACTTCAGTGAGATGGCCGGCCAGATCGGGCGGCTGGGATGAGTTGGCCTGGCGTGGCATTATTGGGATTCGCAAGCAGCGCGGCCGCCGTAACGCGGCTGCGATTCTGATGACTGTCTAATGAGCGATGCGGGGATGGTCAGGCGTTTTGCTTGTTGGTGAGGCGTTCGCTGCTGAAGCGGCCGCGAATCTGGTTGACGGCGACGACCCAGGGAACGGCGACGGAGAATGCGAAGCGGGCCAGGATGGCTTTGAATCCGAAGCGCGGCAGGTAACGCCAGTCGCGGCGGTAGGCGTACCAGAGCTCGAGGGCCAGGATGGCCAGGAACGGAATCCAGGTGACGGGCAGGAGGGCGAGAACGATGATTTCCGCGAGGCAGCGGGCGGCGTTGCGGAACATGCGCGACCAGCGGACGCCGGCCTGGCCGTCGCTGATGGCGTAGCGGGCCATCTGATGGGTGGCGGAGCGGAAGGAATTTTGCGGGCGATAGAGCGCCTTGGCGTTGGGCGCGAAATAGGGGCGCGCGCGGCGGCGGGCTTCAAGGTCGAAGAGGGTGTCCTCGCCGACGAGGACCTCTTCCGGGAAGCCGCCGATCTGGCGCCACAGCTCGGTGGTGAAGGCCATGGAGCGGGCGGTGCAGGATTTTGTGGGCTCGTTGGGCGCGAGCTTGATGCTGAAAAAGGGCGCCGAGGCGACGTCCCAGATGGTGTGGCTGGCGGGATCGAGGCAAGTGCCGCCGAGTGCATAGCGGGTCTGGCCGGCGACGAGGGGCCCGGTGAGGTTGGCGAGCCAGCCGGGGGCGTAGGTGCAGCCGGCGTCGGCGCAGGCGATGATCTGCGATTGCGCGGCGGCGATGGCCACGTTGCGGCCGCGCGAGACGGGGCCGAGCGAGTACTTGAGGCTGCAGGTTTCGTCGCGGATGGCAACCAGGCGCGTAGCCCGGCCGGCGTTGGCGGCCTGTGCGGCGGCGAGCCACTCCCAGGTGCCATCGGACGAGCCGCCGTCGACGACGATGACCTCGGCCGCCGGAGGAACCTGCGCCAGAAGAGTGGGAACCATGCGGCCGATGTCCTGGATTTCATTGAGGACAGTGGCCACGATGCTTACAGGCTGCATGGGGCAAGTATAGCGGCGGCGCGCGGCCGCGATAAATTGACCCGAATCACGGATTAACGATAGAATCTAGGAGTTCGGCGCCGCGCTCCCGCCCGCGGGAGCGCGGGATTGTGTTGGGTTCACGCCGCGTGCGGCGTGTGTGCGGCCCGCTTCCGATGCAGTCACCGTCTGTATCCGCCCCACTTGAAGCACACGGAATCGATTGCGCTCGACCAATAAGGAGCGCTGGAGGCTTTGTTATGTACGCAGTGATCCGCACCGGCGGGAAACAATACCGGGTGGCGCCAGGGGACGTTCTGAAGATAGAGACGATTGGCTCCGGGGACCAGACCGTGGAGTTCAGCGACGTGCTTGCGGTCTCAGGCGAGCCGGGAACGCTGGCCAAGCCAGCCAGCGCCAAGGTGATGGCTGAAGTGGTCGGCAACGGCCGCGGTGACAAGGTGCTGGTCTTCCACTACAAGCGGAAGAAGCAGTACAAGAAGCTGCAAGGTCACCGGCAGAATTTTACCGAGGTGCGCATCAAGGCGATTGAGGCCGACGGCGTGACCTACGGCGAAACCGCGGCCAGCTAGGCGCAGAGCATCTCGGCACTCAGCCATCGGCTTTCAATTTTTTGCGATGCGCGCCGGGGGCTTGGAATCACAAACTTACTTGCTGAGAGCTGCCGGCTGCAAGCTGACAGCTTCTGGAATGAGGATTCGGCAATGGCACATAAAAAGGGTGGAGGCAGCTCCACAAACGGACGCGATTCGAATGCACAGCGGCTGGGCGTGAAGGCCTTTGCCGGAGAGATCATCAGCGGCGGGTCCATCATTGTCCGCCAGCGCGGCACGCGCATCAAGCCCGGCCCGAACGTGGGCATCGGCTCCGACGATACGCTGTTCGCCAAGGTAACCGGCCGCGTGAAGTTCACCGACCGCGGCAACAAGGGGCGCTTCGCCTCGATCGATCCGGTTGCGGCTGAGTAGTCGGCGGCCTGATCAGAATCTTCATCAGCGCGGCGGCTGACGGGCGCCGCGCAAATCCTTCCTTTACAACATGAAAACGGCGAGGCGCAGGCCGCGTCGCGTACACTGCAATCATTATGGGCTTGCCCGAGCTTGTGGCGGCCGTGATGACGGCCGCATCCGGACACCTTGCCGAATGGCAGATTGCGGCGGCGTACGCCGTTTTTGCCGCCAGCTACGTGGTGTTCGCGCTGGGTAAGCTGCCGGGGATGAAGATCGACCGGCCCGGCGGGGCGATTATCGGCGCAGTGCTGATGGTCGCCTTCGGCGTGGTGACGGCCAGAGAGGCGCTGCGGTTCGTCGATTTCGGCACGCTGGTGCTGCTGTTTTCGATGATGCTGGTGGTGGGCTGCCTGCACCTGGCGGGATTCTTTGACTGGATCGCCGGCCTGGCGGTCGTGCACTTGGAGCCACGCCATCTGCTGCCCACGCTCATCTTCCTCACCGGCGCGCTCTCGGCGTTTTTCGTCAATGACATTGTGTGCCTGGCGATGGTTCCGCTGGCGCTGCTGGCAGCGCGGCGCATGGGGCTGAAGCCGCTTCCCTATCTGCTGGCCGTGGCCACGGCGTCGAACATCGGCAGCGTGGCCACGATCACGGGCAATCCGCAAAACATGCTGATCGGGTCGTTTTCCGGCATCGGCTACCGGGCATTCCTGATGCGGTTGGGGCCAGTGGCGCTGATGGGGCTGGCGCTGGACTGGATCATCATCCGGTGGATCTTCGGGCGCGCCATGCCGCATGAAACGCGGGAGGCGGCCGGAGAAATGCCGCGGATCAAGGCGCGGGAGCTGCGCAAACCCGCCATTGTGATCGCGCTGGTGCTGGCTGGCTTTCTGGCCGGCTTTCCGCCAGCCATGACGGCCGCGGTGGGCGCCGCGCTGATGCTGATCACCCGCACGCGCGAGCCGCGGCTGGTGTATGACGAAGTGGACTGGGGCGTGCTGGTGTTCTTTGTGGGGCTCTTCCTGATTGTGGGCGGCGCAGAAAATGCCGGACTGACCAATTACCTCTTCAATTTTGCGGACCGCCTGAACCTGCAAAACACAGGCGTGTTTACGGCGGTAACAGCGGGACTTTCAAACGTGGTGAGCAACGTGCCGGCGGTGATGCTGCTGAGGCCGCTGGCGGCGGGGTCTCATGGTCCGCGCAACGCCTGGCTGGTGCTGGCCATGGCGAGCACGCTGGCGGGAAATCTCACCATCACAGGCTCGGTGGCAAACCTGATCGTCGTGGAGCGCTCGCGCGGCGAGGTGCATATCGGCTTTTGGGAGTACTCGCGGGTAGGCATTCCCGTAACGCTGGCGACGCTTGCGGTAGGATGGGCGTGGCTCACCTGGGTGCGGTGACGCGCATCGCGGATGCAATCGAGAGTTTGGGAGCATACTGAAAAGTCCACAAGGAGAGTGAAGCGATGGACTTGGAGAAAGAGATTTTGAAAGACGGGACGTTGGATGAGGTGGCTCCAAAGAGCAGGCATCGCGGCCCGCTGGATCACTGGACACCACCCATTCTGATGGAGCGCGCGGCTTACCTGCGCAAGTTGGCGAAGCTGGGCGACGGTGCGGCCGGCGAGACGCTGCGCGAGTACCCGCGGCATGCTGCGATGCTGTCGTTCCGCAGCCGCAACGGCGAGGCGGAGATCCACGAGAAATTCGCCGACCTGTTCTATGTGCTGGCTGGCGCAGCCACACTGGTTACCGGCGGCACGGTTGCCGGCGCGCGAACAACGGGCCCGGGCGAAACGCGCGGCAATGCGATTGAAGGCGGGGCGGCACAGGAGCTGAGAGCCGGAGACGTGGCACATGTGCCCGCGGGCACGCCGCACCAGATGCTGGTGTCGAGCGAGAAGCCGATTACATACTTCGTGCTGAAGATTCAGGAAGCAGACTAGCGGCGAAGAGGGTGAAGGGCGGCTGCAAAGAGCATGGAGCGGGAGACCGGGATCGAACCGGCGACATTCAGCTTGGGAAGCTGACGTTCTACCACTGAACTACTCCCGCCCTTTAAACTCAATAGCTTACCGATAATCGCGGTTAACGATCCTCCTGCGAGGATCGGCGCATCCTAAATCCATTCGAATTTCTGATTGCGCAGCCTTCACCCTAAGTACGTCGGATTGCAGCCTGGAAAGCACGCCCCCATCCGACGCCAACCTCAAGACAGAAGTATACCAAGGTCGATGGCGAATGGCGCTTCGTCCCGTTCTCAAGCCAGGGCAAACGCATCTTAATTTCCTCCTCTGAGTAGTGTGAGCAGGTAGTCATGGTCCCCTGCAGCGGCGAGGCGTTTTCCGGGGACGCCGAGCTTGGAGGTTTTGTCCTGTTTCAGCAGATGCAAGGCGATGCGGTTCAGTAGAGAGAAGTTTTGGGCGGCGTGCCCAGCGCGTTTGCGGCTCAGGTCTTCGGAGGCTACATCCAGCACCCAGTGGAGTTTGTTTTCGATGCCCCAGTGTTGACGGATGGCGGTGTTCAGCTGGGTGGCGCCGGGCTTGAGACTGGAGATGTCGTAACCGGTTTCATGCCCGGTCTTGCCGGTCGCCTTGTGGTAGCGCTCGGCCTGGATGCGCACCAGGCTTTTCAACCCCGTCCAGTCGGCGGCATGGTCCAGCAAGCTCAGGTCAGCCAGCACCGAACAGTGGCGACGCTCCACGCGCCCATGACCGCAGTCGATCTGCTCATCGACGCGATCGGCAGCGAGCATCCGGCACGAATCCTTGATGCCGGCCAACAGGGACGGCTGGTTTTCCTTTACCGCCAGGATAGAGTCGGCCTGCTGGATGCACAATGGGCGTGCCCTCCGCCTGGGCCGTGCCCGCAAGCTCTTGCCGTCGATGGCCACCTCCTCGCCCGCCGTCAGCCGGGTGAGGTGGTGGCCAGTCCAGAAAACTCTTCTCCAGTTCCGCCGGGTCCAGCGCCTGAAACACGCGGTTGAACGTATCGTGCGAGGCGATGCCGTGCGGCAACTGGAGGAAGCTTTTCCACCACGACCTCTTGGCCTTGCCGTAGCGCTCGATCTCATCCCAGCCGCCGGCCCCGCTCAGAATCGCCGCAATCGCGATCAAAACAATATCCTGCAACAGATGACGCCGCGTTCGTTCTACACGCGAATCCTTCAACTCCGCAAAATACCTCAGGGGTTTCTCCAGAGCCCCATCTCAGCTTGGATACCCCACCTGCATATAGCGATTAAGATGCGTTTGCCCTGCGCTCGCTCCGCCCGCCGCGCCAGCCCTCATGTGTTTCCGGTACAATGGGGTCCGCATGATGCATCCTGCAGTTCTTCCCCAAATCATTAATTGGCGCTGGTTGTGGCTTACCACGGCATCTCTTCTGGCCGGCGGGATCAACGCCGTGGCGGGCGGGGGTTCGTTCCTGCTTTTTCCGGCGATCATGAGCATGCGGGTTTTGCCCGTGCAGGCCAACGCCACGAACAGTGTGGCCCTGTGGCCGGGCCAGTTCACCTCCATCGTTGCCTACTGGAAAGACATCCGCAAGAACCTGCGCCACGCCTGGCCCCTGGCTCTGGCGGGCTTTCTGGGCGGTAGCGCCGGCGCGCTGATCCTGTTGCACACGCCGCAACGGAGTTTTCTATATATTGTGCCCTGGCTGTTGCTCGGCGCCGCCCTTCTCTTCGCGATCAGCGGTCCGGTCAGCCGCCAGTTGGCGCTGCGGAGATCCGCCGCCACAGGTCCGGCCCATCGCCGTCGCCTGCCGGTCTTTCTTGCCGCTCTCGCCGTCTGCTTTTACATCGGATACTTCGGCGCGGGCGCGGGTTTTCTGATCATCACCATGCTTTCGCTCTCCGGCTGGCAGGATATGCACGAGATCAACGCCCTGAAGGTGGTCGCCATCACGCTGGCCAGGGGGATGGCTATCCTTATGTTCGTGGTCAGCGGTCAGGTGGTGTGGCGCTATTGCGCGCTGGCCATGGTCATCTGCGCCGCCGCCGGTTATATCTCGGCCCACAATGCCCACAGGATTCCGCAACGGATTCTGCGCACGGCGGTGGTTTGTATCGGGTTCGGCATGAGCATCTGGTTCTTCGTCCGCACCCCCTAGCGCGCCAAGCGGGCAAGCCGGACCGGCCCGCGGGGATGCATTCTCTACGCCCGGCTCTCGGCTCAGGGACCCGCGCGGCGCCGGTTGCAGGCTTTGTCAATGCCGGTGGCCGCCCATCCCCGGCCAGCCACGATGCACCGCGCACTCTGAACTAAAATGTACCTATGAGCCATGAAGGCATCCGCTTCGCTTCGAAGGATGAGAAGGCGCGCGAACAAGAGCAGAACCGCCCGCTCCCGCGCATCGCTATGACGCCTGAAAAGGTGCGCGTGCTGTTGAGCGAGGGCAAGGGGCTGGAGATTGACTGGAAGGACGGTCACAAGAGCGCCTGGAGCTTCGTCTGGCTGCGCAACGCCTGCCCCTGCGCCACCTGCGTGGAAGAGCGCGAGCAGGAAGGACGCAAACCGGGCGAGTCCAAACCTAAGTCCGCTGAGCTGCTGCCCATGTATGCGCCGCCGCCCCGGCCGGGCAGCGTCATCCCGGTGGGCCGCTACGCCCTGCAGTTCAACTGGCTCGACGGCCACTCCACCGGCATCTATTCGTGGGAGTACCTGCGCCGCAACTGCCAGTGCAACGAGTGTACCTTTGCTGAAGCCGCGCCCGGCGGAGTGCCCAATTAGCGCCGCGAAGTCTGTCGCACTTCCGGTCCGCTGATCCTGTCCCACCCACGATCGCAGGGTGCCCCCTGCGCCTCGCCCTTGGGCACATGGGAGACCACTGCTTCATTGTGCTTCGCTTCCGATCATGCCTTTACCTCCGGGCCGGAAGCCTCCGCAATCCCGCAGAGACTCGTCGGTGATACGGCCACTGCTGAGCTTTGTAACTAGGGCACGGCTTCAGCCGGGCCGAAAACTGGCTACAAATGATCCGGGCTTTAGCCCCTGTTACCTGCGCTTGGGAAAATCTCCGCCAAAGGTCAGGATAGGCGGTAATACGCCAACTACCCCAAGATTCAGTCCGTTTGGCATTCCTTTGACAACACCGTCGGATCAACTCTGGCGCGGCCGATTTGCCCGCGTCGAATCAAGTCGAACTCGAAGAGCCAGGTCTGAGGTTGGTCAAAGGCGGCAGTAATCCCGCTCGCCTTCACAAAGAGTATCCGCCTGGCGGTATCGATGCGTACATCAGCGGGGTAAATGTAGTCCCCCGCATTTGCAGCGACAACGTCCGCTCCGTCGGACGAGTACCGTAGGTCTACCCGCCCACCCGGCATTTGGGCACCTAACACGCGAACGGTTTCGCCAGTGGAGGCGGCAATCGATGAGTCCCAAGTGCGGGTGGGAGGAGTGATGCCCGGAGCTAACCGCGGGTGAATGCATTTTGCGTTTTCATATCCTGTGATTATTGGCCCCTTTCGAACAACGCTATTGCAGCCAGCAAATAGGGCAAAGCTCAGCAGCAAGCAAAACGTAAGACCGGTTCGCATTCAGGCGCTCCAAACAATTATTACGGAGACCCGCGCAGATTTGTTCAGGGGCTCTGGTCGGCGACGATTATGCGTGAAATCAGGTGACAAGACTCTAGCAAGGGGCACCAATGTCGTACAGCCGAATAGAAAATTCTCGAAACCTCGACAAATCTTCTAAAAGTTCTTTACGTAGCGGCGATGAGAGACCGCGACCACTTTTGCGTGTTGTACAGATCCCTTACGGTAGGGTTCTGTTGGACAAATCTCAAAATCGCCGAACAAATTTACAGAAGTTGCGGGATCAGCATAATTCTTCCTCTCAGATGGCTTTACGCCCTCCGTGAGCCAACCATGAACCTTCTCCCACGAAGAATTGTCAGGTGTGAATTCGTGGTGCGTACCAATTTGCCATATGCGCAGTTGCCCGTCTCCTCCGTAATAATGCAACCTGCCGTGGATCGTCTCGCACGGCTTCGCGGCCCACAAAGCGCCGGTCGCGGTAAGGAACAGAAGCAGGAGAGTCACATTTCGCATTGATTCAACTCCACGATGTTCTTTGTGAGAATACTATCCGAATCCATGCTCTCTGTTCGGGTGGTCATCTGGCTGGATAATGCCGAAAAGGACATCTGCGGGGACCGAGCTTCCCAGGATGACGGTCCAGGTACTGCACAGATGCGCGGCGGCTGTTAACTGGTTTCAAACTGAAGCGTCGGCGGTAATCCGCCCGCTTGAGCAAATTTCGCCACGGATTGCCCGCTTAGCAGATCGAAATTAGTCCGTCGCTTGGCTCCCTTCGAAGCGGGCGATATAGAACTCCGGCACAAGCATTAGGTGTTCCCATGGATCCAGCTCCCAATCCTTGAAGATAGATTGGTCGGTACGTTGCCGCATAAACCTACGGAACTCTGTTCTTGTCAATCGTCCGGCCCCTAAGTCAAGGACCGCTTCATAAAAGGCGGTAAGCCACGGACGGTCGCGTTCCATCACAACTTCGTAAAGTCGTGTGGTTCTGACCCACCACGCTGCCATCGCTTCCTTGGGGACTGTACCTAAAACGAACTTCCCAAGACTCGCTGGCCAGTGCTCAGTTCGTGTCCCTGCGCGAGGGTCGGAAAGCTTCGACCGCAAGATATCTTCGGCCTTCGCCCTGCTGAACAGTCCGGGTTGAAGAATCGATCCGGCGATTAGTAATAGCGGAGTCTGGGTGCAGATGCCACCGGTCGCGTATGGTGCGCTGATTCCGGCCCGCCAATACCGGAAAGCTGACACGTAATTCTCAAGGCACCAATGCGCTGCGCCTAGAAATGCATAAGCACTTTCAGAGCGCATGGGGAGCTTCTTGGAAATCCCGACGGATTCCTCAAGCTGTCTAGTTGCGAGTTCATATTGTCCCGTCCACATGAGAGCCTGGCCAACCCGTACACCGTGAACGGTAATCTCGCGACGGTTCTTCCTGAATACCTCGAACGCTTCTTCAACCCGGTTTTCGCGCAACAGTTGCCAAGGTGAAATCCAATTTTCCCGGCGGCGCTGCAACGCCAAGTATTGCTCCCTATACTCCTCTGGCGACAACGTCTTTGCCATTCGGTGTCCATGCGTTGACTCGCGCTCTGCCATCGGACCCCCAAATCCGTCGCCAGTAAAAACCGCTATAGCAGCGTTTCCATTAGCGATTGATCATCGTTTCAATTCTGACAGATGGGGGTCAATGCCGAACCCAAATTGATCGTTAGGGGTGGTTGGTCGGCGAGTGTGACCCTTGCCCCCTTTTTCTCCCGCCCAACCGCAGCGCTCCACCCTTGGAAACCCGGAAAACCCGCCACCCACGCTGGTTCACCCCAAAACTAGTCAAGCCACGCGCCTCCCAACCCCTTTGAATCCATCAGCGTACCGTTGCAGGTAATTTCCGCCCCGGCGCGTACCATCTAAATATGGCCGCTTCCACACACCTCCCGGCGAACAACCCGAGCAGGGCCCGGCCATCCGGCGCGCCTGAACACCCCCACCCCCTCCAAAATATTTTTCTTTTCCACAGATTTCTTGCAGGCAATTTTGTTTCCCGCAAAAAACGCAGATCCGGATAGCCGCAATTCCCATAGTGCGGTACAAATGTGCTTCCTTGCCAGCTTTCCCAGCCGGTTGTGCAGGTCCGCTATCGCGGCGGGCCGCTCTAGAATCCCTTGAGATAGAGCGTATAGACCACCACCGACGCAAACAGGCAGTAGATGCCGAAGAAGTACCAGCGGCCGTTTTCAAGCCAGCCGCTGAGCCATTTGAGCGCCAGCAGTCCGGCCAGGAACGAGAAAACCATGCCGATCATGCTGGGCAGAAATAGGCCGCTTATCTGGATGGAGCCGTTGCTGACAGCGACCGCGGCGTGTGCCTGCGCGTGCTGCTCGTGCAGGGCGCGCAGCGCCTCCTTGGCGATGGCGGCGGGCGTCAGGATGATGACCAGCGCAAAGCTGAAGACTTCGGATTGGCGCTTGGTCGTGCCAGTGAGCATGCCGGCTGAAATGGTTGAGCCCGAGCGCGAGAAGCCGCGGAACGGCACCGCGAAACCCTGCACCAGACCGATCCACAGGGATTGCCGCATGGTCACTTCGCGATCCTGCTCGACGGTGGGATCGTTGCGGTCTTCGCGCCGGCGCATCAGCCCGGCTACGATGATCATCACGCCGGCGGCAAACAGCGCCGGGGCAATCCAGTTCAGCTTCCCGAACAGATCCTCAATGTGCGCATTGGGAATGTTGCGCAGCACCGTGTGGTCAATGATCTTGAAAAGCCCCACACCGATGACGCCAGTCACCAATGTCGCCGCGATCAGGCGCCACGCCATGCGCTTGAACACTTCCCGGCTTGAAAAATAGGCTTCCTTCCAGCTCTTCCAGAAATAGACAATCACGGCAAACATGGTGCCGGTGTGCAGCATGACCAGCAGCAGCGTCATTTTGGGCGAAGTGACGTGCAGTCCCATGAGCTTTTCAGCAATGATCACGTGCGCGGAGCTGGAAATGGGGAGCAATTCGGCAAACCCTTGCACGATGGCAAGGATGATGATGTGCAGAAGCGTCATAGCCACAGTCTAATGGCTCAACTCTGGCCACCCGCCTTGTTGAAAAACGGATTCCGGGGACGGGCGCCGAACGCAGCCCGCCGGGGCAGGACGAAATATGATCCATGAGAGAGGCGTGCGGTGCGCCTTTGCGAACGGGAAAGGAGCTGGGCATGCAGATTGGTTTTTTGGGATTGGGGCAGATGGGGACGCGCATGGCGCTGCGTCTGACCGCCGCGGGACACAGCCTGTCAGTGTGGAACCGGAGCGAGGCGCGCGCCGACCCGCTTCTCCGGGAAGGCGCGGTTCTGGCCGGCACGCCGGCCGAAGCGGAGCTGGGCGCCGATGCTGTTATTACCATGCTCTTCGACGACGCCGCGTACGAGCGGGTGCTCTTTGGCGACAACGGTCTGATGGACGCGCTTTCGCCGGGCGCGCTCCATATTTCCTGCAGTACGATCAGCGTCGCGCTCAGCGAGCGGCTCACGGCCGAACACGCGCGCCGCGGGCACCAATTTGTGGCTGCCCCAGTCTTCGGCCGGCCCAACGTGGCCGAGCAGGGCCGGTTGTGGATCGTCGCCGCCGGCGCCGAAGACGCCATTGCCCGCGCCCGCCCGATCTTTGACGCCTTGTCCCGGGGGGTGACGGTGGTGGGCCGCGAGCCGCGCCAGGCCCACGCGGTCAAGCTCGGCGGCAACTTTCTCATCAGCGCCATGATTCACTCGCTCGCCGAGTCGTTTGTCTACGCGGAACGGCAGGGCGTCGATCCCGAGGTCTTCAGTGAAACGGTCAACAACGCGCTCTTTCAGTCGCCGTTTTACGCGGCCTACAGCAAGGTAATGCTGCACCCGCCAGAACAGCCCGGCGCCACGGTGGATTTGGGAGCGAAAGACCTCAGCTTGTTCTGCCAGGCTGCCGCCAGCCGCAACACAAGCGTCAGCCTGGCCGACACCATGGCGGCGATCTTTGCCGAAGCACAGCGGACTGGATTGGCCGACGAGGACTGGGCCGTGGGCCAGTATCGTATGGCACAGCGCCGTGGCAGCTTGTAAGATCGACGAAAGAAAAATATGAAGCTGCAAGGGAAGATTGTATTAATTACCGGGGCCAGCTCCGGCATCGGTGAGGCTACGGCGCTTGCGTTTGCCTCAGAGGGAGCACGGCTGCTGCTGGCCGCTCGCCGCGCCAGCAAGCTGGCTCAAGTGGCTTCCCGCGCCCTGGAACTGGGCGCCGAGGCAGTTCACACGGTCGATCTGGACGTGCGCAGCCGGCATGCGGTTCAGAACGCCATCGACGAACTGCCTGCCGAGTGGTCCGAGATCGACATCCTGGTCAACAACGCCGGCCTCAGCCGCGGTCTCGACAAGCTCTACATGGGCAAGATCGAGGACTGGGAAGAGATGATCGACACCAATGTGAAGGGCCTGCTCTATGTTTCGCGCGCCGTGGTGCCCGGCATGGTGGTGCGCGGCCGCGGCCACGTGGTGAATCTCGGTTCGACAGCCGGCGAGCTGCCTTATCCGGGCGGTGCTGTTTACTGTGCCTCGAAGGCGGCTGTGCGCGCCCTCAACGACGGCTTGCGCCAGGACCTGCTCGGCACGCCCGTCCGCGTGACCAGTATCGATCCCGGGACGGTGGAGACCGATTTCAGCCTGGTGCGCTTTCGCGGTGACGCCGGCAGGGCCGCCAGGGTTTACCAGGGATTCACTCCGCTTACTTCCGAAGACGTGGCCGACGCCATTGTCTGGGCTGCTACCCGTCCGGCTCACGTCAATATCGCCCGCATCGTGCTGACCCCGCTTGACCAGGCCAACGCGCTGCTGATTCATCCCGAAAGCCAGGCCGGTATGAAGTGACCGGCCTGCGGTTCTGTCAATGCACGCCCGGTGGCGGAGCAGCGTGGCGGGGTTGTTTCCGGAACAGCCAGACGGCCCCGGCGCAGATGAACGCCAGCAGCGCGGTCCAGCGGAAGATATCGACATAGGCCAGCAACGCCGACTGATGCAGTAACTCGCGGTACATCATGCCCATCGTTGCGGGCTCCGCCATGGCATGGCCAAGCTGCTGGCCCATATACGGCGCCATCGCGTGGGCCGCCCGCTGAAAATTGGGGCTGCTCGGCGTCAGATGGGCGCTGAGATTGGTCTGGTGCAGATCGGCGCGGCGTGTCAGCTCGGTTGTGGCCATGGAAATTCCCACTGACCCGCCGATGTTGCGCAGCATGTTGAAAAGCCCCGTGGCGTTGCCCATGTCCTGATTGGAGATGGTGACGGTGGTCATGGTGGCCAGCGGGACAAAAACAAAAGCCAAGGCGAAGCCGGTGAGCGTAATCGGCAACAGCAGCGTCAGCGGCCCGATGTCCAGGTTGACCGAGCCGAACATTAGCGCGCAAATGCCGAAGCCCACAAAGCCGGCGCAGAGCAGCTTGCGGTTGTCCATGCGCGAGCCCAGAATGCCGATGACAGGTGAGCCGATAATCGACCCGATGCCGCGCGGCCCCACCACGAGCCCGGCGGCGAAGGCCGTGTAGCCCATGACCTCCTGGTAGTAGAGCGGCAGGACGGTGATGGTGATGTAGATGCACATGCCCAGCAGGGCAATGAGCAGCAGACCGGTACGGAAATTGCGGTCTTTGAGAATGTGCAGGTTAACAATGCCGCCGGGGTTGGTCCACGATCGCCAGATCCACAGGATGAGCGCCACCGCCAGCGCCCCCACGGCCCAGCGCACCCAGATGGCGCCAAACCAGTCCACTTCCTGGCCCTTGTCGAGCACGATCTGCAGGCAGGCCGTCCATACAATGAGCAGGCCAAAGCCAATGTTGTCAAAGGCTCCCACCTTGGCGTGCTTGATGTAGGGCGGGTCGTGGACAAAACGCGCGATCATGATGACCGCCAGAATACCGACGGGAATATTGATATAGAAGGCGTATCGCCAACTGTAGGTGTCGGTCAGCCAGCCGCCCAGCGTGGGACCCAGGACCGGCGCCACCACGATGCCCAGGCCATAGGCGGCCATGGCCATGGAGCGTTCCGCCACGGTGAAGCTTTCCAGCATGATTGACTGTGAGAGCGGCTGCAGCGCGCCACCCCCGGCTCCCTGCACCACGCGGGCCAGCAAGATAACCGCCAGCGAGGGCGCCGCCCCGCAAAAGAACGAGGAAATCGTGAAGATGCTTACGCAGATGAGCAGAAAGCGCTTGCGGCCGAAGCGCCGCGCGAACCAGTTCGAGGCCGGCAGAATGACGGCGTTCGCCACCAGATAGCTGGTCAGGACCCACGTGGCCTCTGAAGTCGAGGCGGAAAGGCTGCCGGCGATGTAGGGCAGGGCCACCGACGCAATGGCCGTGTCCAGCACCTCCATGAAGGTCGGCAGCATGACCGACGCGGTAACCAGCCACGGGTTGACGCCCTGGGTCAGCGGGTAGCGGGCTTGGGCGGCGGCGGTCGTCATGCGTAAGAGGGCTTTTTTGAGGGTAAACGATCAAGGCGCGGGGGGCTGTACGTCGCTTCCCGCAGTTTCGTGATTCTGAATTATTGAGATTCGCGAAGGATTTCCCGCATCGCGAACATGTGGCGCAGATTTTGGTCCTACTCGCGCGTAACTAAGTTGTAGATGTGAAATGAGCCATGCCGGTTTCAAAGTGCGGGCCTAATCCTTTGCCACGGCGGCGCGGTCTTCGTCTTCAGCGGCTTGAAAGCCGATCTTGCGCAGCAGCAGGTCAAATTCGGCGTCGCCTTTGAGCGGGGCAAGCACGGGATCGTGGCGGAAGCCAAGGCTCCAGAGAGAGCCGGCCTCATAGGATTGCGTGAGCCACGAAACGGCCTTTTGTTTCTCATTCAGGCCCAGCAGAACCAGGGCGGCGGGATAGGCACGGTCGTCCCCGTCGCGCGCGCCTGCCCGGGTTAGATCGAGATAGATCTCTTTTGCTTCGTCACGCCGCTCGCTAACGCCATAGAAATAGCCCAGGGCGCCGCGCAGCGAAAGATGATGCGGAAATTCGGCGATGGCACTCGTCAGGCGCTCTTCCAGTGCGCGTGTCTCTCCCAGGCAGAGGGCGGCGAGCGATTCAATTGCCAGCATCCGGGTGGCGCAATAGCCGCCTGCCCGCGCCTGATTCGCCAGGGCCAGCACACCTTCATACCCGCCGGCCAGATACCAGCTCCAGCCCAGCAGGGCGCTTGCCGCGCCATCGAGCCGGGTCAGGCTGTGCGCCCGCTCCAGATGGCCGGAAGCGTCGTCAAGCCGTCCTTCAACGAGGCTCAGCAGCGCGCGGCCGGTGAGGGCTGGCCAGAATTGCGGCCGCAGGCGCAGCACCGCATCGAAGCCATCGCGGGCCGCTGCCCAGTTGCGTTCCCGGACCATCCGCAGCCAGGCCTGTGCGCATTGCGCCTCGGGTAATGCGGAGTCAAGCAGCAGTGCCTGCTCCAGGGCTGAAGCGGCACGCGCATAGGCGGCGGAACTGCCCGTATTGCCGAGCAGCGAAGCAAAGATCAGCGCGCTTGCCACGCCGGCAAAGGCTTCTGCGTTGTCGGGATCCACATCGAGGGCTTTGCGGTAAAGGCGCGCCATGGGGCCCACGTTGTTCTCTGACAGCAACTCCCACATCTTGCGCGCCGCTGCCGTCAGTTCGCGGGACTGATGCTTCCAGGCAGCGCGCATTCCGTCTTTTTCGATAGGCCTGGCGGCGGCAGGCCGGGTGAAGCTTCTCAGCCAGGAATCCAGCTCTTCCGGGTAAGCAACCACTGTGCCCCGGCCTCCGCCGAGGTGACGGACGGGCAGACCATACTCGTCGTGCCATCGCTGCACGGTACGCATGCCCCGGCCAAGATAATCGGCCACGGACTTCCAGGATGTGAGAGGGCCCTCTTGCACTGACTCCGCCTTTCCAACTGAGATCAGAGTCTTCGCGCGCGCCAACCGGGAGCGACGAAGAGAAGCGAAACCGGCTGCACTTGCAGAGATCGCATTGCAGTACGTGCATACATTTTATTGCCGAATTTCATTGTAATCGCGGGGTTAAATGACTGAAAGTAACACGAAAGCGTCCAGCGTGGCGTAGAATGGCGTAGATTGGCGCTTTAAGAAATTGCGGTGCGCGCTTACACTTGTCCTGTTGCCAGAACACCCCCTTCAACCCTTTCAGGGCGAATTTCTGGGCTTTCGCAAAGCTGATTTCTGGGCTGTGGCCAGCTCGAAGCTGGGGTTCTTCGCGCTGCCATTCGGTTGCACAGAATCAGTTGCTGTATGCATATCCAACCCCTGGGAACCTAGTCGAAGGGCTTAGCCATTGGGATTGTTTGCTAAGTCAGCCTGGCGAAGCCATGCGCACTTTTCTTTCGCGGGGTACTGAGGCCTCAAGAAGCATCGGGCGTAGATGTTCCTGATCGGGGGCGGCGGGAACACTGCCTGAGAGGAATTCGCATGATCCATACACGCGGGCGCGGCTTACGCAGTTCCTTCCCAAAAGACCGCGCTGCGGGTGCGGATGCGGCCGATCCCAACGCCGCGGTGCGTTGGTATGCCGTGTACACGGTCCCTCAGAATGAGAAATCGGCCGTCAGGCATCTGAGTTTGCGAAGCATCGAGTCGTTCCTGCCAACTTATGACACAATGCGGGTGTGGAAGAACCGCCAGCGTGTCCACCTTGCGTTGCCGCTGTTTCCTTCCTATCTTTTTGTCCGTATCGGCAGCCGGGAGCGGGGCAAGGTTCTTTCGGCGCCCGGCGTGCTGCGCATTGTGGGCAACGGCAGGGAGCCGCTTCCGGTTCCGGATGCAATGATCGACTTTCTGCGTTCAGATATCTGCGCAAACAAGATTGAGCCTTATCGCGAATTGGTGGTGGGGCAGAAGGTACGCATTTGCAGCGGCGCGATGCGCGGCCTCGAAGGCGTCTTAGTCAGGAAGAACAACAACCTGCGCTTTGTCCTCACTGTAGATTTGATCAACCAACACGCCGCAGTCGAGATCGGCGCCGAAAATCTGGAGCCGGTCATCGGCTAGTCGGGCCTGTTAACCCTATCAGAACAGCGCGAATTCAGCTTCTCCCGGCAGGTCAATCCCCCGGATCCACGTTTCCGTCCAAAGGTCTGCCTCTTCGCAGCGCAGCGAAGTTCGATCTTCCGGGAAAACCTCTGCTAAGAACAGGCTCGGCGTACAGGCTTGTATGCCGCTACGGGAGCCTTTTTACCGGCAGAGTCCGTTACCGCGAATCAGCGAGTGTGAAATATGGCAGTTCAGCCCAAGAATCTCGAACAAGTTGGCAAGATTGTGCACGCTGCGGCCCAGCTATTTGCGCGTCAGGGATACCACGGCACGAGTACCCGTGAGATCGCGCGCATCGCAGAAATCAGCGAAAACACGCTCTTCCGGTATTTTGAGCATAAAGAGGATCTATTCTGGGCTGCTCTGCGCTCGCGCCTGAGCGGGCTTGAGCTGCGCAAGGATTTGTTGGCCGGAATCGCGGAGAGCGCGAGTCCCGAGGTGGTGCTGCCGCAGTTTCTTGCGCAGTTGGTTGACACCGCAATTCTCAGGCCAGAGTTGCTGCGCCTGATCGCGGTTGCATTTATCGAACTGAATTGGAAGGCAGCGGCGGTGTGCCGCGAGCATCTTTCGCCCATGTTTTCTGCGGTCAACCGCTATCTGGCGCGGAACATTGAATGCGGAAAGTTGCGTAATCTGGATGCATCTCTGGTGACAGCGGCGCTGACTATGACAGTGATGGCGCATCCGGAGTTCTCAAGGCTGATTACCGGCACGCCGCCTCCCTATTCCGACAGCAGGGAGGCCATTCGTGTATATGCCAAGTTCTGGCTTGATGTGCTGGTGCCGCCGGAGTTGTCCCGCTCCAATTCCATGACCGCAACTGCCGAGGCGCCTTTGGACTGATCCGGGCGGATTCGGAGTTGTACATCGATATCCGCCGCCATTACTTCTAGCGCTGCGATGCTTGACTTGCTATGAAGCTTGATTGCATAGGATTCGCAGCTGGATTCCTGTATTACCGTACGTTCTCTTTTCATGCGCATGCTACATGTTATCGACACGCTTTCACCATCTGCCGGTGGACCGCCGGAAGCAGTGCGTCAGCTAGTCAGGGCCTATGCCATCGCCGGCACGGATGTTGAGGTGGCCTGCCTGGACAAGCCGGATGCATCTTTCCTGCACGGCATTGGCTGTCCGGTGCATGCCCTCGGCCAGTCGTCGGCGGGCAGATTTGCGTTTTCGCCGCGTCTTTGGCGCTGGCTCCATAAGCATGCCGGCCAGTACGACGGCCTTGTCATGCACGGAATCTGGTCGTTTCCTGGCTTTGCTCTTCGTTCGGCTGCCCGGCGCTCGGGAAAGCGCTACGGAGTCTTCGTTCACGGCGCGCTTGATCCATGGTTCAACCGGACGTATCCGCTCAAGCAGGTGAAGAAGTCGCTTTACTGGCCTGTGCAGTATACGGTGCTTCGCGACGCTGCGGCCGTCTTCTTTACGACTGCGATCGAGCGGGATCTGGCAAAGACCAGCTTTCGTCCCAGCGCGTGGAACAGCATGGTAGTTCCCTATGGGATTACCGATCTCGGCGAGCGGGCAGGAGAGTCCGGCAGGCAGATGGAAGAGTTTTACCGGAAGGCGCCAGAGTTGCGTGGGCGCCGCTTTCTGTTATTTCTGGCGCGCATTCATGAAAAGAAGGGATGCGACCTGCTCTTTCAAGCATTCGGGCAACTCGCTACCAAGGTGCCCGATGTGGATCTTGTCATCGCTGGGCCGGACCAAGTGGGCCTGCAGGCGAGGCTTGAGAATCTGGCCGCGCAGCTTGGCATCGCCGAGAGAGTGCATTGGCCCGGCATGATCGGCGGCGATCTTAAGTGGGGAGCACTGCGGGCCTGCGAAGCTTTTGTGTTGCCCTCCCATCAGGAAAACTTTGGCATTTCCGTGGTGGAAGCCCTTTCTGCCGGGAGGCCGGTTCTGATCAGCAACCAGGTGAATATCTGGCCGGAGGTCGAAGCGGACGGCGCGGGCATGGTTGAAGACGACACGCTCGAAGGTGCGGTGCGCTTGTTGCTTCGCTGGTTCAATCTCCCACCGGCGGAGCGCGATGCGATGGCTGCCCGCGCGCGGCCATGCTTTGAAACCCGGTATACGATGAACCGAACGGCCACAGTTATGAAGACGATCTTTTGCAATGCAGATTCTGCGCATAAGTCGGGATAGGGTCCATCTGGCTGCGAGATGGATTGGAATTTCAGGCCGCAATTCTTTGACCGGCAAGTGGAAATCCCGTGGTGAAAGCTCGATCCGAGTCATCCGCTCATTGTCCCAGCGAGTTACAAGCACCAGCGGCAAGCACATGGTGCGGTTCCCACGTGTAGCCGCACCGAGACCGGTATTTCAGTCCCAAGGCTGCGGAATTGCCGCATCGCTCCGGCATGTTGCACAAAGTCGTGAGCAGCGCGTCGCTCACCTTGCGAGCGAAGGTTTGCTAACCAGCAAGCAAGACCGCCCCGAAACAACCCGGATAGTTGAAGCTGCAATCGCAGGTTCAACTGAAGTAAGCATATTCAGGAGCCTAAATGTCCTTTGAGCCTCAGTCCGAATTGCAAGCCGGCCAGCCCATCCAGAACCAGGCAACCATGGATCCCCCAGGCGAGCGGCTCACCCTGATCGACGTGTGGCGTGTACTCATGAAGAGGCGCCTCATTGTTCTAACTGTCACGATTCTCTTTCTAGCAGCGGCGGTGGTCTATGTGGTTCGAACTCCAGCGCAATATGAGAGTGTGGCGCGGGTCGAGATCAAGCCGAACAGTCCGCCCAATATCGGATTTCAGGGACTTGCCCAAGAGACGAATTTCTACCAAGACCCCGAAGTGGCTTTGAATACACAGATCGGCATTCTGGAAAGCGATTCGGTGCTTTTCAAGACTGCGGAGAGTCTTCATCTGATCGGCCTACTGCGCCACGGCGATCATAAGAAAGGCAACAGCGCTGATCCATCGCCCTCTGCGCCGATTACGCCGTCTGAACGAGCGGCATTGATCGGCTATATACGAGGCGGATTGAGTGTCACGATTATTCCAAATACCAATCTGGTGAAGATTCTCTACCGCAACCACAATCCGAAGCTAGCGAGAGACATTGTTAATCGTCTGATAGAGACATACTCGGACGAAGATTTGCAGCTTAAATACAACCGAACAATGCATGTATCGGCATGGTTGCAGCAGCGGCTCGGAGCCCTCAAAAAACAGGCCGCCGATGCGCAAATCAAGCTTGCTGAATACCAGAAGGCCCACAACATCGTCGGGACGGACGAAAATTCGAATCTCACTTTGCAGACGTTGGGAGTGATCAGCGGAGATCTGGAGAATGCCGAAGCCAATCGCATCCTAAAAGAAGCTCAGATGCGGGAGTTTGATTCGCTGAACTCCAATCTTCAGGTCCTGATGAGCGACAATCCGGCGCTGGCAAAACTGCAAGCACAACTGAACACCCTCGAAACTCAGCGCGCCGAATTGGCAGCCAAGTTTGGTCCAAACTATCCGGAAATGGAGGAACTGGGAGTCGAAATTGCCAAGGTGCAGAGGGAAATTGACCAGGAGTTAGTGCTGGCAAAGCTCCAGGTGCAAGCCGAATACAAGGGCGCACGGCGCGTGGAAAACAATCTCCGAAAGCGTCTGGATGCTCAGGAAGAGGCGGCCTACCGGCTCAACGAAGGCGTGGCGCAATACGCAATCCTCCGCCACGAGGCGCAATTGAACCGTGCTCTGTACGATACGTTGCAGATGCGGCTCAAGGAAGCGAGTGTTACTGCGGGGTTGGCGGCAGCGAGCATCGAAGTGGTCGATAAGGCTAATCTTCCTTTCGTGCCCGTAGCCCCGAAGAAGACCATGAGTCTAGTGTTTGGTCTGATTGGAGGTATTCTTTGTGGATGTGTTCTCGCGTTTCTGATTGAATCAATCGACGATACACTGCAGACGTCGGAAGATGTCGAAAACATCTCGATGTTGCCATCCCTGGCGGCAATTCCGCATATTGCATTCGAAGTTGCGGATCACAAGAATGGCACCAGACGAAAAGAGATCCCCGACACCTTTGGCGCCAAGCAGGCGCTTACATCCCTTTTGGAGCCCAAGTCGAATTTCGCCGAGGCCTATCGTGGCTTGCGCAGTTCTCTGTTGCTCTCCTCCATTGACAATCCGCCGCGCGTCATTGTCGTGACTAGCGCCTTCCCAGCGGAGGGCAAATCGACGACTGCCGTGAACTGCGCGATTGTACTTGCCCAGCGAGGCGAACGGGTGCTGCTGGTGGACGCCGATCTAAGGCGAGGAGTCCTTCATCACGCTCTTGGGATGACGGATTTGAGTTTTGGCCTGACTTCACTGTTGGCTCAGCAGAGAACTACCGGGGATCTGCCTGCTCCGCTGCCGGAACTGCCGACGCTACGTATTGTACCGGCAGGGCCGCGGCCGCCGAATCCGGCCGAGATGCTGTCATCCAAGCGGATGGAAGAGCAGCTGCGGCAATGGATGCAGGAGTTCGACCGCATTGTGTTCGATACCGCGCCTTTGCTCGCCGTGTCTGACGCTCAAGCGACGGCGGTGCTTGCGGACGCCGTCGTTTTGGTGGCTCGCGCCGGAGTTACCCGCAAACGGGCGCTTCTTCGCGCGCGCGACATTCTCTTGCGCATTAACGCAACCGTGGCGGGCGTGGTCGTAAACGACGTCAATATGAGATTGGAGACCTTCTATACGTATCGCTACGGCAAGTATGGCGATAAATACGGTTCTCGATACGGCTCACTCTACTCGGACAAGGCGTACGGGTATGAAGAGGAGGAACAAAGAGACTGATATGGTCAAAACATGCGCATATGCAGCCTTATTTTCGATGGCTCTTCTGGGGCAGGCACTTGTCGGATACGCCCAGCAACCCATCAAATCCGCTCCGTTTAAGGCGCCGGTCCTCAAGATTGGCGCCGGAGATCTTCTAGCGGTAAGGATGTTCGAGGATCCTGACCTGTCGGGCCAATTCCGCGTCAACTCGAAGGGCGATATTGTCCTCCCGGTTCTTGGCCCTGTGCAGGTGGCCGGCGAGACAGCGGATCAAGTGGGGACGGTGATCGCGAAGCGGTATGTGGAAGCGGGCATTCTCCAGTCCAGGACTGCGTATGCCACGGTCACAGTTCTGGAGTATGCGACGCAGGGCATTACGGTGAGTGGCGCGGTGAAAAGACCGGGCATATATCCTGCTCTGGGCATTCGCATGCTCAACGAGGTGATTGCTTCCGCCGGCGGTGAACTGCCTACAGCAGCGTCGAAGGTGATTATCATGCACCAGAATGACCCAAAACATCCGGTTACGGTGACCTATAATCCCTTTGCTGCCAACCCGATAGTTCCGCAGGTGCAGATCCTGCCGGGCGACACGGTCATGGTTCCTCAGGCCGGCATTGTCTATGTGGTGGGTGATGTTCATCGTTCCGGCGGGTATGTCCTCGACGGTCGGCAATCGCTGACGATCGAAGAGGCTCTCGCGCTCGCGGGGGGAAGCGGAAAGGCAGCGGCGCTAAGGCATGTTCAACTTGTGCGCACACTTAAGAATGGACGGAAAGAGGCCACAACCATTTCCATGATCAAAATCTACAAAGGAAGGGCGCCAGATGTGGCTTTGCAAGATGGTGATGTTGTGTTTGTACCCACCAGCACTGGTAAGCTCGCATCCGAGGAGGCCTTAAGCAATGCCATTCTGATCGGGAGTCAGATCGCCATTTTTAGAATCGCGTATTATCCATAAGCATCAGAATCAGTTCCAATCATACTGGCAGCCTTGTCCTCGTGTTTCTTGAATGGCCTTTTAAAGGCAAGGAGCGGGCAATCCCGGAATGAGTTTCTGAGTCTGTGTCTCAGGAAGACCATCGGATTAACGCAGCCGAGTGCAGCATTGTGGAGCTAAGGCTCAACCAAAATTGTGCGAGAAAGATTGCCGTGCGTTCTTGGGTCGAGCCAACAACACCGAAGCGTGTCAGAAATCGCAGCTAAGAGGGCAAAATGATGAAGCTTACAGTTGCGATCCCTTCCTATTGCCGGCCGGAAGAATTAATGCGGGTACTCGAAGCATTGTATCGCCAGGAGCGTCGCGCAGACGAGGTCATTGTTGTCGCACGCAAAGATGATGTTCAGACGCACGAGGTTGTGAATGAGTTCTGGGGTAATCCGCCGCCGCGGTTGCAACTTGTCGACAGTCCAGGGGTGGTACGGGCCATGAATCAGGCGCTAGACCACGCCACCGGAGATTTGATTTCCTTCATCGACGATGATGCTGTTCCACCTTCGGACTGGTTGAAAAAGGTTGTCCAAATCTTCGAGTGCGAACCGGAATTGGCGGGTTTGGGTGGACGGGATCACGTCTTCATAAACGGACGATGGCTGGAGGGCAAAGCATCGGTAGTCGGAATTGTATCCTGGTACGGTCGAACCATCGGGAATCATCATGTCGGAACAGGCCCCAGACGCAATGTGGATAGCTTGAAGGGCGTAAACATGACGTTCCGTATGGAGGCAGTCGGTAAGTTGCGATTTGACCGTCGTCTTCGGGGTTCTGGCGCGCAATGGCATTGTGAGCTGATGTTCTGTCTGGCGCTGCGCGCGCAAGGAAAGCGCCTTGCTTATGACCCGTCGATCGTTGTTGATCACTTTCCAGCTCAGCGTTATGACGAAGATCAACGGGATGGTTTCAATTCGTTGACCTACGAAAATCAAATTCACAATCTTACTCTCGCGCTTCTTGAATATTTGCAGCCAACAGGACGAGTGCTTCTTCTCGCCTACGCGCTGCTTGTGGGGATTGAGAATGGCTACTGCGGTTTCTTAAAAGGGCTTCTGTATTGCCCAAAGATTGGCGTTGACCGCGCATGGCAAAAGACTTTCGCATCGGCACGAGGCGTAAGAGCCGCTTGGAAAACTTGGAGAAGTGGCGAAGGCAACCCAGCCTCCGTGGAAGCCTTTCACGGACTGGTTGGATAGAAGTGAGCTTCGCAATTATTGGCGGCTCGAGGAGTACAATGGCGAGCCTGGAATCTCAAGGTGGACTTCCGTAAAATATGCAGGCGGGTTTCGTGTTTGACCGAAGGATTACAGTGAGTCAAGTTAAAGAGAGCGCCCTGTGACCGAGGCGTCCTGCTCCAGCAGGCCAGCAGTACTGCTCGCTCATCCCACAGGTAATCAGAACGTACGGAATGCTCTCAGAAGTCTTGTTGAGCATGGCATGCTGGCGGAGTTCTGGACGACAGTCGCCTGGAATGCAGCTTCAGGATGCAATCGGCTGTTGCCTGCGCCGTGGCGCGCCCAGTTGGCTAGGCGTACATACGCTGAGGCTCCCGCGAAACTGGTGAAGTGCATTCCATGGAGAGAACTTGTACGTTTGGGCGTGAGATCCTCGTTTCTCGGGAAGCTGCTGTGTTCCGGAGAACGGTCCTTTTCGGTGATCGGCATCTATCGCCACTTTGACGGCCACGTGGCGCGGCATTTGAAGAGGATCGACGTACATGCCGTTTACGCGTACGAAGGCGGTGCGCTGCAAACATTTCGCGAGGCCAAAAAGCGTGGGATTACTACCATCTATGAACAGCCAAGCAGCTATTGGTATTGGGTGCGCAACCTCTTATCAGAAGAGGCGGCGCGCAATCCTGAATTTGCGGGGCTCCTGCCCAACTTGAGGGATTCCCGCCGTCATTTGGAATGGAAAGATGAAGAATTGCGCCTTGCTGATTATGTTTTTGTGCCGAGTGAACACGTTCGGCGAACTCTCGCGGGCGCAGTGCCGGACGAAAAGATTCGTGTGATCAGCTACGGCGCTCCAGAAGTTCGCGAGAGGAAGAGACTTCCACTTGATCCGAGCCAGCCGCTGAAGGTGCTGTTTGTAGGCGCGCTGTCCCAACACAAAGGGATCGGCTATCTGCTTAACGCCGTACAAAATTTGGGAGATCAGGTCAAGCTCACTCTCGTGGGCAGGCGCTTCGGCACCAATGCGCGTGTGGATGAGGCGTGCAATCGCTGGCAGTGGTTTGAAACAGTTCCTCACCAGCAGATCCTGGATGTAATGATGCAATCGGATGTGCTCGTACTCCCATCGCTTGGGGAAGGATTCGGTTTGGTGGTGACGGAAGCGCTTGCAGCCGGGCTTCCAGTTGTGATTACTCCCAATGTGGGGGCTGCCGACTTGATATGCCACGGGCGCGAGGGCTTCATCGTTCCAACCTCCTCGGCGGAAGCGATCGCTACTCATCTGAGCGCTCTTTACCACAACCGTGAACTATTAATTGAAATGTCGCACCAGGCACAGGCCACGGCCGCGGAGAGATCGTGGAACGTTTATCGCGATAACTGGGCAGAGGCAGTGAGGGCAGTATGCTCAGAATGAGACGGTATCTGAATCCGCGCTACCCCACCGGTAAGCTGCCCCGCCTGAAAAAGCTCTTTTGGCTCTATTTTCTGCTATTGATTTTTGAAGGCGCGCTGCGTAAATGGATACTGCCCGAACTCTCCGCGCCCCTCCTGCTGGTTCGCGATCCAGTCGCGTTGCTCATCATCTGGGAGGCTTATCGCACGAAGAAATGGCCACGCAACTGGTCAGCTGTCATTGGGGTCTTGTCTCTTGGACTTGTCGGATTATGCGTGGTCCAGATCATTGTTGGAGATAATCCGTGGTTTGTGGGACTGTATGGATTGCGATCTTATCTACTTCCCTTTCCGGTTGCCTTTATTATGGGGGAAAATCTCGACGCCGAAGACTTGCGCAAGTTTGGATTCTGGACTCTATGGCTACTTTTGCCGTTAACCGTTATAGAGGTCGCACAATACTTAGCACCGCCTTCGTCGATCTTGAATATAGGTGCATACGCCGGCGCTTCCCAGATTTTATATGCTGGCGGTCATGTCAGAGCCTCGGGTACTTTCAGCTACGTCGGCGGCCCAGTTGGTTTTAATGCCCTGGCAGCCGCGTTCATCTTCTATGGCCTGGCGAACAATAAGGTTGCAAAAAAGTGGCTTCTTTGGGCGTGCACATTGGCGTTAATTATTTCCGTCCCGGTGGTCGGCGCACGAACGCTGGTCTTTGAATTAGCGGCTGTTGTCTGCTGCGCTACGCTAGCCGCGCTCTTTGGAGTATCCCAATTTATAAAATCTCTTCGAATTGCTGTTCCTCTATTCATAGTGTATGTGCTTGCCTCGCTTCTCCCGGTTTTTTCCCAGGCGCTTCACACTCTACACACGCGCTTTACGCAGGCGTCAGCAGCTGAAGGAGGCTTCGAGCACTCATTTGTACTCCGAGCCATCGAACCTCTTACGGGAACAATAGGCCAAACGCACTTCTCGAAGCACTGGATTGGTATAGGAATGGGGCGCGGTTCTGCCGCCATGCAGACACTGCTAAGAGGCACGCAGACCTTTGTGGCGGGCGAAACAGAGGCCGATCGCGAGATGAATGAATTCGGAGCCTTCCCTGGTCTCGCATTCATGCTGTTTCGTTATATTTTGGCGTTAGTTATTGTAAGTAAGGCTCTCTCACGAGCACGTGACCATGAACCATTAGCCTTATTGCTTGTGCCGGGATTGCTGGTTTCTCTTCTTCTAGGTACATTAGAGCAACCAACCGATCAGGGATTCATGGTGATTTTCGTGGCACTTTCGCTGGCTGCGCTTAAGCTGACCAGCAGGACCCGTGCGCCGGCGCTATCCCGAATTCCCGTTTTGCGTTCGATGCACGGCAATCCGCGTCCGCGAGAAATCTGAGCAATTCTAGCTATGCAGGGAGCGGTTCGATAATTTGCTTCCATGGGTCTGGCAATTACTTTCTGGTGGATGTAGGGAATTCATCCTTGAGTAAGTGACAGGGCACGATGGAAGCAATTATTCCTGTACTTCCGTGAGAAAGGAGAACTCGCGTTGGCGACCCAAAGGGCTGCTGGCTCACTCGAAAGCGTCGCGCGCGGCAGTATCGAAAAGACTCAATCCCAAGGTCCGCCGACGGGTAGTCCATCAATCCATCTTGATGCGTTGCGTGGGTTTGCGGCGTTTTCTGTTCTGCTCAATCACTGGCGCGATGCTTTCTTTGTAGACTACCGAGCGCTACCACATCACAGTTTTATCCTTACCATGGCATATCTTTTAGCAGGTTTGGGGCGCCAGTGGGTCATAGTCTTCTTTGTCATGAGTGGATATCTGGTTGGTGGCAGCGTGATAAAAGCCGTGCATTCGGAGCGCTGGACCTGGCCCGGATATCTGCTGTCGCGCTTGACTCGCCTCTATATTGTTTTGCTTCCTGCATTATTGCTAGGCGGGGCGATGGACTGGATCGGAATGCACCTTCCGGGTACGGCAGTCATCTATAGCGGTCATTCCGGCATGCACGCTCTCACGGCCAATGTACATTCCACATTGACTCTGCCAGTATTGCTTGGCAATGCTTTCTTCTTACAGACTACGGCGTTTCTTGCCAAGGTAGGACATGCGGCGCCACCGTTTGGCTCGAATGGCTCGCTGTGGAGCTTGAGCAACGAGTTCTGGTACTACATGGCTTTTCCGCCGCTTGTTTTCCTTCTGGCTCGGGGACGATCCTGGCGGATGCGAATGATCTATGCATTTTGTTTGTTGGCATGGGGATGGTTTGTAGGTCGAGACATCGTTTTGCTTGGCATACCATGGCTGACGGGAGTGTTGATTCCGTTTCTGCCCCCGATCCCGTCACGAAGGCGGTGGGTGCGCATATCGGCCATAGCTTTGGCGTTAGCATTCTTGGGCGGTGGGCTGGTGCTGGACAAGCTGTTAAACTCCTTCTCTGGCGACCTGGTTTTGGGTTGCACGGTGGCTCTTCTCATCTGGGTAACAATGCACTGCGCCATTTCTCCAGTGCCCCCTGCCTATGCTCGCATTGCGCAGCGTGCAGCTCGCAGCTCGTACACTCTATATCTCGTGCATTTGCCGCTGCTGATTCTGCTCAAAGCCTCCTTGCATCTGCCGCGTGCGGTTCCTGGCTGGCACAACTGTTTGCTATGCATGGGCCTATTGGTAGTCATTCTTTTGTACGCGCAGCTTGTTTATCAAATTTTTGAAAAGCACACAGATCAAGTGCGTGAATGGCTGAAACCGTACGTGCTGGCTCGAAAGAAGGCTTAAAAACAAATTCGCGGGCCATGCATACCCATTTACTGGGATATTTATTGGCATGAGGAAGTTTCCCCCACTTTAAAGTCGTGTGTTCGTGTAAAGACACTTTCAGGATAACTCTATGGCCTGTGATCATTGTGGGATGGGGCAATTCTGCGGCACCTCAAACCGCGGTATGCCGTATAGGTCGCTATTGAAAGGTCGATTGTGAGAATCTTGATTCTCAGCATCAATTATTGGCCGGAAGTTACTGGCATCGGCGCCTTCACGACTTATCGCGCTGAACATCTTGCTGCTGCCGGGCACAGCGTGGAAGTGTGTACAGCCTTTCCATACTACCCCAATTGGAAGGTCGCTGCAGAGTACAGAGGGAAGCTTGCTTCCAATGAGGAACGCAAAGGCGTGCGCATTTTCCGCAGTTACGCCTATGTTCCTAATCCGGTAACCGCTCTCAAGCGCATTGTGCATGAGGCAAGTTTTATTGCCTCTTCAATGATTCGTGCTGTAGTGCGGAAGCGGCCCGATGTATTGCTGGTTATTTCTCCGCCGCTGGGGCTCGCTGTCCCAGCTATCTTATTGAGCCGGTTGTGGAAGACACCCTACGTTTTTGATGTCGAGGACTTGCAGCCTGATTCGGCGGCAGATCTCGGTATGCTTCCTTCATGGGCATTGAAGCTTCTGTACAAGCTGGAGAAAGAGGCTTATCGCCATGCGGGACTGGTGACCACGCTGACTCCCAGCATGCGACAGCGCATTGTCGAGAAAGGTATCCCGGAAAACAAGGTTGAGCTGATCGAGCCTCGCATGGACGACTCACTAACCGGCATTTCTCCTCAAGAGGCGCTAGCATTTCGACAGAAGTATGGCCTTGATGACAAGTTTCTCGTGACATACAGCGGCAATATGGGCGTAAAACAAGGACTCGATGTCATAGTTGACGCGGCCGCTATGAACAGCCTCGATGACTCGATGCTCTTCCTGTTTGTCGGCAATGGCACCGATCGCGACAGAATCCGACGACGGGCCACCCAAATGAAGCTGCATAACGCCAGGTTTCTTCCAGTACTGGATGAGACGGATTTTCGCGGCTTGATCGCCGCGAGTGGTATCTGTCTTGTTACGCAGCAGCAATCGGTTTCGGAGGTAGCTTTCCCGTCGAAGATTGTGACCTATCTTGCGGCCAGCCGCCCCATTGTTGCCTCTGTGAATCCAAACAGCGAAGTTGCACGAATTACTCAGGAATCCGGCGCTGGAAAAGTTGTACAAGCTGAAGATGCCAAGGCGCTATCGGCTGCAATCCATGAATTGCGGAACGAGGATCTGCGAGAACTGGGCGAAAATGCGCGTACCTACGCGAGCCTGCGGTGGTCTTCGGCTCGAGTTTTAGGACATCTCGAACAGAGGCTGTGCGCTGTGGCAGGATCCACTACGGACACTCTGGCTCAGGAGGGAACAATCCGATGAACCATGCGGTGAAGCTGAAAGTCTTCCCTCTGGCGATGCTTGCAATGGCCTGCTTTATGACTCTGCGTGCAGTGCAAGCTCAAGAGGCTGCGAATTCGCCTGGGGCCGGTGCATATAGCGCGCAACAGGGCTCAGCGGGAGTTACGGCAGCGTCTGCTCGCGGCAATACTGCCAACAGCGGGTATGGCTTGGCTGCGGCTGAACCAGAGCCAGGATCGACAAAGCAGACGCCCTCGGCCGGGAACGGAGCCATCACAGAATCGCTCGGCGGATCAGGGTGGACGGCGGGCCAAACAGCCTGGACGGCGGGGCAGGGAAGCTTTGGAACGGGCCACTCGGCAGTATGGACAGCGGGAGGGACGAGCTTTGGCTCTTCCCTCCAAGCGGGAGGAATCTGGCGCGTGCAATCCGCTCTCAATGCACTTTCTGGCGCAACATCGCATGCGAAGTTGCGCGCAGCTCTTGCAGTGCACGCTTCTTCCTCCATTTCTGCCTTTGCGCCGCCATCATCGAGCCCGTCCATGGGAATTGGCCAAACGGGCGCCAGTTCAAATATTGCTGGATTCTCCAATGCTTTCGGTGAATTCCACTTTGACCTTAGCGTTAGCGGTCTAGGTGGTATTCCCAATCCCTTTAACAATAGGCAGAGCGCGGGCGGATATATGCCAAGCACGAAGGGATTGTCAGGCCAAGTCATCTCTCAACTAAGCAGCAGTGGCAGCGAGAAGATGCAGGCGGGAACCGGTGCGGGTTTGACGATGCCGCAGTCATCGATTTTGCATCCCTTGAAAAATTCTCCCCTCAACAGCAACTTGCAATTGGGCGAAATGCCCGCAACGGGATTAGGGACGAATGCCAACGCCGCAACGCATTGAAGGGTGATGCGCTCGCTTGCAGTTTAAAGAACAGAATCGAGCGTATTGCTTCTTCCCTCACTCCGTCCAGACAGTGTGCTTCGGAGATACATAGTTCAGGACTCGGCTTTGACGACGGCTTCCTCCGCCAGACGCCCGGCATGATGCTTTTCCCAAATTTTGGCGTCCACCAGAAAGCGAAACCAAAAGGTTTGCAGGACCCAGAAGATGAGCCCTTCGGTTCCATCCAGAAGGCCAAGACGGAAAAAATAGCGGTACACGAACAGGGCGAAGGGGCGCAGAAAAAGCGGCATGTGATTATATCGCTCACGCAGGAATCGCTTGCGTTGAACACGGTTCCCCAGGGCATCGGGCTGAATTCGACCGGAAGTGTCTCTGACATCCATTTCTGCTACCTCGCTGTCGGACCATCGATTGTGTCGCGCCGTCCATTCGGTCAGGGACATGCGGATGTCATCGATGATCGCTCCGGGCAACTGACCGCACGTGCCGCTCTTTAGCAAGAAGTGCTGATCATACTTGCGGTCTTCGCAGCGGCCTGCGCCGGTGCGAAATAGACGCAGGTGCCACGTGGGACTCATCCCCCCATGGCGTAGCACTCGGCCTAAAAAGCGCAAATAACGCGGCAGGAAATATCCCGAGTGCGTAGGTTCCTCGGGCAGAGCCTGGATGGCCGCCACAAGTTGAGCGTCCATGCGCTCGTCGGCATCCAAATGCAGTTGCCAGGGCCTAGAAATTGGCAAGGTATCAATTGCCCAGTTGCGCTGGGATCCATAATCTTCAAAAGGACGTTGAACAACGGCGGCTCCAAAGCTGCGCGCCAATGGCACGGTTCCGTCCTTGCTATACGAGTCCACCACGAAGATTTCGTCAGAGACCTGTCGCGCGCTAGCAAGCGTGGCCCCCAGGGTATCTTCAGAGTTAAAGGTTAGAACGATGACAGCAGGCCGCATAACAACGATAGTAACGCAGAAGCGCTCCGGTGGTAGCGCACCACCGTTACGGCAATGGAAAAGGTTGTCCAATGCGCGCTGCAGATTCAATTCGAGAACCATATGAAGGTACTGCTAGTTGGGAACTACGAGTTTGACGGCGCGATGAGCATGAAGATCTGGGCTGACGCACTGCTCCGCGAACTTCTTCAGCTCGGAATCGATGCCAAGTTGATCGCGCCAAAGCCTGTATGGGGGCGGATCAAGCCGTCCGCAACCGGGTTGGGCAAATGGCTTGGCTATATTGATCGATTTCTTCTGTTCCCGAGAGATCTGCACGGCGCGGCTGCCAAGGCGGACGTCGTCCATATCTGCGATCATGGCGGCGCTATGTATGTCTTCGGGCTGAAGGGTAAGCCAGTTCTTGTCACATGTCACGACATGCTCGCTGTTCGCGGCGCACTTGGAGAAGTGCCGGAGATGCGCGCGTCCCTGCTCGGGAACCTGCTTCAGCTCTGGATACGCAAGGGAGTACGCCGTGCCGACTGTGTTGCGTGTGTCTCTCAGTACACATATCGTGATGTGCGCCGAATTTTGAAAGAGGATAGGCATCTGTGCGTCATTCAGAATGGCCTTAATTACCCCTTCCATCCTCTTCCTTCTGACGAGGTTGACGGCAGGCTTGCAGGATTGCAAGGAGTTAACAGGCCGTTTATTCTCCATGTCGGCTCCGGTCACGTACGAAAGAACCGGGACGGAGTATTGAGAATCTTCGCCAAAGCAGCACAGCAGAAGAGCCTGCAAATGGTCTTTGCCGGAGAACCATTAGGCCAGGATATGCTTCGCCTTGCACGCGACTTGCGCATCATCGAACAGATTGTTCAGGTGGTGGTGCCGGATGTGAAGATCATTGAGGCGCTTTACAATCGTGCCATTGCACTGCTCTTTCCATCGCGCTATGAAGGCTTTGGTTGGCCCACCATCGAGGCGCAGGCGTGTGGCTGTCCCGTTGTCGCCAGCAATATTCCACCGTTCGTTGAGGTGTTAGGACAATCCGCGATAGTTAAGCCGCTGGAAGACGAGACGGGAATGGCAGAATCGATTCGAAGATTGGCTGAGGACAAAGAGTATCGCGAGGAGGTGCGGCAGCGCGGCTTTGACAACGTTCGATCGCACTTTGAAACGGCGCGCATGATGAACGAGTATTTGTCGGTGTATCGAGAGTTGGCAGGTCGGCGGGAACAGTGACGCGAGTGGCTGAGTATAAGCCGATACACACAATCTACTACGCGGGATTTGACGCCCGCATCCATCTATGCAGCAGAAGGCAAGGCGATCCCGATGCCCAGTGCTCAATCGAGGTGAGAATGCTGAACGTCGCTCGTCCTCATCGAGAGGCCATAGAGGCGGCGTTGTAAAAACAGGTCGAGATTTTGCGGTCCCAGTCTGTATGACGGTCGTCGCAAAGGACCTCAACTCTTAACAGCCTGTGGTGAAGGTCGAAATCTGGAGAAACCCATCCCTCCGGGGCTGACGCCCGATCGATTTTGCATCACTTACGGTACGACTAAGGTCGTGCCCTTTCAAAGCAGGACTGTTACCACGGGCCTTTAAGCGCGAGCTTTATCGCCTGCAGAGTTACACACATAGCCAACGACACAGTGCTCGGTATTGGGATGAGAAGAGGTCCCCCAACTGGATACGCATTCCTGAAACAAGGTCAACGCGCGATCAGGAAGATCCAATGAATTCATTGGGTAAAAATTTCGTTTTAGTAGCATCTGCGCTTTTCTTCGTCCTGTGCCTTTCGGGCGAAGCATGCTACTGCTTTATGCGACCGATGAGTACCCTGGATACATTGGCATATGTATCGCTTCTTGATGGCGGCGGCCGGAAAGCATTTCAAGAAGCAGGCAAGACCTGTGCCGTCCATGTTCCTGGCCCGCACAACGGATGTGATATTAGTGATTCGCGGGCATTCAAGACAGTCGCAGCGTATTCACCTGCGGACTATTCCACTTTTGTCCGTTTTTACAGAGTGATGCCGCTCTACATGTGGTCTGCATACGCCATCCAGCACCTCTTTCGTGTCAACAGTTTTGTAGCGCTTCGAATTATTTCGTCGCTCTCCTATCTTCTGATCGCGCTCGCTCTCGCCTTATGGTTAGGTGAACACCTCCCGGCGCCATTCGCCTGCCTAGGCGCTCTATTGATCGCCAGCCTGCCACCGGTGCTGGATCTGGGAAAGCATTTGACTCCTGACGCGCTTTCTGCGGCGCTTGTGCTCATGGTAATTGATACAATCTATTACAGGGCGCGCAATCTTGTGCTGCAGTTAGCGATGCTGATTATTCTCCCCCTTTCAAGGCCTGACAATCTCATATTCTGTGCCCTGGTTGGAGCTGTTTTGATTTATCGCGCCACACCCAGCTTTCGGCCACTTATTACGCGACTAACAGGTCTTGCGGCTGGGTGCATTCTGTTCGATGCACTATTGCAAAAAATGACCCGCGCACTGCCCTACACCATTTTGTTTATCCATTCGTTCATTAATTTCTGGGCGCCGCCTTCAAGCTACTCAAAGATGTACATCTCCTTCCATGACTATCTGTACGCTCTTATCAGTTACGGATCCAGAAGCGCTCTAATTAATTTCCCGCTCCCCATCCTCTTTTCGGTTTTGGCTTTGGCCTGTGTTAGTTACTCACGGCCGTTGCGCGATTTGGTTTTCGTGTCCATGGCGACCGCCTTCTTGCACCTTATCCTTTTCCCGAATATGGAGGAGCGCTTTTACACGTGGTACCTTGTCATCGCGGCAGCGGCCTGTACATGCCTGCTCGGTGAAGTGCTCTCTGTCAAACAATCGTGGTCGAGAGTGCTTTCTGACAGGCCGGTTGCGAAGAGCGCCTCTGCCGGGCTGTGAAGCCAGTGCAGGCCATCGCAAATCTCATCTTTTTGCGTTGTAAGAGCGGAGCCAGGGCTCTGACCAGATGCTTTGAACCTGGCATTGTTAGTCCCAGGCCCCAAAATCGGGATCTGGCCCACCCCATCTGGCATAACTTCAAGCGATCGGAGACCAGTTTCGGCTGCACCGGACTTCCGCCAAAGACTGCTGGAGCAAACTGATCCCTGTTGCTGTCCCATAATATGGCAAGATACTCATTGGCATCTGCATTTTTCGCCGGAAATAAATTGACTGCAAAAAGTCTGTGGAAAAGGAAAATATTTTGAGGGGGGTGGGGCGCTTCGGGGCCAGCACCTTGGGCTGGCGGAGCGTGCGCTGCGCTACCTGAGGAATTGGGCCTTGAGATGAACCAGGCGCGATTGGTTCAGTCATGGTTGTGTTCTCCGCGGGTTGGTGTGTGGAAGCGGCCATGTATTTATTGTGCGCGGCGACGCTGAAATTATCTGCAAATGTAAGTAGTTGAATTTGCACAGGTTGTCTCGCGTGGGGCTTGACCAGTTTGGAGGACGACGGTTTGCAGAGGTTGTGGCAGGGCGGCCGGCAAGCCGGAGATTGCAATGACTCAAAGAGCGCGCTGAAACATGCTGAGTAGCAGGGCCTTGCCAATACGGAGCATCTCGCGGCCTGTAAGGCAACAGGTCTCAAGATGTTGGAAATTACGGCGCGGCTGAAGTCACGCCTTGTTACCCAAGTCCGGGGCTGCAACATTCATAAGAGACGAGATTTGCTGAGGTCCGCACCGGGGCTCTGACTGGATGATTTCGGACCTGACGATTGCCAGTTCCAGATCCGAAGAGCGGGATCTGGGCACCCATCTGGTATAACTTCAAGCGGTCAGAGACCAGACCGGCGCCAGTTGTTACGGCTTAGCGAAGTTCATGGTCTCACAGTTTTCCGTTACCACGCTGTGACGAAATCGCCCTAAGTGTACCGGCCCTGCAATGACTCTCGAAAAGGAGGAAAAGAACCTGCAACCCGTAGGTCAAATCCAGGCCTGGAAGGAATTTTTGACGCCGAAGTTTCATCGGCTGGCTGAGTTCCTGGCTTCCCAGGGCATCACGACCACGGGGAATCTTCTTTATGGCTTTCTTTGTGTGCGGCTGTTGCCGATTTCGGAGTACGCCCAGTTCGCCGTAGTCTTCGGATTTCTGGGCGCACTAGCGATTCTCGTAGACATCGGTGCATCCAGCACGTTGCTTCCGCTGATTGGCGAACGGATTGGGGATTGTCAACTAATCGCCGACTATGTAGCCTCGCTCCGAAAGTTGAGCCGCTGGCTTTACGTAGTGGTGGCGCCTGCGCTAATGGTGATCTTTCCCATCGCGGTTCGCCGCCAGGGTTGGAACTGGCACGTCGTGGCATTCATGGTGGCAATCCTGCTGGTTGCCGTCTGGTGTGTCCGCGTAGGTGGAGCTTACGGAACTGTACTTATTGTGCGCCGCGATCGCACAGTATGGTACCGGGTACAGATGATTTCCAGTTTAGGAAAGTTGGCTCTGCTCGGCGTCCTGTGGTCAACCCACTTGCTCAATGCGTTTTCAGCGATGCTCATCAGCGTAGGCGGTATTGTCTTTGTATCTTTAGCTCTATTTATCCGGGCGCGCTACCTGCTCGGAGTTAAGGGGCATTCATCCGAGGAAAAGCGCAAGGAGATTATCCACCTCGCCTTACCGCTGATGCCCAATGCAATCTACTACGCACTTCAGGGGCAAATTTCTCTATTTCTGATTACGATTTTTGGGCGGACTGCGGCAGTTGCGAGCGTCGGCGCTCTCGGCAGACTGGCGCAAGTATTTGTTTTATTTGGGCAAATGAATCCACTTTTTATTGAGCCTTACTTTGCCAAACTTCCCAGAGCGAGGCTGAAGCGCAGCTATCTGGGCGTGCTGGCAGTGGAGGGGGCCATCTCGACATTTGTCATCTGCATAGCAGGCTGTTTCCCGGGTTTGTTCCTTTGGGTTCTTGGGCCCAAATATAGTAACCTGCATTTTGAAGTGCTTCTGGTAATTGCAAGCAGTTCCATCTCGTATTTGCATGGCGTAATGTGGTGTATTCACTCCGCGCGCCGGTTTGTATACTGGTGGAATAACATTGCGATTATTGTTCTTACTCTCGCTGTAGAGATCTTCTTTATCTGGAGGGTAGACCTTTCGACGGTGCGCGCCGTACTAACCTTGAATCTGACTATGGCAGCAGTGTCTCTCCCAGTAAGCATAGTGACCGGCATCTACGGCTTCATGCGCGGGCCACGTGGCTCGGCAAATATGGTACCAGTGCAGCAGGAAATTGGCTAACGCAAAGGCGAGGCGGAAGGCAGGGCGGCTGCCCGGCGGAAGGCTTGCACCCGGAAAGCCCGCACTCTATGAATGTCACAAGATTGTAATGAAGGGTACGGGACAGGGTAGTGGAGAGATACAGTGCATGTGGTAAGCAGAAATGGCTCAAGATTGCAGTAAAACTTCGTCTGCCTTACTCTCAGAGAGATTAACAGGAACTTACGAGGAATAATTCATGCGGAAAGTTGCTTTGATTACTGGAATTACGGGACAAGACGGAGCATATCTGGCCGAGCTGTTGCTGAGCAAGGGATATGTCGTGCACGGTATCAAGCGCCGCTCATCGTCGTTCAATTCGGCGCGCATCGATCATATCTACCAGGATCCTCATGTGCCCGATGCTCATTTTCAGATCCATTATGGAGACATGACGGATTCCACCAACCTGATCCGGATTATTCAGGCAACGCAGCCGGACGAGATCTATAATTTGGCCGCGCAAAGCCACGTTCAGGTCAGTTTTGAAACACCTGAATATACGGCGAACGCAGATGCTACGGGTGCGTTGCGCCTGCTGGAAGCAATCCGAATTCTCGGTCTGACCGGAAAGACGCGGTTCTATCAGGCCTCCACCTCGGAGCTTTTTGGCAAGGTCCAGGAGATACCACAAAGAGAGAGTACGCCATTTTACCCACGCAGCCCGTACGGTGTAGCCAAGCTCTATGCATACTGGATAACGGTGAATTACCGCGAAGCTTATGGCATACACGCTTCGAACGGGATCTTGTTCAATCATGAGAGTCCTATACGCGGCGAGACGTTTGTGACGCGAAAGATTGCGCGTGCCGTCGCCGGCATCCATTTGGGCGTACAGAAGACTCTGTATATCGGGAACCTGGACGCCAAGCGCGACTGGGGGCACGCCCGGGATTACGTCGAGGGAATGTGGCGGATCGTTCAACAGGCCGCACCAGATGACTTTGTTCTGGCTACCGGAGAAGCACACAGCGTGCGTGAATTCATTGAGATGGCCTTCTCGATTGTCGGCCGCAAGGTTGAATGGCAGGGCGAAGGCGTGGATGAGATTGGCATAGATCCCGTCAGCGGGGACGCGGTGGTCAGGGTCGACAAACGCTATTTTCGGCCGACCGAGGTGGATGCGCTGCTGGGCGATGCTTCCAAGGCGCGGCGCGTGCTTGGGTGGAAGCACACAGTTACTTTTGCCGATCTGGTTGCGGATATGGTCACAGCGGACCTGAAGGTTGTATCCAAGGAATTCCAAATGGGCGCGCATCGCAATGAGTAGCTTTGATCTGACAGGAAGACGCGTATGGGTGGCCGGGCACCGCGGCATGGTGGGCTCGGCGATTGCTCGCAGGTTGGCGGGCGAAGAGTGCGAGATTATTACGGCAACGCGGAATGAACTCGACTTGTTGCGTCAGGCGGATGTCCAATCGTGGATGGCCGAAAAGAAGATCGAGGTTGTCTTTCATGCGGCCGCAACCGTCGGTGGAATTCTTGCGAATTCGACGAGGCCTGCAGAATTCCTGTATGAAAATCTGATGATTGCCGCCAATGTTATTGAGGCGGCCAGGCAGACCGGAGTCAAGAAGCTCTTATTCCTTGGTTCATCCTGCATCTATCCTCGCCTGGCGCCACAGCCGATGCGGGAAGAAGATCTGCTGACCGGAGCGCTGGAGCCCACCAATGAATGGTATGCCATTGCGAAGATTGCGGGCATCAAATTGTGCCAGGCCTTTCGCCGCCAATACGGGTGCGATTTTGTTTCCGTGATGCCAACCAATCTTTACGGGCCGGGAGACCGCTACGATGCGCAGGGGGGCCATGTTGTGGCTGCGCTGATCATGAAGATTCACACGGCCAGAATGTCGAACAGCCCGCGGGTCGAGCTATGGGGGAGTGGAACTCCGCGGCGGGAATTCCTATTTTCGGAGGACCTGGCCGATGCGTGCGTCTTCGTCATGAAACATTATTCCGGCGAAATGTTCCTGAACGTCGGCACCGGGCGCGATATGACGATCATGGAGTTGGCCGAAAGCATCGCCAGGATTATTGGCTGGAAGGGAACGTTCACCTTCGACCGGTCGAAGCCCGACGGAATGCCGCGCAAGGTGATGGATGTGAGCCGGCTAAGCGCGCTGGGCTGGTCTGCCCGTACCGATTTCGAGACAGGCATGAAGGAAGCTTATAACTGGTATCTGGCCAATGTTGCGAATCGTGGAATGTGAGCGGAGATGCTTGGTAAAGTGCGGAGTTCGCGCACGGGGCACGATTCCGGCCGGGCAAGGCATTAGGGGCAGATATGACGTCTCCCGCACGTGAACGCAGTCGCACCGTACACAACATTGCCGTGAACGCCGAAGAGAATCCATATCACCGCGCCTCGTTCAGTTTAAAAAATCGTCTTGCGCGGCTGGTGTGGCAGGCAGTTTATCTGCTTCTCTATCGCATTTCGCCGCGCCCGATGTATGCCTGGCGGTCCATGCTGTTGCGGCTCTTCGGAGCGACGATTGGTCCCGGCTGTCACTTATATCCCGGAGGCAAGATTTGGGCGCCATGGAACCTGATCTGCGAGGACTGCTGCACGTTAGCGGACGGCGCCGAGATATACAACCCCTCTACAATCTATTTGGAAAGCCATTGCATCATCTCCCAGCAGGCTTATCTTTGCGGCGCAACGCACGATTACAATCATCCTGATTTTCCCATGGTCTCCTATAGCATGCGGCTGGGCGCCTATTCGTGGATCTGCGCGCGGGCATCCGTCTCGCCGGGGGTGAATGTGGGCGCAGGCGCCGTCCTGGGTCTGGGATCGGTGGCGAGCCAGGATTTGGAACCTTGGACGGTATACAGCGGAGTGCCCGCCGTTCGGGTGAAGGCGCGGGAAAATCGCCAGGAGCCCAGCCGCGAAGATGTATGACAACAAGTTTGGCTGGAGCGCAGTCACGATGCCGTGCCCGCGGCTTTTACTGTTAGCCGGAGGGCTGCTGGTCAATCAATGGCCACGGCTGCATTGCGGCTCGCCGCAGCCTCGATACATCCAGGCAATCCGCTCGGGGCCAGGCAGATTCTTGATGTAGTGAATTTGACAGCCGAGCCGGTGACGAGCGCCCGGCGGCTGCCGTTTTCAGGCCGCAATCGGCTACCTGTGTACACCTTGAGGGCCGATGCGCTATGCTGGGGTTTAACTCATGATTTTCTCCCGCGATTACATTGGGTATCTCGCCCGCCGCACGGTCAAGCACCTCATCGACGCCAAGATGATCACCACCAGCGATCAGAAGGTGACCGAAGAGCGCGTCAACGCAGGGCTGCATGAGGAACTTTCACTTGAAGACCGCATCAACGAAGAGGTCCGCGTGATCCTGGACGCGTATTCGGAGGAGATGCGCAAGTCGGGCGCCCAGTATGCCGAGATGTTCAAGAAGGTGAAGACTGAACTGGCCAAGAAGTACAAGGCGGTGCTATGAGGATCAGCCGCGACAAACTCAACAAGCTGGCCCACACCGTGGCCGACACCCTGGCCGAGATTGACGAGGTAGGGTTCCTTGAGGACCGCAACACCATTCGTCAGGAGGCGCGCAAAATCCTCGAAGTCCTGCTTGAAGAGGAAGCAAAGATCGACACCGCGGCCCGGTCGAAGATCGCCAACCAGCGCAAGGTTATTCTAGAGGGCTCGCAGGAGTGGGAGATCCTGTACCGCAAGTACTACAACGAAGAAGTGCGCAAACTGGGCATCTGATCTTTCCGGGTGCGGACGCCGATTCTTGTTTGGCCCCTTCAAGTTGTGAGCGCCGGTGGACGAGCCGGACCTGCCGGGCTGGTTGCCGCTCTTTGGCGGCCATTGGGAATTTTGTTAAAGTAGAACAGTGACCCCTCGGGTCGCGAAGTTCAAGTGCGTGGCGCTATCGTCTAGGGGTTAGGACGTGAGATTCTCAATCTTAAAACCCGGGTTCGATTCCCGGTAGCGCTACCAAAGGTTGATCCAACGAGATGCAGTGACGCTTTTTAGCTCCTGCATCTCTTTTATTTTGTTGAATAATTAGACCAAACAGGGGTAACATTGTCCAATACCATCCAGCCCGGATGTGGGGTAAGTTTTAGGGGTAACCCCGGATCAGGGCTTTGGAGTTACCCCATGCCTCTGACAGACACCGCTATCCGCAACGCCAAGCCCGGTATAAAGGCCGCCAAGCTCTTTGATGGGCGCGGCCTCTTCCTGCTTGTTACCCCTGCCGGGGGTAAGTGGTGGCGCTTTCGCTTCCGTTTTGACGGCAAGGAAAAGCTGCTCTCCCTAGGCGTCTACCCTGATGTTGGCTTGAAGGACGCGCGCAACCGGCGCGATGAAGCCCGCAAGCTGCTGGCCGAAGGCACGGACCCCGGCGAGGACCGCAAGAGCCAGAAGACGGCAAGGCAGGACCGGGCCGCCAATAGCTTTGAGGCTGTGGCGCGGGAGTGGTTTGAGAAGTTTTCCCCGCAGTGGGTAGAGCAGCACCAGCGGCGCGTTCTCCGCAGATTTGAGCGCGATGTTTTCCCCTGGATGGGCGGCAAACCCATTGCCGACGTGACCGCGCCGGAATTGCTGGCCGTGGTCCGGCGCATTGAAGGCCGGGGCGCTCTCGAAACCGCACATCGGGCGCTGGGCGATTGCAGTCAGGTCTTCCGCTACGCCGTGGCAACCGGGCGCTGTGCGCACGATCCTTCTAGCGATCTGCGCGGGGCGCTTCCGCCCACGAACGCCGAACACTTCGCCTCTGTTACCGAACCGGCGCAAGTGGCGGCGCTCTTGCGGGCGCTGGATGGCTACAAGGGAACATTCACCGTGGCCTGTGCGCTGCGTCTTGCTCCCCTCGTTTTTGTACGCCCTGGTGAGCTACGCAAAGCGGAATGGGCCGACTTCGATCTTGACGCGGCGGAATGGCGTTACATGGTCACAAAAACGAACACACCGCATATCGTCCCGCTGGCGACTCAAGCCGTGGCGATTCTGCGAGAGCTTCACGCATTGACCGGCAGCGGGCGCTATGTCTTTCCGGGAGCGCGTAGCAGCAAGCGGCCCATGAGCGATAACGCCATTCTGGCAGCTATGCGGCGCATGGGTATCAGCAAAGACGAGATGAGCGGTCACGGCTTCCGGGCAATGGCGCGGACGATTCTTGACGAGGTTTTGGGTGTTCGCCCTGACTATATCGAGCACCAGTTAGCCCACACCGTTAAAGACCCCAACGGACGCGCCTACAACCGCACCAGCTTTCTCCCTGAACGGCGGGAGATGATGCAGCAATGGGCGGATTATCTGGACACGCTGAAGAATGGCACAGAGGAAAAGAGGCTTTATGAGCACGGATGATCCGTCGAGCATGCTGCGGGATTTTGTCTATTGGGTGCGCAAGCGCCGTCCGCTCTCTCCGAACCCTAGCGAGGCATTGGTGAGTGAAAAAACGCTCGAATGCGTTGCGCAAGGTGTGGAGCGCTTTCTTGAGGGCAAAAATCCGTGGCCGAAAAAGCGTGGCAGAAAATCTGAACGGGACACCATGTGGAAATGCTATTTCCTAACTTGCGTTGCTGGTGAACATGAGGAATTTCCTGCCAGACACTACGCTCAAACTCGATCAACAAAATCCGGGCGGAAAAGTGGTATCTATTCAGCGGTCGGGGAGCGGCTGGGCTTATCCTGCCAAGCCATTGAACGCCATGCCAGAAATGCGAGGGAGCTACTAAAAACGCCATCTGGACCACGTGAGTATAAGGATTGGCGTGATCGGCATGAAGCAAAATGGTGGTTCTATCATGCGGTTTGCGTCGAAGAAAGAGAATTGAAGTTACTTCAAGTGAGCGAGTCTGGAGGCGTAAAGGAGGACGCGGATACACTGCACTATACACGCAAAGAGGTGGAGGAATTTGTGAGCAGCGCTCGTGCGCAACTCAATGCAAGCGGCCCAAAAGGCGAAGAAGGAAAGCGCGAATATGCGGAGTGGTTGACCCGATTTAACCAAAGAGACGAAAGAGGCAGGTCCAAGCCTCTCGTATATCTCTCGTATCCGTTTGATCACCCTGAGTCTATCGCGCTTCGAAATCAGAGAGCGGCGAAAGGTCTCCGTGATGGTGAATGGTGAATTAAATTCGCAGGGAATTTAGTAGATATACCCACAGAAAGCAGTTCGGCAAACTCAGAATCACAGTCCGCCTGGACTACTTCCGATTCCGAGGTGACCAACAATGTACGAACTGCCCTCCACTGGATTTTTACGACTCAATCAGATTCTTGGTGATCCGAGATCAAACACTCCCGCCCTTATCCCTATCAGCAAGTCGTCTTGGTGGGCAGGGATCAAAGACGGAAAGTACCCCCGTGGTTTGAAGCTATCGAGTAGAACGACCGTTTGGTCTGTTGAGTCAATCCGCGCCCTCATCGCTTCCACCAGCAAGGAGGGCCAATAATGAAAGCCCTTCCAGTTTGTGGAGCGTGTGAATCCGATCTGCGCCAAGAGCGCGGCCATTTGGTATGCGTTCAGCCCGGCTGCCCGCTGTATGGACAAGAGCAGCATGTTATCTGGCCGAAGCCTGCCGCTCCACCAAGACGGGAGCAGCACAAATGACTGCTCTACCCCATGAAGTCACTAAGGCCGTTGCGCGTGGATGGCGTCTCCACCCTCTGAAGCCACGCTCGAAACTGCCCTGCTTGCCGGGCTGGCAGCGCCGGGCTACATCCGATCTAGGGCAGATTGAGGCATGGGCGCGTCAATATCCCCGTTGTAATTGGGGAGCCGTTGCCGGTCCCGAGTCCGGTTTCTTCGCTGTCGATGTAGATGACCCCGCCGCAATGCAAAGGTTGCAAGATGAGTACGGCGCGATTCCCGAAGGGCTGTGCGTGGTTACTGCGCGGGGGTACGCGCTCATCTACGAATGGCCGGATGGTGCGGAAGTTCGCCCAGCCACAAAACGCCCGTGTGAGGGGATCGACATTCGCGGGCGTAATTCCTATATTGTCATTCCGCCCAGCGTTCATCCGAGCGGCCATGTATACCGCTACTCAGACGATTCTCTGCCCGTTCAGCAGTGTCCTGCGTGGTTGCTGGCCCTCATCCTCAACCATTCGCAGGCGGGCGCACAGGACCGGCAAAGCGCACCAGCGGCGGGCGCTGTAGCGAGTCAACCAATCGGCAAGGGCGGGCGAACGAATCGCCTTGTTTCGCTCACAGGGTCGATGCACAAGCGGGGCATGACACCAGAGGCGATTGAGGCGGCTTTGCTCAAAGAGAACGCGCAGTTTACCCCACCTCTACCAGAGGAAAAGGTCAAGGCCATTGCGCATGACATTCCCGCGCGCTATCCGAATCCAAAATCCGAACCGGAGGTAAGGCCAACTTTGAAGCCTGTTCTGGTCTGTCTCGCCGATGTGGAGCCGCGCGCCGTCGATTGGCTTTGGGAGCCATTCCTCCCCACTGCAATGCTGTCGATGCTCAGCGGCGATCCGGGAGCCGGAAAATCTTTTATCGCTCTCGCTTTGGCCGCCGATTTGTCACGCGGCAAATTGTGCGATGGCCGAAATGTGGAACCTGCCAGCACGCTTTATCTCTCCGTCGAAAACCCGCTTGCCCAAACAATTCGGCCCCGCTTCGATGCGCTTGGCGGAAATGCCGCGTTTTTCCATGTGCTCACAGGCTCACTCAATCCCGCAGACGGCGAAGAATGGCATGGAGGGGTTACGCTCGCCGATATTCACACGATGGAAGCAGCCATCTCTCAGACTGGCGCGCGCCTGGTGATTGTGGACCCCATCCAGAGCTATCTCGGCGCAAACGTGGACCTGCATCGCTCCAACGAAACGCGGCCCGTGATGGACGGCCTATCTAAGCTCGCTGAATCGCACGACTGCGCGATCCTTCTACTCCGACACTTGTCCAAACAGAGCGGCGGCAAGGCGATATTTCGGGGCTTAGGTAGCATCGACTTAACCGGGGCTGTCCGCTCGGAGATGCTGGCCGGGTCTCTTCCAGACGATCCCGATGCACGCGCCCTGGTGCATATCAAGTCCAATGTTGGCCGTTTGGGGCGGGCGCTTGGCTACTCTATAGACGGTGAGGGGCGCTTCGCGTGGACGGGCGAAAGTCAGATTACAGCTTCGGATTTACTGGCCGCACCAGCCGGGCCGGGGGATCACAAGCTGGCCGATGCCTGCCAATGGCTGACAGAACAACTGAGGCCGGGCAGCCGGAAGCAAGAAGAACTCCGGGAAACGGCAAAGCAAGCGGGCATCACATATCCCACCCTGCGCCGCGCCAAGAAAGCACTTCGGGTCCAGTCCGGCAAGGATGGAATGCGTGCGCCGTGGATGTGGTCTTTGCCAGAAAATACTCACGATTCCCCCGAAGATGCTCAAAAACAGAGTGTGAGCACCTTCGCCAATGGACACGGGAGCACGGTGCGCGAAACATCTGAGAATGCAAAATTTAAAGGCTTCTGTCCGAAGACGCTCAAGATACGCGAAAGAGAGACGTTGAGCACCTTCGATAGCGAATGCGGAGGTCTGCTCCAGTGAGCGGAGTGACTGGCACAACTACTCGCCGCGCTCCGCCTTTTTGCGCAGCAGATAATCGCGCAACTCGGCCAGCGTCATATCTCGGGCAGACTTGACCTGGACGGAGCCGGAAAGTTCCGTCTGCACCTTGTCGCCATACTTAAGCGGGGCCAGCTTGGCCAGCAGCCACTTGCGGGTATCTATCCTGAGACGCCGATGGTCGATCATGTCGGCAATCTTCACCTCGCGGGTGTCGCCCTTCATCGTAATCGTCTCACCGATTTGCGGCTCGTCGGCGATCTGCTGTATCTCGTCGGCGAGAATCTGCAACTGCTCACTCTTCGCGCGCGCGTATGTCTCGCGTAGCTCGGGATGGGCAATGAGCCACCGATAAAAGGTCGCCGGATGGGGAAACCGCGCATCGGATTCACAGATTGCAGATAGTCCCTTGGAGGACGTGGCCATCACCCCGCAAATCTCCGCCGCGATTCCCGGATCGTATTCACTCTTGCCGCCTGCCATAGTTCAACGCTCCCCGCCTGGGATGGCTCCATTATGGCGCAGCTGCGCAAGTCAACGCAGGATAACTGCATCCAATCAAGCTAACCATCACCCGGAACGGAAAGGCTCGGAGCACCCAAAACTGTAAAGGCGACTGAAGCCGAGGTCCGCTGGCGCGCCCGCGCAACCGGCGTAAACTAATCCTCGCAAACTTCTGGAGCATTGAAATGCCGATCTGTACCCAGTGTCGCTCTCACAACGTAGAAGGCGCGCGGTTTTGCGGGAATTGCGGGGTACGTTTGTCCGCCGTGGCAATTCCCAATTCG
>JAJZME010000069.1 GCA_021803035.1 Acidobacteriota bacterium | reverse complement strand
GCCCGGAACATAAAGGCAAAAACAAAAACCTTCCTGATAAGGAAAAAGTGTCAGGGATGTGCCCGGTCTAAAATGTCAGCTTTGTCCCCGGCCGTTCAAGCCCCGGTTGCGGCGGCTTCATTGCGTAGAGCGCGCTCTGCGCTCTCTGAGGGGTTGGGTCCGATGAAGCGGGAGAGATTTGCTCAGTCATGCTCGTGTTCTCCGCAGGCGGGTCTTTCGACGCGATGATGTTTCCATTCTATGCCGCGGCGCAGAAATTACATGCAAATGTAAGGTGATGGATTTGCAGGGGTTGGGGCGCGCGGGGCTTGACGGGAGCCTCAAGGCGAGGAGTTTTGCGGGCTTCCGGAGGTGGGGCGATGGGGCTGGTCAGGGTGGAGGAAATGGGGCACGCTTGCCAGCGACACGCCCTGGGCGAGTGAAGCTAGCTGGTGCCGGCGCTGTTCATGGCGAAGGGCAGATTTGCCGGCGCTTGGCGTCCCATGGAGAGCAATATCTCTCTAGTCGAAGCCTTCGCTTTCCCAGGTCAAAGGCGAGATCCAGGGCACCTGGCGGCTGAAGGTGTTCCGCAGTGCTGCTTCCGACCTTAGTAAATTCCTGGAAGCAGTCGCCATGTCCGCGCGCAATACTCCTCATACTCCGAGCCGAAATGCTGGCGAAGTATCCGCTCTTCCGAGCGGATGCGCGCCACTAAAGGAATGAGCTGTGCGAAAGCCAGGATGATGCCCACGACAGAGCGGAACGCCATCGCCCAACCCACGGCAGTCACCATCATTCCCAGGTAGCTCGGGTTACGGACGAAGCCATAAATTCCGCGGGTCTCCAGCGTGTGACCTTCCTGAATGGCGACCAGGCCGCTGAAGCGACGGCGCAGTACGAAGACCGGAATGAGCCGCAGCAGACCGCCGGCGCCGCAGACGACTACACCCGTCCAGCGCATAGCATTACCGTCGAGTGTCCAGAAGCCGATGCGATCGGTGAAAGATGAAAAATAGGCTGCGGCGAGCGCGATTCCCATGAATGCGGCCAATACCCACCGGTTCTTGCTGTCTTCCTCCTGGCCGCTGCTCAGACCACTACTGCCGGAGAACATGGCAAGCACCACAAGGGCGACACAGACCCATGCGAGCGCTTGAAAAGGCCGATGCGCAAAGAACGCGTTCCAGCCGCCCCACCCGGCAATGGCCAGCCCAAATTGAATGGCAAGGCTCACCATTCCAGTTATCAGGATCTGAATCGCATTCTTCATGTTCGCTCCTCAGTGAAGCACTCGCAGAACAGTCCTTCGTGGATTGACCTTTGCGGGAGTCGCTGCGAGAGCCATTCTTCCAGGGCCTTTGCGGGAACGGCACGGGTTCAAACAGCGCCCCTAGGGGACTCCTCGTATCAATATTGCGCTTTTTCCCCACGCTGAAGCGCGGGGCTAATGAACGCTGCGTCTGCAGCGCGGTGAACGCGTGTGCGGGGCTGAACATCGGGTGGTCGCAGCGGCGGGGTTGACGATCACTGCGGCTTTCAAGCCGGGCTGTTTGCCGGGTGCTTAGAACTTGCGCAGGCGGGCGCAGGCTTCGTCCAGCTCGGCGTCGCGCTTGGCGAAGCAGAAGCGCAGCAGGTCTTCTCCGCGGCCGGGGCGGAAAAAGGCCGAGCCGGCGACTGCGGCTACACCGGTTGCGGCCATGAGATGGCGCGCTTTTTCCGCCGCCGTTTTTCCGGGCAGCCGCGCGGCGCGGGCCAGGATGTAATAGGCGCCCGGCGGAACGGAAGGCTCCATGCCGATGGCCTCAAGCGCGCTGAGCAGGCGGCCGCGCTTGTGCTGGTAATCGGCGGCAAGCTGCGAGTAGAAGGCGGGCGGAAGCTGCTCCAGGCCTGCGGCCGCCGCGACCTGAAAGGGTGCGGGCGAGCAGACGTAGATCAGGTCGTGAAAGTGGCTCATGGCGGGCATCCAGCGGGCATCGGCGGTGGCATAGCCGAGGCGCCAGCCGGTGACGGAAAAGGTCTTGCTGAAGCCGGAGATCACGATGGTGCGCTCCCGCATGCCGTCGAGCGTAGCGGGACAGATGTGGCGTGCGCCGTCGTAGACAAAGTACTCGTAGATCTCGTCGGTGAAGACGAAGAGGTCGCGCTCGATGGCCAGCGCGGCTACGGCCTCCAGTTCAGCGCGGGTGAAGATTTTGCCGCTGGGATTGGCCGGGGTGTTGAGCAGAATGGCGCGGGTGCGCGGGGTGATGGCGGCTTTCAGGGCGTCCACATCGAGGGCCCAGCCGGGCGGATCGAGGGCCACGGGCACGGGGATGATGCGCGCCGACTGGAAGGCGTTGACGTGGTAGCCGTAGAAGGGCTCGAAGAGCACCACCTCGTCGCCGGGATTGAGCAGGGCCATGATGGCCGCGTGCAGGCCGGCGGTGGCGCCGGAGGCCACCATCACCTCGCGCTCGGCGTCGTAGTGCAGGCCGTAGTCGCGCATCTGCTTGGCGGCGATCGCCTGGCGCAGGCGCGCGATGCCGTCACAGCGGGTATAGATGTTGTGGCCGTCGCGAATGGCCTGGTGGGCCGCCTCTTCAACCACCGCGGGGATGGGCGTGTCGCAAACGCCCTGCGCCAGGTTGATGCCGCCGATGCGGCCGCACTCGGTGGTCATGGCGCGAATTTCCGACTGGAAGGTGGTGGGCGCAAGCTCGCTGAGCGAAAGGCGTGAAGCGGTGGCGGTTGCGGCGGCGCGGTCAAGCGGGCGGGACATGGGCAAATCCTTCCTCACCATCTTACATTCCGGATTGGTTGCCAAGGCCGGTGAGGGCGGTCACCGGCCCGCAAGAGGCGCAAGCGTAACATTTTGGCAGTACGAGCGGATTGCGATGCACGAGCTTTCCATTGCCACGAGCATTGTGGACATTGTTGCCGAGTCGGCGGCCGCGTATCCTGGCGCGCGGGTGAGGGAAGTGCGGCTGCGCGTGGGCGTGCTGGCCGCGGTGGTTGAGGATTCGCTCCAGTTCTGCTGGGAAGTTGTGACCGAAGACACGGTGCTGGCCGGGTCCAGGCTGGTGGTGAGGGTGTTGCCGGTGATCCTGCACTGCGCGGGCTGCGGGACGGACTCGGCGCTGGACGGCATCCAGAGCTTCCGCTGCCCGTGCTGCGGCGAGCCGGCCTCCGATTTGCTTCAGGGGCGGGAGCTGGAGATTGAAGCGATCGAGGTTGAAGAGCCGGAGCTGGGCGCGGGGATGAAAGCGGAGGAAGCGTGAGTTTATGAGCACCCGAATCGTGGAGCTGCGGCGGGGAATTCTGAAGAAGAACGACGAGCTGGCGGCGGGGCTGCGCAGCCGCTTCACGGCGGCGGGCGTGCTGGTGCTGAACCTGGTCTCCAGCCCCGGGACGGGCAAGACCACGCTGCTGGAGCGCACGCTGGGCGAGCTGCGCGCGCGCGGCTTGCGCGTGGCCGCGCTGGTGGGGGATCTGGAAACGGATCACGATGCGCGGCGCCTGGCCTCGACGGGCGCGCCGGTGCGCCAGATCAACACGCACGGCATATGCCACCTGGACGCGGAGATGGTGGGCAAACACATCGACGAGTGGCAGGGGATCGACCTAGCCGCGCTGGACTTTCTGTTCATTGAGAACGTGGGCAACCTGGTGTGCCCGTCGAGCTACGACCTGGGCGAGCGCATCCGGGTGGTGCTGCTGAGCGTGACCGAGGGCGAAGACAAGCCGCTGAAGTATCCGGGACTGTTCAACTCCGCCGACGCGGCCATTCTTACCAAGATGGATATTGCCGGCGCGTGCGGCTTCGACCGCGACCTGGCGGTCAGGAACATCAAGGAAATCCGGCCGGGGATGCGCGTTTTTGAAACCAGCGCCAAGACCGGCGAGGGGATGGAGGCGTGGCTGGAGCATCTTCAGGAAGAACGGGCGGCACGGCGAGCTTGAAGCGTTACATCAGGCCGCGGCCCATGAGAATGCCAATGCCGTAAGTCACGGCGCCTTCGAGGGCGCCTACGATGGTCATCTCCAGGCCCGACGACCACCAGGAGCGCACGGTGATGAGCGACTTGGCCGCGCCGACGGCGAAGTGCGCCGCGAGGGAGACGATGGCCGCCGCGATGACCGCGGGAATGCCCTGCATGAAGAAGAAGGGAATGACCGGGATCGCCGCTCCGATGGCCGTGGAGAGCGCGCCGGAGCTGGCCGAAACGAGCGGATTGGCCAGCGCCTCCTCGGACGAGCCCAGCCGCTCGCCGGCCAGCGCGCGCAGCAACTGGTCGGGGTCGTTGGCGATGTGGTTCACCATGGTCTGGGAGTCTTCTTCAGGCAGCCCTTTTACCTGGTAATAGAGCGAGAGCAGTTCGCGCGCCTCGGGGCCGTTCATCTGGATGGCCTCGCGCTCGCGCTGCAACTCGGCGTAGTAGATTTCGCGCTCGCTTTTGGCGGCGAGATAGGCGCCGGAGCCCATCGAAAGGGCCGAGGCGATGAGTCCGGACAGGCCGGCCAGCAGGACGTAGTGGCTGGTCTGGGCGGGATCGCCCAGCGTGGCGCCGGAGACGCCGGAGACGATTCCGAAGATGGCGCCGAGGCCGTCGTTGACGCCGTAGATGGCATCGCCGATCCAGGAGCCGGGCTGCTTGCGGCCCTGGTTGCGCTTGGCCAGCAGCTCCTCGAGCACGGCTTTGGCGTCGATTTTGGGCGCGCCCGCCGGGGGCGTGTAGTGGCCGCGCAGCAGCGAACCAAGCTCGCGGTAGTGGTCTTTCTCGTCCTCGATGACGTGGTCGAGAATGGCGATTGAACCTTCGTCGCCGAGGGCCTTGAGCTGCTCGCCGTAGTGGGCGATATGCCGGCTTTCTTCAATTTCAAGGCGCCGGAGCGCCATGCGGATGCCGCCGGCGCGGTTGGCTAGCGAGCTGGCGTCGCCGGCGGGGCGGCCGGTGTAGACGGGCGCCGTGCCGCCCAGCTCCTCGATGCGCCCGGCCCATAAAGCTGCGTGCTCCAGCTCCGCCTGCGCCAGGTGCCGCAAGACTTGAGCGCGCACCGGGTCGTCGTCGCGGTCGGCCAGGGCCTGGTAGGTGTGATACCCCTCCATCTCGGCCTGCCAGTTGCCGTCCAGCGCAGCCAAGACCCTTTTCAACTTAGCGCCACTCAATATCGCAGTAGCCACGGGATACTCCTAGCATTTTTACGGGGATCAGGCACGTTGTATCTCTGAGGATAAGACATCGTTGGCCCTGTCCGCATCTGCCGCGGCGCGCGCAGGGGTGGATTGCAGTTGCCTGGCTCCAGAAAGGGCGGCGCGTGCGGCCGCCGGCGGCAGGCGGGAATCCGTGCATCCAGAGCGGCTGAAGATAATTGCCGGCGGCAGGGGTTTGCGGGAGTGTTTTTCCCGTATTATGGTTGCGTCAGAGACGGGCTCCTCCGGGGTCACTTCTGACGAACGGAGAAAGCTCGCCTATGACAACGCAAGAAAGGTCATCAGCGCTCACCTCGCCTGGTTATCTGGTTCCATTCATCATTGTCACCACGCTGTTTTTTGAATTAGGGCTAATTACCACGCTGAACATGGCGCTGGTGCCGCACCTGCGCTCGGTTTTCAATCTGGATTACGCATGGGCGATGCTGGCTGAATCGGCCTTCTTTCTCGCCTACTTCATTTTTGCCTCGCCCAGTTCCAAGCTCATTGAGTGGATCGGCTACAAGCAGACCATGGTTGTTTCCCTGTTCATTCAGGTGGTGGGTTCTCTGCTGTTCTTGCCCGCGGCCATGTTGGTAAGCTTTCCGCTCTTTTTGACCGCAATCTTTATCGTGGGCATCGGGATCACGGCGCTGCAGACCGCGGCCAACCCTTACGTCGCCATTCTCGGTCCGGAAGGCAGCGCCCCGGTTCGCCTCACGCTGTCCCAGGCGTTCAATTCCATCGGCGCCTTGCTGGCTCCGCTGATTGGTGGCGCGTATATTCTGTCCAGCACGCGTCACTTTGAGTCGCAAGCCGCGCTAGCATCCACGGTGCGGGTGCCTTATCTTGTCATCGCCGCCGTTCTGCTGCTCCTCGGCATCGCCGTCGCCTTTACGCACCTGCCGCACATCGATCATCCCCAGGGATCGCAGCCCAGCAGCGAAAGCGGCACCGCGCACAGCATTTGGAGCTACCGGCACACGGTGCTCGGCGCGGTGGGCATCTTTGTGTATGTCGGCGTCGAGGTGGGGCTGGCGTCGATCGCCGTCAACTATTTTGCGTCGGAGGGCATGAGCTCGCTCGAAACCGCGTCCTATCTGGTCTCGCTCTACTGGGGCGGCGCCATGGTCGGCCGCCTGCTCGGCTCCTGGATGCTGACCAAGATCAAGGCCGGCCGGCTGGTCGCAGTCTTTGCTGCTGCGGGCGCCGTTCTGCTGGCCATCTCCGCGCTGACCTCGGGTCAGGTGGCAATCTGGACGCTGGTGCTGTGCGGCTTCTTCAACTCCATTCAGTTTCCCAACGTCTTTGCGCTGGGCATTGCGGGCCTCGGCTCGCTGACCAGCCGCGGCTCGGGGCTGATCACGACGGCCATCGTCGGCGGCGCCATCATTCCTTATCTGCTTGGCGCGCTGGCCGACAAGGTTGGCATTCAAGGCTCACTGATTTTGCCCATCGCGTGCTACCTCTATATCGCCTGGTATGGTTTATGGGGGTCGAAGCCCACCCGCAGAGCGACGGCGTAGAGGCGGTCTTGGCGAAGTCAAAGAAGCGCAAAACACGGCAGACGAATCAGGTGGCGCTCATTGTCGCCTTCGTGGCCATGGTCCTGTTGCTTCTGTTCCTGCGGCTGCTTGTCTTTGTGCACGGCGGCCGCGGCTATCTCTGGCGATAGACGCCCGCAGGCGCGGCATGGGGGCGGGCATCAATCCAGGCGGGTCAGGAAGGCATGGCCTTGCGGGGGATGCAGGTGCCGGGCGAGATATTCCGCCATGGTGCGGTTGTCGCCCTCGGGCGAGATGCGCACCCAATAGCTGCGCTCGCCGGGAAACTCGATGACGTCGGAGCGAGGATACCGGCGCAGCAGCCACCTCTTATATTTGTTCGCCAAGCCCCGGCTCCGGAAGGCCCCGATCTGCACGCACCAGAGGCCGCCGGACCAGATAGGCTCCGGCGCTTTATAGACAGCCAACTCCACGCGCGCCACGCCGATGCGGTAAATGCCCACGGCCTTGGCTGCGGCCTCGCTCAGGTCCACGATCCGGCCCTTTACAAACGGTCCCCTGTCGTTAATGCTTACGGCTGCCGATTGCCCCGTGGTCAGGTTCGTGACCACTACCAGCGAGCCCATCGGCAAGGTGCGGTTAGCGGCGGTCATGGCGCTGTTTCTGAAGACCTGGCCATTGGCCGCCCGGCGTCCTCGGTAGGGCGATTGGTACCAGGACGCAAGGCCGACCTCGGTGAAAATGGGTCTGTGAGTGGCCACATACCTCAGATCGGCTTCGCTCACGCCGCGCCGCGGCACAGGCGTAACGGAAATGCGCGGCGGAGGCGGCAGCGCCGTGGGCGGAGGCTGATAGGCCACGCGGCGCCTGCAGCCGCTCACGGCCATCAGCGCCAGCAGCAGGCCCCCCAGGGCCACGAATCTTTTCCATCGCAGGGTGCGAAATCCAGTACTCAAGAGTGCGGATCCTTGGGCTTCGACGGCGCCTGCTCGATGCGGTCGGCCAGGTTTTGCAGCGTGTCTGCCATTTTGCGCATGGCCTGGATGGACTCCTTGCGAACCTGGGGCACGATGGCGTCGTTTACATATTCAATTGCTTGGCGCAACTCGGTCTCAATCCGATCGATGGCCTCTTCAATGCGACGGCCGACATTGCCGGGATCGGGACCTGGGGCACGATAGTTGCTCATTGCAGTAAACCTCTTGGAGAAAACTTCAACCGATTGCCCCTTCCTCAGTCTGCGGTCCCCACGCCGGGCCGTCAACGGCTGGAGCGCCAAGGCGTGCCGCAATGGTCAACAGGCGATTCTCGTTACCGGCTGTCCGGCCGTTCGAGCATCACCGGGGAAGTGACCTTTTTCCGGAAGAACGCGTCAGACCCTGCGAGGATAAGGCATTTGGTAATCCGTTGGATGAGGCGCAGGCGCAAAGGAATCCCGGACGCAGCGCAGATTGATCGCTCGGGTTCGCGCTGGATGCATTTGGCTGGTTGCGGCCGGTTCGGAGTGTTTTTTTCTGCGCTATTTCTATTTGCCGGCGCGTTGTGCGCGGGGCAGACGCCACGCTCGCCGCAAGCGGCGCAGGCGCCGGAAACGCCCCGGGCGGGGAATCAATCGAAATCCGCCGCAGCGCCTTCACCCGCCGCAGCGTCATTGGGGCCCTGTCAGTTGCGGAACGCCGGGGCCGCAGCGGCGGCGAGGGGAGCGGCCAGTGCGATTGCGGCGGCCGGGTTTAGCGAAGGGGCAGGGGCAGGCAAGCTGCCGGCCTTCAAGCCTGTGTCCTGCCCGCCTTATATCCCGGTCATCAACTGGTATGCCCGCTTTCTTAACGGGCCGCAGGTGAAACCGCTGACGGCAAAGGAAAAAGCCTGGCTGGCCGTCCGCAATGTGACCGATCCCTTCAACCTTCTCACCATCGTGGGCGAGGCCGGCATCTCGGTGGCCTCCAATTCCCATACTCCATACGGTCCGGGATTTCTGGGTGTAGGCCGTAACTCGGAGGTCAGCCTTGGCCAGGATGCGACTGGCGAGTTCTTCGGCACCTTCGTGATTCCCGCCATCTTCCACCAGGATCCGCACTACCACCGCATGCCGAAGGCCAGCATCAAACGCCGTGTCTTCCACGCCATTGACCAGGTGGTCTGGACCCAGGGCGACAACGGGCGGATGATGGTGAACTACGCCGATCTGGTGGGCTTCGCGATTGACGGCGAGATCAGCGATCTCTATGTTCCGGGTCAGCGAACCAACCTGGGCGCTACCGCCGAGCGCTATGCCACCGGCCTGGCCACGGCGCCTATTGGCAACTTCATTACCGAATTTCTGCCTGACGTGGCCCGGCATATCCATGTGCGCGTGGTTCTCGTTCAGCGCATTATCAACCGGGTGGCCGTTACCAGCAACGCGCCCTAGGCGCGCCGCCGCTGCCCCTGCAACTGCTTGAATTTCCACGCCTCGCCGGGCTGAACGCTCGCTTTCCGCTGCGCCCGTTCGCCATCTCTAAATCGCCATTCGCGTGGCCATTGCGCCACTCGCTGCGCGTGGCTTGGGTTGACCGCCCCGGCGGGCTACGCTAAGGGTGATTTTCCCCTGCTCCTGCCGGGAGCAGCGAGGTTTGGGCCGGGCGAGCGAATGCCGACCTCGGCTACTCCACAGTTTGAGGAGATTGAGTTCATGTCCAAAACGATCAAGTACGCCGAGAAGATGGCCGTGTTTGCGGCCCAGGGCGCGTGGCTGGTTTATGAGCGTCTGAGCCGCATCAGCCCCAACCCGTCATTCACCCCCAAGTGGAGCGACAAGCCGCTGCTCAAGAGCTGGCAGAAAGAAAAGCCGCCTCTCGGCTGGCCGCGCACCACCGACTCGCTCTGTCCCAAGTGCGTGCCGGAGATCCGCAAGCAGATCCTGGATGGCAAGCTTCCTCATGAAGTGCTTTTGAATGAGAAAGTTGGCGAGATCAAGGCACAGATCATCGAGCGTGACGGCAAGATCCTGATGGTGAAGGACTGCCCCAAGCACGGGCACTTTGAGGACGTAATGTCGATCGATCCGGCCTTCTTCAAGCACCTGGAAGAGAGCTTTCCGGGCCGCGACATCCGCGCCCACGGATCGGGCGACCAGAAGCTGCACCATCACGGCACATCGACTGTGACGCACGGCCGCGGCGCGGTGCTGACTATCGACCTGACCAACCGTTGCAACATGATGTGCGATCCGTGCTTCATGGACGCCAACCAGGTGGGCTTTGTCCACGAGCTGACGTGGGACGAGATCAAGACCATGCTCGACAACGCCATCACGGTGAAGCCCAGGCGGCAGATGAGCGTGCAGTTCTCCGGCGGCGAGCCGACGCTCTCGCCTTACTTCCTGGACGCGGTGGCCTATGCGCGCAAGGTGGGCTACAACAGCGTGCAGGCGGCCTCGAACGGCATCGAGTTTGCCAAGAGCAAGGAGCTTTGCCGCGCGGCGGCCGAAGCCGGACTGCGCTACGTGTATCTGCAGTTCGACGGCATCGGCAATGCCGCCAACTCCCACCGCAAGGTGGGCAACCTGTTCGACGTGAAGCTGCAGGCAATCAACAACCTGCACGAAGCCGGGGTGGAGATCGTTCCGGTGACGACGATCGTGAACGGGATCAACAACGAGCAGGTGGGCCGCATCATCCAGTTCGCCCTGGACAATCCCAAGACGATCAGCTTCCTGAGCTTCCAGCCGGTCAGCTTTACGGGGCGCGACGAGGAGATCACCGACGAGCGGCGCATGGCGCAGCGCTACACGCTCAGCCACATGGCGCACGACATCAAGAACCAGGTGGGCTTTGGCGAGCCGGAGCGCGACTGGTTCCCGATCAGCTTTATGAGCACCTTCACGGACTGGGCCGATCTGATACACGGGCCGCAGGCGGAGTGGGGCCAGTTGAGCTGCGGCTGCCATCCCAACTGCGGCATCGGCATGGCCCTGATGATCGACAAGGAGACCAAGGAAGCAGCGCCCGTCACGGCCTTCCTGAAGATGAACCAGGTGGCGAAGGATCTGGCCAAGGTCAACGACGCCGCCCGCGGCAAGTGGTTCTCGGTGATCGGCTTTGCGCTGGCGCTGCTGCGCAACTACGATCCTTTCCAGTCGCCGACCCACTTCAAGATCACCGACATGCTCAAGAAGATGGACAAGACCTTCAACGCCACGGGCCGCAACTACGGCAGCGTGAAGGGCGACCGGACCATGGATGATATTCAGAAGCGCCGCGCGGATCGCTGGAACTTCCTGTTTATCGCCGGCATGTGGTTCCAGGACCTGTTCAACTACGACTTCCGCCGCACCGAACAGTGCATTATTCCTTATGCCACGCAGGAAGGCGAGATCAGCTTCTGCGCGTACAACACCGGCATCGGCTGGCGCAACATCATCGAGAAGATGCACATGACGGCCACGCTGACGAAATGGTATGAGGAGCACGGCCGGCATGAGATCTTCGCCGGCGGCAAGAAGGTGGGCATGACCCAGGTGGGTCACGAGTTGCAGCTCAACATGGATCACGTGAACGCCGAGGCCAACCACACGCTCGACGATCTGGGCATTGCCAAGAACGCCCGCGAAGAACGGATACGCGCCCGCGACAGCAAGAGCGTCGAGGCCAAGCTGAAGCAGGACGCCGAGAATGCCAAGATGGCGCGGCTCTATCGCGAGCACATCCTGGGTGAAAAGCCGGTTGAGAACCTGGTTCGCCTCGACGCCATCGCTCCCGCCCGGACGGCGAAGGAAGATGAGCCCGAGCCGGTTGCCGGCGACTAAGCTCCCCCTGCCTTGGTTCGCTCTACGAAGGCCGTCCGCAAGGGCGGCCTTCGTGCGTGGTGGGGATTTGCTTTCCGAAGGGCAATCAGAGGAGTGCGTGCGGTTCCGCAAGCGCCGAGTCTTCGCTTCCGTATAATGGATTCCATCATCCAATATAGCGAGGAGTTATTTGAATGCCCGCTTACGAATATCAGTGCGAGTCGTGCGCAGGCCGCTTTGAGCGGCGCCAGAAGATGTCCGATCCGGAAGTTGAATCGTGTCCGAAGTGTGGCGGCCGTGTGAAACGGCTGATTAGCGGCGGCGCCGGCGTTATCTCCAAAGGCGGAGACGGCTATTCAGCCGCGCCCAGCACCTGCGGGATGGGCGGCGGGTGCTGCAGCCCGGAGATGGACTGCGGCGGAGACGCCTGCGGCTGCGGCAACTGAGCCGCCATTGCGGGCGGCGATTGCGGCTCCTGCGCGCCGTGCCTGGGGCCGGATTACTACGGCCGGCGGCGGCCTAGGACGTGATCCTCGAATCCCAGCAGGTACCACAGGCCGCGCGCTGAAAACCTGCCGGTAAAAGCGCGTCTTAACAGCCTTTTGAGCAGCTTGACCGCGTCGCCAAGCGTGGTGAGGAAGCCTTCGCGCGAGCGGCCCGCGTGCACGATTGCGACGCCGCCGGCCAGCAGGATGTTGGCGATTTCGCGGATTTCGGGAACATGGATGTGCGTGGGATCGTCGCAGAACTGCAGGGTCTCGTCGCTGGAGTGCGGCAGCGACAGGCTGCGCAGCGAGGGAAACGCAATCCAGATGTAGCCGCCGGGCTTGAGCTTGCCGCAGAGCGCGGCCAGAACCGGCGCCGGCTCGGCCATGTGTTCCACCACGTGATTGAGAATCACCAGGTCGTAGCTCGACGCGGGAATGGCGTCATAGCCGGATCCATCGGCGCCGATGGGGTAGAAGTCGTCCATCGCCGCCAGATCGCCGTCGCTCAGGTTGTAGCGCTGGATGTCTGCCCCGGAGTAATGGCAGCCCGGGAACCAGCGTTTGGTGATGGAGGGCGAGCCGTTGCCGCAGCCGATGTCGAGAATGCGCGGCGAGGGTGTGGTGAGCCTGTGCCGTAGATACCGAAACTTCACGGGGCAATGCGGCATGGCGTCCTCTGGTTCCTTGATGCGGCCCGGGCAGCGGCGCAAGGCGCGCTGGGTCTCACAGGTGATTGATCAGCGAGGCCATGCAGGCCGCGCCGAAGCCGTTGTCGATGTTCACCACCGCGATGTTGGGCGTGCAGGTGTTCAACATGCCGAGCAGCGCGGCCACGCCGCCCAGCGAAGCGCCGTAACCCACGCTGGTGGGCACGGCGATGACCGGCGCATTGACCAGGCCGCCCACAACCGTGGGCAGCGCGCCCTCCATGCCGGCGCAGACGATGAGCACGCGCGCCGATTGCAGCGAATCCTTGCGCGCCAGCAGGCGATGAATGCCGGCGACGCCCACATCGGCGATGACTTCCACGGCGTTGCCCATCAGCCGCGCGGTGACGGCGGCTTCTTCGGCCACGGGCAGATCGCTGGTACCGGCGCAAACCACGCCGATGGTTCCCTTGCCCGGAACGGTGGGCGCCTGCGCAAGCGTGATGGCGCGTGCGGTTTCGTGGTACTCGGCGCGCACCTTGCGGTCCCGCGGCTCGGCGGCCTGAATTGTCTCAAACATCTCCGGCGAGACACGGGTGGCGAGCACGTTGCCGCCGGCCCTCGCCATGCGGGCAAAGATTTCGGCCACCTGCCACGTGGTTTTGCCTGAAGCGAAGATCACCTCCGGCATGCCGGTGCGCAAGGCACGATGATGATCGAGCTTGGCAAAGCCGAGATCCTCGAAGGGCAGATCGCGCAGGCGGTCGAGGGCATCGGCAACGTCGACCCGGCCTTGGCTGACTTCCTTGAGCAGCGCCTCAATCTGCAACTGGTTCATGCGCGCACCTCCGCCGCTCCGGCCTGCAAGTTGAGATAAATCCGCATCGCCTCCTGCATCACCTGTTTGAGGGGAACCGCGTACTGCTCGGCGAGCGCGCGGCAATCCTCGTATTCAGGGGCGGCGTTGGCGATGGCACCCGAGGACAGGCGCGCGATCTTGATCCTCACCTTGCCCCAGACGGTTTCCACTTCGGCAAACTCGCGCGGCAGGGCCAGCTTGGTTTCAAGCCGCCAGCGCAGGCCGATGGTGGTGGTCTCACGAAAGAGCAGATCGCGCAGGACGGGCACCAGATCGGGCCGGCAGAGCACGGTCATCTGCACGCCGGTGCGTCCCTTCTTCATCTGCACGGCCTGGCGGTAGACATCCCATGCACCGGCGGCGAGCAGCAGGTCGCTCACGTAGCCAAGTAACTGCGGGCTGGCGTCGTCGATGGTGGTTTCGATGACCGCGATGGGCTCGGTTGGGGCGGAATCGCCGATCGCTTCCGCAGCCTCCCCGACGAGAACACGCACCAGATTCGGTTGGCCGGGCGTGTCGCGGCCACCGGCGCCGTAGCCGCTGGCTTCGACGCGCATCGACGGCAGCGGGCCGTAATGGACATCCAGCATGCGCAGCAGCGCCGCGCCGGTGGGCGTAACGCGCTCCATGGGCTCGCCGGCCGAATAGACGGGCGCATCGCCCAGCAGGGCGAGGGTTGCCGGCGCGGGCACGGGAAGCGTGCCGTGCGCGCAGACCACCGTGCCGCTGCCCACATTGAGCGGCGAAGCAAGCCAGCTCTCGACGCCCAGCGCATGGCATCCGGCGGCGGCGCACACGATATCGGCGATGGTGTCGACTGCGCCTACCTCATGGAAATGCACCTGCTCGACGGGAATGGCGTGGATGGCGGCTTCGGCTTCGCCCAGTAACTGAAAGGCGCGGCTGGCACGGTCTTTTACCGGCCCGGCGAGCGGCGCGGAGCGAATGATGCTGAGAATCGACGAGAGCGAGCGATGCGACGCGTGAGTGTGCGGCTCGGAATGCTCGTGCAGGTGCGCTTGGTGGGCCGCTTCGCTATGTGTATGGTGTTCGTGATTGTGCTCGCGATCGTGGCTGTGGCTGTGTTCCGAGCCGCCTTCATGGGAGTGGTCGTGCGCGGCCTCGGCCTGATCGGAGGTAAGCACGTCGATCTTGGTGGCGCTGAGTCCGCCGCGCATCACTTTGCGCATCGTCAGGCGCGCGCCCACGTTGAGCGCGGCGGCCGTTTCCTCAAGTAGAGCGAAGGGCACGCCCGCATCGACCAGCGCGCCGAGCAACATGTCACCGCTGATGCCGGAAAAGCACTCCAGATAACCAATACGCATCGTCATGTGATTTTAAATTGCCGGACGCGGCGATTTCACTTCCACCCCCGGCCGCAAGCTGCCGCTGCGAGGAGATTTTATGCGCCTGTGGCAAGGCCGACGCTTCAAGAGTGCAAGCCCTCAGCGGCTGAAGCCGCGCTCATTTTGAGTCACTTACGGCACGACTAAAGACGTGCCCTTTCAAAATAAGGCTTCCTCCACGGGCTGTTATGCGCCACGGCGGGTCAGGACGTCGGCGGGCAGAATGGCATTCAGCGAACCGGAGCGGAAGCCGGCGCAATCGAGCGTGACATATTGAAAACCAGCCTGGCGCAGGGCGGTCTCGATGGCGTCGAGCATCTCCATGGAGAGTGCCCGGGGCAGCTCGGCGCGCGCAATCTCAACGCGTGCCAGCTCGCCGTGGTGGCGCACGCGCAGCTCGCGAAAGCCAAGCCGGCGCAGGCTATCTTCGGCCTTTTCCACCTGTTCAAGCACTTCGCGGGTCACCGTGCGGCCGTATTCCACGCGCGAGGAAAGGCACGGCGCCGCCGGGCGGTCCCACAGCGGGTAACCGGCTGCCTGGGCGAGCGCGCGAATGTCCAACTTTGTCAGGCCGGCGTCAGCCAGGGGCGCCAGGACGGCATGTTCTTTGGCGGCGCGCTGACCGGGGCGGAAGTCGCGGGTATCGTCGGCATTCATGCCGTAGGCAATGGCGGAGAAGCCGAGCTGCGCGCCCAGCGATTCCATCACGCCGAAGAGCTCGTCCTTGCAATGGAAGCAGCGGTTGGCGTCGTTGCGCGCGTACTCGGGCCGGTCGAGTTCTTCAGTCTGGACCACGCGCAGGGGCATATTGAGCGAGCGGGCAAAGTCGCAGGCCTGCTCCATGTCGCGGCGCGCCAGGCTGGGCGAGTCGGCCAGCACGGCCAACATGCGGGCGCCAAGCACGCGATGCGCCGTAGCCGCCAGAAATGCCGAGTCCACGCCGCCTGAGTAAGCCACCATGAGGCTGTCCAGATGCGCAAGCCGCTCTTCCAGAACGCGCAGCTTGGCAGCGGTTTCGCCGCCGACAGACAGGGTTTCGTCCGGCACGCTTTTGGCGCCCGGCGACGTGATGTGTGTACTTGCCGCCATGCAGTCGATTATAAGCTCTGCGCGATTTTGCCTTCGAGCCGGGGGCGCAGCCTTTGGCAGCGGGCAGGTTAGCCATCGAAGCGGTAGGCGCTGATGGCCGCACCCATCGGCTCGTCGCCGAAGATGCGCTTGCCGGGCGCTTCGCCGCCGGCTTCGGCGGCCACAAAGAGCGGCAGCAGATGCTCTTCGCGGGGATGGGCAAAGGTGGCAAAGGGCGCGCTGCGCCACGCTTTCAGTTGCTGGTCGCGCTCGGGCGCGGCCAATTCCACGGCACGGGTCAGCCAGGCGTCGAAGGCGCGGGATCGCTCCAGCGTCTGGGGCTGGAAGTAGGCGCGCAGATTGTGGAAACTCATGCCGCTGGCCACGATCAATACGCCCTGGTCGCGCAGGGAGCAGAGGGCGCGGCCGGCGGCCAAGTGTACTTCCGGGTCCAGCGAAGACGCCAGCGAGAGTGCGACCACCGGGATGCGGGCCGCAGGGAATGCCACCTTGAGGGGCACAAACACGCCATGATCGAAGCCGCGGGTTGCGCTGGTGGCCGCGGGCAGCCGGGCCTGGCGCAATAACTGGACCACGCTAGCGGCGAGTTCAGGGTGGCCGGGCGCCGGCCAGGTCAGGCGGTAGGTGTGCTCGGGAAACCCTGTGTAATCGAAGATGAGCCGAGGCGCGGGTGCGGCGCTGGCAGTGAAAGCCGGCTCTTCCCAGTGGCCGCTGATGACCACGATGGCATTGGGCGGCTCAGGGAGCGTGGCGGCAAGGTTCTGCAGGAAGCGCTGGGTGGAGTGCCATGTGTCCGCCGGTCCCCAGGTCCAGTCCATAAAAAAGCATGGGCCACCGCCGTGGGGCAGATAGATCGCGGGCTGGCGTTTTGGATTTCCGGACATTGATTTCCTGTTGCTACGGCGCGGCGTTTGCCGCAGACAATATCCGTTTGAAGAACTATATTCTGATGATCCGGCGGCACGGATGATTCAATTCCTGGATTTACTGCAAGGCAGTGACGTTTTTCATGACCACGGCCGGCAGCAATCCGCTACTGGATGGCATAGACCGCATAGATGCTTGCGCTGCGCGTGACTTTCTGCGGCTCGATGGCCAGGGGCGGCGGCTCTGCACCCGCAGATGCGGAGAACGCGCGGGCCATCAGCGGCCGGGCATAAATGGGAGCGGACATCTGGTTGCTGACGTAGAGCAGCGCGCCCAGTTGCACACCCATTTCCCTGGCCAGCTCGGCGGCGTTCGCCCGGGCGCGAGCGGCGGCTTTGGCCAGCGCCTGGTCTTCAAGGGTACGCGGGTCTTTGACCGTCCATTCGATCTCGCCGCTGGAGTTGGCGCCCGCGGTCACGGCCACGTCGAGCAGTTCCGCGGCGCGCTCCGGCGTGGTGCGGACGGTCCACTGCTGGACGAGCTTGAACTTGTGGGACTTCGGCTCTGAATAATCGCGCGCCAGGTACTGCATCTGGCTGTGGATGGCGGCGGCCGGGACCCCGGCCTGCTTGAGCGCATTGATAATGGCGTTCGAGGTGCGCGCGCCCTCGGCGTAGGCGGCTTTGGCGCTGGCGGGAAGCGTCTCAAAGCCGATGTGCAGAATGGCGACGTTGGGCTCGGCCGTGACGCTGCCGGTGGCCGCAATGGTGAGCGTGCGATTGGCCGAATCAATCTTCAACTGCGGCTGGCTGACCTGCTGCGCGCCGGCGGAAAGCGCGGCCGCAACGGCGGCCGATGCCGCAAGAATCCGGAAGGTATTCATTGAGTCTCCTTAGCCACCTTGGACGCGTTGCCTACACGATGGACGCATGAGAATGGTAGAGCATTTCCCGGGGATGCATGAACGAGCATTGAAGGAGTTTATACGCCGAAAGGCGGGGAGGCCAGAAGCCGCACCAGGAATGATTTTGGCCGCCCGCTCAATTTGGCCGGCGGAGCGGGTTGGCCGCGCAAATCGAACTTGATATACTGAACCCTGTTGCAGCACACTGCTCGTGGACTTACCCACCCTGACTGGCTTCGCCGGACTTCGTGCAGGAAATTGCAACTGAAAGAGTCTGCACTGAGGCCAGGTAGCTCAGTGGTAGAGCGCGGCCCTGAAAAGGCCGGCGTCGGCGGTTCAATCCCGTCCCTGGCCACCACTATAAGTCTTTTCTTTACAATATCCTGCCGAAACTCTTACAATTGCGTCCTCAGAATGTACTCGGGAGGATGCAATACTTACGCTGTATCGGCGTCATCGTGCCAAGTGTCAATATGACGGTCGCCACGCGAAATGTTCGTGCTCCATTTGGGTTCAAGGAAAAGTGCATGGAGAGGTTGTCCGCCAGTCGCTTGATCTGACGAATTGGGAGGCGGCACACAAGAAGGCTCGCGAATGGGAAGTATGCGGAATGAAGCAAAGCGTCGCACTCAAGGACGCTTATGACCGCTTCATCGCACAACATGAGGCGAACGGCTCTGCGGATAATACGGTGGCAAAGCATCGTCGTCGGCCGGCAGGCCGTCACGGCCACAACCATCCAACTCACATGTTTCCCGCACATGAAAGCAAGCTTTTAACATTTCTAATGCCTTGCGCGGATTAATCAGAATGTCTATTCCGTGCGGCAAGGTTCTGCTGGACACCTTGCGTATGGCTTTACATTCGCTCGATTCGTGTCTCGTGTTTTCGGGTCTCGCGTCCTCGCAAGTAGAAAGTGTCATTCGATCTCCGAATCGGTTGTACCATTGATCAGAATCTCGACCTCGCTACAGTCAATCTCCAGCGAAAAGCACTGCTTGATCGCGGCGAGGGCGATGACCACTTTGCAGCGATGGCGCAGCGCCGTCACTACGCCTACTACACCATCGAAGATCCCGCCCCGTACCCGTACCGGGGTGCCCACCGTAACTTGAGGATGAGGCCGCAACAGATATCCATTGGCAAGCCCATCGCGGATTCTCTCGATCTCCTCGTGGTTTATGGTATTGTTCCGGCCATCGCCAAGAAGACGAAGAACTCCCGGGGTGGAGATCACGGATAGCCGATTCTGAGGGGAAAACCGGACAAACACGTAGCCTCGGAACAGGGGTAACTCCAAAATGATGGGCCGGTCCGTCCGTTGCGAACGCTCGCAGTAAAGAGGTAAATAGTGCTCTAGGGAACGCGCTGCCAGATGCTGTGCGACTTTCTTTTCGTGGTTGGCAATTACATGCAGAACATGCCATGGACCCAGGCTCATCGTTCACTCTCGAGGATCAAGTTAAGAAAAGATTCCTGATTTCCGCTCCTATTCCTGCAAATTGCACAATCTGCCTCTGTCGGCGCGACGCCGGCATTCTCCAATAGAGAGGCTGGAAAAGGAGAATCACCGCTGCGCATGCGCCGGCGGAATGAAACCGTTAATTAACCGCAGATTGTTGTGCAACAAGTATATAGATAGAACTTACGCCGCGACAAGGCCGCTAAGTGTCCATCACCTGTTTGGTGGAGTCCCAGGAAATGCGCGTGGTAGTCAGGGAAGCATCCCGCGGCTGCGAGCCGACCATGCGCTTCAGCAAATCAGCGCTCGGGCTGTAGTCCAGGACCATCTCCTTGAGAACGACGACGAGCCTGCCCAGATCGCGCGAGGCACAGATGTCGCGGAGCGAACCAAGCCAGCTTGCCAGATCACCCTCGGGCAAACCGCTGCCCACAAAGATGCGGACCTTTTCATGCACGGTGGGCACGGTGTCTTCAAGCAGTGAGCTGAGCTCTTCATAGAGCTTCTCGCCCGGGCGCATGCCTGTAAATTCAATCTTGATGTCCTCGTCTGGCTTCAAGCCCGACAGCAGGATGAGGTTTCGAGCAAGGTCGACAATCTTGACGGGTTGTCCCATGTCCAGAACGCAAATCTGACCGCCTTCCCCAATTGCCGCCGCCTGTAGCACCAATTGGCAGGCTTCGGGGATGGTCATGAAGAAGCGGCGCATCTCAGGATGCGTGACCGTGATCGGTCCGCCAGCTTCGATCTGCTTCTTGAAGATGGGAATGACGCTGCCGTTGGATCCCAGCACATTCCCGAAGCGCACTGCGATGTACTGTGTGCCTCCATTCTGCAAGGAGCCCAGGATCATCTCGGCGATGCGCTTGGTGGCTCCCATCACATTTGTTGGGCGGACCGCCTTGTCGGAAGAGATCATGACAAGATCCTCCACGCCATACTCCGCAGCGGCCTCTGCCACGTTCAGAGTGCCAAACACATTATTTTCAATTGCTTCGAAAACGTGTTCTTCCATCAGCGGAACGTGCTTGTAGGCGGCGGCGTGGTAGATGATCTCGGGCCTGTATTTGCAAAGCACTTCATCCAGACGAACGCGGTCCTGGATGCTGCCGATCTCCGGGCAGAAAGGCGTGTCAGGGAACGCGCTCCGCATTTCACGGTCAATCTCAAAGAGTGGCGACTCGGCAATCTCAAATCCAACGATCTGCGCCGGGCCAAAACGCGCGATCTGCCTGCACAGTTCGGAGCCAATGGAGCCGGCAGCACCGGTCACAAGCACCACTTTGCTTTTGATTGAGGCACGGATGCGGCTCTCTTCCAGTTGTACCGGCGTACGTCCTAGAAGATCTTCGACGTCGACGTTGCGGATTTGACCAGCGAGGCCCCGCCCTTCGATTACTTCGCCCAGTCCAGGGACTGTCCTGCATTCAACTCCGGCCTCATGACACCGTTGCAAAATTCGCGTCATCTCGACGCCGCTCGCCGAGGGGATAGCGATCAGGATCATGTCGACCTTGTGTCTGACAACCAACTCCTTCGCCTCGTCTCCTCCTCCATGTACGGTGATCCCCGCCAGACGCATGCCCTTCTTATTCGCGCGATCGTCTAAAAAGCCGCACACTTCGTAAAGCAACCTCGGATTGTTGCGAATTTCTCTTAGCAGGGTGAGGCCGGCATCACCCGCACCGTAAATAAAAATCCTCTTGGCGACATCGGACTGGCTTCGCGAGTGCGTGGCGGCATCCTGGACGATGCGAACACAGAGGCGCAGTCCGGCTGTTGTCAGCAGGCAGATTAGCAAATCGAGTACAAAGATGGACCGCGGATATCGTAGTGGTACGACGAATAGAATGAAAATCGCGCTTACGGCAGATGCGACGAGGTTGCCAGTGACTACGCGAACAAGGTCATTCACTGAGACATAGCGCCATATGGCACGGTCGAGCTTGGCCCGCCAAAACACAATTGTCTTGACGAGAATCCAGACAGGAAGCGCATACAGTAGCTGACGGCTATATCTCGGCGGAATACCAAAATCGAACCGCAACAAAAATGCCGCGACTCCCGAAAGCGCAAACATGACCACTTGCGCTGACCACATGTAGAGGCGGAGCATCCCCTTGCGATGCCTTATGAGCTGGAGTTCATTGGCCATTTGCGAGGCCCTTCCCACCGGAAGTAACCGACCCCCCCGATAACGCATGTGTATCTGACGCTAGATGATCGAGCACGTCGGCCCCTACCGCTTTCCGAACAATGTTGATGACATAGAGCTGCTCTTCCTCAGAGAGGCTGCTCGAACTCGGCAGGCAGATACCGCGGCGAAACAGATCCTCGGCAACCAGCCCGCCGTAGCATTTGCATCCTGCATAGAGCAGCTGAAGGTGCATGGGCTTCCAGACCGGTCGAGATTCTACATTCGCCTCGTCAAGCGCCCGTATTAATTCATCTCGTGTGACCCCGAAGGATGTGGCGTCAATCAGGAAGCAGCTTAACCAGTTGGTATGCAAGCCGTATGGTGCCTGCGGCATCAGTTTGATATCGGGGAGATCTGCAAATGCTTCGCGATAACGGAAGGCAATAGCGCGTCTCTGCTGCACGCGTAGAGGCAGCACCTCCAGTTGTCCGCGGCCGATCCCCGCCAGGACGTTGCTCATGCGGTAGTTGTATCCAAGCTCCGAATGCTCGTATGCAAGCCCTGGGTCGCGGGCCTGCTGTGACCAGAAGCGCGCCTTCTCTACCCAGTCGCGATTGCTGGAAACCAGCATGCCGCCGCCGCTGGTCGTAATAATCTTGTTCCCATTGAATGAAAAGGCCGCAACATCAGCCAGCACACCCGCGGGCTTGCCTTTATAGGTAGCACCTAATGCTTCGGCCGCGTCCTCAAGAATCGAAACTCCGTAATTCGCACAAATCTCCCGAATTGGGTCCATGTCCGCGCACTGCCCATAGAGGTCGACCACGATCACGGCCTTGGGAAGTCTCCCGAGGCGCGCACAGTCCCGCAGGGCTTCCTGCAGGAGCGACGGATCCATGTTCCAGGTTTCATAGTTGCTGTCAATGAAGATCGGCTCTGCACCTAGGTAACGGATTGGGTTGGAGCTGGCTGCGAAGGTGAGCGTGGAACAGAAGACGGTATCGCCAACTCCAACACCAAGAAGCCGCAGGCCGATATGGATGGCTGCCGTGCCGCTGGAAAGAGCTACTGCCGGCAGCCCAATATGGTCTTCAAACTCCCTCTCAAACGCGGCCAGATTAGGACCAACTGTAGACAGCCAGTTGGAGGCAAAGGCCTGCTCAACGTAACTCTGCTCGGTGCTCCCAATGTGGGGCACGGAAAGTAATATTCGCCTGACCATTATTGTGTTTTCGTTCTGATATTGGATCTTAACTTCAGACAGAGGATAAGGATGGCACACTACAGACACAGACACTTATGCCTTTCCTATTGCCGAACAGGTCCTATCTTGGTTTGAGCATCAAATTGCTCGAATCAATCTCGTCTGGCAAGTCTGTCTTGACTATCGGTCTGTCAACCAGCACTGTCGTCCTTGGACCTGACTGCGTGACCGCATGCTGCCATACATCGCTCCGGCCAACCACTGCGGCCGGATTGCCAAATACCTTGATCCCGCCCTGAATCTCCTTGACCACAACACTGCCGGCACCTACATAAGCCCAGTCGCCCACATGGACTGCCGGGAGAATACAGGCGTGGCTTCCCAGAAAGACACCCTCACCGAGAGACGCTAGTCCGTTTACGCCACAGTGGCTGCTGATCTGGCAAAAATCACCTATCACTGTGTCGTGAGCAAGGTTACTGAACGCCCCTAACGAGACATGATTGCCAATCACGGCATCAACGGTTACCGAAGAAAACGGCGCCAATACTATACCTGTGCCAAGCTGGATATTTTTGCCAATATTCGCGAGAGGATGAATGATATTAATAAACCGGCCCCCTTTTTCGGCAATGAGCGAACAGCATCTGGCTTTCGCTGCGGGATTGCCTATGGCACAGATAAACACGTCCCCCTGCTCTATTTCATAGTCATCCACAGAAGAAAGAATGCCCAAGTCGTAGTTGTATCCGTCGAGGGCATCCGAACAGTCATCAAGAAAGCCCTTAATTCTCAGCCTGCCGCCGTCATCAATTGACTGGAGCGCCCAAGTGTACACTTCCCGACCGCATTGCCCCGCGCCAATGATTACCAGGTTGTGCGCTCCGTTGCGCGCCCAAGCGTCGGCTCCCGTAGCCTCGGCCTCATCAGGCAATCGCCCGAGAGGCAACCGCCCCCGGGGAATACGGTCTAATTTGTGTAACCCGCGATGATTCCGATGCGGCTCACCAGAGCCATTTCTTCTCTCGGCAATCAATCCAGACAATATCCTCGGCGTCATGTCTCGAGGCAGTTCGTCCGGAGAAATCCCCACGTTGAACCGTTCATGAAGCCGATGGACCAGAACGGCCGAAAGCAAGGAGTCGCCTCCTGCCTCGACAAAGTCGGAGTCGGGGCCAAGTTCGGAAATTTGCAATAGCTCCTCAAATACTTTTACAACCTGAGCAACAATCGCTTGCGGACCAGGCAGATTCGTTTGCTTCTTTACCAGGCCCCCAAACAACGGGTTCGGAAGGGCCCTTCGGTCGGCCTTGCCAGTAGGTAGCATAGGCAAAGCATCCATGTGCACATAATGCCTGGGAATCATGTAAACGGGAAGATGCAGACCTAAATGTTCCTCGATCTTTGTCTGGTCGATGGGTTCGCCGTCTCGTGTGACGATGTAGCCCACCAACTCATCCTCTCCACGCCGGTTCTTCTGGACCCAGGTGATCGCATCTTTCACACCAGGCGTGGATAGCAGTGCTTGGTCGATCTCACTGAGTTCCACGCGGCACCCGCGGATTTTGAATTGGAAATCCTTGCGACCCAGGTGCGTCAGACATCCCGTCTCGTCAATCTTTCCCATATCACCGGTGAGATAGACTGGTGTTTCATCTCCATCTATTTGGATAAACTTGAACCGCGTCAGTTCCGCATTGCGCCAGTACCCGGCGGCCATGTAATTGCTCTTGATTGCAATCTCACCCTCAGTTCCGACAGGAACTTCGACATGGGATTGGTCAAGGATAAGAACCTTGCGATCCGGGGATACCGAGTAGCCTCCGGAAACGTTCGGATGTTCAATTGGTATTTGATGGTCTACCCTATAAAGATGATAATTGTAGGATTCGGCCGTGCCGACCTGATTGACTAGGTGACTGCCTACAGGACAGCTATGCCGGAATAATTCGACTTCACGGGTGGTCAGTGTTTCCCCGGCCATCACGACAATACGAATGTCGTTAAAGATACAGTCTTCCGGAACTGTCATTATGAACTGCCTAAACGCGCTTGGCACCCAGTGAAAGGCAGTCAATCTGCTCGCTTTTACCCACTCCGCCATTCCACTAAACCCTTGAGCTTTGGTATCCCATGGATACAGAGTTCCACCATTGGTCAAGCAATTATAGATATCAACAATGGACGACCCAAAGCTCGGGGAATGCAGCCAACTCACGCGGTCGCTGGGCGCATAGAAGAGTTCGTTTGTAAGGCACATGGTTGTGTGCAGAAGATTGCGGTGAAGGAACTCAATGCCTTTCGGCCTTCCCGTAGTGCCGGAGGTGTAAAGGATGTAGGCCCTGTCCATAGGGTCGCATGGAATATCCGGACTAGGAGTGTCGGGACGTCTAGCGGTCTCCTCTACATTGATCATGGTTTGCCCTTTGTTCGTCCGCAATTCCTCGGCGAGAGAAAGATGTGCGCAATCAGTAAGAACGACTTCCGCATCTGAATCGCTCATCATGGTCCGCAGCCGCTCTTTCGGGAAGTTGCAATCCAGGGGCACGTACGCTTTGTGCGCCTTCAGCGAAGCCAGGAGGGAGATGATCAGGTCTGCGGTATTGGACTGCAAAATCGCAACCTGACCAAGCTTTGTTCCCTTTGCCGAAAGAATTCGTTCGGCCAGCGAGTTCGCCAGTCCATTCATTTCTGCATAGCTGTAGGCGACTCTTCGCGCGCAAATGGCCGTCTTCCTTGCGTGGATTTCGACTTGCTGCTCGATCCTCTGGTGAATTCCTTGAAAGATGGCCTGAAAGGGAAATTCAACAAAGTCTCCTGGCTTGCGTACAGTCAGTTTCGTTGGCATTGTGGGCCCTTCTCACTTCCCCATGAATTCGGGCATGGTCGCCTGGCCAGCCTGTGCAATTCCCTCACGGTGCAACACCTTGAAGACAGTCACGAACAGGATTCTTAAGTCCAGCCACAAGCTCCAATGATCTACGTACCAGACGTCGAGCTTGAATTTCTCTTCCCAGGACAGTGCATTGCGGCCATTCACCTGCGCCCAGCCGGTGATGCCCGGGAGAACTTCATGGCGGCGGCGCTGGTGCACGGTATAGCGCGGCAGATACTGTGGCAACAACGGCCGGGGCCCGACGAGACTCATATCCCCGCACAAGATGTTCCACAATTGCGGAAGCTCATCCAAGCTAAGCGAGCGAAGGATCCTGCCGAAGTAGGTAAGTCGTAACGCATCGGACAGCAGATTCCCAGCAAAGTCCCGCTCTTGCGACATGGTGGTGAACTTGTATAGGACAAACGGCTTTCCAAGTCGTCCAGGCCGCTCCTGACGAAACAATATCGGGCGCCCTTCCGATACCCAAATCAATAGGCCGCATACGAGGAACACAGGCGATAGCAGGAGAATTCCGCCCAAAGCAACGCCGCAATCGAAAGCCCTCTTAGCCCACAATTGCCACCCGCGCTGCAAGCGGACGCGCACATCGCCGCTATCAGCAAGCCCTTCCGGTGCGGGCGCTGGCTCATCCGCAACCCTTCGCTTAGACATGGGCCAGGTCCTTGGCTGAATCCATTTCAGGAACGATAAACCCGAGGTTCTTGGCCAGGTACCGCACGATTTCCCCCCGCACTCTGCTGCTTTCAAGATTTGCCTCAAAGAATTGCCTGCAACTTGACGCCATCACGTCATGATCTCGGCGTGACAGCCGCAGTAGCGCCCCCCGAAGTTGTTCCCGTACACCTGCCTCATAGTTTTCGCCCAGATCGTATGTATCGATCAGCTGTTGCAAGTCACCACGCATCGAATTGACCAGGGGAAGTCCCGCGGCCAGATAGGTTGTAGCTTTATAAGAGAAACTGGCATTGGTGCGTACATACCCATTGAACCCTGCATGGCAACTGCAAAGTATCGATCCAAGGCGGTCGCGGTCAAGTACCACGCCATAGAACCTGTGCGGAATGTCCCGGCGCGAAAGCTCATGCAGAAGCCAGTCCTGCCGGTCTCCGACTCCGATCACAAACAGCTGCATACGTCCAATCAGGTCCTCTTCCGAAAGCACATCGAGAAGAGTCTCAAAGTCATAGAGGTGGCCAAGATTGCCGACGTAGGCAAGCGTAAAGAGTGGCTCCTTGGGCACGGAATAATTAAGGCTGTCGTGGCCGATGTAAAACTGGGCAGTCTGTGTGTCCTTGCTTGTATAGCGCTTTGCCTCCTGCAAAAAGACATTCGATCCCGAGATGACGATGTCCGCCTTGCGTGCGCTGGATACAAAGAGCCACTTCCAGACTACAAAGATGGGAGCCAGGGCGCGCCTGGTGGATGCGGAAAACGGTAGTGCGTCGGGCCAAATATCGACAACATCCATAATTTTCTTCGCCGTGCCCGTGCACGAGAACGCGGTCCACAAGAGCAGATTCAATGGCGCGGTAGCGTAGATCGTGTCGTAACGTCGGCGGTTTCGCACCAGATACCACGACGCGCAGAGGGAAAATACGATGTGCGAGAGCAGCCGGTTCATACCCACATTGGTCTTATAGGGCGGCGTCTTCATGTAGATAATTTGCGCGAATTCCTCGCTTTGCAGCGGCTCACGGCGAGCCTTGCGGCTATGATCAAAATCCGTCGTTAAAATATCAACGGGCATGAGCTTAGCCAGCGCCTCGGCGACATCGCGGGGACGGCTAGGGCCGACAAGAGAAAAGAAGGGAGCAAGTACTACGGCTCGACGGGCGTGTACACTGGCTGAGATCAAGTCTGCCATAACTGGTTTTTCTAGCCAAGAGTTACTATTCAGATGTTCCTTTTGACTCCTCAGCCGCACTTGGCGTCCTGGATCGTACGGCCTTTAGTACGCCTTCCCATTCCTCAACGTGTTTGGCAGGGACGAAAGGAACCCGATGTCGCAGTAGGCGGTGATCAAGGGATGTAGAAGTGGCAACAGCGTCAAGTCCTAGCTTCACTGCTTCTGCAAGCGGACAGATACACATGAAACCGAAGTCCCGTTGGTGCATTGCCTCTATAACAGTACTGCGAACCAAATGTTTTCTTCCTCGCAGGAGTTTTGACCAGACGGGGCGATCCTCGCGAACGGCTGCGAGGATGTCGGGCAGGGCGGCAAACCGGGACCTGTTGCGCGTCCTGAAGAGCAACGCACGGTCCTGAGAGTTGATGAGAGACGCATCATATGGGTTGCTCTTGAACCAAGCAGTACGCCCCATCCAGGTGACATGAACAAGATTCGAAAAGCGCCAGGGATGACCGCAGATTTCACGATGTGTCTCCAGTGCCCGTCTAAATCCAATTGCTTTGCCGTACTGATCAATGATGATAACGCTGCCCCCGAGTAAGTCTACGGCAGGATCCGCTTCCAGCGTCTCCAACTGCAATTCGAGCCGTTCAGGGTAGGCGATGTCGTCTCCATCCATACGCGCGAAGAAATCACTTTTACATCCACCAGCGATCTGATTCAGACGGGCGGCGAGACCGAGGTTTACTTCTCCTTCAAGCACGCGGATACGCGGGTCGCGGAACTCTCGAGCAACTTCCGCAGTCGCGTCGGTTGAGCCGTCGTCGTAGACAACCAGTTCCCAGTCTTGGAAGGTCTGGTTGAGAATGGAGGCAATCGCTTCCGCTACCGTGCTCTCACAGTTATAGACGGGCATTCCGATGGTGATTAAGGGTTGTTTCATAATTCTGTTTACCTTGGCGCTAAGTATGGTGGGATACTAGCCTGAGCCTTGTGACCATCGAATCCTCGGTCTTGGTAAAGACGAATTGCAAACACGCCGCAAAAATGGTGATACTCCCGAAGCCGTACAGGATCGCCGTAGAGTCGTATCCGCAGAACCATATACCCGCGAGGGAGGTGAAAATGCTCACCGCCGGAATCCCCTTGGCCAGTCGATCAAGGCCCGAGAAAACAGCTCCTACGGCCACCAGTCCAGGAATCAGGCCAAGCCAGCCAAGATTCAGCAGCAGTTCCTCAATGCCGCCGACCCCGAACCCCCAATTTAGCTTGGTGTCATTTGAAGAGAAAACTGCCGCAGTGAACCATGAGGCGGTGGAAGATCCCTTGAATGGAGCCACAATGCGCGGAACGTAAAATAGGCCGGTGTAAACGTATCCGGCTCCGGGATACGGGAGTGCTCGGGAACCGAGCGCCTTTGCCCACTCCACGCTCTGTACGAGAATCGGTCCGCGTGCCAGGTCGCCGTCAAACACCGCAGCGACATTGTCTGCGGTGCTCTCCTCGCCCTGATATTGTGCCTTGAAAAATGGCAGAACAAACGCGGCGAGGACCAGCAAGATGCCGCCGAAAGCTACGACGCGCTTCCATGATACCCTTCCATAGAAAAGGCCGAGGATCAATAAAGGAGCGAGGACAAAGGTCCGTTCGCCAAGCGCCACTGCCGACCAAACTGAAGCGAGGACGAGAAATCCCGTAAAGGCTCTTCCCCACGAAAAGTGGGACTCAGGCAGGCAAACATAGAAACACAACAGACCACAGGGAATCAACATCAGGACAATCAGCGGCCCCATTGTTAATGCGATCGCACGACTCGATGCCCAGATAGTTCCTAAGGTGTAAAGAAATATTGCCGATGTTGTCGCTGCAGCCAGGCAAGAGGCAATAGCAACCGCATAGAAGAGGCCAGGTGCCCGTAACTTAGTCAGATGAGAATTGGCGCCTTCCACATTGCGCGCCGACCACAAATATGCGATTCGAATCACCCATGGTGCGAAGACCGCGATGCCGACTGCGGGAAGCAGGCTTGATTCGCTTGCGTCGAAAAATGGACGGAAGAATGCATTCTCGTAGGTTCCGCCGAAGGCTTCAAAAAGGATCTCGGCATCCCAGTACAAGAAGCATGACAGTCCGATCAGATCGACGCTTCGAGGTCTCTTCCCCTTACTCCACGAGCGCATACAGGCGAACACAATGGGAAGATGGGATGCAAGCAGAACGATAACTACTAAGATCTTTTCAGTCATGGTCTCCAAACTCTAACCACATCTCATTGAGCTAGGCGGTGTCGGAGCAGAATAGAAGCGTCAGGTTCTCCGCAAAGTGGCCTCACAATAGGCCGATTCAACTCTTGCGGCTGATGTCCCTATGGTGCATCCCGCCAACTCGGGCGGAAGCGTGCGGCTCACGTTGCGGGATGCACGGGCGGCCTCGATCGAGGCGCGAGCCCAGGTTTCTGGCGATTCGGTAAGGCTCAATCGCCCGATGAGTTGCTCGACAGCGCTGCCTTCTGCGGGGACCCTGTCCGAAATCACGCAAGGCAACCCAGCCGCCTGAGCTTCGAGCAGAGCCATCGAAAGGCCTTCGTAAAGGGAAGGAAAAAGAAAGCAGTCCATCGCCCCTTTCATGATGCGCGGTACATCCGCCCGAATGCCGACGAAGAAAAACCTATCCCAGAGCCGCTTCGCTCGGACTCGTGCCTCGATTTCCGGCCGAAGTGGGCCGTCTCCAACCAAAAGAAATACGGCACTCGGCTCTTCCCGGCAGAGGCGTTCAGCAATTTCCACCAGAAATTGATGGTTCTTTGCTTCAACGAATCGCCCAACATGTCCAATAACAGATGCTCCTGGTGGTAGCCCCAGTTCCGCACGCACCGCACGTGCGTCGACCTCTTCCTGAAACGGTGAAACGTCTATTCCCAAAGGACAGAGATTCCATCGCGGGTCGGATCGCCATGAATCGGAGAACTGCGATGCCGCAGCGTTCTCGCTAACCGCGATTCCGGCGGTGGCGTAGCGGTGGATGAGCTTCGCCATGGTTCTAAGGTAGGCTTTCCGCAAGGGTGAACTCGCACAATCAAGGGTCCGCGTGTCGGTATGGCCATGAACGATCCGCAGCGGGACTTGATTCTTTGCCGCCAGGAACAGCACAAACCCGGAGTACCAATGGACATGACTGTGGACACAATCGTACGGGCCATATTGCCGCAGGATACGGCGGAAATTGATGGAGTATCGGATTGGATTTGAGGGACTGAGGCAAGGCAAGACGCGAGCACCAAGCGCTTTTACCTCCTCATCGTATGCTCCCGGCTGCTCCGAGTGAACCAGAAAGTCCATCTGATACTTGCGGCGGTCAACGTGCCGCAGTATCTGAACCAGCCACGTCTCGGCTCCGCCGCGATTCAGCCCCCCGACAACATGGAGAATTCGCATGCTTACGCAACCCTCCGCTGGGCATGCATGGCTCTGTGCAGCACGACCGCGCTTCCGGCAACTTGCACGCCTGCTCCGATCAAGAGCGCGTAAGCCGCGCCCCGGCCGCCAAAACGCGGAATCAGGATGAAGGCAAAGAGAACCGTCGATGCGGTCATTGCCGCCATGACCGGAACCTGCATGCGGAAACAACGGGCCGCCGTCATGCCGTAACCAAGGAAAGACGCGATTGCAGAAACTCCCGCTATGGCGACCATGATGACGAAGAGCGTGACATGCTGCCCATATTCGGGCCGGTAGATGGCGGTGAGCAGCGGACGGGCTACGCTTTGCGCAGCCGGAATGCCGAACAACAGGACAACCACGGCGAAAACCAGCAGCTTGGCGAGTACGTTACGGAAGTGTCTGATGTCTCCCCGTGCAAAGCTGCGGGAGAGCCTGGTTACTGCCGCCTGCCCGAGAGCGTTGATGACGAGGCTGACTACCACAAGCAGGTAAGCCAGCGACGCAAAGATACCCAACTCAGCCTGCCCGAGCACATGTACCAGCAGGTAACGCGGAATATTGACGTTAAGTGAAATCAGCGTCATGACAACACCCAACGGAGCACTGACGACGGCGAGAGTCTTCAGCCGCGACCACTTGAATGCAAGAAAACGGTCGCGCACTTGCATCGCGAATCGTGCCTGGCGCAAATCGTAGAGGACAAAAACGAGCAGCCGTGCAGCCGCGAGTGCGACGACAGCATCTGCCAGCTTGCGAGAGATCCAGAATACAAACCCGAATGCTGCGAGCGATAACCCACCGCGCAGCATCATGCTGATAGCCACCCGATTTAACCGCTCCACCTTTTGCAACAATCCAGCAATCAGATCGCTAAGCGTTTCGATGGTCTTTGCGAGCCCGACAAGCACAATAACAATACCAGTTGACCTATCCCAACGACCTGCCATCGCGATCAGACAAATCAGGAAGAAGGCTGTAAGCGACGATACGAGGCGCAAGGAAAAATAGTTGGCAAAAGCAAATTCCGAGCGCGCATCGGTAGCCTGCACCGCACGAAGCTGCATGTTGGTAAACATAAAGACTGGCGCGGTGATGGCCAGCCCCAGAGCAAAGCGGCCCACGAGGAGAGCGCTGCCCAGCTTAGCCAGCGCGGAGATCATGCCCCACTGGCAAGCAGAGTAGACAAAGCCGCCTACGAGCGTCCAACTGAAATTCGAACGCAGCGATGGAACAACCTGCGAAGAGAGACTTTCGTCAAGATCGGCGTTTGCTGCCGTATTCATGTCTAGTTATTGGCCCTCGCGCGCCTGCGTCCGATCAAGGCAGTAACGAGATTATTAAGATCACGCGCAGATTTGGGATTAGATTGAGCGCGGTCTTTCCAATCTAGCACTCGTGCTAGAAAGCATCCGGAAAATAGGCCCAGCATAGTGAAGAGAACCAGGATAGCCAGTCGCTTGGGGCTGGATTTGCGGTCCGGCGGGATGGCTGGCTCCACAACCTGGATGACTGCTCCCTCGCGCGCCTCGTCCAGACGGGCGGCTTCGTATTGCTTGAGGAGCAGGTCATAAAGTGTCTGCTGGAATTGCACCTCACGCTCGGCGCGGAGGTAATCGAGGCTTGCGCCCGGAACATCTTCGATCGCCAGATTGGCCGGCCCCGAATAATGGCTCCGCTGCTCGAATCGTGCCGCCTGTTCCTGCAGAGAAGTAAGCTGATTTTCTGCTAGCTGAACACTGGGGTTGTTCCGGGTTGAGTAAGAGCGGAGAGCTCGGAGTTCCACTTGCTTGGCCACAACCTGGGCATGAATGTCTGCGAGGCCCGCAATCAAGGCCTTTTCCTGTGCAGCGGGCTGGACGAAGCCCTTTTTCTGCTGGACCTTCTCAAAGGCGTACTCCGCGGTAACCAGGTTGTTCTTGGCCTGCTTCAACTGCTCTCCGTAAAATAGCCGCCGCTGCGAGGCTTCCGTTACTGCCAACGTTTTGGTGAGGTCGCGCAACTGCGCCGTGTAGGCGTTGGCCATGGCTGCCGCGCGCTGCTTGTCTGTGTCCGTGACAGAGATGGAAATCAATTCGCTCTTCTCAGACACAATCGACGTATAGTCGGATAGCTCTTTGCGTGCGCCCGTCATGTCCTTGGAGTGATATTCAGTGCTGAGCCCGAATTTTCTGATAATCGCATCCGCAACAGGCCGCGATTTTAAGAGGCCGATGTAGATGTCATCAGGATTCTTCAGGCCCAATCCTCCTCCAGTCAGCATGGCCAGAGGGCCAGCGCCAGAATTCGCGAATTCATTGAGGAAGAGAGCCGCGGTGGACTGGGTCTGCCGTGGTGGCATGATCATAGTCGTGGCCGTATAGCGCACTGGCAACACGAAACAGAGCACAGCGCCAATCAGGATCGCAGTGCCCGTTACACTTGCGATAAGCCACTTGCGGCAGGCCAGCTGGGTTAGAACCTCGATGAGCGTAGCGCCTGATACCGTATTGAATTCTTCAAGGAAAGGCGCATCTTCCAATCGAGGCTGAGATTGTACTGTCAAGGATTCTTGTTCAGTCATGGCTCGCTTCGCTATCAATAGGCAGCACCGATTACCGCTCCCGTCAGCGCTGTTTGTGAAAGGATCTGGGTAACGAAGGGCAATTGCTGCGCAAAGCCTGCGGGAGACTTGAGTTTTGTCGGAACCACAATGGCATCACCCGGCATGAGGTGCAAGCGCTCGAAGGCGTTGTTCCAGAGCAAAGGATAGTGATGCCTGTCGACTACGGTGCCGTCGGCACGAATGAGGAAGATTCGTTTTGCATCGGCCTGCCGGGTAGGCCCGCCGGCAGCATTGAGATATGCAGACAGGCGCTTTCCCGGTTCATAGCGAAAAGCGCTTTCGTTAAATACCGCCCCTACAACCTGAATGGTATCGGACTTGGGTGGGATATAGTAGCGGTCTCCATCTTCAAGGGGAAAATTCGGTATGTCTGCGATCGTTCTGGCATCCGACTTCATGTCCAGCACGATGCGGCCGGTTGGGTGGACAGCGGAAAGTTGTGTGATAAGCGACTGTTCATCTTGGAGTTGCTCTTGTTGTCCATCGGACTTTCCGGACGCAGGCAAAGGCGCGTTTGCAAAGCGCGACATCAGCTCTCTCTGCATCTGATTGATGGACAGTTTTAGCTGCTCCTCTTCCGCCCGGCGGGTCGAAGCGCGGGTCAGTTGCGAGGCGTAGAGATAGGCATCCGGCGTCAGCCCGCCGGCCTGCTTGACGAGGGTGCGCAGACTCTCGCCCGGCTTGATGCGATATACGCCCGGCGCGACCACCTCGCCGGAAATGCGAACGTAGGCGGCATGTTCGTCTTCAGGCAAGGGGAGGTCTTTGAGCGAGAAGATGGTGACGGTATCTCCGGGTTCCAGGCGATGATTATCGGAAGATGCCGGATGGTCAATCGCGTTGGCCAGATTGAAGGCAATCACGCGCGTGGTCAAATTGCGCTTGTCAAGCCGGTCGATGGCGGCGTAATCCCAGTTGATTTCAGCGGAATTCCTCGCAAGGTCCTTCATCATGCGGACATGGGGGTCGCCTGCCAGGTGATTCTGCCTGTTCCAGTAGTTGCTGGTAATCAGGAAGCTTCGCGAGGGGATCAAGTCGGAAACGCGCATTCCGGGATGCCAGGGAAAGCGGCCCGGTTCGGCGACATTGCCGCGGAGTGTGACCGCATTGGCGACCTGCGGGGAAATTGGAAAGACTTGCAGAATATCACCACTGCGAAGCTTGCGTTGCAGCCCCGATTTATCCAGCGCGAACGCAGCGACCCGCCATCTCTGATGATGTTCAATACGCTCCAGGATGGCTCGATCGGTCTCGGCCAGATTGGTCAGGCCGCCGGCGTCACGTAGAGCTTCGGCGACGGTCGTTGAACCCTTCAATTCATAGATTCCGGGCTGGTTGACGCTGCCTATGAGCGCAACCTGGGGGCCCACCGGCGGAATGTAGATGACGTCGCCAGGGAGCAATTGGGCATCATGCGACTTGTCCCCGTTCCGGAGCAAGTCATAGACGTCGAAATCGGTGATCAACTTTCCGTTGCGCCGGAGTTGAATGTTGCGCATGGAGCCAGTAGCCGAAGGCCCGCCCGAAGCAAAGAGCGCATCTACCAGGGTACTGAGCGAGCTTACGGTGTACACCCCCGGACGCCGGGCGCTGCCTAAGACGAAGATCTGGATGGAACGGAGCTGGCCCATAGTGACGTTCAGTTGAAACCCCTTGTACAGGTTGCCAATGGCCGCGCTCAGGAAGCCTTGCAGTTGATCGAAGCGCAAGCCGACGACGCTCAGAGTTCCTACTTTGGGCAGGTAGATCTGTCCGTTCCTGTCCACGGTGACGCCTTCATCAAAGTCGATCTTTCCCCAGACCCGTATCAGGAGCTGATCGCCAGGCCCAATCACGTAATCGGCGGGAACAGGAATATGCTGTACCGGAGCAAAGGTGGTCGGGGTCTGGCTAAACAACTCCTCGCCATACAGCGGAAGCGGTTCGCCTGAAGCGTCCTCAGCAAACAACTGAAATGGAGAACGATCATTTGTGGAGCCGACCGCTCCGCCGGGAGGCACGGTTGTCTCGGCACTCTGCAGAGTCGATTGGAGAAACGTCGAGCCTGCCTGTGTGCTTTGGGCGGATGCAGAAACGGAGGGAGCGGTCAACGGCGCAGACGTCGCATCAAGAATGGATCCAGCGTTGGATGAAGATGACGTGGGGGCTGGCGCGACAGCGGCAGGAGTGGGGCCGGATTGGCCAGCGCAAAGCGCCGAGGACAACAGAAAGAACAGCAGAAATCTATATCTCATGGAGCATGAGGTCCCGATTGCGGCTTCAATTGAGAGTGCAAGGAAAGGTCTAGTAATGCTCTACGAGGTGTACCTAAAGACTGAACTTCTCGGTAACGTAGAACCTACTAACGACTGCGAAGATCGCGTGTTTACGTGACTCGCATCGTCTGGGGATAAAGTGGAACAAATTGATAGGGGTAAATATCAGCTATGGCCGGATGTTTTGGGGTAGACTTCGTCCCCCTCGTTCCATAGCTCTGGATCGAGAAAAGACACCACTGCGATTTCCCAATTCGCTTCGGAGAGGCACGCCTGCAGTAATTCGTCGTGCTTGGCAGCAACGCGCCGTTCCCCATGCCCTAGCATTGGTTTGGGAGAGTAAATCCACTATAGCACCCTGAAAAGGCGCAAGCGGGAAATTTTCAGCGGGCGGCTTTGCGAAAGTAAACATCCGGCCCGATCTGATTGGCCTTCAATGGGCAAAAGGTGGAGAGCCAACGCTGCATGGAATCCTGAAAGTATCCATTCGCAGAGATAACGGCTATGTTACGACCATCGGCCTGCCGGCTGACCAGACGGCAAGGGTTTCCGTGCCGGTCCCGCTTCCCGGCGCCAAGGTGCTGGTGAACGGTAAGCCGATGGCCAGCTCTCCCACGGACGGAGGCAAGCGTGCCGTAGTCGTGCTGAGCGGTCAGGGACAGTATGCCGTGACCAGCCCATAGCGATCGTTCCATGAAAGGTGTTGCACTGGAGCGGCACCACGCCAAGGAGATCCGGTTCATCCTCAAGGAATGAGCGGTGCGCTGCGCCGTGGCTGGTGTTGCTCCACATGCTTCCAACACACATCTGTGGTCAGACCGCATTCCACGAAAGGGAAGTGGTCCGCTTGAGGGCCGGACCAGTTCTCCAACATACTTGGCCAGGTTTCAAGGCGCCGGCAATCGATGCGTCGCGGGAACAGTCTAAGTCAAATCGCTCGGATATCCGTGCGGTAACTCGTGGCCTTCCACGAGTTCAAGCATTGCCGGATGCGGCAATTCGGCACCCCAGCGTTCGCCAATGTTTGACGAGGGGCAGCGCAGCATTCAAGAGCAATTCTCCTGGAAGGCGCGGCAAAGCCGGATATTAACTATTTGATCTATTGCAACTCACCAAAAGCAAATAGTAACTGCAAAGAAGTTCTTGACAGCCGCGTGCGCGGAAGTGATAATTCTCACAATTCCAAAGGTCAGACCAGACGGCTCTATAACACTTCGCATAGCTGTCTTCCGGATCCCGGGACTGCGGCGCAATAGGGCTTATTACGGAGGCTTTGACGATGTTCCGCACTCGCCTTGCCGCGATGCTATTCGTGTATCTATTCGCCTTGTCCTTTGCCGGAGCGCAAACTCCTGTCGCGCTTCCTTACACCATGACAACTTGGGCGGGTACTTCGCCCATGTCGGCAACCGCGGGAACGCAGTGTCCCGGTCTGCCCACCGGCGTGGTGTCCACTGACGCCTGGGGCGACGGATGCCTGGCGGTGAACGGCATCTTTGGCGCGGGCGGCCGCGGCGGTACCGTGGTGGACGCGTTTGGCAACGTGTTCGTGGCTGACGATGTGGACAACGTAGTGCACATGATCAACGGGTCTTCCGGAATCATGAGCAAAGTGGCGGGCGGCGGGACAGCCTGCTCCACCAGCGCGGGCGGAGTGGATTCGGCGGGCGACGGTTGCCTCGCGGCCACACAGACGGTGACCAAGGGCCAGCGCGGCATCGGGATTGACCCATACGGCAACGTGTTGCTGGCCGGTTATAGCGACAAACTGCTGCACGTTGTCTGTCGCACCGCGTCGCCGTTATGTTCTCCATCGCAGATTGGCGATATGGAGATGGTGGCGGGCTGCGTAGCGTCTGCCGGCGGCTCGGCATCGGGCGGGGTGGGCGCGGACAACGTACAGGCCGCGGAGGTGGGCGTAGGCACATGCTCGGCATCGACCGGCGAAGTCGATCAGCCGCGCGGCATCACTGCCGACGCCTACGGCAATGTCTATTTCGCCGACACCGGCAGTTACCGATTCCGCGTCGTGCTGGGCCCCAAGACTTCCACCTATTTCAGCGGCGACAATCCGCTCTGGGCGGCACTCGGCGTGCACTATGCATCCCTGACCCAGGGATACGCCTACACCGTTGTCAACCTGGGCGGTAGCAGCCCCACAGCGACAACCCAGGGGAACGCCTGCTCGGAGACCACAAACGGCGTTGCGTACAACGGGACCGCGCTTGACGCTTACGGCGATGGTTGCCCGTTGGATTTCAGTTCGGTCTCGACCGCATCGAGCAGTTATGTGCAAGGCGTGGCCGTCGACGCCGCGGGGAACATGATCTTCACCGACCCGAAGCATGGGCTGCGCGTTCTCTTTGTGAATGGAGCGGGGACGGCAGGAACGGCAATGGCGGCGGCGATTGCCGCCAATAATCCGGGCGTGACGCCCCAGCCCGGATTTGTCTACATGCTGGCAGGAGGCGGGACAACAGCGATCTCGACCACGCCAATCCTGGGCAACAGTGCGTCGCCCCTGGATTCAACGGTCTTCAAGGTAACCGTAAGTCCCCAGGGCAATATTTACATCGGCGATAGCAGCAGCGCCAACAAGATCTTGTTCTTCGATATCAATACCGGCTATATCCGAACGCTCTTTACTTCCAAATCGAATGTAACCACAGGCAGTTACTGCAATGGCAGTTCGGGCCAAACGTCACTGAGCGCTTATAGCGATGGTTGTCCGGTTTCCGAGTCAGGATTTGCGAACAGCAATAATCTCGGCATATCTGTCGATGCTTCCGGAAATCTCTACATGTACGACACCACCGGCACCATGCTGGTGCGCAAAGTGCTGGCTCAGGGACTGGCGGAACAGACCGCCGGAACTCCGCTGGTGCAGAGCTTTCAGATTCATCTTCCGGAATCGGCAACTGGCACGCTCACAGGCGCCACAGCAACGCTGACCTCGACCCCGGACCTGGTTGCGGGCACGCCTGCCTGCACGCAGAACGCCGACAATTCCGTGGACTGCACGGTAACCGTCACGGCCATGCCCTCAGCGGCGGGCACGCGCTCGGCCGCACTCAATCTGGCCCTGCCTTCGGGAAGCTGGACCAATGCATCGGACACGATTGCGCTGGGTGGCACGGTCGCGGGTTCTGTCCTGGCGGTCGACAATGCTTCGACGTCGGTTTCCGGCGTTTCTACGCCGATTGCGCCCACCACCAACGACATCTTTGCCTCCATTTCCCCCGCCGGCGTAGCCGTGGACGGCGCCGGCAACGTCTACGCGATGGACGTCAACAGCGGCTCAATTCTGGAGTCCGTGCAGGGCGCGGCCGGCGTGGCAATTTCGACCAGTCTGCCCAGTAATCCGGGACAGATTGCGGTCGATCAAAGGGGCGATGTCTTTGCGGTAGGCAGCGGCACGCCGGTGATCGAGGAACTCAAGGTAACCGGCGCACCCCCATCTGCCGGCGCTCCCGCGAGCTTCACGCCAACCACGCTCTCCTACACGCCTCTGAGCGGTACGGCTGCTCCGCAAGCTGTGGCTGTGGACAATGCCGGCAATCTCTTCGTGGCCGACTATCAGGCCAGCGGCGGTTCGGCCATCTACCGGCTTTCGTTGGCCGGCGTTGCGCTGCAATATCAAACCACCGTGGCCACCGGTTTATCCAACCCGGTTTCCCTGGCTGTGGATGCCCTGGGAAATGTGTACGCGGCCGACAAGGGCGCGGGCGCTGTTTACAAGTTCGCTCCCGGCGCGGACGGCTCGTACACGCAGACGACGCTGCTTGCCAGCGTTGAGCCGGTCGCAGTGGCCGCCGATGCCGCGGGAGATGTCTATGTGCAGGACGAAAGCAGCGCTTCAATCCTGGAGATTCCGGTAAGCGGCGCGGCCACGGTTCCGGTGCTCACCGGCCTAAACGCTCCCACCGGCCTTGCGGTTAACGGCAAAGGCGATGTCTACAGCGCCGACGCGCACAATACCGCGATCGTGCAGGTGGTGCGCGATGCCGGCGCTTATGACTTCGGCACCGACGAGTCCGTCATATACAGCGGCACGCTGACCAACACCGGCAATCAGGCCGTAACGGGATCCAATCCTGTAACCAACACCACAAACTTTGATGTAACAGGCGGCAGCGCCAATGGCTGCAGCGTTACCAACAGCATTCTGGGCGCGCTTGCGGCAGGACAGAGCTGCACACTTAACGCAACCCTGGTGGGCGGCGGAACCGGCACGGTAAACGATGTGCTGAGCTTCCTGCCCGCTGCCTCCACGGTGGGAAGCCTGACACTGAGCGGCACGTTGACAGGCACGGCCACCGGGACCACGACGACGATCAACGGCCCGTCGCCGACAGCGCCGGTATACGCCTTCAGCGGAACGGAAGCGACCTTTACCGTAACGGTTGCGGCGCAGTCAGGCGCGACCGCGCCCGGCGGAACCGTCGCGGTGACGGTAGACTCCACCACTACCTATCCCTCGCTGACAGCCAGCGGGACCAGTGGGATAGCCACCGTGACCATCTCCGGCCTGACGGCAGGCACACACACCATCTCCGCGGTCTATGACACCTCCGGCAGCTTCACCGGCTCCAACTCCGGATCGCCGCAGAGTTTCACCATCGGGCAGGTAACCACCTCAATAAGCTGGACGCCGTCGGCAAGCTCGCAGCCGGTAAGCCAGGCCATCGGAACCGGCGTGCTGGACGCAGTGGCGACTCCCACGATTGCCGGAACTCTCACCTATTCCACCAGTGCGTCGCCTGACTGTACTGCGGCGTCAGCGCCAGGGGCGATCGATGCGTCGAGCTATCTGCCCATTGGCTCTTACACGCTTTATGCCACCTTCTGCCCCAACGATTCGGCCGATTACGCCAGCTCCACTGCAACCGTGAGCAACTACACGGTGACCAAAGCCGACACCACGGCGATCGCAGGCGCATCCACCATGGTGGTGGCCGCCGACGGCAGCGGCAATTACACCTCGCTTTCGGCAGCCCTGGCCGCGTTGCCCACCGCCGGCGGCACCATCTATATCAAGCCCGGCACTTATACCGGCCAGAACGCAATCAGTTATCCCAACGTGGCGCTGCGCGGTCTGGGTGGCGATCCAACCAAGGTGATTCTGACCGCGGAAGACGGGGCCTTTTCGTCGCCGTTCGTCTATCCAAACAGCGGTCCTGGCAATGCCAGCGCCAGCGGCGACCAGGGTTCGTCCACACTGGATGTGGCAAAGAGCGCCTATATCGGCAACCAGCCCACGGCGGGCAACAAAGAGTACACGCCGAACAACTTTTATGCCGAATATCTGACCATTCAGAACACCTACAACACCGACGCCACGACAACTTCAACTTATTCCACCGCTAGCGGCAGTTGTGCGGATACCGGCGTACCGCAGACACTGCAGGCGCTCTACAACTCCGGTAAACAATGTAACTCGCAGGCGCTGGCGCTGTGGATCACGGCAGACCAGGCGGTTCTGAACAACGTCAACCTCACCAGTCAGCAGGACACGCTCTACGCGGGCAGCCAGGGCTGCGGCAGCACCTGTACTCCGGCCCGCCAATACATGTGGCAGGGCACCATCACCGGCGACGTGGACTACGTCTTCGGTGACGCGGCCATGGCCTTCGACCATACCAACTTCTTCACCACCTGGCACGGAACCTCCGCCACGGGAACGGAAACGATCGAGGCGCAGAACAAGAAATTCGAGACCGGAAGCAGCAACGACTATCTAAGCGGTTATGTCTGCAACGGCTGCACGCTGATGTCGCAAAGCAGCGGCATGACCAACCTGTACTATGGCCGTCCATATGGGCCCTACTCGACCTGGATCATGCTGAACTCGTATGTGGATCAGGTCAATCCCGCCGGCTGGATTGAATTCAGCAATGACACCAACCTGCCTACCTCCACCTACGCCGAATACAACACGCAGACCTATACCGATCCAACACCCGGCACGGCGCCTTACCCGGCGACGCTGTTTGGCGGCGCGGTCACACCCACCGGCGGCAACACCGGCGCCGGCGTGACCGGCACGCGCGAGACGACCTCGCAGGACCCGGGGACCATCGAAGCGGCGAATACGATCAAGACGCAGTTGACCGCGGCGCAGGCTGCGCAATACTATCCCGTCACCTTCCTTTCGAGCACGGTTCCCACGCAGAGTTACACCGGGTTCACGGCAAACTGGAACCCGGTAACGGCGCTGGCTGCCGATATAAACTCATTTGCCGCTACCGGCAATGTGACCCTTACCTCCCCAGAAGAGAGCGTCACAATCCTAGGCAGGCCGCAGACACCCGGCGCCGGTCTCATTCCCACGGGAACATATCAGTTCCTCGACGGCGGCACGGTGATTGCATCCGGCACGCTCGATGCAAGCGGCGAAGCTTCCTTCACCACCAGCACACTCTCCGTGGGCACGCACACCATCACCATGACGTACAGCGGTGATTCCAACTTCAACGGGAGCACATCGGCGCCGGTGACCGTCACGGTCCCGTCCAACTCGCTCACGTCAACCACAACGACGCTGTCAATGACCAGCTCAAACATCACCTACGGCGCGGCCGTAACGGGCAGCGTAACCGTGACGCCCCAATCCGGCACGGCAACGCCGACCGGCACGGTGACAATCAGCTCCGGAACAACCGCTGTCGGCTCGTGCACGCTTTCCGGAGGTTCGTGCACGTATTCTTTGACCGGGCTGCCGGCGGGAGTCCAATCTCTTAGCGCCAGTTATGGCGGCGACACTTCCTTTGCGGCCAGCACTGCAAGCAGCGCCGCCATCAGTGTCGCACGCGCCATCCTTCAAGTGACGGCCAACAGCTACACCATCGCTGTTGGCGGCGCACTGCCCGCCTACGCCGCCACCATCACCGGTTTTGTCAACGGCGATACGCAGGCCAGCGCCGTAAGTGGTTCACCGGCGATCACCGGCAGCGCCGCCGACTCGAACACCGCCGGCCTGTACCCCATTGCGATTACCACAGGTACGCTCGCGGCCAGCAATTACAACTTCACCTTTACCAACGGCTATCTGCGCATTGTGCCCGCGGGGCAGGCGGCAGCCGTAGCTACGGGCGATACGCGCACGGTGACCGAGCCGCAGTTCCCGCCTGTCTGTCAGCAGTTGACCGCGGCCATCACGATGGTCAACAACGACATTCCGGCTTCGGTTGATGCCACCGTTACCAATCCGGATGGCGCGCGCATCCAGGCTGCGCTGAATGCCTGCGCGGGCACCGGCGAGGCCGTCGAACTTTCCATGGATGGCGCGGGCCACGACGCATTCCTCAGCGGACCACTTGTGATGCCGTCGAATGTAACCCTGCTGGTCGATCCCGGCGTTGTGCTCTTCTTCTCGCGCAACGTTCAAGACTACGACAAGGTGGCCGGCGTGCATACCTGCGGCACCGTCAACTCCAGCAGCGCAACCTCTTCCTGCCAGCCCTTGATTGATATCCCCAAGACTTCCACCAATGTGGGCATCATGGGCTACGGCAAGCTGGATGGCCGCGGCGGCGATCCACTGATTAACGCATTCCCGGCCAGCTACGCGGGACAGAGTTGGTGGGGCTTGTCGGCCATCGCCAACAGCGGAGGCAGTCAGCAGAATCCGCGCTTCATCCAGATGGACGGCGGATCCAGCAACATCACGCTCTACAAGATTACGCTGCTCAATTCGCCGCTCTTTCATGTCTCCACCACCGGCGCGGTTTCCAACTTCACCGCATGGGACGTAAAGATCGTCACGCCCACCACCGCCCGCAACACCGACGGCATCGATCCCGGCAACGCGCAGAACTTCACCATTACGCGTTCCTGGATCTCCGACGGCGACGACAACGTTGCGATTGGCGCCGGCGGTACGGCGCCTTCGGAGAACATCTCGGTCACCAACAATCACTTCTTTGCCGGCCACGGCGAGTCGATTGGCAGCTACACCCAGGCAGGCGTAAGCAATGTGCTGTTTGACGGCAACATGCTGTGGGGCAACGCCAACGTTGACAGCAACTCGACCGGCATCCGCATCAAATCCGCCAACGACCGCGGCGGCCTGGTCACCAATATTCAGTACTCCAATTCCTGCTTCCAGAATCACAAAGCTGAAATCCAGTTCACTCCGCTCTACAACACCAACACCGGCACGCTGACGCCCGATTACCAGAACATCCTCTTGCAGAACCTCGATTTCCTCACCGAAGGAACGGTGCAATTCACCGGCTCCGACAATCCCACCACCAACACGATCGAACCGCTCGAAGTCACTCTCGACAATGTAAACTTCACCACTCTGCAAACATCGGATTTCATCACCAGCGGCAGCTCGGGAACTGAAACCAACGCGGCGCTGACCTACGGCCCCGGCGATGTTTCCAGCAACTTCATCGACGGATGGGCGACCTTTGCCGGTTCCAACGGTGACACGGCCACCAATAACATCACGGCAACCAGTCTTTATCCGCCGCAGTGCAACTTCACCGCCATCGCACCGGAGCTAACCGGCCCCGCGGGCCTGCCGCAAACCATCACCTACGGGGAAAATGCCACCGCAGTTGTGATTCTCACTCCTGCCGTGGGTGGCGCCCCGTATCCAACCGGAACCGTAACGTTGACCGATGCTCTCACCGGCAATACCACCACCGTCACGCTTCCCGGCAACACCGATACAGTCTTCATTCCACTAAGCGGGCTGTCGGTCGGCACACACACCTTCAGTGCAGCGTATTCGGGAGATGCAAACTACGTTGCGCCCTCCGGATCGCCGTACACCACGGCTGGCCCCTACGTTGTGACCGTCAACGCGGGCAGCCTGGCATCGACAACAACCGCGCTCTCCGGAGTGCCTTCCACCGTCACCTATGGGACCGCGATCACCGCATCGGCCACGGTTTCGGGCAGTAACCCGACAGGCACGGTCGAGTTCGTCGTGAATAATACGGTTTATGCCAGCTCGGCGCTCGCCTCCGGCACGGCGTCCACCACTTTGAATCTGCCCTACAGCACCACTCCCTACAGCATTGTCGCCATCTATAGCGGCGACAATGAGAATGCCGGATCGACCTCTTCCGCCGCGCAAGTCACCGTCGAGCCGGCCCTGACCGCGACCGCGCTTTCAGCCAACAACACAACTACATCATTGGGCCATCCGCTTACCTTCAGCGCAACAGTGACCTCCTCGGCCGGAACACCCGTTGGAAGCGTTGTTTTCAGCTACACAACGGCAACGAACAGCACCCCCGCCACGTTGTCCACCAGCCCGCTGGTGAATGGCATTGCAACGGCGACGGCCAATTTGCCTGTGGGCGCTGACTCCGTGTCCGCGGCCTACGCCGGCAATGGCAGCTTCGGAAGCTCCACGTCAACGCCTCTGGCCATCACGGTGAATCTGCCGGCCATCATCCCGCTGCCGCAAAGCCCGCTGGCGCTGCCTTACACCATGACCACCCTCGCCGGAGGTGCCGCTGCCAATTGCGCAACGGCTACCGATAAGTACGGGAACGGCTGCCCGGCCACATCCGTCACCTTCAGTACTTCCGACGACCTGCGCAGCGTTGACGCCGATCCTTTCGGCAACGTCTATTTGACCGACGCCTCCGCCAGCGAGGTGCGCCGCATCGCGCCGAGCGGCATCATCACCGATTTTGCCGGCTATGTCTCCGGCACGACCTGCGTCCCCAATGCCACCACCACCTGCATTCCCACCGAGGTAAAGCTCAACAAGCCGCGCGGCATCTCTGTCGATGCGCAGGGCAATGTCTACATTGCCGGTTACAGCGACAACAAGGTGTACGAGGTAAGCGCCGCCACCGGCATGCTCTCGCTGGTTGCCGGCACGGGCACTAGAGGTACGCCCACGGCTAGCAACGGCGACGGCGGACCGGCTACCTCCGCGACTCTCTACGGGCCGCGCGGAGTCTGGGCCGATGCGCTGGGCAATGTCTACATCGCCGATACCAGCGACAATACCATCCGCGAGGTAGACACAACCGGAACCATTCAGACCATCGCCGGAACCGGCGTGGCCACTTCCACGGGCGACGGAGGCCCAGCCATCGCGGCCACCATCGATAATCCGCAGGGCGTGTTGACTGATGCCAATCTGAATGTCTACGTCGCCGACTCGCACGCGGTTCGCGTCATCTGCGTCACCTGCGGAACCAACTCGCCGCTCGACAATCTCCTGGCCAAACTGGGCATCACATCGCCCGTCAATGGCGACATCTACACCATTGCGGGAGGACAAACCGCGACTTACGCGGGAACCTACCCCACTTTGGCGACGAACATCTCCATGAGCCCTCAGAAACTGGGAATCGGACCCGACGGCAACCTTTATATCTCCGACGGCAACGGCGTCATCTGGTTCCTCGACAGCCAAACCGGTTACATCCGTCCCATCGCGGGCATGTCAACCACCAACTGCTCCACGGCTACTGACAACTACGGCGATGGGTGCCCGGCCACACAGGCCATCATCGGTGACGCCGGCAACGGCATCGGCGTGGGCACAGACTCGCTCGGCAACCTCTATATTTCGGATACGCTCAACCAGCGCATCCGCAAGGTAACAACCGATCTGGCGTCGCCGGCCACAGCAACGGGAACCACCACGACGCAGCCGGTGGAACTGCACTTTATCCCAGGCGACAATCTTGCCAGTAACGGTCTCACCTACACCGCCGGCGAGTGGTCTCTGACCACGCCTGCCTGCACCACCAATCCGGATTCAACCGCCGACTGCCTGCTCTCTTCCAGCTTTACGCCGGTCCTGCCGGGAGCGCGCTCTACACCATTGCTCGTCAGCAGCTCCGCCGGCAATACAGCCACGGTTGCTCTCACTGGCGTGGGGCTGGGTGCTGGCGCCACCGTCGATCCGGCCAGCCGCAGCACCTTTGGCTCGAATCTTGCCGTGGCCGGTCTGGCGACGGACAACGCCGGCAACGTCTATGTCTCCGACGCCAACAGCAAACAACTGCTGCGCTTTACTCCCGCGGCCATGGCGCAGGGCGCCGGCGCCACTGGAACCGCGCTGGCGACCCTCACCGCTCCGGGCGCCATCGCCGTAGACCCGCGCGGGTTTACCTACGTGGCCGATACTTCCGCGGGTACAGTGACGCAAATCTCGCCCACGGGCGCCGTTACAACTCTGCCTTTCACATTCACCACTCCCGCTGGTCTCGCCGTCGACGCGCTCAACAATCTCTACGTGTCCGACTCCGCGGCGCAGGCCGTTTACCAGATCAACCCCATCACCGGGGTGGAGCACAAGCTGGCGCTCGGACCACTGGTCTCGCCCGCCGGCTTGGCCATCGATCCCGCCGGCAATCTGCTCGTCGCCGATCCCGGCGCGCCGGCCATCTACCGCTTCAACCTGGGCACAAATACGCGCACCACCGTCTCGACCTCCGCGGTCGCCCCATCGGCCGTGGTGACAGACGCCGCCGGCAACCTGCTGGTGGCCGATAGCGCGTCGATTCTCGCCGTGCCCGCCAGCGCCAACAGCGCATCGTTCACCGTGGCCTCCATCCCGCCCGCCGCGCTGGCGATCGACGCTGCTGGTAATCTCTATACCGGCTCTTCCGGTTCGGTGTTGAAACTGACCCGCACGCAGGGCTATGCCCAGTTCCCGGCAACCTCCGCCTCGCCCCAGACCATCGACCTGCTCGAATCCGGCAACCAGGTCTTCAACGCCACTTCGTTCGCGCAGACCGATACTTCGGACTACAGCCTCACCACGGCGGCGTCCACAGATTGCACCATCAATAACAGCGGAGCAGGCACATTGGCCGTCGGCGGTGTTTGCGACCTCACAGCGACTTACACGCCGACGACCTATTCGCTGACCACCGACACCGTGGCCTTCGACGGCAACCTGGTCAATGCCGCCTTGTCCACGCCTTCCGCGGTTCAGCTTGTGCTTACTGGACCGGTATCCACGCCCGCCGCCGGCATCGTGCTCGGCGCGTTTTCGCCCGCCTCGCCTGTCTACGGCCAGACGGTTACACTGAGCGCGGCCATCTCGGGTGGCTCCGTTCTGCCGGCGGGGTCGGTTGTGTTCACCGTCGATAGCACAACATACAGCGCCGCCGTATCCAGCGGTGTCGCAACGGTGACAGTCAGCGGCCTCAGCGTCGGCTCGCATACCGTCTTCGCAACCTACACCAGCAGCGACGGCTACACGTCGGCGACCTCCGCTACGGCCACTCTTACGGTTGCGCAGGCCACGCCCACGGTCACCGCCTGGCCAACCGCGAGCGCCATTACTGCGGGCCAGACCCTGGCTTCTTCGCAGCTCAGCGGCGGCGCGGCCTCTGTCAGCGGCAGCTTTGCGTTCACCTCACCCGCCACCGCGCCGGGGCCGGGAACCGCCGCACAAGGCGTGACCTTTACCCCGACGGACACCGTGGACTACAGCACAGTGACCGGAACCGTCAGCGTAACTGTGGATTACCTGCCGCCCGTGATCAGCGCGCTATCGCCACCGCTGAACGTGGCAGGCAATGCGGCCTTCACCTTCAACGTGCAGGGCAGTGGCTTTGCCTCCGCTTCCACCATCTATTGGGGAACCACCGCGTTAGCCACGCAATACGTCAGCAGCAGCCAGCTCGCGGCCCAGGTCCCGGCTTCAGACATAGCCGCCGCGGGAACGGCGGCAATCACCGTCCAAACACCGTCGCCGGGCGGCGGCATCTCCAATGCCATGCAATTTGAAATCGACTCCAGCGCAGCGGGAGATCCGACCTTTGCAACGGTTACGGCTACCGTCGCGCCCGGATCAACGGCAACCTATCCTGTAACCCTGCCGCACTCGGCAACCAACGCTGCGGCAACCTGCCTGAATCTGCCCGCCGGCGCCTCCTGCGTCTACTCTGCGACCGCAGGCACCGTCACCATCACCACATCGCCAACAACTCCGGCAGGAACCTATCAAGTCACGGTGGTGTTTAGTGAAAGTCTGCCGGCTAGCTCATCGGCCATGCTGCTGCTGCCGATCTTCCTGCTGCCGCTTGCACTCAGGCGCAAGAAGCTGGCCGCGGGAGGTCTATTGCTCACCATCTGCCTATGCGCTGTGCTCGCAGCCGGCCTCGTCACCATGGGCTGCGGAGGCAGCAGTCACGCGACACAGCCGGTAACCAGCTCCGGCGTCGTCAGTCTTACCGTGAAGTAGAGCCTGTTATTAACTTCACGCGAAAGTTCTGACGAGGCTGGCCACCATGAGGATGGCGAAAGCCAGGTAGTGTAGGCCGGTCAGGGTTGCGGCCAATCGTTCGTAGTCTCTGGCCAAGCGGCGGAACCGCGCGGCCCAGGCAAAGTCTCGTTCGACGACCCAACGGCGCGGCAGCAGCACGAAGCCGCGTTTGGCTTCGGTGTGCTTGACGACCACCAGTTGGATCCCGTGCTTTTCTGCGGCCTGCGCGGAGTTTTCTCCGGTATAGCCCTGGTCAACGTAGGCCAGGTCTACATGTTCGCCGGTGATCTGTTGCACGGCCTCGGCCAGTAGGCCGACCTGAGCACGATCCTGCTCATCGGCCGCGGTGACGTGCAGCGCCAGCAGATGGCCCAGCGTGTCGACTGCCGCATGCACCTTTGAGCCCTTGCGCCGTTTGGCCCCGTCGTAGCCAGCCCGCTTGCTGGACTCGGGCGTCGATTGCAACGTACGGCTGTCAAGAATCATCGCCGTGGGTTGCGCCTTGCGGCCCGCGTACTCGCGCAGCAGCTTGCGCAGATCGTCGACCATCGTCTCGAAGCAGCGGGCGGCCATCCAGCGGCGCATTTGCTGATAGGCCACGGTCCAAGGCGGCAAGTCGTGCGGCATCAGCCGCCATTGGTTGCCGGTCTTAACGATGTAGCGAAGCCCGTTGAAGACCTCGCGCAACGGGTAGTTGCACTGCGCCGCGTCCTCGCGGCACAGCGCCAAATAGGGCGCCACAAACGCCCACTCCTCATCTGTCACATCCGTCTGATATTCGGAGCATCCATGACTCGATCGTCAGCTCCAACCCAGAGCTGCGCCTACCGCAAAGCAAATAAAGGGATAAAGTTAATAACAGCCGCTAGAAGTTGCCAGTAGCTACCGGCTTCTTGTCGGCGCGTGAATCCGGGCACGGGGAACAGAATAGGGGTGCTCGCCCAATCGGGCATTCCCTTCCGGATAGTACCGCTTTCCTATAATGACGCTTAAGGCGTGAAACCTACTGGCATCGCTCCCGTGCCAATTCCCGTGCCATTCACGCTGCGCTATATGGAAAACGCGGTATTCCGTGCCATCTGCTGCGCTGTAAGTTGTTGAAAGTACATTCTCAAGCGGATTCGATTCCTACCGCGTCCACCATCCACTCACGGTCCTTCACTTCGTTCAGGATTTCGCCTGCGGGCTCGGACGCCCGCAAAACGGCTCAAGTTCGGCTCCTGCAGCGTCCACCAATCACATCAGGCTTCGGGCAGACACGCCGAGCGGCCTGTGCGCAAGTTGCGCTCAGCGGCGAGGCATCGCAAAGTAGGCCAAGAGGCTCCCGACCACGAATCCGGCAGCAAACACAACCGCTACGGCCTCAATCGGTCTCCGCTTGACGGTGTGCTTTGCTTCCTCAAGCACATCCTCCGCCGCATGACAGCCGCGCCGGATCTGCTGGTTCGCTGCCCGCGTCCCATCCTTGACCGCATCGGTGAGCACTGCCTTGATTTTGGAGGCCTCACGAAGAGCATCCTCAACCATTGCCGTTTTTTCGAACACGCTCGCTGGCATCGTCGGATCCTCCCTTGCGCTGGCATCATGAGCGCGTTTCTGCACGGTTGCAGTGACGCCCGGCACAGGCCGGCAAAGCGGGCGAGGAAGGATCAATGTGCCGCAATGTGGGAAGCGCGGTCAGCCGGATCTGCGTTTTTGGCGGGAAACAAAATTGCCTGCAAGAAATCTGTGGAAAAGAAAATATTTTAGGGGGGGTGGGTGCGCTCACAAGCGGTACGGACCGGGCACTTACCTGACATTTTGAACCGGGAGGATAGCTGACACTGCAACGAGGGTTTGAGGCGTTAGAACGTTTCTCATGGCCTGGAAGATGAGCAGTGTGATGGATGAGAAGGTTCG
>JAJZME010000039.1 GCA_021803035.1 Acidobacteriota bacterium | reverse complement strand
CCCACACCCTCAGCGAGCGCAGAGCGCTCTCTACGCGATGAAGCCGCCGCAACCGGAGGCTTGAACGCACCCACCCCCCTATAAATATTTTCTTTTCCACAGAATTGTTTGCCGTTAATTTTCTTGCCAACCCAATATGCATATCCCAGGCCTCCGGTTCCGGCTCTGAAACCGCACCAGGCCGTAGCTAGTTACAAGGCGGCGCGATCCAGAAGCTCCGGCGATGAAACCCGAAGCCCATTCCCTCACCCGGTAAGCTGAAAGCTGCCTTTCGTCCCTTGGCTGCCGGTCGCCTAAAATACAGTCATGTTCACAGGCATCATCGAACAGACCGGCACGCTGGTCAGCCTGACGGACCGCGGCGGCGTCCGCCGCATCACCGTGGAAGCTCCAGGCATCGCCGGCCGTCTGCGCGAGGGCGATTCGCTGGCCGTTTCCGGCGTCTGCCTGACGGCGCTCGACGTCAATCCAACGTACTTTCATGCCGATCTGGCCCAGGAGACACTTGACCGCACCTCGCTCGGTGCGCTGGCTGCCGGAGCCAGGGTCAACCTGGAACTGCCCACCGTGGCCGGCAGCCCGCTCGGCGGCCACGTTGTGCAAGGCCATGTAGACGGCTGCGGAGTCATGACGGCCCTCGACCCGGTAATTCCCGCGTCCAGCCCGCAATTCGACCGCGAAACCACCGACTGGGCCCTCAAGGTGCGCGTTCCGGAAAGTGTCCGGCAGTGGATGGTGCACAAAGGATCGGTCGCCGTCGAGGGCATCAGCCTGACTATCGCAGCCTTTGACGGCGCAGAGATCACCATCGCCATCCTGCCCCTGACCTATTGGCGCACCAACCTGCACTCCCTGGCCGTAGGCGCTCCGCTCAACGTCGAGGCCGACATCCTGGTCAAACTGGCCGCCATGCGGATGCAGGAGGCCAAAAAACGGCAGCAAGACCTGACCGCCGGGTGGCTGGTCGCAAACGGATATTAGACCTTCGAAACGAATTGCATTGCGCCAGGGGGCATATATTCGAGCAATGTTGCCTTGCCAACTCAGGAGGGAGACATGACCTTCGAGCTTGCGCGGCAGCAGCGGCTTTTGTTTTACGATGCGGCTTACCTGGCAGTCGCGCCGCGCAACCGGATCCCCATCGTCACTCTCGATCAGGCTATCCAAAGTGCCGCCCAGGCAGCCGGTATCCTGCTTCTGGATTAGCTGCCTCCCCAACGGCATCTTTGTGGCAACTTCCGCCCCGTCGCCGAACGCTCCGGACCACAGCTTCGTCTATTTTGGTGTTAAGGCTGATACCCTTGGACAAGAGAAATTGCTAGAGGATGGCCGGCGGCGCGACAAGCGCCTGACCGGGGATCGTACCCATGGCAGAGTTCGTTATCAGGTTGGCCGATGAGCGCGGCCGCGTACAAGAGCAGGTGCAGTCCGCCTCGACCGCCGAAGAGCTGCGGGCGCGCTTCGTCCATGCCGGTTACCACGTTTTCAGCGTGCGCGAGCGCGGCGGCGGATTGTTGTCCCAGCGCAAGGTGAAGCTGGAGCCATTCCTGATCTTCAACCAGCAGTTTCTTACCCTCATCCGCGCCGGCCTGCCTATCCTGAGTTCCCTGCAGATGCTGCGCAAGATCCAGAAGGATGTCCAGTTCAGCAGCAAGCTGGACGACGTATCCGGCCGCGTCAAAAATGGTGAAGCCCTCTCGGCGGCCTTCGAGGCGCAGGGCGGCTTCCCGCTCATGTACACCACCACCCTGCTGGCCGGCGAGCGGTCCGGCAATCTGCAGGAAGTGCTTGAGCGCTACGTCAACTTCCAGAAGATCTCGCTCGCCTTCCGCAAGAAGCTGACCGCCTCGCTGATTTACCCGTCGGTCCTCATGATGCTGGTCGTCGGCCTGATGATCTTCCTGTTCACGGTGGTGGTGCCCCAGTTTGCCAGTCTCTACTCCCAGATGGGCTCCAAGCTGCCCACCCTGACCCTCGACATGCTCGCCACCAGCAAGTGGTTTCAGCACAATATCATCTGGTTGGCGCTCGTTGTTATCACCCTTGCAATCATCAGCTATAAAGCCACGTCCAATGAGCGCGGAAAGGATTTCCTAGACGCTTTCCGCGTCAAACTGCCGGTTTTCGGCACGATTTGGCTCAAATACCAGGTGGCGCTGTTCTCGCGCACGCTCGCCACGCTGCTCACAGGCGGGCTGCCGCTGATACCCGCGCTGGAGACGGCGGCACGTTCGATCTCGTCACGGAAAGTTTCCAAGGCGGTCTTCTCCTCGGTTGGCACGGTGCGTGAGGGCAAGAGCCTGGCCGAGTCCCTGATCAAATCGGAAGTCTTCCCCAATCTGGCCACGGAAATGATCGAGGTCGGTGAGCAGACGGGCGCTCTGCCGCAGATGCTCAACTCCGTGGCGGAATTCTTCGAGGAAGACGTGGCCACGGCGCTTGCTGCAGCGATGGCTCTCATCGAGCCGGCCATTCTCATCATCATGGGCGTGGTCGTGGTCTTCATTCTCATCGCGCTTTACCTGCCCATCTTTTCGCTGGGCCAGGCAGGCGGCGGCAGCATATAGGAGTGAACGCGATGGCCGACACAAGTTTGATGACACCTCCCATGCCCGTGGGCGCCGACGAGCGTTCGCAGGCCGAGGCGCTGGCGCGCCGCTATCGCGCCAAGTTCGTAGACCTGAAGAACTTCAAGATTCAGCACGATCTGCTGCGCACGGTTCCCGTGGAGCTGATGTTCCGCTACAACTTTGTGCCCATCGAGCAGCAGCCGGATACAACGGTCATTGCCGTCTCTGATCCCTCGCAGTTGATGGTGCTCGACGAGATTGCCGGCCTCCTTGGCCGGCGCATCACCGCGCATGTGGCTACCCTCTCGCAGATCACCGACCTGCTGAAGAAAACCGAGCAGTCGCAGCGCGTGCTCGATGAGGCCAGCGAGGGCCTGACCTTCGATGTGCTCAACGGCGAAGACAACTCCGATGAGAATATCTCCATTGAGAAGTTGACCAGCGAGGCTGAGGACGTCAGCCCCATCATCCGCCTCGTCGATACCACCATCTTCACCGCCCTCGAGCGCCGCGCCTCCGATATTCACATCGAGACCCTCGACGATTCTGTGATCGTCAAGTACCGCATTGACGGTGTGTTGCAGGCGGCCATGGCGCCCATCGCGCGCGAGCACCACTCCACCATTCTGAGCCGCATCAAGATCATGAGCGAGCTCGACATCGCCGAGCGCCGCGTACCCCAGGACGGCCGCTTCCGCGTCCGCTACAAAGGCCGCCTGATCGATTTCCGCGTCTCTATCATGCCCACCGTTCACGGCGAGAACGCCGTCCTCCGCGTGCTCGACAAGGAGTCGATGAGTGAAAAGTTCAGTAATCTGACGCTCGACGTAGTGGGCTTTTCCGAAGAGGATCTGCGCCGTTTCCGCCGTTATATCCGTGAGCCTTACGGCATGGTGCTGGTCACCGGCCCCACCGGCTCGGGCAAAACCACCACGCTTTACGCTGCGCTTAACGAGATCAAGAGCGATGAAGACAAGATCATCACCATCGAAGATCCCGTCGAGTACCAGATCCGCGGCATCACACAGATTCCGGTGAATGAAAAGAAGGGACTGACCTTCGCGCGCGGCCTCCGCTCCATCCTGCGCCACGACCCCGACAAGATTCTGGTAGGCGAGATCCGTGACCAGGAAACGGCGCAGATCGCCATCAACTCCGCGCTTACGGGCCACCTGGTCTTCACTACTGTACACGCAAACAATGTGGTGGACGTGCTGGGCCGCTTTCTCAATATGGGCGTCGAGGCCTACAACTTCGTCTCCGCGCTCAACTGCATCCTGGCACAACGGCTGGTGCGCACCATCTGCGACTTCTGCGCGCGCACCGTCACCTATGACGATGAAGAACTGAGAATCAGCGGCCTGAATCCGGCCGAGTGGCAAGGCTTTGAATTCCGCGAAGGAGCCGGCTGCATGGAGTGCGGTGGGACAGGCTACCGCGGACGCACGGCCATCCACGAATTGCTGGATTTGACCGATCCCATCCGCGAGTTGATCCTGGAAAAGAAACCTACCTCCGAAGTGCGTAAGCTGGCCCAGCAAGAGGGCATGACGTTTCTGCGCGAGTCCGCGCTGGAGCGAGTTCGCCGTGGCCTGACTACGCTCAAAGAGATCAACAAGGTCACCTTTATCGAGGCATCACGCTAAAGAGTTTGATGACGAAGAACGCAAAATCAGCCTTGCACCCAGGCAGCCGTCCGCCGTCGGCGGTCGAAGTCACTCCGGAAGGCGTGCTTGCCGCCGCCCTGCAATCGCCCGGGCGACCGCCCAGATACGCATTCGTCCCCTTGCCGCCAGGCGCGCTTGTGCCCGCTATTGGCGAGCCCAATTTGCACTCGTCCGAGGTGGTCACCAAGGCCATTCGCAGCGCCCTGGATGAAGTTTCTCCCCGCCGCCGCGCCGTTACGCTGGTCCTGCCTGATTCGCTCGTGCGCGTCTTTATCCTCGACTTCGATTCCCTTCCCACAAAGCCCGCCGAGATCGTGCAGGTACTGCGCTTCCGCCTGCGCAAAATGGTTCCCTTCGATGCCGAGCAGGCCAGCGTTGGCTACCAGGTGCTGTCACATTCCAAGTCCGAGTACAAGGTGCTGGCCGCCATCTTGCCCGGTCCGATTCTTGCCGAATATGAAAACGCAATAAGCGGGGCGGACTACGAAACAGGCGCGGTGCTGCCGTCGAGCCTGGCGGCGCTCGAAACGCTTGATCCCCAGGAAGCGGCTTTGACGGCAAATCTCACCGCCGCCGCTTTGACCACGGCGATTGCCGATCGGAACGACCTGCTGCTTTACCGCACGCTCGACCTGCCCGCCGATCCCGCGCAGCGGATCCCCGAGGTGCAACGCGGAATTGCCGTGGCGACAGCGTACTTTGAGGACAGGATGGGCGCTCATCCGCGCGTGCTCTACTACACAGGCCATGAAGACGCCCGCACCGTAGCGCAATGGCTCAATGACCCGGAGATGGATGTTGTGGACATGGCGCGAGCCGATCCGGGCCAACGAAACGCGATTGTGCCGGCAAGCGCGGCGGGAGTCGCGGGCGCGCTGACGGGGGTGCGATAGATGCGAATCACCGTCAATCTCGCCACGCGGCCTTTTGCCGACACTGGACCGCTGCTGAGGCGGCTGCGCATTGCCATGGCTGCGCTGGTGCTGATCTCCGGCGCGCTGGTCTTTGGCCTTCACGCCCTGCGCCACAGCGCCCGGATGGCGCGGATACGCGCCCACTCGCTGGACGGCGCGCTTGCCCAAATCAAGCAGGAGCGCCAGGGCTACATCCGCATGATGCAGGAGCCCACCAACGCGCGCCTGCTCGCCGAGACAAAACAACTCAACAATCTCTTCGACGAAAAGGCGTTCTCCTGGACCCTGACCATGGAGAGCCTGGAGACGGTGTTGCCTGGCGGCGTGCAGGTCTCGACCCTCGAGCCTGTGCGCGAGAAGGACGGGCACATCATGCTGCGCATGCGCGTCATCGGTCCTCGCGACAAGGGCATCGAGTTTCTGCGCAACCTCGAGCACTCCAAACGCTTCCTGTCGCCGCGCATTGTGGGCGAAACCGCCGAAGGCGGCAACAACCCCGGCCAGAAGTTGCTGCCGGTGAGCGACACCAACCCCTTCAGCTTTGAACTCCTCGCCGACTACAATCCGCCCTCGCCGGAAGAACTGAAAGCCGATAAGAAATCAGCCGGCGCGCCGGCTGCGCAACATCGGCCCCCCCGGCAGGCAGCAGCACCTGGCTCCCGGCTGGCGCGACCGATGCGAATGGAGTACAGACGCCCGATCAGCCCCGCACCCAAACCGATCCCGGCACATAATTCGAGCCTCGGAGGCCAGCGATGAACAGAAAGACCGTGCCGGCGTGGCGCGAGTACCTGACTTCGGCTCTTACCTGGCACATTGTCGCGTTCAGCGTGCTCCTTGTGCTCACCATCATCCTCGCCACGCGGCTGGCCCTCGATTGGACCGCCACCGACAACCATTCCACCGATGTCTTGGCCACCAAGCAGGTGCAGTTGACCGAGCTGAGGGTACAGACCGCTCCCCTGCGCGGGCTGGACAAGATCATCGCTAGGACTCGCAAACAGATGAAGACCTTTTTTGATGACCGCATTCCCGCCAGCTACTCCGCCATTGAGTCCAGCATGGCGGATCTGGAGGTGAAGTCCGACGTGCGCCTGTCTCGAGTCCAGTACACGCAAGGCCCGCCGGGACACGATCTGACCCAGATCACCATGGACGCGGCGATCAGCGGCAGCTATCCCTCGATCATGCACTTTGTGAACAGCGTCGAGCGGGCGAAGACTTTTTACGTCATTCAAGAGATGGCTCTCACCGGCGAAGAGCACGGGCAGGTCAACCTTCGCATCGAGATTGCGACGTGGCTGCGCCCAGCCGACGCCGCAGCCAGTGGCCTTCCCCGCACTCCGACCAAAACGAACTCGCCGGCTGATTCCTCCCAACCCGGCACGGAGGAGAATTAGCCATGGCGATGCGGCTGGGCACGGAAAACAAGCGCCAGGTCTATCTGGTGGTTGCCCTTTTCGTGGTGATTTTGGTGATAGGCGGGATGGAGTTCTATGAGAATTTTTCCGGCCCGTCGACGCCGCGGCCGGTTCCTGCAGCGGCCGCGGCATCCACTTCCGGACAGGCGGGCACTCAGGAAGCCACGCGGATCAACTACGCCAGCATCGACCCGGTCCTCCACTTCTATAAGCTGGCCCAAAGCGAAGATGTGGTATACAAGGGCACGGGAAGAAATATCTTCTCCGCCGATTCCGCGCCTGCTATTCCTAAGCCGATCAAGAGCGCGCGGCCGACCAACGGTCCGTCGGTGACCACTCCCGTTGTGATGGGCCCGCCGCAGCCGCCGGCGATCGACCTGAAGTATTTCGGCTACGCGGAAGCCAAGGACAAGTCGCTCAAGGCCTTTTTCATCCTTGGAAGTAACATCTTCATGGCCACAAGCGGTCAAATCGTCGACCACCGCTACAGAGTGGACTCGATCCAGCCAGGCAGCGTCCAGATCACTGACCTGGCCTACGACCATTCGCAAACGCTGCCACTTACCAAATAAACCGGAGATGCGCATGAACAGGGTTCCTCCAATCCGCCGCCGCTCGGAAGAAGGATTTACCCTGCTCTTCGTCATCTTTCTGCTGGTGCTGTTCACTCTTTCCCTGTCTGTCGCCGTGCCTGTAATCTCCAAGCAGATTCAGCTCGACCGTGAGCGGCAAACCGTCCAGGTCGGCAAGCAGTTTATCCGCGCCATCCAGCTTTATTACCGCCGCTACCATGCCTATCCACCCAGCATCAAGGCGCTCCTCGACACGGACAACGTTCACTACCTGCGCCAGAAGTATCCCGATCCTCTCACCGGCAAGTTCGATTGGAAGATCATTCACTATGGCCAGGCGAAATATCCGCCTCTAGGCTTCTTTGGCCAGCCGCTGGCGGGAGCGCAAAGCGGAACCGCATTGGCCGGCGTTGGTCCCGGCGGCGGCAATACAGCCGCAGCAGGCGGCTCGGCCTTCGGTGGCGGAACGGGTTCATCCATGGAAGGCGGCGGCATGGGCTCGTCCATGGGCGGTGGCATGGGCTCGTCCATAGGCGGCGGCATGGGCTCGTCCATGGGTGGTGGCATGGGCTCGTCCATGGGCGGTGGCATGGGCTCGTCCATGGGCGGTGGCATGGGCTCGTCCATGGGCGGTGGCATGGGCTCGTCCATGGGTGGTGGCTTAGGGGCATCCATGGGTGGCAGTTCCATGCTCGGGTCCAACAATCCGGGCAGCCCAACGGGCACAACCAGCGGCACGCCTACCGGAACCGGCAGTGCGGCGAACAGCGCCGGTCCAAGTGGGTCCGGAAGCTCCGGATCAGGACCGGTGATAGGTTTCGGAGATCAGACCTCCGGCGGCCTGGGCATCATCGGCGTCGCGCCGGCCAACACCGGGAAGTCCATCCTGGTCTACAACGGCAGGGACCACTACAACCAGTGGGAATTCATCTACAACCCACTCACCGATGTCCACCAATCGGGCGGCGGCTCATCCGTCGGCGAGCCGGCGGGTAACAATTCCAACTCGGATAACGGCACCGGTACTGGCACCGGATCGTCAGGCTCCGGCAACTCCGGCTTCGGAGGGTCCGGCTTTGGTTCAGGCTCTTCCGGATTTGGGGGATCAGGCTTTGGCTCGTCCGGCTCGGGCAACTCCGGTTTCGGATCGGGCTCTTCCGGTTTTGGCGGATCAGGTTTGGGCTCGGGTTTTGGCGGCTCCGGTTCCGGTATGGGCGGATCATCGCCAACTCCGCAGCAACAATAGCGCTTCTTGCGCAACGCCGTCCTTGAAGCCGTCTCCGGTCAACTAACTCTCTGGAAATGGCAGCAACCGGCTTGCGGCAAACACACCGCTCACTCCGAATCCCGCTATTCCACGCCGTAATAGCCTGTGACAAAAGGCCTGCCCCAAGGCGGGGACAGGCCTTCCGCACGAATCCATCGGTGTTGCGGTCGAACCGCGACTACACGTTGAACGAGGAGCCGCAGCCGCAGGTCGACTTCACCTGCGGGTTGTCAAACTTGAAGCCGGCGGCCTCCAGGGTCTCCACGTAGTCCACCGTACATCCGTTCAGATACATCAGGGACGTCGCGTCGACAAAGACCTTGAGGTCACCAAAGTTAAAGACCTTGTCCATCATGCCGCCCTGGTTCTCAAAGGCCATGGAGTACTGGAAGCCCGAGCAGCCTCCGCCCACGACGCCAATACGCAATCCCGCGGGCAGCGGATCCTGGGTGGCCATGATCTCGCGCACCTTCGTGATTGCCTGCGGAGTCAGTGTGATAGGTGGCTTCTTGACGATTTCTTCAGCGGGCGCAACAGGTGTTGTGGCCATGAATCTCTCCCGAAATTGAATGTTCGCCGTTATCTGTACTCTACCTTTCCACAGACGGGGATACAAGCCCCCTTCCCGGCAGTCTCCTATTAGATGCAACCCCCAGAGGCAAGGAATCAATGACGGCCCGCGGCGGAGGCAGCCAACAGCCTCTGTAAGTAGCTGAAAAAGCAACCTCTGCAAAAAATTTCCCACCATATGAACCCTTTCGGGACTATGATGGTCAATCAAATGGCCCTCTGGCCGGCAAGACTGCAGTGGCTCCATGAGTCAACCGGCCGGGTCCTGAATGGCCCTGGAGGTGGATTATGACGTTCGTTCCGGTTATGTGGATCGTTTGGAGCGCGATTGTGGCTTTTATGGTCGGCCTGCACGTTTACCGCTCCAGTTTAGAGAAGGATGAAGAGGACCAGCTTTTCCTTGATGAATCCTTCGAGCAAGAGAAAAACGCTCAAGCGGCGATTGTGGCACGGACAAACAAGGTGGAACCGCTGGTCCGGACTTCACACTGGCTGGTGGCTGCCATGTCCGCCTTTGTCATTGCCTATTACGTATGGGAAGTCCTCGTTCGCCTTGAAATCGTTCACTAATCGCACGGCTTCTTTGATTTGGGCGCAGGTATTTACCTGCTCTCGCTTCCGTTAGCGCACAAAGGCTCTAACATTCTTCTTTCCTTCCGGCCACGCGGCCCCAAACCGAGTGGCCGGAAGCGCTGTGTTGAGTGGCCCGCGCGCGCCTGCTAGCGGAGCTGGTGAATTATGTTCAGCAGATAATAGCCGATGACAAAGAGAGTCATGATTCCCGCCAGTCCCATCATCGTCTTTCTGATGGGCTCGACCTTTTGCACCCTGGCAAGTATCGCTTCCTGTTCTGACTTGACGTGATTCAAAGCATCGCCGAGGAAGAGCTGGTCTTCCTCATTTTTGCCCAGATGCGATGTGTACAGGCTTACAATGGCCAACAAAAGAACCAACACACCCCATACTCCCCACATGACCGGAACAAATTCCCTCATCGTTGCCCACCTTTCAAAAACGTTCTATCGCCCCTCCGGCCCTTGATCGCGATAGAACGCGGTCGCCCGGCTCCAGAGGCCCTTTCCTAGACCATGTTAGGCGCGGAAGCAGATCGGCGAGGGTGACAGGTATCACAGAGACAGCGAAGGAGTTCCAGGACGGAACCCCTTGCCGGAAAGGTGGGCCGTAGTTATTCGACTTCAGGCTTGGCGCGATAACCGCTGCGATAGATCAGTTTATATTTCAGTGGGTGGTGCTTCTTGTCCTGCATGCGCAGCGGCTTGCCCTCGGCATTTACCAGCTCCACGTGCAGCTTGCGATAAGTGCCGTCCTGTTTTTTGTCGGTAGGCTCGTAGACAATCTGGTACTTTGACCGGATGCTCGCATTGATCGCCGCAACATCGTCTGGCAACTCGCCCCAGAACCGCGGGACAAAGCTCATGCCTCCAGTGGCCGCCGCAAAAGCGTGCATTTCGTTGTCCCCCTGCAGATAATTCATGGTCTGCATGGACGCATTCAGACCCGGCTGTCCTTCCATCATTGTCTGCGTAAGGCCCCCGGTTACGATGGTGAAGATGGTGATGTCGCGCGACTCTTTCACCCGCTTGTAGATTTGATCGAAGTCTGTTTTTGAGAAGGTATCGAGCCCCGACGCGATAAGAATGATGTACTTCTGGCCGTGAATTCGCGACAGCCGATCCATCGCATTATAGAGCGCATCGAAGAGATCCACTTCCTGAAATGCCGCGGGCGACCAGGCTTCGTTCTCCAGCATATTCAGAGCCTCCTGAAGACGGCTCTTGTTCTGCGTGAAATCCAGGATAATATGTGGATTCAGGTCGAAGGTCATTAACGCCACGTAGTCCTGCGGCCGCAACTGCTGCGCAAAGGACCACGCCGCATTGAGCATGTCGAATCTGAAGTTCGGCCAGTAATCGTACGCTGAGAACTCGCACAGCAGCAGCGCGGTGATCGGCGCCTGAATGCGCCTGAATCCGATAATCTTCTGCGGTACTCCGTTTTCGAACACGCGGAAGTTATCGGGTTTGAGACCGGATACGAACTGGCCGGACTTGTCCAGCACTACGCCCACATTCACAACCACCTCGGGCACCTGGAGTTGTAGCGAATAGGGAGCCATGCCCGGCGGGTTCTTGAATTGCGGAGGCGGCGGAGCGGCCGGCGCGCTCTGCTCAACGGATTGCTTTTTCTTGGGCACAGTAATAGCGCCCAGGTTGCCGTTGGGTCCGCCTGCGGCCGGACCGGCCTCGACCGGCCCCTGCTGCGGCGACTGCGGCGCGGCTGGCTCTGTTTTGGTTTGCGGCTGGGTTTGGGTTTGGGAACGGCTCTCCGGCGCGGAAAGAAGAACCGCAATGATCACAACCAACCAGACATAAGGTACTCGACGAGAGGCAACGAACTGGATGCACAGCTTGAACATGGCAACCTCTTGCAAGACAGCATACGGGATAACCCGCGGTCCCATACAGCCGGTACACCCAGCAAAGTTAGCCGGACGCCATGGCGTCACCTTCGCTATTTTCCGCGAAACCGGCTGCGGCGGCTTGCGGTCGGGCATCAGCCAGGTAACTGGCTGTAATCTTATAGACGTGGAACATCGTCGAAAGGGAACCATCCTCGTCCCCGCAGCGCTCGGCCTGGCGCTGGCATCCATTATTACAACTACCGCAAGAGCAGCCTTGCCGGCACAAACGCCGCCCCCGCCCAAGACCCCTGTCGCCGGCAGTCCGCCGCCGTCCACCGGCGGCTTCTTTCCCCTGAGCCAGGTGCGCCGCGGCATGATCGGTACGGCCTGGACTGTCTTCTCTGGTACCAGGCCGCAGCCAATGGGCGTGAAGATTCTGGGCGTATTACGCAATGCCCGAGGGCCGCATCAGGACCTGATTCTGGCGCGGCTGCTGGGCGCCGAGGCCCAGTACACCGGCGTAGTGGAAGGCATGAGCGGCAGCCCTGTCTATATCGGCAACAAGCTGGTCGGAGCTCTCTCTTACCGCATCGGGCAGTTCAGCAAACAGCCGATTGCCGGTATCACGCCGATCGAACAGATGATGCAGGTGCGCCACCTGTCTGCCGCGCCGGCAGGCCTGGCAGCCCGTGCGAACTCCGCTTCGACTGCCGCAACCTTCAAACCCATGGAAACACCTCTCGTCATGGCGGGATTTGCGCCGGCGGCGGTTGATTTCTGGGAGCAGAAGATGGCCGGTACGAGCTTGGCCCAGGTCGCCGCAGGCGGAGTCGGCGGCGCATCCCTGGGGAGCATGAAGCCTTCGCCGGCCGCGGAAGCGACCATGGTGCCCGGTTCGGCCGTGAGCGCCCTGCTGGTCAGCGGCGACCTCGAAGTCTCGGCTACCTGCACGGTCACCTATCTGGTCGCGAACCACCTGCTCGCCTGCGGGCATCCTCTTATGCAGGTCGGTCCCGTTTCCATGCCCATGACGACCGCCGATGTCCTCACTACGCTAGCGTCGCCGCTGAACGCCTTCAAGATCATCAACACCGGCGCCACCGTCGGCGCGTTTACCCAGGATCGCGACTCTGCCATCGGCGGCATGATCGGCGCCGAGGCGCATATGATTCCCGTGCACATCACGGTCCACGATTCGACCGGCATCCGGCACGTCAACGTCCATATCCTCGACGCGCCCTCGCTCACCCCGCAGGCATTTGAGGTGGTCGTCTACGATGCTCTGCTGCAGAACAATGACAGCACAGCAAAAACCAGCTATCACCTGACCGGCGATATCGACGTGGCCGGTTACCCGCCATCTCCGCTCGATCTGTGGAGTTCCGCAGGCGGCCCGATGCCGGCATCCATGGACATGGCCTTGCAAACCGGCCAGCGCTTCAATCAGATCTATTCCAACAGTGCGCGCCAGGGCATCGTGCGAAGCGTCAACCTCTACATTGACGCGATTCCCCGCTTTGCCAGCTTGCAGTTGCAGGGCGCGCAGTTGATCTCCAGCGACATTGTTCATCCCGGCAGCACAGTTGTTATCGATGCCACCATCCGGCCCTGGCAAAAACCGGAACGGAACATCCGCATTCCCATCGTGCTGCCCGTGCGGCTTGAGACGGGTACCGTGCGGGTGCTGGTGTCGGACGCCGCAACACTGGATCGCACCCTCAACCAGCCCCGGCCTCCCATTCCGCCGCCCAGCCTGGCGACGGTGCTGGCTCAGGACCGCAGGCTGCATCCGCCCAACCGGATTTATGTGAGCCTGTTGCTTCCCGAAGCGCAGGCCAGCATCAACGGCGAAACGCTAACCGATCTTCCCCTCTCGGTCGCCAATGCGTTTGAGCCGGTGCGCACCTCCGACCAAATCGTCATGAATGGAGAATCGGTCAAGATTATGGCTCAGGAGCCCGTGGGAGGCGTACTGAGTGGATTTCAAATCCTTACGCTGCACATCGAGGCGGACGGCAGTTTAAACTAATGTGTCTGAGGAGACTTTAGTGAACATGCAAACTCTGCGCCAGGGTAGTGGCTCGGGGCAGCCAATTCTACCCTCAGCAAGGAATCGGTAAGACCATGGCACAAATTCAAGGACTTGCGGTTCATGCGGCAGGCGCAGAACTATTGCCCTATCGCTACGATCCCGGCGAAATGGGCCCCCAGGATGTGGAGATCGCCATTAGCCACTGCGGCATCTGCCACAGCGATCTTCACCTCATCTCCAATGACTGGGGCATCAGCCATTACCCCTTCATCCCCGGCCACGAAATCGTCGGCACGGTAGAGGCCGTCGGCTCCGCCGTCAGCACGCTCATGAAGGGCCAGCGGGTCGGACTGGGCTGGCAATCGAACTCCTGCGGCGCATGCGAGTGGTGTACCCGCGGCCTTGAGAATCTCTGTCCCGCGGCCGAAGGCACCTGCGTGCATCGCAACGGCGGTTACGCCGACAGTGTCCGCGCCAATGCCCGCTTTGTCATTCCCATCCCCGAGGCGCTCGACAGCGAACGCGCCGCCCCGCTGCTCTGCGGCGGCATTACGGTCTACAATCCGCTCCGCACCCATGGCGTCAATCCTTCGTCCCGCGTGGGCGTCGTGGGCATTGGCGGCCTGGGTCACCTCGCCATCCAATTTGCGCGTGTCTTCGGTGCCGAGGTCACGGCCTTTTCGACATCCGCTGCCAAGGAAGATGAGGCGCGCGCTTTCGGAGCCCATCACTTCGTCAATACGCGCGAGTCCAAGGCCATGAAGGAAGTCGCCGGCACGCAGGACTTCATTCTGACTACCGTCAATGCCGACCAGGACTGGTCCACCTTCATTCAGACCCTGCGCCCTACCGGCACGCTTTGCTTCGTCGGAGTGCCGCCATCGCCAGTCGCTATTCACGCCTTTCCCCTCATCTCCGGCTTGCGCACCATCACCGGCAATCCCACTGGCAGCCCTTTCAGGCTGCGCGAGATGCTCGACGTCGCCGCGCGTCATGGCGTTCAGGCGCAGACAGAGGCTTTTCCCATGAGCAAAGCCAACGAAGCCATCGAGAAGGTGAAAAAGAGCAAAGTCCGCTATCGCGCCGTACTGGCGAACTGAGACGCCAGCTCATGCTTCAAACCCGGCTGGAAATCAGGCGGCTTCCTTAACGAGCGCGCACAAACGCGCTCGGCACTTTCTCTGCACCTTTCCCTTCGCTGCCTCCCGCACTTCCCGGCATAAATGCCGCAAGCAGGCTCACAAGCCGTGGAGCAAGCCTTAGGCGCTTCGCTTCCCTTTCCAGCAGCCCAACCGGATCTGGATCTGCTTTCAACGCATACCGCAGATATGACAGGCGCATGAGCCAGATAGCGTGCTCCGCATCCGTCTGGTTGCCCACGTGAAACGTAACCCAGCCGGAATCGGGAATCCAGCGATGGCGCATGGCCAGATGCTCTTCGAGGAGCAGGTCGCGGACGGCGCGCGTAAAGGGGATATCGGCATCTCCCCATAAATGGATATGGCCCACTTCCGCCTGTCTATACCGGAATTCCTGCGCTACGAACTGATGAAGCCGCACGGAAATTCCCGGCCAGGATGCAACTTCGCTTTTGAGCATGGTTAAAGCCAGTGCCATTCCTCAACCTCCACGGGTTGCCTTTTTTGATGTGCCGTCCGCCTGGCCCGACTCCCTTTATCCTTTGGAAATTGCCGTCAAGGAAAATCGGCGCCGCGGCATCGCCGCTCCCTCATGCGCTACGCGAAGGACCGCGCCGGACGATTCATTAACTTGATTGTTATTCAAATGACGATTGCTGTAGCCTATGGAATAGCAGGCAGTCTGCCGAGCCTCTTATGAACTTGCAGGAACTTCGATATCTCGTTGCGCTCGCCGAGCACCGGCACTTTGGGCGCGCTGCCGAGACCTGCAACGTGAGCCAGCCCACGCTGAGCAACCAGATTCGCAAGCTCGAAGACGAACTCGGTGTAACGCTGCTGGAGCGAACCAACAAGCGGGTTAACCTGACGCCCGTGGGCGAGCAGATCCTGCAGCATGCGCAATCCGCGCTGGCCGAGGCCGCGCAGATGAAAGAGGTGGCTCAGGCGGCGCGCGACCCGCTCGTCGGACCTCTCAAGCTGGGCGTGATTCCCACTCTTGCTCCTTACCTCATGCCCATGATCCTGCAGCCGCTCAGGCAGTCGTATCCCGGCCTGATGCTTGAGCTGTGGGAAGACCAGACGCATTCGCTAATCGACGGCCTGCGCCACCACCGTCTTGATGCGGCGCTGCTGGCCACCGAGCCCGATGCGCCCGAGATTACGGATCTGAGGCTCTTTGACGAGCCGCTTCTGGCTGCACTGCCTCCGCATCATCGATTCGCCACGGCGAAGACGGTAAGCGAGAAATCCCTGGCCGATGAGCTCCTGGTGCTCGCCGACGGCCACTGTCTGGCGACACAGGCACTAGCCGCATGCGGGTCGAAGCACGAGACGCAACGGAACCGCCTGCATGGCTCCATGCAGGCCTCGACTCTGGAAACACTTGTGAACCTGGTTGCAGCAGGCTATGGAACCACGCTCATTCCGGCGCTGGCCCTCGATTCTTTTGCCCACCGCGATGTCGTCTTCCGGCCGCTTGCCGGCAATTCCTCGCGGACAATTCGGTTGGTCAGCCGGCCAGGCTTTCCGCGGCCGCAGGCGCTGCGCGCGCTTGAAAAAGTGATCCGGCGCGCCGTGGAACCCGCGTTGTCGTGCCGCTAAGTTCCTGCTCCTGGCAATCGCAATGCCCCGCCGCTACTCCGTGTCCTCGGTCCACCCCTCCGGAACGAATCGGTACCCAACCCACGGTTCCGTCACGATGTACTGCTTCCCGCTCCTGGCCTCGAGTTTCTTGCGCAACTGGCCCACGAAGACGCGCAAATACTCCGGCTGGTACGTCGACTGCGCGCCCCATACTGCCGCAAGCAGCGTGCGGTGCGTAATCACCTTGTCTGGATGGCGGGCTAGATAAAGCAGTAAATCAAACTCCGTGGGCGTCAGGTGAATCGGCTTGCCGACAACCGTAATGGAATGTGCTTCCGAGTCCACGACAAAATCGCCCGTCTCGATGGCTGCCGCCGTGCGCTCCGGAGCGCGCCGCAGATGCGCGCGCACGCGAGCCAGTAGCTCCTGGATGCCGAAAGGCTTGGTTACATAATCGTCGGCGCCGGCGTCGAGCGCCTCCACCTTCGACCGCTCGTGGTCCCGGACCGAAAGAATCACAATGGGCGTTTCCCCTGCGGCGCGAATGGCGCGGCATACCTCCACGCCGGACAACCCCGGCATCACCAGATCCGTCACCACAAGATCCGGCGGCCAGTCACAAAATACCTGCAATCCCTCCTCGGGGTCGTTGGCGGTGCGCACGTCGAAGCCCTGCGCCGTCAGCGCCGCGCGGAGCACGCGGGTAATCTGCGGTTCATCGTCGATGACCAGAATTCTGCCTGGCATTTTTCCTTCGCTTCCACAGGAAGATTACAACATCGGGCCGGGCGAGTATGATTCCGGTTAAATGAACGTCCTTGAAAGCAGTCCTCCGGAAGCGAATCCCCAGAAGCCCGCGCTGCGGCCTGAACTGCGCCTGCTCGCGGCGACCGCGCTGGCAGGTGCGGCGACCGCGCTCCAGCTCGGCCTACACGTCGACTCGACCACCGCGGGGATGGTGTTCCTCGTGCTAGTCGTCTGGTCGGCCACCAGAACAGGCAAATGGCTTTCGCTCTATATCGCGCTGCTTTGCGCACTTTCCTTTGACTTCTTCTTTCTGCCCCCCTACCACACCCTGCGTTTGGCCGGCATCCAGCAGTGGGTTGCCATGGCCTCCTTCGCGGCTAGTTGCGTAGTGGTCAATCGCGTTGCGGAAGCCGCGCGCCGGCAATCCGTTCATGCCGAGCAGCGCCGCGCGGACGTGGAACGGCTCTACGCCCTGAGCCAGGAGATGATGCTCTACGAAGACGCCGCCGCCCTCATCCACGACATGCCCATGCTCATCAGCCGCATCTTCACTCTCGACGCCGTTGCTCTCTACGTCTGGGACCAGGATCGCTTCTACTCTTCGGCCGGTGAACTCCCAGCCACCGTGCAGTCCGGAATGCGCGCCATCACCCAAGGGAATTTGCCCACAATCGAAACCAATGACGACTACTACACCATGGCGTTGATGCTCGGATTGCGCCCGGTAGGCGCGCTCGCCTGGCGTCCCGCGCTGCTCTCTCACCAGGTCGCCACGGCGGTCAGCGCACAGGTGGCCATCGTGCTGGCGCGCTCCCTCGCCATTGAGACCTCCACCCGGAATGAAGCGGCACGAGAGAGTGAACGCCTGCGCACCGCACTGACCGACTCCTTAACTCACGAGCTGCGCACGCCGCTGACCTCCATTCGCGCCGCAGCCACAACCCTGCTGGGCGCCGGCGAACTGGACGAAGACGGGCGCAAGGATCTGGCGGTCATCATCGACGAAGAAGCGGCCCGGCTCGACCAGTTGATCGGCGCCGCGGTAGAGATGGCCGAAATCGACGCACAGGTCATCCAGGTGCGCGCAGCGCCCCACCATCCGCGCGCTCTGCTCGACGAAGCCCTGGAGGCCTCGCGGAGGATTCTTGCCCGCCACCAGGCGCAAATCGCCACCGTGGAACCGGATGAACCCGTTTGGTTCGACGCGCAGCTGCTGGGCCGCGTGCTGCGCCACCTGCTTGAAAATGCCGCTCGCTACACGCCGCCGGGTAGCCGCATAACCCTGAGCAGCCGGCGCAACGAAGACCGGATCGAGTTCACTGTCGCCGACAACGGCCCCGGCATCGACGCCCAGGATCTGCCCCTGATCTTCGAAAAGTTTTACCGCGGGAAGCGCGGCGCCGCAGCGATCAAGGGATCGGGTATGGGGCTGTCGATCGCGCGCGCCATTCTGACCGCGCACCACGGAGGTATCGAGGTCTCCAGCGCACCGGGAAAGGGCACAAGCTTTCGCTTTTGGGTGCCTTTGATGGAAAAAGAAGCACAGCGGTCGCAATAGACCGCGTGGCCCCGCTTACGCCGGTTCTCCGCTCCAGTCGCAGGCAATTTCGCGCCGCTGCTCCGAGCTTTCCACGGCCCATTCCAGCAACCGCGCCACGCGCCATGCGTCCACCGCCGCCACCGGCACGGAACACTTGCCGAGCACGGCGTCGCGCATGCCGGCGTAGTAGAGGCGAAAGTCGCCGGTGGCAGGCTCGACGCGGTGCGTCACCGTATTGCAGCCCGCATCCAGATGCAGCGTGCCCCATTCCTCCTCTGGCTCTCGGCCCCACGCCGCGTCTTCGATGCGCGTGATCCGGTTCAGCGCCGCTTCCTGCGGATCCATGCCGTACTTCCAGTAATTCCCCTTGGTCCCGCGCAGGTGAAAGCGTGGACCGGCGGGCAGCGAAAGGCTGTTGGCGCCCAGTATCACCATGAAGTCCGCATAGCGCAGCCGGATCGTAAAGGCGTCATTGGCCGTGGCCCATGGGCGCTCACAGCGCACGTCGGCAAAAATGGATTCCGGCTTGCCGAAGAGCGACAGTGCCTGGTCGCCGATGTGCGTTCCCAGGTCGTGCATCACGCCGCCTCCCTGCCCCGTGTCTTCTTTCCACAAGCGATCGGTCGGCTTCTTCGGACGCCAGCGGTCGAAGCGCGACTCGAAGGAAACCAGCCGTCCCAGCGCGTCCTCCTGCAGAAGTCTCTGAACCGTCTGGAAATCGCTGTCCCAGCGCCGGTTATGAAATGCGGCCAGCAGCACATTCCTGGCCGCCGCCAGGTGGATCAACTCCGCGATCTGCTCCGACCTGATCGCCATCGGCTTGTCCACCACGACATGCTTTCCCGCTTCCAGAATCTGGCGCGCGACCTCGAAGTGCGTTCCGCTGGGCGTAGTGACCACGAACAGGTCAAGCGAACGGTCAGCCAGCATCGCCTCAAGCGAACGGTAGGTAATGATGCCCGGATACCGCTCCGCAGCTTTATTGGAGTTACGCTCGAGCACGCCGGCCAGTTCAAGGCCCTCAACCGAAGAAATCAACGGGCAATGAAAGACCCGACCGCCCATGCCGAAACCGGCGACACCTACACGAACCATTTCATGCTTCCCTTCGATTCGTTCTCATCAAAACGGCGAGCTGCCGCGAGTGCCGCAATCAACAACCGATGGCTGCTTCGTGCAAGCGCGCTGCCATAAGAATGAATTCAGTCAACTCAAGCGTTGACGCCAAACGAACCCGAGGCAGATTCACGGCGCATTGTTGTAGTACACGAAGACACTCAGAGTCCCGCCAGGACCGGCCACGCCGGTAAGATATTGCCCTCCCAGAAGCAGGAAGCGCGGCGCGCCTGTCGCGGAAATAAGCGGGCTCGTCACTCCGACCGCGTTGTATACATTGGCTTGCGGCACCTGCCCGGAAGATGCCGCCAAACTGCTCCACAGACCCAACGCCGCATTTGTCGTGTTGTTGAGATTGACGGCCGAAGTCTCCATTTCACCGCTGCCAACAGAGCCAAAGTAGACGCCTTCACCCTGGATCACCTGCCCGAATGCAGTGAACAGAACTCCTTTCGCGCGGTCATAAATGGTCGAGTTCGCATTCTGTGTCCACGGGCCAACCACGCCGCGCACCGCGCTGGCAAAGTACACCTGGTAATCACCAATATCCTGATTCCCGGGTGGAATAGATGAATCCGGATCCCCATCAATGTAGTAAATGGTGTCTCCGTAGAGGAACATCGATCCGAAAGCTTCCCCCTTCGGAAGAAAATTCTTCGCCGGCGTGAATACCCCAAGCGTACCGTCGGAATTGATCGGCGCAGTGTAAACGGTATTCACCGGATCATCGTTTGAATTCATACCCCCCACCACGTACAGATACCCGTTGTACACGCTGGCCGACATGCCATAAAGCGCCTGCGGCAGTCTGCTGTTCAACGAGGTCCATCCGTTCACGAAGCCCGTAGAGGGGTTCACAGTTCCCAAATAGACCGTGGCCGACCCGCTCAAACTGCCCGCACTCACCTGTCCGCCGATCACGTAGACATCTCGCGTGCCCGCCGGCACCGGCGAGTTCGTATCATCCGCCTCCGCCATGGCCTGAAATGCCAGCGTCGTGGGCAAAGGCCGCGTCCCAACAATCAGCCACGTCTTATTGGTCGCACTGCCCACCGTACCGTTCTGATTCCAGTTGTCCGCCCAAACCGTATTGGTGTTGGCAGTGCCGTTGTAGCCTCCAGTCAGAACCACGAAGGCGTTGCTACTCGAATTGCCCCGCACGGCCACTCCGGCCATCCCCGTCATCGCCGCCGGCAGTTGCGTGGTTTTCGCCCATGTCATCGCGCTGGGTCTGAAGCTGAGCGTCGGGACAAGATTCACCGGCTCGGAGTTGCTCGTTCCCGCTGAAGTTGTCACCGTTACATTCAAGGTCCCGGGCACCGTGAAGTTTGTTGTCCCATTGCCCGCGGGCACTACCGCCTGAATCCCCGTGGACGACCAGGCCGACGCCGTCGGCGTCACATCCACGCTCAAGCTGCCCTGGGTAAACGTCACCTTCCCCGGAGCTGACTGGAATCCGCTGCCGCTAATGTCGACCGGCAGGTTCACAGGACTCGTTGCGGTCGTCGAACTGTTTATGTTCTGAATCTGTGGCTGGTTTCCGGTAGTGCCACCGCCCCCACCGCTGCTGCTACTGCTTCCGCCACAGCCAGCCAGAAGAGCTAATCCGGCCATTGGCACGATCAACCCGGCCGCCATCAGCCAATTGTGCTGCCTCATCGCCATACGCTCCTGTTATGGGGTCTCAGGTCCTGGCGCACTCACAAGACTTTCGTCCCTTGACCGTCCGTCTTCGCGTATCCCAGTTCTGGCATCTCTGGAACAGTTCTCGCGGGGCAGGAGAAATTAACCCGCGAATGCAGCTCCGATATTGCGTCGCGTGCCATTATCAACGTGCCTTGAAATTGAAGAAAAAGCAATTGATTACGGATGAATGTACCGCTTGAGGAACCCTGAGCCTGCAATCCTCCTTGAATCGCAGTACATGCTCCCTAACAGCACACGTCCTACTCTAACAGCAGCTCCGGAGCTTCCCCACTCGAACTGTAGATTGTCACCTCACGCCGTTCCTTCTGCTGCCCGGCATTCTGCAAACGCACCACGTGCGCCCGCGCATGAGCCCGAAGAAACACCGCTCCGCATACCAGCCATCGCAGGCATGCGGAGCGGTGTTGCCCTGTATTGTCTCGTATTTTCTCGCCTGTGGCGCCGGCTTCCCCCGGCCAGCCGGATAGGAAATACAATCTGCGCGGGAAGAGCGCAGCCAAATGGCTTTTCACCCTAACGAAAGCCGGCATCCTCCACACAACCCGCTCAACTTTGTATGAGGATCGAGGACGCGATTCCTTGAACAGCCTCTCAGCTGACAGCCTTGCGCTCCTGCTCATCTATGCTTTCCGGCTCTGAGTTGCGAATCAGGCGATGAAGATAGGAGCGTGAAATACGCAAGCTGCGCGCAGCCAGCGTCTTGCTGCCGTTGTTTTCGCGAATCGCGGTGGCCGCTAGCCTGATCTTATAGTCGCGAAGCTGGCGCTCGAACGAGCCGTCCGGGAGATAATCCTGAATGCTGTCGACCGCCTCCTCGCGGATCTGAATCGGCAGGTCCTCCACGCGGAGTGTGTCTCCATGAGCGACGATGATCGCTCTTTGAAGAACATTTTCCAGCTCGCGTACATTGCCGGGCCATGAATAATTCTGCAGCATCGCCATGGCCTCTGGTTCTATATCTACAACCGGCTTCTGATAAAGTTCCGCGTAATGGCGCTGATAATAGGACGCAATCTGCGGAATATCTTCGGCGTGATCCTGCAGCGCCGGCGTATCGATCCGCATCACGTTGATGCGGTAATACAGGTCTTGGCGAAACTTGCCTTCCGCAACCATCTCGTCCAGATCGCGATGGGTGGCAAAGATCAGACGCGCGCGCAGCGGGATGAGCTTGTTGCTCCCCAGGCGGCTGAACTCGCGCTGCTGCAAAACGCGCAAAAGCTTGACTTGCGTGTACAAGCTCAACTCGCCGATCTCATCCAGGAACAGCGTGCCGTCACCAGCCTGTTCGAAGTAGCCTTCGCGGGCGCCGACCGTACCGGTGAAGGCGCCTTTTTCGTGCCCAAACAACTCCGCTTCTATCAGCGTCTCCGGAATGGCGCCGCAGGCAACAGCCACAAAGGGGCGATCGGCCCGAACCCCGCGGCTGTGGATGGCACGCGCCACCAGTTCCTTTCCCGTCCCGCTTTCTCCCGTCACCAGCACCGATGCTCCATTGTTCGCAACGGTATCGATCAGATTGTAAACATGCTGGATCTGGGCGCTCGATCCCACGATGCGGTTGCTTTCGGCAGACGCCTCCACTTGCTGCTCTACCGCGTCCAGGCGCCCCTTCAATAAGGCGCTCTCGTGCGCCCGCCTCAACATGATTCGGAGATCGCGAATGGAAGGCGGACGCCGGCAATAACCGTAGGCCCCTTGGCGCACCAGCTCACCCGCCACGGAGCGCAGAGCGTCATCCGCCAGAATTACCCAGGCGCCTCTTAAGCGGACCAGCCGGCGGACAACATCCAGACGCTCCTGAAGCATACCCTGGTTTGAATTGAGATCCAGGATCGCTACTCCGCAGATTCCCGACGATACAAGACGGCTAATGCCCCGCTCACTTGGCTCAGAAACAGACTGAAATTCATTTCCCAAGGCAGACGAAAGCAGGGTTTGCAGCGTTGCATCCTGCGTATACAATCCAACGCGAATCACGAAAACACCCCTCTTTACTCCACGTTCGAGGCAAGATCGAGACTACACGCCCCTGATGCGCTCTACGCACATTACCAAAGTCCTCTAAAAGGTACTTTGGTAATTGCCCAATCATTTGCTACTGCGAACCCTACGATTTTGCCCCAGCTTTCTACAGCTCGCAAGTGGTTTTGCACAGGGCAATGCACCAACGTACCTCATTTGTCTACCTTTTGGGTCATTACATAAATGTGCCCACGTGGAACCATATCGCCTCAGAATCGTGAACAAATGTACACATAATTGCCGCCAAAACCGGGCGAAACTGCTTAAAATAGCCTTTCCTGCCGCGCCCGTTTCGTTTGGACCACAGATTGCTATTAATCGACTGCCGGATGAATAAGGCATACACTTCCCTACGCTCTGTGGGCCCGCGGAACGATGGGAAATCGCCTGCCGAAGGAGACAGAGTTGCATTCGATCGCGTGGTGGCCCACATTCGCGGTGCTCGTTGTCGCGGTCTACACTGACCTGCGCAGCCGTCGTATCCCTAATTGGCTCGTGTTTCCCTTTTTGCTTTCCGGCATTGCCGTGTCGGGCTGGCGGCACGGCTGGGGCGGAATCGGTCACAGCTTCGAAGGAATCGGGTTAGGCGCATTGCTCTTTGGCGCGCTCTACGTCATGGGGGGCATGGGGATGGGCGATGTAAAACTATGCGCCGCCATCGGAGCTTGGATCGGACCAGGGCAACTGTTTACTGCTCTCATAATGACCGGAATCGCCGGCGGCGTCATGGCCATCGCCTGGGCCATTCATGGCAAGTTTCTCGGCGAGCTTTTTAAGGGGTCGGGCGATCTCCTCCTTGGCAAGGGCCTCGGCGGACAAGATCAGGAACCCAAACTGAACCTTTCCAATCCGCTGGCACGAAAATTGCCTTACGCGCCCGCCATCGCAATTGGTACTTTGGTGTCATTCTTTTCCCACATCCGACAGGTTACACATTGAGAGCATAGGCAGAGTGGGCTCACATCAATCTTTGAGTAGTGGAAACGGCTGAGTATCTAAACAAATGCAGATGTCCAGGAGTTACGATTTGGAATCCCCCCAGGTTCAAGACGCGGATGCCTTAGGCACAAATCTCTTGTCGGTCGCAGTCATTGGACCGGAGGAGCGACGCCGTGCCGCGCTGGCTGCTGCCCTGGCCGGGCCGTTGTGTGGTGTGCGGCGTGAATTTCCCTTCTACCCCGATCTCGAACAGCTGCAGAAGATGCTCGATCAGAATTTTGACTTGGTGATCGTCGATCTGGACAGTAATCCAGAGACTGCCCTTGATCTGGTGGAAAACATCTGCGCGGAAAGTTCGGCCACGGTGATGGTCTACTCGGCGCAGGTTGATTCCGAATTGATGATCCGCTGCATGCGCGCCGGTGCGCGCGAATTCCTGACCGAACCCTTTGACCAGTCAAAAATCGCGGAATCCCTCGTCCGGGCATCGGCCCGGCGTGCGGCGCTCCGCGTGACGAAGAAGGCCGACGGCAGAGTATCGGTGTTTTGGGGCGCTAAAGGCGGCTCCGGAGTTACCACGCTGGCCAGCATTTTTGCCCTTTGGCTGGCCCGCGAATCGGGCAAAAAGACACTGCTCATCGATCTGGACCTGCCGCTTGGCGATGTCTCTCTGGCGCTTGGCGTCTCCGCTCAGTATTCAACTGTGGATGCCCTCCTGAATTTTCACCGCCTTGATTCGAATTTTCTTTCCAGATTGCGGGTCGAGCACGACTCGGGACTCTCCGTGCTCACCGCGCCCGGGAAGCTGGTCAAGACCGGGATTTCAAAACAAGCGATCGATAAGCTGCTCTCGGTAGCGCGGCAGGACTTCGACTACGTGGTGGTCGACTCCGGCTCCATGCTGGATCTGGCGGAAACGACGCTTTTCGATCTGGATGCAGACTTTTATCTGGTCACCCTGGTGTCCATTCCCGATTTGCGCAACTCCAACCGGTTGATCACAGAGTTTTTTGCCTCCGAAGGCCGCAAACTGTCGATCGTGCTCAATCGTTATGTGAGAGGTTCCATGGGCGTGGACGACGAGCACATTACCAAGGCGCTTACCCGCCCGGTGCAGTGGCGCATTCCCGAGGATAGTGCGGCAGATCAAAAAATACAGGGCACCGCGGCCATGCTGTCGCAGGATGACTCGCCGGTCTGTACAATGGTGCGGCAGATGGCAAGAACGGTATGCGGTCTGACGCCGCTGCCAGAAAAGAAAAAGCGCAAGTTGGGGCTCTTTTAGGAAGAGGAGATCGGTCTTATGGACGGCACCGCAATTGAGATGCTGAACCTGCAAAAGTACAAATCGGAAGTGCATCATACGCTCATCTCCCAGCTCGATTTGGAGAAGCTGTCGCGCGCCGATTCCGCTCAGGCGCGGCAGGCTGTCGCCGATCTGGTCAAGGAGATCATTGCGTCGCAGGGCGTGCCACTGAGTTACGCCGAGCAGGAAAAGATTCAATCCGACCTGATCGACGAAGTCTTCGGCCTGGGGCCGCTGGAGCCTCTGCTGCGCGATCCCAAGATCTCCGATATCCTGGTGAACGGCAAAGACCACGTCTTTATCGAACGCGGCGGAAGGCTGCAGAAGACCGACACGGTTTTCCGCGACGACCGCCACCTGATGCAAATCATCGATCGCATTGTTTCCCGCGTAGGACGCAGAGTGGACGAAGCCTCGCCGATGGTCGACGCCCGCTTGCCCGACGGCTCCCGCGTCAACGCCGTTATTCCGCCTCTCGCACTCGACGGCCCTTCGATGTCCATCCGCCGTTTCGGAACCGGACCGCTGGCCGCCAACCAACTCGTGCAGTTGCGCACCATCTCCGCCGAGATGATGGAGGTGCTGGGCGCAGCCGCGCGCGCCAAACTCAGCATTCTCATCTCCGGCGGCACCGGCGCCGGCAAGACCACCATGCTCAACATCCTCTCCCACAACATTCCGCAGCACGAGCGGGTCATCACCATCGAAGACGCCGCCGAGTTGCAGCTTGCCCAGGAGAATCTGGTGCGCCTGGAAACTCGTCCGCCCAATATCGAAGGACACGGAGCCATTCGCCAGCGGCAACTGCTCGTCAATGCCCTGCGTATGCGTCCTGACCGCATCATCCTCGGCGAGGTGCGCGGCGAGGAAGCATTCGATATGCTCCAGGCCATGAATACAGGCCACGAGGGCTCGATGTCCACGATTCACGCCAACACCCCGCGCGACGCGTTGAGCCGCCTCGAGTCCATGATGACCATGGCCAACCTCAGTCTCACCGAGCGTTCCATGCGCCAGCAGATCGCCTCGGCCATCAACATTGTGGTTCAGGTTAGCCGCCTGAGCGACGGCACCCGCAAGGTGATGAGTGTCTCCGAGATCATCGGGATGGAAGAAAACATCATCAGCATGCAGGACATCTTCTCGTTTCAGAAAAAAGGGATCGGACCGGATGGCAGGGTGGTCGGCGCGTTTGTGCCGAGCGGCATTCGCCCCCGGTTCCTCGAACGCATTCAGCTGGCCGGCATCGTTCTGTCACCGAATGTGTTTGACAACGTTATGGAAGTTAACTAAGCGAACGGGGGGGGTAGCGGATCATGGCCTTGTTATTTTTGACGGTCTTCCTGGCGGTATTTTCCGCGGCCGCTCTCTTGCTTATTGTGGGGACCGGCTCGGCGAAGACCGAGCAGCGCAAGCAGATCTACGCCACGCTGGAAGCAGTCGTTGGCCCTGCGTCCGTTCCCCAGGTTATTCAGCCCATCAATTTTCGCAAAACCCAGACGCGCAGCGCGGTTCCCCTCCTGGATCGCCTCCTTGGAGGAGCCGATTTTGTAAGGCACATCCAACGGCTGCTCAAAGAAGCCGGCATGAAATGGACTCCGGGCGTCTTCCTCCTGATGTCGCTCACCTGCTTCGCGGTTCCAGCCTATCTGCTTGACCTGCGCACGCACATGATCCTCGTTGCCTTGCCTGCCGGTCTGATCCTGGGCGTTCTGCCCTTGGGCTATGTGCTCTTCAAACGGCATAGCCGCATCAGCAAATTCGAAAAAGAGCTGCCTGAAGCATTGGATTTGATGGTAGGCGCGCTCCGTGTCGGCCACAGCTTCTCGGCGGCAATAAGCCTGATCACGCGCGAGTGCCCCGATCCTCTCGGCACGGAATTCAAAGTTTGCTTTGAGGAGCAGAACTTTGGGCTCGACATGCGCACCAGTCTGGAAAATCTCGTAGAGCGCATGCCGCTTCAGGACCTCAGAATTGTGGTTACCGCAATTTTGATCCAAAGAGAAAGTGGCGGCAATCTCGCGGAGTTGCTCGAAAAGGCCTCCAATGTGATCCGCCAGCGATTCCGCCTCAAGCGACAGGTACAGGTGTTTACCGCGCAGGGGCGGTTGACAGGGTGGATTTTGACGCTTTTGCCCTTCATTCTGGGAGCCGGCCTATACATGCTCAATCCCAAAACGATGAGCCTCTTGTGGACAACGCCGATTGGTGTCAAGCTTCTGATTGGAGCAGCCATCAGTTTGCTGATCGGAAGCGTCATTATCCAAAAGATCATCCACATCAAAATCTGAAGGTAGTGTCATGACATTTGCGATCATTGCTTTCACCTGCGCGTTCTTCATCCTGCTCACCGGCGGTCTGCTGCTGTTCAATCGCGAGACCGGGGTTAAGGACCTCGCCACCATCATCGGTCAGGGCAAAAGCAAAAAAACTATCTCGGAAACACTGCGGTCTACCGGCTCATCGCTCCGGACTGTTGTTCAAAGATTCGAGCGCGTCATACCGAAATCGCAGGCTGAAGTTTCGGTCGCACAACAGCGATTGATTCGCGCAGGCTATCGCAACGACTCCGCGGTCAGTTTCTTGTATAGCGCTAAAGTGCTGACGCCTCTCGCCCTGTGCGCAATTGTTTTTGTCACCGGTCTGGGCAAGCAGAGCCCGTTCGTCCTCTATGCCGGTGCGGCTGGCTTCGGATATCTGTTGCCGGACTTCTGGCTGAGCAAGAAGATCAAGAGCCGCCAAGCCGCAATTCGCCTCGGATTGCCGGATGTCCTCGATATGCTCGTGATTTGCGTTGAGGCCGGACTTGGCTTGGATCAGGCTACGGCGCGCACAGCGCAAGAGTTAGGGAGAGCGCGGCCGGCACTCAGCGACGAATTCGGCGTGGTGGTGCTGGAACAGCGCGCTGGATGTCCCCGCTCCGACGCCTGGAAGCATCTGGCCGAGCGCACCGATGTCGATACCGTGCGCAATCTCGTTTCCATGCTGGTTCAAACGGAAAAATTTGGCACCAGCATCGCCAAAACCTTGCGCACTCACTCGGAGACTTTAAGAACTCAGCGCATTCAACAAGTGGAGGAAATGGCGGCAAAGACAACCATCAAGCTCATTTTCCCACTGGTGCTGTTTATTTTCCCGTGCTTGTTCGTCGTCACGCTTGGCCCCGCGGTCATCGTGATTGCAAAGGCGTTTACGACATACCTCAAATAAGCGAAAGGAGATTCAAGATGCCCGAAGCGACCATCGTCCGGATAGTCTGCGCGGTTCTGTTCGTCATCGGCCTCGCATTCCTGATTCAGCGCCGCCGTACGCGCGTCAAGTAGCGCTTTGATCGAGATTCAGGCAGACGGTCTCAGGATGCTGTTTCCTCGTCCGTCTGCTTGCTTATGACATCACCTCCCCCCCGACTCTGCCGCTTCAGTGGTGGTGCGGGGTGTGTTGTCTCTGGCGGTTTTTTACTAACTCGTTTCCTGCCGTTCCTGCATAGCTTGCAAGAAACGGCTGTGTAACTGACTCTGGTGGGAGATGGCCATCAGCATGAGCGAGACAGACAGCGCAACTCGAATTCAGAGGAGAGACCCTCCAGTGGGGCAGCGCACGCCAACAATTTTCTCGGGACCCAAACATATGGATCGTATGAAATACTGCGTTTACAATCAGACCAGCGAATGCTTTTTGAGCTTGGGGGTTTCCCTTACCCATGGCGCTCTGGCGCATCTCAAGGAGATCCTGCGCAGACACCCCGAAACTTCCTACGAGGGACATTGGATCTTAGAGCCCAAGCCAATCCATACGCTGGGAATATTCGCGGCGCGTGATCTTGTTTATCTGGATAGCAATTATCGGGTTCTTGAGGTTGTCGAATCCCTGCCTTCCCTTCGTATTGCCCGCATCGAGCCTGCGGAGATTGCAAGCCTGCTCGTGCTTCCGGTTCACACCATCTATACCTCCCAGACTCAACCCGGCAACCAGTTGGTAATCGGCCGGACTGAAGAGATGCCATACCGCCTGCGAACCCAGTCTCGGCAGGCGTCCGAAAATGCATCCGGATCAACGATCCTTTCTTCCTTAAAGCAATTGGACATGACAGGCTGGGCCGGCAGCCAACAGCCTGTCTCGGCGCAGAACAGGGAGCAATTGGTCGTCAACGCCGCAGCCGGCACGGCCTTGAATGTACGCGGCGTCAGAGACGTGAACTCCACCGGCATATATCTCATGACCGAAGAACGCTGGCCCGTGGGCACCGAAGTAGCCATGACGTTGAAGAGGGCGGATGGTGCTAGTGAAGCCGCTCAGCATCTCATTACCGTCGAGTTGCGCGTCACCCGTTGGGGTGAAGACGGCATCGGGCTGGCCTTTGTGCAGCCTGAAGCGCAGAATGCTGCGTTGGCGGCGCGAGAGCACGGCTGACGCACAACAGGAGGAACACACAACGAAGGAGTGATGGAAACTGTCTCTTCTCCCCCATGACAGTGTAACCATCGTCTTTTTCGGAGGTCGAGAAGATGATGAACGCGTGGAATGAGGAAGAAGGGCAGACTCTTGTCCTGCTGGCCTTCTGCATTGCTATCTTGCTGGGTTTTGTGGCCATAGCTACGGATGCCGGCGTGATGTTTCACACCAGGAGACAGGCGCAAACCGCCGCTGATTCCGCCGTGATCGCGGCTGCGCAACAACTGAATTTCGGAGACGCGACCGCGGCGGCACAGCAAGACGCAGCGCGTAACGGATTTACCAACGGAGTGGACGAAGTCACGGTCCAGGTCGACGATCCACCAGCCAACGGGCCCGCTGCCGGGAAAGTTGGCTATGTGGAAGTGATCGTAACGAAACAGCAGCCGACCTTTTTTATGAGAGTGTTTGGTGTCAACTCGCTTACCGTTGCCGCCAAGGCGGTAGCAACCGCCCTGCCGTCGACAAACTGTTACACCGCCTTGAGCCCCACAGGCACCGCAATCAAAATTGCCGGCACGGCTGATATCCAGAGTCCCGGCTGCTCGTCTTTTTCTGACTCCGCTAGCAGTACATCAACCCAAATTGCGGGAACAGCAACTGTCAATCTGGCCGGCGAATACTCCGTCGGCACATACGCCACCGATGGAACCCCTGCCATCTCCGTCCAGCCCTCCAGCAATGCCTTGCCAATACCCGATCCGCTGGCTTACCTGCAAGCGCCCAGCTATTCCGGCTGTCAATCCGCCCCCAATACCAGCCCGCTGAGTCCGGGATGTTACAACGGACTTACGATTAACAGTGCTGTCTCCCTCAGTCCCGGCACGTATGTCATCAATGGACCACTCAAGGTTACAAGTGGGGGCAGCCTCACGGGGACCGGTGTAACCCTCTACATCACATCTAAAGGCTCCGTAAGTGTGGAAAGCCAGTCAACCGTGAATTTATCGGCGCCCACAAGCGGAACCTACAACGGCATTCTCTTCTTTCAAAGCCGCAGCGACTCAAAATCTGCAACCTTTGCCGGCGGCGACAGCACCATCCTGCAGGGCATTCTCTATTTTCCCGACGCGCTCGTGGACTGGGTAGGTGGATCCACTTCCGGACAAACCGATCCGCCAACAGCGATGTCGGTCATAGCATCGCAAATCAAGCTCGCTGGCACCGACACAATTGAAAACTACGCGGCCGTCAACTCAAAAACGCCACTTGATGCGCCGAGACTGGTGGGGTAAGCGATGCTTGAGCCATTTGGCAGTTCAAACCGACCCAATATCCAGGACGCAAGAGCCCCGGCAAACAGCGGTGATTGGCCTTGCCCAGATGCCAATAGGACTTTTTTCGTAAGTGAAAGGGAAGTATGAAGATCAGACAATTGGAAGACGAAGACGGCCAAGTGGTCATCCTGTTTGCCTTCCTGATAGCTGTCTTGCTGGGTTTCGTGGCGCTGGCTTCGGATGCCGGCTTGATGTTTCGAACCAAGACACAGGCACAAGCAGCCGCTGATTCCGCCGCGATAGCGGCCGCGCAGCAACTAAAATTTGGAGGTATAACCTCAGCGGCGCAGCAAGATGCGGCGCTTAATGGATTTGCCAGCGGAAAGGATGGAGTCACTGTTCAGGTCGACAGTCCACCGGTCACTGGGGCCGCTGTCGGGCAAACTCACTATGTGGAAGTTATCGTAACCAAAAAACAGCCGACCTTTTTTATGAGGGCGCTTGGCGTTGACTCGCTCACTGTATCCGCCAGAGCCGTAGCAACCGCGCTGCCCTCGGCGAACTGTTTTATCTCCCTCGCTTCCACAGGCGTAGGATTCGACATTGTCGGCACCGCCAATATCCAGAGCCCGGACTGCAAGTTTTACGCCGACTCGACCAGTAGTGACGGAATTAAAATAGCTGGAAACTCCACCGTCAACTCCGCGGGAGAGAATGTCGTAGGTGGATACGCCCTTGACGGCAACCCATCCGTTACGGTCACGCCCCAGGGTAACGCACTGCCGATACCCGATCCCTTGGCTTACTTGCAACCGCCCAACTATTCCGGCTGTCAATCCGCCAACAAAAGCAGCACACTTAGTCCGGGCTGTTACAACGGACTTTCCATTACCGGAGGCACGGTCTCCCTCAGTCCCGGCGTATACGTGATCAACGGACCACTTAAGCTTACTGGTCAGGGCAGCCTCACGGGGACCGGTGTAACCATCTACCTTACCTCCAAAGGTTCCGTATCGGTGGCAGGCAAGGCGACGATGGATTTAACGGCCCCCACAAGCGGCACATACAACGGCGTTCTCTTCTATCAGGATACCAGCAACTCCTCGACTGCCAAATTCGCGGGCGGTTCCGGCAGCACTTTGACAGGAATCCTCTATTTCCCCGACGCGTTGGTGGAGCTGGTTGGTGGAACCACTTCTTCAAGCGCTGTCTCGGTGATCGCATCGTCGATGAAGTTCGCGGGCAATGACTCAATGAACAACTACGCGACTGTTAATCAATCTACGCCGCTCTCGGCGGCGAGGCTCGTGGAGTAAGTGAGGCATGATGTATCTGGAAGTACAAACGGGCCCATAATGCAAGACGGAAAGAGATCTGGCGGGCAGATGTCATGTTAGCCGCCCCCGGATGGGAATGGGACGATCTTCCTTCCGTACGTGCGAAGGAGGAATGAAAGTGAAAGTGAAAGTCAAAGCATGGAACGATGAAAGCGGGCAGATGATCGCCCTGTTGGCAGTGTGTATCGTGGTGCTGCTGGGCTTTGTGGCGCTGGCGGCAGACGTAGGCGTTATGTTTCACGAAAAAAGAATGGCACAATCCGCGGCGGATGCAGCCGCCATTGCCGGGGCAGAGCAGATTCAATTCGGAGATGTAATCCCGGCAGCACAGACCGACGCGGCGCGCAACGGATTCACCGATGGAGTAGATGGAGCCACGGTTGCGGTGTACAACCCACCCAACGACGGCCCAAACGTTGGAAAATCGGCCTATGTGGAAGTAATTGTGTCCAAGCTGCAACCGACTTACTTCATGAGACTATTTGGCGTCAACTCGATGACCCTTTCCGCCAGGGCGGTAGCAGCCTTGGAGCCCTCGAACATCTGTCAACTTGGTAACGAAGGAATTAAGTACGCCGGCTCAGCCGATATTCAGAGTCCAGGCTGCACGGCTCAGTCCAACGGCGACTTCCAAATTGCAGGAAGCGCCACCGTGAATATGGCAGGCGAATACTCTGTCGGTCCATACACCACCGACGGCAATCCTGTCATCGCGGTCCCGCCCTCATCTGACGCTCTGCCGGTTCCGGACCCGCTGGCCTACCTGCAACCGCCCAGCTATTCCGGTTGTCAATCCGCCGCCAACAGCAACCCACTTAGTCCGGGATGTTACAACAACCTTACGATTACCGGTCCGGTCTCCCTCAATCCCGGCCTATACATCATCAATGGAAACCTCAACCTTACAGGCCAGGGTAGCCTCACGGGAACCGGTGTCACCTTCTACATCACACCCAAAGGCTCCATATCGGTGACCGGCCAGGCGACGATGAACTTGTCGGCGCCCACAAGCGGAACCTACGACGGCATCCTCTTCTATCAGGACCCGAGTAACACAACATCAGCAAACTTTACCGGCGGTGACGGCACCATCCTGCAGGGCATTCTCTATTTTCCCAATGCGCTAGTGAACTGGGTAGGTGGTTCCACTCTCAGCCAAACCCCTTCGGACCCACTCGCCATGTCAATCATCGCGGGGCAAATCGAATTCTCCGGGAACAGCACCATCGAAAACTACTCGGAACTCAACCCAACTTCACCGCTCTTGTCGCCGAGAATTGTGGAGTAACCAGCAGATGCAACAATGGGCAGTGCAGGTGGCCCCATGATGCAAGACCGAAACAGCTTTCAGTGGGGCAAAGCGCTCGTTGCAGCCCGTACGCAAATGAGGCGATCTTCTTCTCGCGCTACGACGGAGAAACGAAGATGAAAACCTGGAACGTATGGAAAGATGGCAGCCGCCAGACGCTAGTGATAACCGTTCCCTTCAGGACCGTGATGTATGGAATGCTCAACCCCACAAGTCCCCTCTCAACGCCAAGGCTGGAGGATTGAAACATGAATGACTCAACTGAAAATCGATCGCACACCGACATGCATAAACGGACGATCCGGCGCCTGATGCGCGTCATTCTGCGCGCTAATCAAGGCCAGGCGCTGGCTGAGTTCGCGCTGCTTCTCCCCGTCCTGGTCATCATTCTGCTTGGTGCGGGAGAACTGGCTCGACTGGCCTACGCGTCCATCGAAGTAACCAACGCGGCCCATGCCGGTGCCGAGTACGGCGCCCAGGGTTACGGCACCGCGGGCGACTTCGCCGCTATAGAACAGGCTGCGGCGCTCGATGCGCAAAATATTCCCGGCTTTACAGCCACAGCTCAGAACGTTTGCACATGCAATAACGGTTCGTCGGTTGCCTGCGACAGCGCTGATGCAACTTGCGGAACATCCTTCGTTGTCTACGTTCAGGTGAATACCTCTGCGACCTACAACCCAATCTTCCATTGTCCCGGACTGCCCCAAACCTATACCGTCAAGGGCCAGGCGATCATGAGGGTGGAATGACCATGAGCAGCAAAATGAGCATCGCGACAGCATGGCGCCAGGCGGCGCGGCCAGATGGCCTTGCCGTTACCTGCATCTCCGCGCCGGAAAAGAAACGCACGGCACAATCAATCTGGAAGCGCAGGCTTCGCGACGAACGCGGTCAGAGCATGGTGGAAACCGCCCTCGTCATCTTCGCCATGCTCCTTTTCCTCATAGGGATCATGGAAGCCTGCATGGCCTTCTACACTTACCACGCCGTTGCCGAACTCGCTCATGAAGCAACCCGATGGGCAATCGTGCGCGGAGCCAAATGCGACGGCTTTCTCACAGACTGCCCCGCCTCCAACACAGATGTTACGAGTTTTGTGCAGAGCGTTGGTTATCCGATCATCACCCCCTCCAAATTGCTGGTGACAACCACTTGGCCCAACGGCGGCAACAATCCTGGGCAGTTGGTCGAGGTAACTGTCTCTTATCCCTATTCCCTGTCCATTCCCTTCTTACCCACACAGACATTTACAATTTCAAGCACCTCCGAGATGACGATTGCGTACTGACCGAAGATCTGGACTGCTGGCAGACTTGCCTTGAAAGAACACAACATCAGGAACTGCTGAGAGACGGCCTGCAGCAGTTTTTGATGTCAAATTCGTTTAAAATCCGTGCAGTAAGCTCTCCCCGGAGCCACGCGGCCCCTTCAACCCCACATAAATTATCCAAATCCCATTCCCGCCAGCGTGTCGGCCGCACCGGTCAGGCCCTCCTCATCTGCAGCAGTTCACCTCGCCCGCGTCCCGTTTTTGCAGGGAACTTCGTTTCCAGTGAAAAACTGCATACCGGACGACCCCTCATACCGCATCGCGGTATGACAGTTTCTCCTCGCCAGCTTTACCAGCCTCTGCCGCAAGTCCGGTGTTGGAGCGAGGCAGCAATGCGCCTGGTCGCGCCTCAACCTTCGCAAGCGCCTCCAGCAAGCGCCGGTAGACAGCAGCCGGCAGCTTGAAGCTGAAAGCTGCTTCCTTCTAGTAACATGGACCAGCAGGACCGCAGGCAGGGATATGGCTACAACAAAAGCAGCCGCCACAAAGACCGTTGCAAAGAAAGGCTCAAAGCCGCCGTCAGCAGCCAAAGCCGCCCGAATGCCTTCGCGCGGCCCGCTTGCTCCCGATCGAGTTGCCGCCATCCTCAAGGCGCTCGACGAAGCCTATCCCGATGCTGTCTGCGCCCTCAACCACCGCACGCCCTGGGAATTACTCGTCGCCACCATCCTCTCCGCGCAGTGTACTGACGTGCGCGTCAACATGGTCACGCCAGAGCTCTTCCGCCGCTATCCCTCACCGGCCGCAATGTCCCGGGCGTCCCTGCCTGAAATCGAAGACCTCGTCCGCACCACCGGCTTTTTCCGCAACAAGGCAAAATCCATTCAGGGCGCGGCAAAGAAAGTGGTGGAAGACTTTGCCGGCAACGTCCCTTCGACATTGGCCGAGCTCATCACCATCCCCGGCGCTGCTCGCAAAACCGCCAATGTTGTCCTGGGCGTCTGCTTCGGCAAGGCCGAAGGCGTCGTGGTCGATACGCATGTCTTCCGCATCGCTCGCAGGCTTGAGCTGGCCAGCGGCGAAACGCCGCAGGAAGTCGAAAAGGAACTGATGCAGGTTCTGCCCCAGAACCGCTGGATCTCCTTTTCCCATCAGATCATCCACCACGGCCGCCAGGTCTGCACGGCACGCAATCCCCGCTGCGGCCGCTGCAATCTAGAACCGATTTGCCGCTCAAAGGACAAAACCTGGCAGTCGTAGCCGCTTGAACCGGCCGCCTTGCCCAGCCAGTCTTGCCCAACCTGACCATTTATACTGAGGTTTCCGCGATGGTTGTCGCGACGCTCGCCCTTGGAGCTTCCGATTTCAATGTCTCGAAAATTCTCTCTCCTTTCCATCCTCTTGGCCACATCCACGCTTGCCTTCACGCCATTTGCCCGCGCAGCCGGCAAGACTCCTGCGGCCAAGTCCGCCACACCGGCGCAGAGCACGGAAACATACCCTCCGCCCGACTCCGTCACGCACGGCGCGGTCACCATCGACGGCCAGAACATTAACTACACCGCCGTCGCCGGCATCCTTACCGTGGGCGCAACCGACGGGCAGGATGCCCAGCTTGGCCCCAACGGCAATCCCATGCCCGGCACGCAGCTTGCCGCCACCGAGTCCAAGAATCCGGCCAAAGCGCCGCCCGAAGCGCACATGTCTTTTGTCTACTACTACAAATCCGGTGCCAGGCGCGCAGACCGTCCCATCACCTTCATTTACAACGGTGGCCCCGGCAGTTCCACGGTCTGGCTGCTGCTGGGCGCTTTCGGTCCGGAGCGCGTCTTGACGCCGGGTGACACGCATCTGCCCCCCGCGCCGTATAAATTGGAACCCAACCCCAACTGCCTGCTCGACGCCAGTGATCTTGTTTTCATCGACGCACCCGGCACGGGTTTCGGCACGCTCACCGGCAAAAATGCCGGCAAGGCCTTCTGGGGAGTCCATCAGGATGCCCGCGCCTTTGCCCGCTTCATTCAGCGCTTTCTCTCCGAATACCATCGCTGGGACTCGCCCAAATACCTGCTCGGAGAGAGCTACGGAACAACGCGCTCCGCGGTGCTGGCGAATGATCTGGAGAACGACCAGACGATCGACCTCAATGGCGTCGTGCTGCTCTCGCAGATTTTTAACTTCACCTCGGACATCGACGAACCGGCCGCCAATCCCGGCATCGATCTGCCGTACGAGCTGGCGCTGCCCACCTACGCAGCCACTGCCTGGTTTCACAAGGATTTGCCGCAGCAGCCGGCCCATCTCCTTCCTCTTTTGAAGGAAGTTGAGGCCTACGCGATGGGCCCATACCGTGACGCGCTCACCAAGGGCACTAACCTGAGCTCCGCTGAAGAGCGGCAGGTGGCCGAAAAGCTTCACCAGTACACCGGCCTACCCGCCTCCTACTGGGTCAAGGCCGACCTGCGCGTCAGTGGTCCGGAGTTTGAAAAGACCCTGCAGACCGGCAAGGATCTCACCACCGGCCGCCTCGATACGCGTTTCTCCGGCCCCACCATTGATCCACTCAGCGAAAATGCCCAGTACGACCCGCAAAGCGCGGCAATTTCGTCAGCCTATATCTCGCTGTTCAACCGGTATGTGCGGCAGGTTCTTAAATTCGGCCAGGGCCTGACCTATGTGGGCTTCAACGCGAATTCCAACAACCAGTGGCAGTGGACCTCGATGAAGTACGGCAATCCGAGCGGAACAAATGTGAGCAACGATCTGGCCGACGCCATGAAGATGAATCCGCGCCTCAAAGTCATGGTCAACGGCGGGTACTTCGATCTGGCGACGCCATTTTATGCCGCCCGTTACGAAGACAAGCACCTGCCCATTTCGCCATCGGTCGCCAGCAACATCCAATATCACTGGTACAAGTCGGGCCACATGATCTACGTGCGCGCTGCGGCCGCCAAAGAACTTCACAACAACGTGGCAGCTTTCATCAAAAGCACCGATCACGAAGGGCAGTAGCGGCAGCGAAAGTTAACTCGATTCAGGGGGAGTGCCGGCGCGAGGTACATCGAGCAGCTTCATATACACCCACGCAGCCCGCCGCCGTCCATAGTAGTCTTCTTCCCTGCCCTGGCGCTGGTAGCCATGCCTTTCGTACATGCGGATGGCCGCGGTGTTGGCCATGTCTACATGCAGCCACATTGCCCGCGCATGCGCCTCCCGCGCCGAATCTTCTGCTCGGCGCAGCAACTCGGCGCCGATGCCCTGCCCGCGCTGTTCTGAAGCCACCTCGATCGTCTGCAGGTAAGCATTGATTCCGAGCCCGTCCTCATCCCACTCGACAATCGCAAATCCGGCCATCAGCCCGTTATCTTCCGCGATCCACGTGGCAGCATTCACGCTGTTCACAAGCTGCCGCATATAGGCGCGTCCGAAGCGCAGCGGCGGCGCAAAGCACTGTTTCTCAATTGCGTAGAGTGCCGCAAAATCCGCAGTGCTGTAGAGGCGATAGCGCACAACCTGACTCTACTTGGAATGCGAGAAGGAGGCCAGCCAGGCTTGCTCGCTCTCCTTGAATTCGGGTTCAAGTTGCTTGGTCCGATGGCGTGAGAAGAGGTTAAGGCCTACGGCGATGCCCGCGTACATATACACCATCGATCCGCAGATCCACATGAACGCACCCGCTGCAATCTGGTCGGTCAGCGCGCTGATTCCGAAAAGCCGCGGTACCTCGGCGTAGCTCGGATAGAGCAGGTACCCGCAAAAGCACAGGTAGCCCGAAAGCCCGGTGTTCACCACATCCGCGAGCCCCAGATACGGAATCAGCATCCAGCGGTTGATCTGCGGCTTGGACGGCCAGGGCAGGATCACAGGCCACCAAAACATGACGCTGGTGAAAAAGAAACACGCATGTTCGCAGTTATGGACGTTCTCCGATGCAACAGCGGCCTCGTACATGAAAGGAATGTGCCAGCCCAGGTAGGCGGCGTTCATCGCCAGCCAGGCCACACGTGGGCGTGTAAGAAAATGCCCCACCGAGTGCAGAATGCGCCTACGGAAAAGCGGCCTGAGGAGGCGGATAAACCAGCGTGGCAACCCGCGCAGCATGGGGACTACCGGTGCTCCAAATACGATCAGCGGTGGCGCAACCGAGATAAGGAACCAGTGCTGCGCCATGTGCATGAAAAGCAGTTGATCACTGAAGGTATCCAGCGGCGACGAGACCGCCACAAAAAGAGCGAAGATGCCGGCAAGAAAGCAGTAAAGCCGCCAGCGCGGAAACTGTGCGGGCCGGGTGCGATGGATCCGCCCCCAGCCCCGTATGTAGATGATTGTGACCAGTATCAGCTCGCTGGTCACAAGCCAGGGAATATCCCAGCGCGTGAAAAGATCGGCGAACGTGGCGTGCTGCAGCACGACGTCCGCGACTTTGATGTGCTGCATCATGGTCCGGCGTTTGGCATGGAGGGCGCTTTGCCATGCATCTCCGCGGCCGCTGCCGCCTCCGAAGCCTTGATCGTCTTTTCTGCCGCATCGCGGGCCGGAGCCTCATTGGCCGGATGCAGCGTTTCCAGAAAGCTTACCAGGGCCTGAACCTCCGGCGCCGTAAGGTTCTTCCCGTAGGCGGGCATGTTGCCCCCTCCGGTCACCACCTTGTAGCGCAGTTGATTGGGTGTCAGGCGCGTGGCCACGTCGTCCAGCGCCGGCCCGCGCTTGCCGCCCATGCCGCCAACCGAGTGGCAGTTACGGCACTGCTTGTCCTGAAAAATGACCGCTCCCTGGCGTTGCAACGGCGTGGCGTTCCGCAAATAACTCACCGGAATAGCATCGGAGCTCCAGGCGTTCATATGCGGGCTCCATGGCGTCGTCATTCCCAGTTGCGTCAGTGTCCCCCAGCCCACAGCAAGGAAGGACACCGTGAGAATCGCTACAGGCCGCCGGTGCCAGCTCTTTTCGCCCTCACCCGCAAAGAACGGAACCGACAGCAGAGCTGCAATCGCAATCGGCGGGGCAATCAGAAGGAATGGCGTTTCCATCGCCGGAGGCAGAAAGGCGAGAATCGCGTAGATCCACAGAAAGAAAAAGTCGGGCTTGGGGACGGTTTGAATGATCGCCGGATTGGGTTGTCCGTTGGGACCGATCGGACCAAAAATATACGCGCAAACAGCCACGGCGGCGATGATCCCGGCCGAGAAAACGAGATCCCGCCACAAGGCGCCGGGAATAAAAGGGATGCCGTCCTTGTGCGTGAGTTCCTGATATTCCTTCAGGTAGCTGGAGCGGCGAACCAGCCGGCCCGGCATCGGCCACTCGTTAATACCCAGTTTCAGCACCATCCAGACGTGAACAAGCGCAAACAGCCCCAATAAGCCGGGAATGATAAAGACGTGAAGATCGAAGAATCGCGAAAGCGTTGCCCCGGCAATAATCGGACCGCCTAAAAGTAAATGGACCAGATCCCCGCCAATGAAAGGCACGCGGCCCATGATCGCCGCACCGATGCCAAGACCCCAGTAGGCGTCCTGATCGAAGCGCAGGACTTGCCCTGTGAATGCCATGCCCAGCGTCATTAGCAGCAGGAAGACGCCCACGCACCAGGTAAGTTCGCGCGGATATTTATAGGCGCCGAACAGGAAAACCTGCGTCATGTGAATGATGACGATGGCGATCATGAAGTTCGATCCCCATCCGTGCAGAGCGCGAATATACCAGCCCAGCGCCACCTGATGGTTCAAAACATTCAGACTGTGCCATGCCTGGCCTGCTGAAGGCACGTAGACCATGGCAAGCAGAATGCCGGTAAGGACCTGAAAGAAGAAAAGAGTGAAAGCAGCGCTTCCGAAGACGTACCACCAGCTCGCAGTGCGTCTCGGCACCGGGTGCAGAGCCGCCTCTTTCACCGGTCCTTCAAGTTGCAGGCGGTGCTGGAACCAGTCGTACACCTGCTTTCCGTTTTGCTTCATCCGAGGCATTTGCTGTCTCCATCAGGACCAATCGTAGGCATGAAGAGTTCCGCGCTGTTTGATAGTGTTGGCATCTGGCCGGCATTAATGTGCAGAGTCTCCTCCTCGATCTTCCAGTCATATGTGAACAGGCCGCGTGGTGGCGGGCCCGCGGCGCGTGCGCCGTTGGCGTAGTAAACCCCGCCGTGACACGGGCACATGAAAAGATGCGACTCCGGGAACCAGCGCACCGGACAGCCCAGATGCGCGCAATTGATGGCAAATACCTGAAAGGTCGTAGCAGTCATGCGGCGGACATAGCAGGCGACATTATCGGTTTGCCCATCCCAGCTACGTGTAAATGGATTCTTGAAGAAAGCCAGGCGCGTTTGTCCCGTCGGAAATTGGTCCAGCGAACCCAGTGAAATCCAGCGCTTGTAATATGAGTCTTTTTTTACCGGCGACAACAGGTAGCGCAGAATGGGAACCGCAAGCGAAAGCCCCACAACACCATTGAGGGCGATGCTCGCCTTGAGCAACAACCAGCGGCGCGAAACCAGAGTGTCGTTGCTTGTGCCGCTCTCGGAAGACAAGACAGGAAGTGTAGCGTCCGCAGGTGTCTGGGATTCTTGATCGTCGTGATTCATCATTTCACCTCCCCTGGATTGGCGTTCACCGCCGATCCAGTCGGGATCGCCGGCTTCCGTAAGCTCGAAAGATAGGTCACAAGGTCGTCTACCTGTTGGTTTGTAAGTGGTGTAGTGGCCTTGCCACCGGGGCTGTCGTGACGCCAGTCAGGTTGCCCGATGTCCGGGCGTCCAGCGATGATCTCTACGCGAATGGCTTGGTCGCTCATAAGCGCCAGGTATGCAGGGTCCGTGATGTCTTGCGATCCGGACTGATGGCAGATGGCGCAACGCTGCTGGTACACCTGTTGCCCTTGCTGCACATTGCCCGGCTTGCTTTGCGCGTAGGGTGGCGGGTTTGCTCCAGCCAGCGTAGCGGCGGAAAACCAGCGCTTGCGAATCCCGGACACAATTGCGTCGACTTGGCGCGCGGTCAGCATGCCACCAGCGCTTTGGGCAAACGCCGGCATCTCCGTGCCCGGCATGCCGTTGGAAATGATCTGGCGCAGCGTGGCACTGCTCACAATCGCCTGGTATTCGGGATTGTTCAGGTCCATTGCCGGGCCATCCTGCCCGGACACTCCGTGACACGCGGCGCAATTCTCATGGAAGAGGGTGGTAAAACTCATGATCTGATCCGGCGGCAGAGGCGCAGGACCGGGATATCCAGGCGCAGTCTTGCCGCAACCGGACAGCAGCAGGAGAGAAGAAGCGGCTAGCGCCGACAGGATTAGGCGCATCAATGCGTCTCCTTTTCGCCGTGCGGTGTTCCCGCATCTGAGTCGTGATGCGTCATGCCGGGTATAACAAAACCCATTCGAGCAGCAAGGGGAAGATGCTTGCTTGTATGAATGTGTGTCTGCCGCGAAATAATCAGACCCGCGACCACACCGAAAGCAATTTGCGAAACGACAAACCATGGCCACGAAATATGCGCACTTAGCTCAGGATTGACAAAGCCCAGGAACGAATGGATGATGCCTGACCACAAAATTGGCGCCACGAGGCCGCAGAGCACGACGGGATAGCGCGGCAACATAGGCAGCATCGCCACGAAGAGCAACCCAACCAGTAGGCACATAATGCCGTGAATCACGCATGCAATCAGAAGCCATTGCCAGTGAAAGGTGGCGATTGCAGCCGCGGTCACGTGGGCCCAGTCGCCCACGCCGGCGCCACCCAGCAGATTGATTGCATACCAGACACTGTGATGTGTGATAAGTCCGTAAAGCATAGCGGGAATCGCCATGGCGATGCCTCCCGCGATGCCTCCCTGGATACCCGCCATGACAGCGGATGTGCCTCCCGCAGCGTGAGGCCGATGCTCGCCGGTCAGCTTGACCCGCTCCACAACTGCGCGGCTGGTCGTGATGACCACCGGCTGTTCGAGGATTGGCACTTCCTCGTGCTGTTCATGCGGCAGCACATCGTGGAACCAGCCAACGCAGCCAGCCACGATAAAGACGAACCCGAAGATGCTTATCATGAAGGTTGTTACCAGCCCTGCGAGAAGCATGGTAAAACCGAAGGCCAGCATGATAGGCCACCCCGTAGGGCTGGGCAGATGAATGCTCTGGCCGTTCCCGTGTTCTGCCCCTTTGTGAGCTGTTTCCTCCATGCCCTTTACCTTCCCACGATATAAACTACGGTGAAGACCACCACCCATACCGCATCGACAAAGTGCCAGTAGAGCGCCAGCACTTTGATGCGCTCGGCATGTTGCTGCTTGACGTGCCCTGTCAGCGTGAAAATCAGCACGATACTAAGCATGATCAGGCCGATCACGACGTGCGTCGCATGCAGGCCCACTAGCGAGTAGAACGTGGTTCCGAAGAGGTTTGTGCTGATCGTCAGTCCGTGGTTGTAAATCAGATCGCGCCATTCCAACCCCGTGCCCACCAGGAACTTGATGCCCAACGCCATGGTGAATGCCCAGAAGAAGGCAAAGCGGCGCATCTGGCCGTGCTCAATTGCCCGCTCGGCCAGGATGATGGTAATGCTGCTCGAAAGCAGACAGATGGTGTTGAGAATCGGCACCTGCAGAATGGCCGGCGTGGGGCCCGTCACACTGTGGCCGATATAGAAAATATAGGCCACCACGAAGATGGTGAAGATAGCCGATTCGCCTATCAGCAGCGAAATCATGGCCACCATCCCGCGCGAAGGCAGGTTCCAATTTTCGTCGGCGTAAATGGGAGCAGTGCTCATTCTTCGTATTTCCAGTCCGGATCGTCGGGGTGTTTGATATCCCATAGTGGCCGGCGGCTGCGCACCACCGGATCGACGGCAAAGTTATAAGGCGGCGGCGGCGAAGGCGTTGCCCACTCCAGCGTCCACGCATCCCACGGATCGTTGCCCGCTTCCTTCCCATGCCGCAACGACTGAATCAAATTCCACACAAAAATCAGCACCCCGATCGCCTGAACGAATGCGCCGATCGAGATAACCATGTTCAGTGTGTTCCACCCGCGATTCGCCGGATAGGTGTATATGGAGCGGGGCATGCCCAGCAGACCGACCACGTGCATGGGATCGAACGTCAGATGGAAGCCGGCGAAAAAGACCCAAAAATGCCATTTGCCCAGCTTCTCGCTCATCATGCGGCCCGTCACCTTGGGGAACCAGTAATAGATGGCCGCGAAGATATTGAAGACGATGGCGCCCACCAGTACGTAATGGAAGTGCGCGATCACAAAGTAGGAGTTATGCAGCTCCCAGTCCCACGGCGCCACGGCGAGAATAACTCCGGTAAGTCCGGCGATGACGAATTGAAAAACGAATGCGACACAAAAGAGCATGGGCGTATCGAAGCGCAGCCTGCCGCCCCACATCGTCGCCAGCCAGTTAAAAATCTTGATGCCGGTGGGTACCGCAATCACCATGGTAGCCAGCACAAAGAAGGCGATGCTCACCGAAGTCAATCCCACCGTGAACATGTGGTGCGCCCAAACCGCCAGGCTGATAAAGAAAATTGCGATCGTAGCTCCCACCATCGTCGAATATCCGAAGATGGCTTTTCGGGAAAAGACCGGGATGATCTCGCTGGCGATGCCGAAGGCCGGCAAGACCAGCACATAGACCTCCGGATGGCCGAAAATCCAGAAAAAGTGAATCCAGATCAGGGCCGATCCTCCGGCCTGCGTATCAAAGAAATGGCCGCCGAGATAGCGGTCGATCAATAGCATCACCTGCGCCGCGGTCAGAGGGGTAATCGTAACCAGTGTCAGCCCGCTCACGGCCAGCATCAGCCATACAAACAATGGCATCCGGAACAGCGTCATGCCCCGGCAGCGCATCGAGATGATCGTCGCGACAAGATTGATTGCCGTGCCCAAGGTTCCAAACCCGGCCACAATCAGCGCAAGCGCCCAGTAATCCGTGTTGTGGCCCGGCGTAAAGGCTTTGGCTGTCAACGGCGCGTAGGCAAACCAACCCACGTCCGGAGCGGATCCCATGCCGTAGAGACCGAAACCACCAACGAAGCTGAAATAAAGCAGTATGCCGCCAAACGCCGTCAGCCAGAAACTCAGCGCGTTCAGGCGGGGAAACGCCATGTCGCGCGCACCCACCATCAACGGAACCACATAATTCGCAAAGCCAAATAGAATCGGCATGCCCACCAGAAAGACCATGGTGGTACCGTGCATTGTGAACAGCTCGTCGTATACCTGCGGGGATACGAAGTGGTTGTGCGGGAACATGAGCTGAATGCGGATGCACATCGCCTCCACACCCCCCACTAGGAGGAAAAACAGCGAATAGGCCACATAAAGAATGCCCAGTTTCTTATGATCGACCGTGACAATCCAGCTATGCAGCCACTCGGAAAACCCGGCGGTGCCTATGCGGGGTATTTCTGTCGGGCCGGGAATAGGTAAGGTCTGATCCGCCATCTCTTCGTCCTTCAGTCGAGCTTTCTTCAGTGCAACGTAGTCAGGTACGCAACCACTTCGTCAATCTGTTGATTCGTGAGCTGCATGGCCGGCATGTGCGCTCCGGGCTTCAAACTGTTGGGATTCTTGACCCACTCGCGCAGGTTCGCGGCCGTATTCGCAGCCACGCCCGCTCCGATCGTCGCGCGGCTCATCAGGTGCGTCAGGTCCGGTCCATAGGTTCCATGAGCCGTGGTGCCGTTGATCGTGTGGCAGTTCGCGCAAGCATCCATCTCGAAGATGTGCCGGCCCGCCGCCACCGCTGGATCGTCCACTGCCGGGCGCCGCTGGCTCTTCACCCACGCGGCAAACTGCGCCGGCGTATCGACATAGACAGTCAGCAGCATATTGGCGTGCCCCGTGCCGCAGAACTGCGCGCATTGGCCGTAATAAACGCCGGGCTTATGCGGGCTAATCCACATATGGTTGGGATGATTGGGAATCAGGTCGGTCTTGCCGGCAAGCTCGGGCACCCAGAAGCTGTGGTCCACATCCGCCGACAGCAGCGTCAGATAGGTAGGGTCGGGATCCTGCCGCGTGCTGACCGGAATATGCAGCTCATTGGCCGTGACAATACCCAGGGTCGGATAACGGAACTCCCACCAGAACTGATGCCCCACCACGGTTACCTGCAAGTCACCATTTTTCGGAGGAGGAGGATCCTGCACGGCAAAGATGATGCGCGCCGTCGTCAGGAAAAGCACGATCACAATGAGGATGGGAATCACCGTCCATGCAAGCTCAATCCGCAGGCTGCCGTACACTTGAGGCGGCTCCTGATCCGGATCGGTCTTCCTGCGCCGGAACTTGATCACTGCGTAGGTCAGCAGCGACTCGACCACCACGAAGATCCCGCCGACGATGGCCAAGGCAAACATTGCCAGGGAAAAGATCTCGTGCGCCTGTGTCGATTTCGGCGCCAGGGTGTTCGCCGAGGCACGGGCTACGGCGCCGAGTGCAGGCGGCAGGGCAACAAAGAAAGTGGCTAGGATGAATACCCCGGATCGAATTAATGGAAGATTCGGCCGTCGCTTCATTGTACGGAACTTTCCGATCTGTATCGTCAAGTGCTTCTGTACTGGGGTTGCTGGGGTTTCTGGTTCGATGGTCAGCTCGCAGGTATCGCGCCACCAGAGCGCGACGGGGAATGCGAGTTGCCGAGATGATTATAGCGCATCATCTCGCCCCCCTGCCCACGCCTCTATTTTTAGTGAAAAATTCGGCCCACAATGCGAAGAATAAGTATTCCCGTCGATCTTTTTCCGCCTTCACCGGGCAGGAGGGCCTTTTCGCCACCCTATACCCAGATCCGGCCGCATCTGCATTAAATAGAAACTTGGCTTTTCATTGCCGTGCCTGCCCGCGCGATTCTCTTTTTCTCGTGCTTCTCTTCGTACATCGCCTTGTCGGCACGGGCTATCAGGCTCTGCAGTGTCTCACTCGAGGTGCTGTCTGCCCACGCATGGCCCATGCTCAGGCTGATGGAAAACCGCCTGCCCGCCATAAGGTTTTTACGCGCCGCTGCTGACCGCAAGCGCTCGGCGGCCAGGGAGATTTCCTCGTCATTGAAATTGCCGGCTACCACAAACTCGTCACCACCCACACGTCCAATAATGTCCGTCTCGCGAAAATTCGCCATGAGCAGCTTTGCCGTTTCCACCAGAGAAACAGATCCGGCGCTATGGCCTTGTTCGTCGTTGATCAGCTTCAAATTATCCATATCGATAAACAACACGCCAAAGGGTTCTTGTGCGCGCCTGGCAAGGCGGAATGCCTGCTCGGCCAGCAAATTGAATCCTCTTACGCTGTAGAGCCCCGTCAACTCATCCCGCAAAGCCAGATCATGGATCTCGCCTTGCATCCTGTTGATCAGCCGCGCGAGCAAAACGAGCAGAACAAATGCCGTCAGTGTTCCTACGGCGGTGAGGACCGCTACAACATAGTGTTGGGGAACCAGATTTGCATTGAGCAGCCGATCTCGGATAAGCTCGCGCAAAAACGGCGCCACCAGCAGAATCGGTGCCAGAATGCGTGCGATCCTGCTCCCCATTCCGTATCCCCGAAATATCGAGAGCACTCCTCGCTCTGTCCGCCGCAAGATGACCGCCAGGGTCATTAGCACAAAGCACCAGAGCGTCGCCGGCGACGTAAGTGCCACAGCAGACGATCCGGGGATATGCGCCAGCCCAAAGAGAACCTCCAGCAAGAGTACAATCGTCAGCAAAAACAGGCAGCCGGTAAGTCCATCAGCAATCCAGCTTGCCAATGAATCCCCGCAGCGGATAAGCACAATCACCACGCCCAGCATCGCCAGTGCGGCTGCCGAAACCACCCACGCTCCCTGTCCCGGATGCGCTTGACTCCCCTTGACGAAACGGCTGAATTCCTCAAACACCATGGGCGCTTGCGTCAGCACCGGCAAAACCCCGGCCAGGATCCCCAGCACCGCAAACAGCCGGCTCAGCCAAAGCGCCGACTTCGATTGCGCCTCCGCAATGAACAGCGCCATCGCGGCGCACAGAACGCCCAGTGTTGTAGAAAGCCGCATCCGCAACAAACCCACGGGCAGCACTGCGTCCACATGCGGAAAGGCGCGCCACAGCAGGTTAAGCAGTGCAATCTGCACCGCCGCAAAGATGGCAACCTGGTCAATAACAAAAAGCGTATTCCGAAGCTGAGGATCAGCTTGATTGGGAGCGAAAACGTTACCTCGAATGCGCATGAAACATACCAGCAGCTACACGATTGGGCTCACCAGGAAAGCGCCTTCTAGAAGCGTACGGATATTGCGCTTTTACTTTAACATAAGAATAAGCTGGCAAAATATGATTTCCCGGTTAATAAATGCAGCAGCATTCGCGCTGCAAAATTTGTTTCGCATTTGCAATTGTAAGTTGGCTGATTTTCGAACAGTGTTCCCGCACACCACACACCCGCCTTCCGATGGCAGTTGCAGCACGATTTGGGTCGAAGCCATCATATCAAATCGCAAACCCAGCCCAAGTCCTTCGACCATCAGCTAAAAAGAACATATGCGCGCCGGCTGGGGCATCTTCTTGCTTTTCCATCTGCCACCGTGGCGCGATACTGACCGCAGGAGGTCGTGATGACGCGAAGATTCTCAGGCAAGTTAGTTCTGGTCGCCGGAGGCACCGGCGGACTGGGACGTGCCGTAACGCTGGCATTCCTCGAAGAGGGCGCCAAGGTGGTTGTCACCTACCGGCGCCAGACTGAGATGGATGCTCTCAACAGCGCCGCCGGCATACATACTGCGTCGCTCGCAGGCCGCATCGTCGATGTCACCGATGAAGCCGCCGTCTCCCGCCTCGTGCAGGAAGCGATCGCCGAATCCGGCCATCTGGACGTGCTGGTAAACACCATCGGTGCCTATGCCGGCGGCGCAACGCTCTGGGAGGCCAATCCCGCTGAATTCGACCGCATGCTCAAACTCAATTTGCTCTCCGGATACGCGCTCATGCGTGCCGTCGTCCCCGCCATGCTCAAGCAGGGCAGCGGAACGATCGTCAATGTCGCTTCCCGGGCCGCAGTCGACCACTCCGGTGCCGCCGCCGGCTATGTCGCATCAAAGGCCGCAGCTGTAGCCATGCTTGATTCGCTTGCCGCCGATCTCAAGGGCACCGGCGTCCGCGCCAACTCGGTTCTGCCCAGCATCATCGACACCGCGGCCAATCGCCAGGCCATGCCCGAAGCCGACTTCGCAAAATGGCCCAAGCCAGAGGACATCGCGCGCATCATCCTCTTTCTCGCCAGCGACGACGCCCGCCTCATCCACGGCGCTGCCGTACCCGTATATGGAGCCACCTAGTGCCCCGCGCGGAACCTCGCCCGCACGGCGCTTTTGCAGCATCAGAGCAAAGCTACTTCCCTCCCCTGCCGAAGCGCATTGATCCCGCTTCCCTGAAACGCCGCATCAATTCGCGCCCTCAGAAGCGGGCTTTTGCTGCAGCTTGTCCAGAGCGCCCTGGAAGGCGTCGCGATGCCTGCCTTCGTCCTGCCGGATCTCCTCAAAGCGAGCCGCGACCGCCGTGTCGCCGGCTTCCCGGGCCTGCGCGGCATAGTCGGCATACATATGCTCGAACTCCCACGTCTCACCCTTGATGGCGTCCCGGAGATTGTCCGCATCCGACCCGACCAGCCCGGCCAGTTCAGCTTCTTCGGCGAAGTGCTCAAAACGCTCGGTATTCGCGTTCGCCGTGAACAACTCGGCGAGTTGCTCATTGCCACTCTCGCGGGCATGATCGGCATACAGCATGTACTTCACATAGGCGAAAGCCTCGCCGTGCATGGCGTTGGAGAGGTTCTCAGCCGTCTTGGGGTTAAGCTGCGCGTGATTCTCGGCCGACATGCGCCCCATCAGGAAGAACGCCGCGGCAGCCAGGGGCAGAACCAGGAGAGCATACTTGGTTTTCATGAGTTCCTCCGCGGGCAGGCGCCGGAATAGCGGAGCAAAAGAGCCGGGGGAGGGCCTGCTCGTTGGTGCAGAATGGCAGAGGTTTTTTCGCTGAGGCCGTGCCGCCCATCACCGCAAGAAGTGAGACGCCTCACGCCTTCGTCGCGCAGCCCCTCAAACCTCCCGCCAGACCTTTGGACATCGCGCGAATGATTGAGGTAAAAACGCTCCCAGGCCGTGAGATTTGGCCCCAAAGTACAGAATTTTGTCTGCCATCAGCCGCTTCGAACCTGCGTCATCCTTCGAGTGTGTAGGACGTCTCCGCCATGCGGGAAAGCCGCCGCTACATCAGGCGATCCATGGTCGCCACCAGCGCCGTGGTGCAAGCATAAGACCCGCCCCTTGCGCCCTGATAAGTCTCCCCGGCGAAAGAAATTCCACCTCAGGCAGGGCACTGCCCCGCCACCCCGCGGCAGAAAGGGTCAGGGCCGACGCATATCAGATTCCCAGTAATTTCAGCAGGTACGCAGGATCCCATGCGGCTTTGAGGCGTTTTCCCTTGATGCCGCGCTTGAGGGTTGTTTCCTGTTTCAGCAGATTGAGGACGATGCGATTGAGCAGAGAGAAGTTTTGGGCGGCGTTTCCGGCGCGTTTGCGGCTCTGGTCCTCGCCGCAGGCCACGTCCAGAACCCAATGCAGCTTGTTCTCGATGCCCCAGTGCTGAC
>JAJZME010000032.1 GCA_021803035.1 Acidobacteriota bacterium | reverse complement strand
GCTCGATAATGGCCATCAACACCAACCGCTCACGCGGGCTGATGCGGGTATCGGGCATCGTTCCTGCTCCCCGACCTGGCTGCTGCCTGCGGCGGCGCAAGCCGGCCGGCACACCGGAGCGCTCATGAGGCTTGGTAAGAACTTTATTTACATAACGTTACGCAATGAAGCAGCCTCACCGCTCCACCTCTATTCTAGGGACGATGGAAAACCAATGTCAAGACAACAGGTGGTGCAGCGCAAGGACTTAGTTGACTGTGGTGAGAGTCGAAATCCGGAGAAACCCATCCCTCAAGGGCTAAAGCCCGATTGATTTTGTGGCACTTACAGCACGACTAAAATCATGCCCTTTCAAAACAGGACTTTTACCACGGGCTGATAGGCCTTTGTTTGCGGGGCGGCGCCGGCAGTGACTTACGGAATGCGGGCGTGCGGGAAGGGAGTTGCACAAAACAAGAACGGACATACAATCGATCAGGGCTTGACGTTCCCCGAGAGGCCTTGCACGAACCTCTCAAGCCCACATGGAACAGAAAGGTTGCACAACCAATGGGCCTTACGATCCTGCAAGATCGAGGGCCGCAATTCCATCCTCGATGCCGCGTAGTTTCATCTCATGGAGGACCACATGAAACTTTCCTCTTGCGGTATTTCGATTGTTCGCAATGGACTGATGTGTCTGCTGATTTCCTCGATTCCACTCTGCCAGGCGCCGCTGTGCCGGGCTGAGTCAGCAGCGCACTTTGCCAAACACGCGCGCAAGGTGAAGGCGAAACTCGGCAAATATCGCGCCGACACCTACCTGCGCCTGGTTTTCCGCGACCACACGCATGCTACCGGGACAGTGGGCAAGCTTGCCGCCACCACGTTCACCTTCACCAGCGCCAACAGCAATGAGACGTACGCTTACCGCTACGCCGACGTTGCCCAGGTGAAGAAGAGCGTGACGTGGGTGGGCGAAGGTTCTCTGCCCCGGCATCGGTCCCGGTATTTTCTCCCCGCCATTGGCGGTGCGGTGGCGGCAGGCGCCACCGCAGCCATTCTGGAGCTGAGGTAAGCCTGCCGGTCCGCATTGGCCACGGTGGGTCTGAGCGCGGACCCATCAGGGATTTTGCGCGTGGCGCCAGGCCTTGACGTACTTCCAGTGGATGTAGACGGAGTGGTTGAGGTGCTGCAACAGGCCCTCGCTGCCGTCGAGAAAGCCGAGGCGGAAGACGTAGTTGTAAAGGAAGGTCGCGGCGGGATTGACGAAGGCGCTCCAGCAAACCGCCGGCAGCGAACGGGGAGCGCGGCCTTGCGCGGCGAGCATCGCAGCACCGGCGGTGCTGTAGCGATTCATGTGCTCGATGTAGTCCTCGAGCGTGGGATAGCAGTGGTGCAGGAGCGGGTGTCGAAGCTGGCCCACGGGGCCGTCACTTTGCATCGTCTCGTGGACGGGCCGTTCTTCGAAGCAGGCCGCGCCGCGGCGGAAGAGGCGCAGCTTGGGATCGGGCCAGTAACCGCCGTGGCGCAGCGGCCGGCCGAGAAAGTGATTGAGGCGCGGAATGCGGTAGGCGCGAAACAGAGGCTCGCCGGCCAGCAGCGCCTTGATTTCGGCGGCGAGCGCGGGACTGACCTCTTCGTCGGCGTCGAGCGAGAGCACCCAGTCGCACGCGGCATGGGCGATGGCGGCGTTTTTTTGCGCGCCGAAGCCCTGCCAGGGCTGCTCGAAAACGCGTGCACCGGCACCGCGGGCAATCTGCAGGGTCGCGTCAGTCGAGCCGGAGTCGACGACGACAATCTGCTGCGCCCAGCGCACGCTGGCCAGGGTGCGGGGCAGATTGGCCGCCTCGTTCAGCGTGATGAGAACGACGGACAGGGTGTTGGGCATCGTGCCAAGGATAAACCGGCGGAGCGGCGCAGGACGGCCGCTGCGGTGGCAATCGCACGAAATCCGGGCACCACCGCTTCCACAGGCGGCGGACGATACCATGAATAGTGTGACGTCCCCTAACAAAGTCAGTGTTGCTCCGTCCCGGCTGGCCATTACGCTTGCGTTCCTGAGCGTCTATCTGTGCTGGGGCGCGACATATACGGCGATGAGCATCGGAGTGCGCCTGCTGCCGGCCACGATTCTGGCAGGAACGCGGATGCTGGCCGGCGCTTTGATCATGCTGATCTTCTGCACGCTGCGCGGAAAACAGATCTTCTATGACCGGAAGACGATGGTCCAACTCGCCATTCTCGGCATTCTGATGCTGTTTTTTGGAAACATTTTCCTGGTGTGGAGCGAGAAGCACCTGGCCAGCGGACTGGCCGCGCTGCTGGTTGCCGTGGTGCCTCTGTATGTGGCCGTGATCGAGTCGCTGCTGCCGCGGGGCGAGCGGCTGCGCAGGCGCGGATGGATCGGCATCGCGCTGGGCTTTTTTGCCCTGTTTGCACTGCTCTGGCCGAGTCTGCGGGCCGCCATCGGCCTTCATGGGCACGGCCAGCCCATTCAAATCATTGCCGCGCTGGGCGTGCTGCTGGGCGCGCTGAGCTGGGCCATCGGGTCGGTACGCTTCCGGCGCCTGGGCCTGCCGGTGGATCCGCTGGTCGCCGCGGGATGGGAGATGATGGCGGCCGGACTTTGCAACACACTTGCCGCCACCGTCACCCGGCAGTGGCCGCACGCCGTCTGGAATGCGCGGAGCACCAGCGCAATCGGCTATCTGGTTCTTTTCGGCTCGCTGCTTGGCTTTTCCTGCTACATCTGGCTCATCCATCACGTACCCGTGGCGAAGGTGGCCACCTATGCCTACGTGAACCCGATGGTCGCGGTCATCCTGGGGGTGGTCATCCTGGGCGAGCACCTGCAGCCATCGGAATGGATCGGCATGGCTGCCATCCTATGCGCTGTCGCGCTGGTTACTTCATCGCAGATGAAGAGCGGGCGCTCGGCTGCCGAGATAGAGGTGGAACCGCTGGAGCACGAAGCATGAGTTTGCGCCTGCCAGCTTCCCATTCGGCCCCGAATCTGGACGGCGATGCGGAGGTGTCGAATTCCGAGCGGAAAGCGGCTGGCGGTGCATCCAATAAGCGGGATCCAGCTTCCTTAATCCCTGCAAAGCCATTTCCGGCCAAAGTGAAACTGAAACTTTAAGTCTGCAAACTTGAAGTAGAACCTGAGAATAAGGATTGTAACGTTTGAGATTTTGAACCTTTAGGTGTTTTGCCAATGCGCAACTTATTTTCGCGGATCATCCGCTCGTGGGGAACAACGGCCACTTTGACGGTGCCGCAGTATCTATGGGTGGTCTGCATGTTTGGCCTGCTGGCAGCTTTGGAAACGAACAAGATAGGCCTGTTTCTGGTGCCGCCTTTCGGGGCGTCGCTGACCATCCTTCTGGTACTGCCCAGCGCGCAGATTGCACAGCCCTACCCGCTGATTGCCGGCTCCGTGACCGGAGCCACGGTGGGCACCCTGCTTTGCCTGGTGGCGCGCGGGCCGGCCATGGCGATTGTTGCGGCGGTCGCGGCCTTTGGCATTCTGAACTTGATGCGCGCCTACCATCCGCCGGGCGTGGCGCTGGCCATGTATCCGCCGCTGCTTCACGCGGGTGCGTGGTTCCCGGTTCAGGTCGTACTGCCTTTCGCGGTCACGGCGGTTTCGTCGGCGGCGATTCTGAGCAGGCTGGTCAAGGCCTGGCCCACTTACCCGCTGCCGCTCAAAGTGGCGCGGTAAGCCTTCTCGGCGGCCACAGATCGAATGCAATTCAGGCTGTGGCCGCCTCAACTTCCGTCCATTCCTCGGCGCTCAGCTTCAGATTGACGGCAGCGATGTTTTCCTCGAGGTGCGCCACCCTGGATGTGCCGGGAATGGGCAGCAGCACCGGCGAGCGCTGCAGGAGCCACGCGAGCGATAGCTGCGAGACCGTGGCGCCGTACCGGGCAGCCAAAGCAGCAAGCGACTGCGCGGCGGGATGGTCGGGACGCAGCAGCTTGCCGCCGGCGTAGGGGTACCAGGGCATGAAGCCGATTCCCTGCTGCTGGCACCAGGCGAGCGTCTGCTCGTGGCGGCGGTCGCCCAGGCTGTAGCGGTTCTGGATGGTGACCACCGGGACGGTCTTGCGCACCTCCTCGATCTCTTGGGGCGTGACTTCACTGAGGCCGATGTGGCGGATCTTGCCCTGCTCCCGCATGCGTACGAGAGCGCCCAGGGACTCTTCAAGCGGCGTGCGCGGGTCGATGCGGTGCAGTTGATAGAGCGGGATGCAATCGAGCTTGAGGCGGCGCAGGCTCATCTCCACGCACTGGATCAGGTAACCGGCGCGGCCCACGTACTCGGTCCTGGCCGGTCCCTGGCGCGTGATGCCGCCCTTGGTGGCGATGACGAGGCCTGACGGGTAGGGATAGAGCGCCTCGCCGATGAGGCGCTCGGCGATTTCAGGGCCGTAGGCGTCGGCGGTGTCGATGAGGGTGACGCCCAGTTCGACGGCACGGCGCAGCACACGGCGGGCTTCGGCGGGGTCCGCCGGTTCGCCCCATGCGCCTTCGCCCACCAGACGCATGGTGCCATAGCCGAGACGATGGACAGGCAGGTCGCCGCCGATAAGAAAAGTGCCGCTTGCGGCCGCATTTGGGGTGATGGTTTCCATACTGGTGAGATGCTACCGGCAGGGGCGGCCATGGGACAATGTTGGCGTCGAAGCCGGGAACCGGAGGACGCTGGAATGCGTATCTCAAGATGCGGCACACGCAAGGAGAAAGGCGATGAGCACTTATCCGTATCCCAATCCGCAGGCGATGTTCTATCAGCAGTACGAAGTGGTGCGCCGCGACGAGGTGGTGGGCATTTTGCTGGCGCTGTTTCTGGGCAGCTTCGGTCTGCACCATTTTTACCTGCGCCGCAACGTGCTGGGCGTCCTTTATGCGTGCTTCTTCTGGACGGGAATCCCGGCACTGCTCGGCTTCCTCGAATGCTTTTTCATGCCGGGACGGGTGCGCGAGTTCAACGCCATTCAGGCGGCGGCGATTGCGGCTTCATTGGGGATTCCCATGCCGGGATGGCACCAGCCGGTCAATGTGAACGTGAGCGTGCCGCCGGCCCCGGCAGCACCGCCGGAGGCAGGCACGCTCGTGGCGTGCCCGCGCTGCCAGCAGACCAATGTGGCGGGAGCGCGCTTCTGCTCGGCGTGCGGCGCGGCGCTGGGAAGCTCCTAGCTTTCAACTTTGCGCCTTCGGCTTCTCATGGCGTGGTGTAGACCGGTTTGCGATGGACGGAGCGAAGGCGGCTGCGGCTGGCGCACCGGGATGCAATGCGGCAAGGATCTTTACATGTTGGCGTGGCCTGAACGCATGGATTCGTTGAACTGCGGCTTGGTGAAGTTCAGCGCGGCTTCAAGAGCCTCGCGGTATTCTTCGGCCCGCGCCAGCAGTGCGGGCGTGGCCGCGGCAAACTCGCCGTCAAGTTTCACGAGCCCCTGCGCGGCTTCGTCGCCGGCCATGCGCAGAAGGTCGGCTTCGGTGGTGTTCAGATACTGCGCGTCGCGGGGATCGGCGATCCACACGGGCTTGCCGCCGCCCAGCACGGCGGAAAGCCAGTAGACCTTGGTCAGCAGGAAGGCCAGCCGCTCCGTGTCATCCGTGTCCGTAAAGACAAACTTCTTTTGCCAGCGGCTGTAATAGCGCGTGGTGACCGGGACCGGCTGGCGATTGCCCGATTTGAGGAACTCCAACTGGCCCATGTCGATGGTTTTGCGCACGGCGTTGTAGACAAAGGTCTCGGCGTAGGGCTGCTCCATGGCGGGCACAATCTCGGCGAAGGTGACGGTGACCGAGGCAGCGATTTTGGCATGGAGACGGCGTTCTCCGCCGTCGGCCAGATGGGTTTCGCCGTGGACGATGTAGGTATCCGCGCCGGAGGTGGAGCGATGGAAGGGCCATTGAAACTCGCCGAAGGCCAGCGGCAGGCCGCCGAGGGTCACATAGCACTCGGGCCGCGGATTGCACAGGCGCTTGGCCTCCTCGGCCAGGTGCGCCGTCATCTCCGGGAGCAGGTGCGGCTTATCAAAATCGAAATCCTCGCTCAACTCCAGCTTGAGCGAGCGGCCCGCGGCGGCGCCCACCAGACCGAGCTGAACAACAGCAGTCGGGCTGCCATCAAAACCGCTGCCCTGCGCGGCAGAGAGCAGAACCATGCCGGCCTGCGAAGCGGCGGCATTCAGAGCTGATACGAGAGCGGACTTCAATTCGGCGGCCATGGGTGAGAAACCTCGAAACAAGATCGGTGTATCCTCATTCTACCCAAGCGGCAGGCGACCGCCGTCGCATTTACAATGAAGAATGTGCAAGCTGAATCACGTTCTCGTCATATTATTCTGGCCGAGGATTTAACCAAGGTCTACTCAGCCGGCCAGATTCAGGTAACCGCGGTGCGCGGCGTATCGCTCCGGGTCGAGCCGGGAGAGTTTGTCGCCATCGTCGGTCCTTCAGGATCGGGCAAATCGACGCTGTTTTACTTGCTGGGTGGGCTGACGCGGGCTACCAGCGGCCATGTGTCGATTGACGGTGTGGATTTTGCCACCCTGAGCGACGCCCAGCGCACGCGCCTGCGCAAGCATCGTATCGGATTCGTCTTCCAGCGTTTCAACCTGCTGCCTACGCTCTCCGCCATGGGCAACATCGAGATTGCATATGCGGTCAGCGGCCGAAAAGAGCCGCTGGATCGCAAGTACCTGGACCACCTGAGCGACATGCTGGCGATTCGCGGCCGGCTGAACCACCGCCCGTCGGAGCTGAGCGGCGGCGAGCAGCAGCGCGTGGCGATTGCGCGGGCGATGATCGCGCGGCCAGCCATTGTGCTGGCCGACGAGCCGACCGGCAACCTGGACACCAAGAACTCCGATGCCGTGCTGCACATGCTTATGCGCTCGAACCGCGAGCTGGGTCAGACCACGCTGATGATTACGCACAACCCGGAAGCAGCCGCCATAGCGGGGCGCATTCTGCACATGCGCGACGGCGAATTTGTACACGAAGAAAAGGGTTCGGCCTCGGGAGACGTGGTTCTGAAAGCGCCGGTTGGCTAATTGCGCCTGGAAGTTTGACCGGATATTGGCCGCCCGTTATACTCAAACTTGCGTTAAGCGGGAGTAGCTCAGTGGTAGAGCATCGCCTTGCCAAGGCGAGGGTCGCGAGTTCAAGTCTCGTCTCCCGCTCCAACTGCACAGCGGCGGTATACCGCCGGTCATGGAGCAGCGGTTTGGAGCCGTCCGCATCATCCCCCCGGGGCGCGGTACCCAAGTGGTAAGGGAGAGGTCTGCAAAACCTTTATGCGCCGGTTCGATCCCGGCCCGCGCCTCCAAAATTTCCCCAGTAAATCCGATACTTTCATACAATTAAGGATGTTTTCCGCTGCCCTCCACAGGTGTGTCTTTTTCACATTCAATCGTGGTCGACCGGCGAAAATTGGGCTCGATTGGGGAGTGGGCCGGACCCAAACCGGACCGTAGATGCGCCCAAATTAGTGCACTTCGTTGGGTGGATCTTGGGTTTGAAATCGTCGCGGAAAAGGGCGGCGTTTACGTTTTCAACCCTGCCTTTGTACCCGGGAAGATCGGAATCCGAAAATTTCGAAAGCGCTTCTGGAAGTGCGCGGAGTTCCAGCGGCTCGTGGTCTGTGACAGGAGAAGATATCAAGAGCACACCCGCGTTGGGGCCTCGGATTACAGCTTTCAGCGCGCGCTTCGCACACCAGGGAGCCCGCAACTTCGCCACTGCTGCGATAATTCGACCCTTGCTCACTGATGCCGGATCAGCATGCCGGAACTCGATGCACTGTGGACCGCCAATTCAGAATCAAGTACTTACCTCTAAAATAAGCCCGCACGGAAGCACTCTAGTCTCGCCGGCTAAGGTATTGATCTAACACATTTGGACACGCACGGCATGGCACAGTTTACGGCACAGCTGACTCCATGCGGTCAAACATCAAGGGAGAGCCAGTCGGACAATGATCACCGGCGAGGACTCGATGATTACCAGGTGCAGTATCACATTCCGACCGGCACAGAGCTGCACCCGGTTTGGCCGGTAACCCGGGCCTCAAAAGGGGCATTGCAGCCGGACCTCCGAGCTGCTAGCATCTTGGCCATTCGTCAACTCCGAGGCTCATCTGGTCCGAGGCTCATCTGGGGGCCACTGGAATGGGGAATCGACCTTCCTTCGACGATCTCCTTGACGTGCTCTATCTCTCCGCCGTCGATCCGGCAATGCGGAGCGAGTTCTTGCGTCGCTGCGCAGCTTATTTCGATTGCCCGACGCTGGCTTTCATCGTGAGCCTCCGGCCTGAGAGAGGCGTTCATGCAGGCGTACATGGGTGGAGCGAGGAAGCCCAGCGGCTTTACCACGATCACTATGCAGTCAAAGACCCGTGGTACCAGGGATATGCTCGCGCTGGGGTAGTACCGCCGCGGCCAGGCCAGGTGTTCATCGGGCGGGGAAGCTCGGTCACCACCGAAAGCGAAGTACGCTCTTCCGAGTACTGGAACGACTTTGCCCTAAGATACGATCCGGACCACTTTTATCAGGGCGGCATCGTCACCGAATCGATCTGTTTGACCATGCTGCGCAGCCCCAGGCAAGGCGACTGGGATGACGGAGCCATCTCCGAATGGCGCCTACTTTACCCGCACTTCCGTCGCGCCTTTGCCGTCCATGAGCGGGTCCTTGACCTCCGTGAATCAATGGCGGCTGTACAAAATGTGGTCGACGCGCTGGATTGCGGATTGATCGGCCTCGACGCGAATGGCGCGGTCGCGTTTGTGAACCGCACCGCCGAAGCGATCCTCAACCGCTCCCATGGAATCGCTGTCCGGGGAGGCCACCTCGCCTTTTCCGACCCGGATTCGTCCAGGCAGTTCGCACAATGGCTCAGCGCTGCGGTGGATCCGTTCGGCAAAGGTGCTGACTGCGATGCCATGACACTCCGGAGCAAGCACGGTGCTGTTCATCTCTGCCTGCTTCCTGTTGTCCCCGAAGCAGGTGGAATCTCTGGACGAGCCAAGCTCATGCTATTGATCACCGATGCGTCGGCTACCCCAAGGAGTCGTGATACGGTGCTGTCCGCGCTGTTTTCGCTAACGCCCGCCGAGTCACGAGTGAGTATGTTCCTGGCCTCCGGTCTCGATCCAGGCGAGATCGCCGAGCAAACACGGACCAGCCCAGAGACAGTGCGCTTTCACTTGAAGTCGGTCTATCACAAAACAGGAGTGCGCAGGCAGAGCGAGTTGGTTCGGCTCATCTCACGGTTGCCAGGAATTTCCTAAACGAGCTTCTCCGGACTCCAACGCAACACGTATCAATCTCGGATTATTGCTCATGCATCGCGTAATATGCAAAGTAATCATGAGCTTGTTGTGCTTGCGCAATGTTTGGAAACACGACCGTTATCTGAGGGATGTTTGGGTTGTTTGTAAAGATGAAGAACCAGATATTTCCGTCGTCAACTCCATTTCCCGGATCGGTACTATCTATCTTCCCCACGCTTTTGATCCCATTCAGCGGAATCATGTCAGTGTATGTCGAGTGGAGAAGGGTGTTGTCCACGATCAATTGGATTTCGTTTCCATTCCTGCTCATCGTCTGAATGTAATCCCGATCCGGAATGTTTACGTTTATCCAGTTTCCGAGCGAAGGAGGCCCCGCAGCAGCGATGGTGGAAGCAGGGGGCGGTATATTTCGCAGGTTTGTCGCCATCTGCTGGGCAGAGGCTTCCTGCTGGTTCCACTGTTGCATTTCATTGTCCAGCATTGCGAGGTTGACGATGTGATTGTCGAGCATCCTGAAGATCCTGGCCTGCGTCTGTTGCATGGCATCAAGGGTTTCCAGGTAGCCGCGCAATTCTTCGTTTGGGCCAGGCTCAGTCGCCCAGACAGCTTGCGCGGCGTTCTCCAACGTTTGGAGCGTTCCAGACATCTGGTTCGCCTGCTGGCGACGTTGCTGCGCCGCTGGGCTTGGCTGCGAAGTGATGCAGATCGGGCCCATGGGGTTCTCGGCGTTGAGATCGGTAGCTGGGTTATAGCCTGCACCAGCAAACCTCACCCACGCTTTGTCGAACGCCTGCGCCTTTTTCAGCTTTTCTTCAACAATCGCTTCGCTTGATCCGTCGATAGTTCCCCAATGCGCCGATGTATTGCCGGCCGCGCCATAGGGGGAGACGTAGACATTGTTCCTAAAAAGCCAGATTTCCCAGTGGTCACAAGCCGGAATCTCGCTCTGCGTCACCCGCGACGCAGTGGTTCCGTCCGAAACGTAGGCCATGCCAGTGGGGGCCTGGCTCAAGATATGCTGTGGGAACACCAAGACAAGCGCGAGGAGACCGAACAATTCAGGCTTTCGCTTTGAATAGAATCGATTTGGCATTTGGACAATTCTCCTAATAGAAAACACTCCGCGATTGATTACCGCCGGACGATGAAACCCATCAATGAGCTTGGATCCACGCAGGATTCTCTCTAAAGCACTCAAAGTTGCCGTTGTAAGGGATCGGATCGCCGAGGCTCGGCGTTGCCTGTACTGGCGATGGCCAATACGGATCGGGGCAGGCGAAATACTGCACCGGCGGCGGAATGGTTGCACCCTTGCTTCCCGCGCTAATCATCTGTTCTGTTTGCCATTTTCCAGAGGGATCTGCCCAGTCGTAATTCACCGGAAAGGAGCAACTGTTTTGGACCCAATATGAAGGATCAAGCTGTGCGTTGTACCCCACGGACAGGCATTGGTTCACGGGAGCAGTGAATATAAACTGCGGAATCGACGGCGCCGTGTTCGGATGCGACGCCCCGGAGGTTTGTGGAGCCTGATTAGATTGCTGTACCGCCTGCTGGGCCTGCTGTTGAATCTGCTGCATGGCCTGCTGCGGCGTAAGCGTACCGTTGGCCACTTCCTGCGCGATCTGTTGGGCGTTGGCTTGTACTTGTTCCTGGGCCGCTTGCTCGCTGCGCTGCTCGGCGGCCTGGGCGCGCGCTGCATCATTGGCTGCACCCACCGCAACCATCTGCGAGGCATACTGGTTGGCGGTATCAACAATGCTCGGCTGCGGGTTCTGCTGCACGGTCTGGGCAAGGGCGCTCCCAAAGCTGGCGTCCTGGTGCGGCGCTTCCTGAATCTGTTCGCCCTGGAGCCGCTCAATCTCGGCACGATCATCGTCGATCTTGTTATGGTCCCGAGCTTCCTGGGAACGGAATTTGGCCACACCAATGGAATTGATGTTCTCGCATCCCTGCTGAGCGATGGCCGCGAATGGTCCGTACCCACCCGTGCAGTTTGAGTTCGAAGCTAAGTTCTCTGCGTTTTGATCCGCCTGTTCTGCATCGCTTTCAAGCTGCTGTATCTCCTGATTCAGGTTGTCGATCTTGTCTTGGATCTCCTGCTGCTTCTGTGCAGCAGTCGACTGGGATTCCTCTTGGGCCTGGGCTGCCTGTTGTTCCGCGGCTTGCTGCTGTGCGGCGGCCTGCTGTTGCTGGTTAGCGATCTGTTGCTCCATTTGGGCGAGATTTTGTCTTGCCGCCTGATTTCCCCCTGAGATCGCTTTGGTGTACCAGGCACGCGCCTGGGCGTAGTTCCTCTGAATGCCCTGCCCGTGTTGATACATGAAGCCGAGGTTGTTCTGGGCATCCGCATAGCCCTGATCCGCCGCCTTGCGATACCATGCAAGCGCTCGAGCGTAGTCCTGTGGAACGCCCTGGCCGTGCCAATACATGTCGCCGAGCTCATCCTGGGCGGCCGCAACGCCCTGATCGGCAGCCTTTCTATACCATGCAAGGGCTTCGGCGTAGTCCTGTGAAACGCCCTGCCCGTGCTGATACATGAAGCCTAGGTTGTTCTGGTCAGCCGCAACGCCCTGATCGGCAGCCTTTCTATACCATGCAAGGGCTTGAGCGTAGTCCTGTGGAACGCCCTGGCCGTGCCAATACATGAAGCCGAGCTCATCTTGGGCGGCCGCAACGCCCTGATCGGCAGCCTTTCTATACCATGCAAGCGCTCGAGCGTAGTCCTGTGAAGAAGCGCGGC
>JAJZME010000008.1 GCA_021803035.1 Acidobacteriota bacterium | reverse complement strand
CGATTTGCCGGGGCACCACCCGTTTCCAGAGAAATCCTTAGGCACGAACGGGGGGCGTTAACAGAGGGTTTGTCGAAGTGGCAAAGACGCACCCGCGCATGGAAAGTTGCCGGAGGTCACACGTCCTCCGGCAATCGAGGTGTTGCTGATTATGCTCGTCGTCTCGCGGTCGCAGATTCTGGGGGCCCGGCGAAACCGCCAAGCAACCGCGGATCAGGCTGCCGGGCTGACCTGCACGTTATTCGGGCGTACCCGATATTTGGTTGAGGTTACGGTCAAAGTACGCTCTATCTTCCTGAGCGCGTGTGCCTCGTCGGGAGCAGCGAAGGTTGACGCCACGCCGTGGCTTGCGGCCCGGCCGGTTCGTCCCACGCGATGCACAAAATCTTCGGCTTCCCTGGGAAGATCATAGTTCACCACGTGGGCAACGTCGGCCACATCGATGCCCCGCGCCACCACATCGGTTGCTACCAGGACGCGATGGCGCCCCTCTGCAAAGCCGCGCAAAGCCGAGCTGCGCTGCGATTGCGACCGGTCCCCATGAATAGGCGCCGCCGCAAACCCGGCCCGCGATAACCGCCGGGCAACCCGATCCGCTCCGTGCTTCGTGCGCACGAAGACCATGAAACTGCCCTTGTTCGTTCCCAGAAGATGCTCCAGTAACTCCTGTTTCTTGTCCATGGGAACCTCAAATGTTTGCAGCTTCACATTGGGCGAGGGCTTCAATTCGGCGCTGATATCGATGCGCACCGGATTCCGGAGGTAAAGGCTCGCCACTTCGCGAATCGCCGGGCTGAGCGTCGCCGAATAGCACAGCGTCTGCCGTTCCTGCGGCAAAACCGCCGCAATCCGCCGGATGGCCGGCTTGAAGCCCATGTCAAGCATGCGATCCACTTCGTCCAGAACCAGCAACTTCACGCTGCTGAGGTTCACCAGCTTGCGCGACAGGTAATCTTCCAGGCGCCCCGGCGTAGCGACAATCAACCGCGCGCCCTTCCGGATGGCAGTCAGCTGGGGGCCTTCCGCCAGGCCGCCGCACACCAGCGCGGCTTTGCCCTGGCCCTGCGTCAGATCGCGCCACGCGCCCAGCACCTGCATTGCCAGTTCGCGCGTGGGCAACAGCACCAGAGCCTTCGTGTCCTTGGCGCTCGCGGCCATTCGTTCGATGAGGGGAATCAGAAAGCTCAGTGTCTTGCCCGTGCCCGTCTGTGCTGTCGCCAATACGTCGCGTCCCTCCAGCGCCGGAGGAAGGGCTGCCGCCTGGACGGGTGTGGGATGGATAAAATTCGCATCGGCCAACTGCCGTTGCATTGTCTTTGAAAGTTGTAATTCTGAGAAGAGTTTCAATTCATTCCTATCCTGCATCCCAGCCACGGAGATCCCATCCTCCAGTTACATCTCTGGAATTCATCCATGGAATCCACCACGGCGGATGCAGTCGCTGCATTTCCCGCCGCTACCCGAAAGTCGTTTCGAGCCGCGCAGGAAACCTTCACATCTTGTATGCGGAAAACCCAGGAGCCATTGCCCCACAATGATTCAAGATTCGCCACACGTATCGCGTCTTCGACTGCGGCACGCCATCGCGTTGCAGTCTGGTCCGGCCGATCACCTTGAATGGTGAAACCTTGACTTCAATGGACCATTACGCTGAGGGGCCTGGGGAATTTACGTGGTGGACGATCTGGCGGATGTAGGCGAGAACGGCTCACAACCAAACAACTGAGCGTACTCTCAGATTAACACAACGCCTTTGCCGGCTGGTGGCACCGGTCCCCTTCACCCTTTCCAAATCACAAATGAGGGTGCCCCTCGCTTTTGGGGACAGGGGATGACGAGCGCATCCATTCGGGTAGCTGCCAGCCTCTCTTTCCAGGCATGCCTGTTTGATAATGGCGAAAGCTCGACCATTTCCATTCCGCCGGATTTGCGGCTAGTCCGCGGCGGACCGGATTGCGATGGCTGTAGCGCAGCTTCTCCACGAACTTCTGGTGTGTGGAGATGTTGAAATCGCAGTAATGCGCCTGCCCAAACGGCCTTTCCCGGCTTCGCGCCGATACGGACAGCTGGAGCGCCTGAATAGCCTTAGCTAAGAGTGCGCGCCGGGGTTCGTTGTCTAGCAGATGCACGTGCTCGGGCATGACGACGTAGCCGCCGACCACAAAGAGATAGCGGCGGCGGACGCGCTCCAGCGCATCTTCAAAGAGTTCCATGGCCGAGACCGCCGGCAGGTAGGCTCGGCGGCGATAACAACTGAGGGTGAGGAAATGAAACTCCCCGGTTTGCTGATAACGGATGCGCATGCCTTGCATGCACTGCAAGATTACTCCACCGCGGGGTTGGAGGATAAAGTGGCTACCAACCCCGGTCCCCAAAGGCGAGGGGGCACCCTCATCGTGGGTTGAGCGGTCACCGAGACCGGGGCTACCCGCCAATTTATTTCCGGCCAAAAACGCAGATGAGCATGGCCGCACTTCCCGCATTGCGGCGCATTTGTACTTCCTTGCCGGCTCAGGGCAGCGGCAGTTCGGCGTTCAGGCCTGCCATGATCAGATCGCTGCGCAGCTGTTCGACGGTGGAAAATACCAGCCCTTTCATGCCCAGCGCGTTGGCCGTTGCCACGTTGACCGGCCGGTCGTCGATGAACAGCGTCTCGGCCGCCGCCGCGCCCAACTCCTTCAGCACATGGCGATAGATGGCGGGGTCGGGCTTGGCCACGCCAAGCTGATAGCTCCACACCAGCGTGTCGAAGCGGTCAAGCCACTGGAACTCGCGCACGAGATTCTCCAGCACGGCATCGCCGATGTTGGAAAGCACGGCCGTGAGCAGCCCGCGCTGCTTGAGCTGCTGCTGCCAGGCGACCATGGCCGGGTTGACCGTGGCCCACATGCGCGCGTCCCATTGATTCAGCTCCTCGATTGCGGAGCGGGGAAGGGAAAGCTCGGCGTTGCGGACAAACTCCTGCCAGAAACCGATTCCGGTTACCTTGCCCTCGTCGTAGGCGTGGCGGCCGGCCCAGTAAAGGCTGTCGAAACGCGCCGCGTCGAAGCCGGTGATGCGCAGCATCTGCGCGTGCGCCTCAGCGTCGGGCTTGCCAGTCAACACCATTCCAAGATCAAAGACCACTGCGCGCAGGCCCAATCCGCCTCCAGGTGGGCATCCGTGTATGGTTGAAAAAGGACGCCTCTCTCCATTGTGCACGATGCCGCGCAGGCGGCGTTTGCGCACAGGTGAGCGGCTGACGGGCAGAAGCTTATGCGCTTTTCAGAACGGACGGGCTGGGATACGGAAGAGAGCGAGCTGGCCCGCGCGCACCGGCTGCGTGTGCAGGCCGGTTGGCCCATTGCCGACCTGACGGCCTCGAATCCCACACGCTGCGGCTTCGTGTATCCACCGGATTGGCTGCCCGCGCTGACTGATCCGCAAGCGCTGGACTATGACCCGCAGCCGAAGGGCATGCTGAGCGCGCGCCACGCGGTCTGCCGCTACTATGCTGACCACGGCGTGGCCGTTGATCCCGCGCAGGTTGTGCTCACCACCAGCACCAGCGAGGCTTACAGTTATCTCTTCCGCCTGCTCTGCGATCCGGGCTGCGAGATCCTGGTGCCACAGCCAGGCTATCCGCTCTTCGATTTTCTGGCCGCTCTGGACGATGTGCGCCTCAAGCCCGTGCAACTGGTCTACGATCACGGCTGGCAGATCGACCCGGAGGCGATCCGGCGCGCCGTTACACCCGCAACCCGCGCCATGGTCCTGGTGCATCCCAACAACCCCACCGGCCACTTCACCAAGCCATGGGAAGCCGATGAACTGGCGCGCCTGTGCCGCGAGTTTGACCTTGCGCTGATCGTGGACGAGGTCTTTCTGGACTACGGAATGGCTGCGGCGAGCCGCAGCTTTGCCTCCGGCCTCGAAGGCGTTCCGGTGTTCGTGGTGAGCGGGCTGAGCAAGATTGCCGGTTTGCCGCAGATGAAAGCCGCATGGATCGTCGCCACCGGCCCGGCGCAGGCGCAGGCTCTGGAACGGCTCGAAGTCATCGCCGATACGTTTCTCTCCATGAACGCACCCGTGCAGTGCGCGCTTCCGGCGTGGCTGGAGGGCCGCCACACCATCGAGCAGCAGATTCAAGAGCGGACAGCCGCGAACCTGGCCGAGCTGGATCGCCAGATTGAACGCCTGCCGGCGGTGCAGAGGCTGATTGTCGAAGGAGGTTGGTACGCCGTCGTCAGGATTCCGGCGCTGGAACCGGACGAAAGTACGGTGCTGGCGCTGCTCGACCGGGGCGTCTGGGTGCACCCCGGCTACTTCTTCGGCATGGCGGCCTCAGGTTGGCTGGTCATGAGCCTGCTGACTCCCGGGCAGGAATTTAGTACCGGAGTAACCAGGTTAGTTGATTATCTTGGAACGGATCAGGTGAGTAACATGACGCGGGTTGGATCGTAAGCTTTTGTTGAAAGAAATCCCTGCATTCCTTTGAAAATAAAGAGGAACACGCAGTTATGGGGCAAGGGTTACCAGGTTTGAAGGAAGGGATTACCGCTGCGTTCGTCCCCGATGGTGGTTTCGGGTCCGTGGCCGGGCAGAACGCGCGTCTCGTCCGGTAAAGTCAGCAGTCGGCTGCGAATGGAGTCAATGATCTGTCCGTAGTTGCCTCCGGGCAGATCGGTTCTGCCTATGCTGCCGGCGAACAGCGTGTCGCCGGCAATAAGCAGTTTGAGCGGCATAAAGTGCAGGCACACCGACCCCTGGGTGTGGCCCGGCGTGTGCATCACGCTGGCAGGACAACGCGCCAGCCCCACCTGCAATCCGTCGGTCAGGCTCTCATCGGGCGGCGCTGTTTCGGGCGTGTCCACGCCGATCCAGGCGGCCTGCACCGCCATCATTTTCAGTAAGGGAAGATCGCTTTCGTTCAGGAAAATGGGCGCTCCGGTGAGTCGCTTGAGCTTCAAGGCGCCACCCACGTGGTCGATGTGGGCGTGGGTGACCAGGATTTGCTTGAGCTGAAGTCCGTGTTCGGCGAGCAGCCGGTGGATGCGGCCGACCTCGTCGCCGGGATCGATCACGATCGCTTCACCGGCATCCTCGTCGCCGAGCACCGTGCAATTGCAGGCCAGCAAGCCGACGGGGAATGTTTCCAGAATCATGATTGGGCCAGTATTATTTGCCGGATTTGGCCGGAGCCGAAATGGGCGCCGACTTTGTCCCCTGCAGCACGGAGGTCGATGCCGTGGAGCGTTCGTAGAGAACCACCAGGAGTATTGACGTGCACATGAAGATGACTGCTGCCCAGGTTGTCAGCCGCGTGAGCACATTGGCCGCCGCCCGCGGTCCGAAGGCAGTCTGCGAACCCTGGCCGCCGAACGCTCCGGCCAGATCGGCGGAACGGCCCTGCTGAATCAGCACAATGCCGATCAGGAAGAAGCACACCAGCACATGAATGGTCACGACGACATAAAACAGAATATGCATTGCTTGTAACTGCCTTCGGGCTTCGCCCCGCAGGGCGAACGAAATTTTGGTGCGGAAGGCGGGACTTGAACCCGCATGCCTGTTCGGCGCCACCCCCTCAAGATGGTGTGTCTGCCAATTTCACCACTTCCGCAATTTGTAACCTGTTCCACTGCAGCGATTTGCCCGGCGCTTCCTTGAGGGCCGTTTGGGCCGCGTCGAACTTACCACCGCAGGGATGCGCCTTTGTTGCGGGTCTCCATCCGGTTCAGATCTCCAGCTTCACCTTGATCTCCAAGGTCTCCCGTAATACACAAAGCGCATCGCCCTCCTTATAGTACCTTGCCGGAGAAGCGCCCGCAATGGAAGCGGGAGGGTGTTGTTCTATAGACAAGATTTTTCTGATAAGGATTGTCGATCGTATTGTTGCCGGTATATGATCTTGACGCGCATCGATCAGACCAAAGCCCGTGATGATCTGAAGCACTCCAGCGCAGCCAAATATTCACCAGCAAGGAGAAAAGCACATCATGATGCAGGATGACTCTGGCAAGTTGTTCCCGGTCGATCGCCGTACGTTTCTCAAGGCGGCCTCGATGGCTACGGCGGCCGGAGCGCTGGGCCCCGGTTTGGAGGCGCTGGCGCAGCCGGTCGCGCACTATAAGCAGATTCACATTCCCGCCGGGGCGCATCCAGCAGTGCGCAGTGCCGCAGGAATTCTCGCCCGCAAGCTCAGCTTGAAAGAAGACGCAATTGTTACCTATCGCGGCTCGGTTCCTCACCGGCGTGAGGCGATCGTTTTTGCGCTGAAGGTGACGCATGGCGTTCCCGCGTCGCTCTCCGGGCCCATCGAGCGCGATGGCTACGCGGTACTGGCGGAGAATGGCGCGCTGATCGTCTGCGGCGCCCGGCCCCGCTCGCTGCTGTTCGCCGCCGGCGAGCCGCATCAGTGGACCGGCCAAACCACTGGCGTCTGGACCCGCAATCCCGACTTTGCCATTCGCATGACCGGCGGGTTTTTCAAGTACAAGCCTGCAGAGCTTGCCGCGATGCTCGGCGCCAACACCTTTACCGCGCCGCTGCGGGCGAGCATTTCACTGCGCGAGCAGATGCCGGAGGTCTACGCCAAGCTGAGCGCGGAGGAGCGCCAGCGCCTCGATGCCGGCGTGGAACCGGCGATGAAGCGCAACGCGGAGATCGTCAAAGAGTTCCACGACGCCGACCTTACCGTCTTCTCCGAGCTGCCTTACGGCAACAATTTCAGCCGCTGGTCGCCTGCCATCTACGAGGCGTTTCTGGCCGTTTATCCCACCGCCAAAGGCGTGCCAGAGAAGCACTCGTGGGAAAAAGCCGCTCTCTGTCCCTCCGATCCGGCGACGTGGAAGCTGCTCGACGCCTACATTGGCGAATGGGCGCGCCAGTCGCAGGCCGACGGTATCGCTGCCACCTTCTGGGATCAATACGGCATGTACTGCCAAGACCCGCGCTGCAAGGCCAACGGACTCGATCACTTCAAGAACGAGGTTTACGAGTCCATCTCGCACTACTACAAAGTCGTCAAGCCCATGGGCATGAAGCTTCACATGCGCACGTGGTCTTCAGGCTGCCCGCACTGGCTCGGCGACGAGTATGTGCATGCGCCCGGCTATGGGCAGTTCAGCGAATCGCACTACGAGCTGTGGTCGCGCGTGATCAAGGAGACGCCTGGCGACATCCTGATGCAGACCAAGGTCTACCACTCCGACTGCGAGCCCGATCCGCCCTACGACCCATTGCTGGGCGAGTGCAAACCGCACATCGAGATCGCCGAGTATCAGGACGTGGGCCAGACGCTTGGGCGCCAGTACTTCCCGGCATCGGTTGTCAACTACATGTCGTGGACCATGAAGAAGGCGCTTGCGCGCATCGGCCACGAGGGCGGATCCCAGATCGGCATCGGCGCCACCATGCAGACCAACTATGACGCCTTTGGCGACATTCTGAATAGCTGCAAGGCGTACGCGTGGCGCGAGCTGACGTGGGACGTCAATGCCGATCTGGACAAGATCTGGGCCGACTGGTCATCGCAAATCTATTCGCCCGGCGCCGCGCCGCACATGGCCAAGGCCATGCAACTCTCGGAGGACGCCGTCTACAAGACGTTTTCGCCGCTGGGATTCGGGTCGTCCACCAACTCGAATTTTGCCGGCAACATTGCGCGCCGCGAGGTGCTGTTGCGCTATACCAATCGCAACTACCTGCCCCAGTACACCAAATATCTTGAGCCGACGCAGGAGAACATCGACCTCATCGTTGCGGAAAAGCAGAAGGCGCTCACGGACATCGACGCCATGTTCACCGCGCTGGAAGCAGCCAAGCCACACCTGACGCAGGCGCAGTTGCAGGAGATTGAAACGCGCTTCGACTGGCTGCGCCAGTTCGCCATCTGCAACGTCACGCTCGACATGAGCCTCTGGCGCCACCGCTATCTGCGCGCCAAGGCGGCTATGCTCACTACCGATCCCGAGCAGATCAAGCCGCTGGCCGAGGCCTGGGATCGAGTCGCCAAGCATGCTCCGCTGCTCTTCCAGTACAAACCCGACCAGAAGTTCTCCTGCTACGACGTGACTTTAGGTGAACTGTGGCGCAAGCCGGACCTGGGTTCGCCACTGCCGCTCATGCACGAACTGTATTCGCGCTCGCTGGCGTATATGGAACAATCGGTGGGCCCGGATTATCTTCCGCAGGAGTACATTCGGACTTCAGTCGCCATGGACGTAGCGACAAAGATGCAGCATCCACAGCGGTTGTAGAGAAAAAACGAAGACGAGGTAAGACATGAGAAAAGGAACCAGCCGCAGAAGTTTTTTGAAAGCCTCGGCTCTTTCAGGCCTGGCCCTGGGATCGGCCGCGGCACATGCGTCTGTGCTGCCGGGTCAGGCAGGCGAGTCAGATAAGGCAAAGCAACGCCCGGCGCGCCAGCCGAACATCGTGCTTTTCTGCTGCGACCAGATGCGCTGGGATTTCGTGGGCGCGTATAAGGAGAATTCGATGACGCGCACGCCGAATATCGACGCCATGGTGCGGCGCGGTTCGACGTTCAAATATGCGGTCACCAACCAGCCGCTCTGCTCGCCCTCGCGCGCATGCATGATTACCGGCCTCTACGCAACCCAAACCGGCGAGTGGAAGATTTCCATCGGCATGAAAGACGATCTACCCACGCTGGCCACGGTCCTGCGCGAGCAGGGCTACACGGCCAACTTCATCGGCAAGTGGCACCTGATGTATGCCGACCACAAGACCCGCGCCGGTTATGGCTGGGTGCCGTACGAGCACCGTCACGGCTTCCTCGATCTCTGGGAGGGCGCAAACGAGTTCGAGCACACCACGCATCCTTATTACGGAACCATCTGGGACTCCACCGGCAAAGAGATCACCTACAAAGACGAGTACCGCATCGACTTCATTACCGGCCGCGCCGTGCGCTTTCTCAAGCAGCCGCACGACAAGCCATTCCTGCTCTTCGTCTCGCAACTTGAGCCGCACCAGCAGGACGACCTGCACCGCATGGTCGCGCCCAAGGGCTACGCTGAGCGCTACATGAATCCCGTGGTGCCGGCCGACCTGCGCAACATTCCCGGCGACTGGCAGGAGCAATTACCCGATTACTACGGCTGCGTGCAGAAGATCGACGAGTCGGTGGGAACCATTATGAAAACGCTGGAGGAGCAGAATCTTCTGGAAAACACAATTGTTGCTTTTATCAGCGATCATGGCTGTCACTTCAAGATCCGCAACACCGAATACAAGCGCAGTCCGCACGACGCTTCCATCCGCATTCCGTTTGTCTTCACGGGGCCCGGCTTCGATCACTCGATGATGCGAGAGGAGATCGTCAACATGATCGATCTGACGCCCACGCTGCTGGCTGCCGCGGGCGCTCCGATTCCCAAGTCGATGAAGGGCCGGAATCTTATGCCGCTGCTCACTTCGCGCGAGGCGCAGGAAAACTGGGACAACACTGCTTATATCCAGATCAGCGAATCCATGGTGGGCCGCGCCATCCGCACCAGGCAGTGGTGCTATTGCGTCGCCGACCGCTCAATGAAGGGCACTGAAGCGCCTTCGAGCATGCACTACGACGAATACCAGATGTACAACCTTGCCGACGATCCTTATCAGCAGGTGAACCTGGCCGCGCGATTGGAGTATCGCGAGGAGGCGGCCAGGCTTCGGGAACTGCTGCTCAAGCGGATGGGCGAGGCTGGTGAGGAGATTGCCGAAATTTCGCCGGCGCATCTCTATCCGTGATTGGAGCCTCCACCCGCAGTTGCGGTTAATTTGCCGCCGGCGACTCCGGATTGCGTGGCCCGACAATGCCGTGTGCTTTGAGGAACGCGAAAATCTTTACATCGACCCCTTTCCATTTGGCGAGGGGAAAGCCGTGCTCTGCGTTGGGAACGAACACCAACTCGTTGGGCACGCCGTCCTCGTTGAGCGCGTCGTGCAGCCGTATGGACTGCTCCACCGGAACGGTGTGATCCTCGGCTCCCTGCACGATGAAGATCGGCGGCAGATCATGCCGTACGTAGGTGAGCGGCGAGACTTTCTGCGCCAACTGCACACGCGCCGGCCCCGGAGGCACCCAGGCGTCAGCCCAGAACTGGCGGTGCGGGCCGTTCAGCAGCTCCACCACGTCGGTAATGCCGTAGCCATCAACAACAGCAGCGACGGGGCTCACCGGCCCCAGGTCCGCGGACGGCGGCGTCATGCCGACCATGAGCGCAAGATGTCCGCCGGCCGAGGCTCCGGCTACGACAATCTCTTTGGGATTGACGTGATATTGGCGCGCATGCTCGAAGAACCAGTGCGTGGCGTCGAGCGCATCCGTCACCGCGGCCGGCGCCGGAGCCTGCGAAGCCACGCGATAGTCTACGTTGGCCACCACAAAGCCGCGCTTCAGATAGGGCAGGCAGAGCGCGCGGTAAGTGGTGGCCTTGCCGCTGTGGACCCATCCGCCGCCATGGAAGACGACCACGCCCGGCACCTCGGCGGCAGCCAGTTTCTTTGGCCGCAGAATATCCAGAACCGTAAGCGGGTAGCGGTCGTAGTGAATGTTGCGCTGGATGCTGATCCAGTTGGGCAAGGGAGGGTAATCCGCATGGGGACGAATAGGGCGATGCGATGGCGCAGCCCAGGCGGCGGGAACCAGCGTCAGCAACAGCGCCAAACAAAACAATCCGCCCGCATGTTCCCTCGTTTTTGCAAATGAGAATATATTTTCCATAGTGATCGGCAGCTTAACAAAATTGGCGGCGCTTTGGACAGGCAAATTTGTCCCGGCCGGTATTTCTTCAGAGCGAACGGACTTTTGTGCCCGGGTTTGGGATGGTCATGCGCCCTTAACTGGAGTGTCGCGGAATCTGCCGCTGGTTGCAGCGAAGCCATGAGTGTCGTAATGAGCGCGTAGTCCGGTGTCAGCAAAGAGTGCGGATTCCCCGCGTAAACAGCGCGGCCAGTTGCTGGCCGCAAGGGAGGTCTTGACACAATGTTCCAGAACAGTTCCTTGACAAAACTTTTCAGCTTGATGGCTCCGTTCCTGCTCTTCTGCGCGCCCGGTGCTCAAGCTCAGGCGCCGAAGGTCAACCCCATGGCGCCTCCGCCAACACCGGTGCAGCGTTCGGCGCCGCCAGTCCAGCCCCTGAACCCGGCGCTGCCGACCGTCTTCATCATTGGCGACTCGACGGCGCGCAATCAGGCCAATCTCGGCTGGGGCGATCATTTTGCTCATTTCTTCGACACCTCCCGCATCAACGTGGCTAATCGCGCCTTGGCGGGGCGCAGCAGCCGTAGCTACATCCGCGAAGGCGATTGGGCCCGGGTGCTGGCGGAGATGAAGCCGGGCGACTACGTGCTGCTGCAAATGGGCCACAACGATGGCGGAGCGCTGGGCGGGCACAAAGCGCGCGGAAGCCTCAAGGGTCTGGGCAACGAGACCAAGAGAGTCACACTGCCTGACGGCCGTGTGGCGATGGTGCATACCTACGGCTGGTATATGCGCCAGTATATCGCCGACACGCGCGCCAGGCATGCCACGCCCATTCTGTTATCGTTGACCATCCGCAACATCTGGCACAAGGGGCCGGATGGCAAGATGCATATCGAGCGCGATATGGGATACGACGCCGAGTTGCGCAAACTCGCCGCCGAGGAACACGTCGCCTACATCGATATGTCGGACATCGAAGCCGACCGGCTTGAGGCGATGGGCCCGAAGAAGACGGCGGCGCTCTTTCCCATTGACCATACCCACACCAGTGCCGCGGGAGCCGAGTTGGTTGCGCAGTGCGTAGTGGAGGCGCTGCGGAGCGCGCATTCGCCGCTGGCTGCGTATCTGCGGCATTGAATGTGTTGAGGACGCGCAAGTTGCGATTCGTGCGGCTTGCGCGCCTCAAACGCGTTCCAGGATTGCGATTCCAATCGAAGAACAAAATGTTCCTTGACACCCTGGAATTCACTCACGTATGGTTTCCAATTGCCGGTAGATACACGCGCACACCTGCGCTGTCCGGCAATTTTACCGAGGGGGGCGTCGCTCATCGTGATGCGTGGACCGAGCCGGTTGCGTGATTGTGCTAGTTGTTCTTCCTTCAAGACCTTGAACGTGAAATGCGCCGTTCTGCTCGCGGCTTCTTTTTCACTGGCTGTCGGAACACTACGTGCGGAAGCGCCTGCACCGAAGCAAACCTCCGCACAGCATCAGACGTACAACCCGGCCAGCGCCATCACGCCGCAGGAGCAAAAAGGAATTGACACCGATATAGGGCGCCACTTCGGCAGCGCACCGGTGAATCCCGGCCCTCGGGCCAAGCTTTCCGGAGCGCTGAAGCCGAAGGATGTTCGCGCCGCCATGCGCAAAGTCGCCAACTGGCAGCTTGCAGTTGCGCAGCCGTACTTCGGGCGGATCTGGACATGGAGCGTGCTCTACACCGGATTCATGGCGGCTTCGCCCGCGCTCCACGACCCGCGTTACCGCGACGCCATGGAGAAGATGGCTGAGGGATTTCATTGGGAGCTGGAGTCGCCGCACCCCGACGCCAACGGCCAGAGCCTGGCGCAGACCTATCTGGAGCTGTACATGGAAAAGCCCGCGCCGGAAAAGATCGCGCCCACGGAAACTGCGTTCAACAGCGTGATCGCGGGATATGGGCCGCCGATTCCGCCCAATCAGGCCCAGATTCCCTGGTGGTGGTGCGATGCGCTGTTCATGGGCCCGCCTGCGTGGGCGCAGCTCTACGATGCAACCCACGAAAAGAAGTACCTTGACTACCTCGACAAGCATTTCTGGCAGACGTCGGATTTGCTCTACGACAAGCACTACCATCTCTACCATCGCGACATCACTTTTATGCACAAGACGGACAAGCGCGGTGAGCCTATCTTCTGGTCGCGCGGCGAAGGCTGGGTGATGGCAGGCATTGCGCGCACCCTGGAATATCTGCCGAAGAGCGATCCCGATTATGGCCGCTACGAAACGCAACTGCGCCAGATGGCAGCTGCGGTGGCCAAGATTCAGGATCCGAAGGATGGTCTGTGGCATGCCGACATGCTGGACCCGGAAGACTATCCCCAACCCGAGACATCCGGCTCCGCGCTCATGACCTTTGCGATGGCATGGGGCGTGAATCATGGCGTTCTGAACCGCGCCCAATATATGCCGGTCATCGCCAAGGCATGGCGCGGACTGGTGGGGCAAATCTACGCCGACGGACGTTTGGGTAACATTCAGCAGACCGGCTCGCAGCCGGCGCATTATCTTCCGTCATCCAGTTACACCTATGGCGTAGGCGGGTTCCTGATGGCCGGAGCGCAAATCGTCGATCTGCCCACACACACCCCGAAGCACGAGCACGCGGGCAAGACGAAGTGATGCGCGCCCTGGCCTTCCTTGCACTTCTGAGTCTGCAATCTTCAAGCCGGCATGCGCGGCGAGATACCTCTCCTCCGCATGCCGTGAACGTCCAAAACACTGCGTAGTGTATACATTTTTCATATGGCTGTTCGGCTCAAAGACATCGCGGATGAACTCGGTGTATCAATCGTTACGGTGTCGAAGGCGCTGCGCGACCGCCCGGACATCGCCAAGGCAACCAAGGCGAAGGTTCTGGAGCGGGTCAAGAGCATGAATTACCGGCCGAACCTGACCGCGCGCAGTCTGGTTACTGGACGCAGCTTTCTGGTCGGCCTTGTCGTTCCGGACCTGATTCATCCATTCTTCTCCGAAATTGCCAAATCGCTTTCCACCACGCTGCGCAAGAAGGAGTATTTTCTTGTCGTCTCTTCTTCGGAGAGCGATCCGAAGCTTGAACAGGATGAGATCGAGCACATGCTGGCGCATCGGCTGGACAGCTATGTTGTAGCCTCCTGCCAGAAAGATCCGGAAGCATTTCGCCGCATCAGCGACACCGGGTCGCCGTTGATCCTGCTGGATCGAAGCTTTGCGGACTATGCTTGTAATTTTGTGGGGGTAAACGATTACCGCGTCGGGGAACTGGCAACCGAGCATCTGATCGCGCAGGGCCGCAAGCGCATTGCTCATATCCGCGGTCCGGCTACCAATGTGGGAAACCGCAGGGCGGCTGCGTATCAGGAGACGATGCAGCGGCATGGCCTGTCCATCCCGGAGGGCTATGTGATTCCGGCCGGTGAAGCGGGAGGCGCCCTGGGCGAGGAGCGGGGAAAAAGGGCCATGGATGCGGTGCTGGCGCTTAAGCCCCGCCCCGACGCGCTGTTTTGCTTTAACGATACGGTCGCCGTGGGCGCCATGGTCAGGGCGTTTGAAGTCGGAGTGCGTATCCCCAGGGATATGGCGATCATCGGCTGCGGCAACTATCATTACGGCGGCAAACTGCGTGTGCCGCTTTCCAGCGTGGATCAGCGGGCTGCGGAAATCGGCCGGCGCACCGCCAGGATGATTATCAGCTTGCTGGAGAAGCCCGTGCCTATCCGGCCGCGCACGGTTGTGCTGGAGCCCGAGCTGGTTGTAAGAGCCTCCTCGCAATTGTGTTGATCGGCAGTCCGGTTTGGCATTCCTCGATTGCGTACAGCGTTTTTACTGTTCTCAAAGCGCCAGATGAAGGACTGCCGACGGCGCATCTCCGTCGCTCCCGATTCCGGGAATTCTCCCGACTTGCATTGCGTAAAGGATGCGTGTAAGGTTTGTGATACTCTTACCGGGAGAACATAAGCAAAACTGAAAAAGTTCGTTCTCCTTGTGGTCAATCAAGGTGGTGCCGCAGAGGATTTTTAGGCTGGGACCTTATTCCCGTCTGGGTGCAGACGCATGATGTGGCTTTGCGCTTTTCTTCCGGTTGATCCGGCAAGAAGGCTTTGCACTTTGCCACCCGGTTGAAAGGTACCGGATACGTCAAGAACGATGGCACTCTTAGCACGAATTCTCTCTATTGGAGACGACGATAACCTTCGCCTTTCGCGGGAACTGATCCTGCGCCAGGAAGGTTACGAAGTCAAGTCCGTAACCAGCAATGATGCACTCAAGGCGCTGCCGCCGGGCAGCTTCGACATCGCTGTCATCAGCCAATCCGTCCCTCACGGCCGGGCCATGCACGTGGCGGCGGTACTGAGGGCAATAAATCCCGGCATACGGATCCTGCGCGTTCAGGAACTGCCCTCCGTGCCCGATCATTCTTACGATTTGGACTGCGAGACTTTTTCCGGTCCAGGCGCGTTTCTCAATGCGGTCAAAGCCCTTTGCGGTTCTGCGGGGGCAGCGCAAAAAGTCGAGCCCGTAAATCTCAATGCGCCGTGAAAGGCGCTGGTCAACAGAGCCTCTTGCAAAATTCCTCCGGTCATTTGATTGAGCTGATAGGGGCGGGAAAGACGCTGCCGCCTGCTGCATCTGCCCGCCGCCAAGCACGTGCGCTACCGCGAGCGAACCACCGTCGAGCGGGTCAACGCGCGGCTGAAGGACGAGTTCGGCGGCCGCATGGTCCGCGTGCGCGGCCACGCAAAAGTGATGTGCCATCTGATGTTCGGCATCCTGGCGCTGGCCGCCGATCAGATCTTGCGGCTGATCCGGTAAGCACGCCGCACCACTGGGCCGGCGCTATGTGGCCATTCCCAGGCCCACCAGATTGGCGGCCACAACAATCACCAGAATGCCCGCCCACAGCAGCCGCACCGGCCGCGAGCCGACGCCCTTCCACTCGCCCAGCGCCAGGCCCACCAGGCCGCCGCACAGCACGTAGATGCTCATGTGCAGCATCCAGTTGACGTAATCCAGACGGTGCGGGATGTTGGCCGCTCCCCAGGCGTAGAAGAAGAACTGAAAGTACCACATGATGCCGCCGGCCGCGGCAAGCGAGCCGTTCTTCCAAAGCGTTCCGCGGGGCTGCGACAGGTCGCGGCGCAGCGAGATCTCCTTCTTAAACCCGAGGCGGATGAAGCAGTAGGCGAAATTGACCAGTGCGCCGCCACCCATGATGATCACGTAGGTGGGCAGCGCGGCATAGAGCGGCTTGACGCCGAGATGGAGCGCCTTGTTGGCGATGGGAGTGGCCGCGTCGATGGCAAACGACATGCCCGAGGAGAAGATGCCGCACAGGATGGCCAGCAACAGGCCCAGCCTGACATTGAACTCCTGGACCCCGACGCCCATCTGCTTTTCTTTCTGATGGCCGGCGTATGAGGTGATGGCAATGCCAATGAGCGCGACGAGGATTCCGGCCATGGTCAACAGGCCGCTGCGCGTGGTGAACAGCGCCGCCGCCTGCCCGTGCACCAGCGGCGGCACCAGCGTGCCCACCACCAGCGTGACGCCAATGGCCACGCCGATGCCCAGGGACATGCCGAGGTAGCGCATGGTGAGCCCGTAACTGACGTTGCCCACGCCCCACATGGCGCCGAACGCAGCCACGGTCAGCACCAGGCCGGGGTTGAGCGACGCGTAAAAAGCGCCAAAGTGAGGCAGCAGCAGCAGGCTCACGCCGATGGGAAACAGTATCCAGGAAAAGAGCCCCGCGATGGCCCACGTGGTTTCCCAGGACCATTTCTTCACTTTTTCAATGGGCGCGTAGAAGGAAGCCGCACAACTGGCGCCCAGAGTATGCCATCCGATTCCAGCAAGGATCACAGATTTCCGTTCCTTTCGTCTCAGGCTGCCAACCGATTGCAGATTGCGCGGGCAGCCATTCTCCAGAACAGCTTTGCGCTACAACGCGACGAGAAATGTATAACTTCCGGCGGGCAGTTCATAGCCGCTCTCTCCCGCGCGGTTCGCGGCCTTCGCCAGCCCGCTTTGCACCAGCGGGGCTCCATCGATCCTATACTTGGCCGCCTGCGCCGCGCTCAGCGGCAGCCAGCCGGTGGTGTTGGCGGGAATCGTCACCTGCCACTCGGCGGTGGTTCCGTTCACCGTCCAGGCGGAACGAATCGGCCCATACACTGAATCGTATTCAAATGAGAGCCGGCCCATCTTCGCGCTGAAGACCGGATGCAGCACCACGGTGTGGAAGCCCGCATCGAGCGGCGTCGCGTCCACGCCGGCCGCATAGCGGTAGATCCACGCGCCCACCGCGCCGTAGGCGTAGTGGTTGAAGGAGTTCATGGCCGGGTCATTGAGCATCTGGTTGCCGTTCCACCGCTCCCACATGGTGGTTGCGCCGTGGTCCACCATGTAGCCCCACGAGGGATAGGCGGTATTGAACAGCAGATGGTAGGCCAGTTGCGGATAGCCGGCCCGGGTCAGCACTTCAAGCAGATAGGGCGTGCCCAGGAAGCCGGTGCCCAGCAGGTCATGATTGGCCTCGATCTTGCCCACCAGGCGCCGGGCGGCCGCGGCGCGCAGATTCCGCGGCAGCAGGTTCATGTGCAGCGCCAGCACGTAGCCGGTCTGCGTGTCGCCGCCGTGGCTCCTGGCATTGGGATTGTTGATGATGCCGAAGGGCGACGGCCCATTGTAGGCGCCGGCCACGAATCCGTCACTGTGCACAAACGCCTTTTCAAACGCGGCGCGAATCTTGCCGAAGAGCTGCGCGTACTTCTGCTCGTCCGCGGTGCGGCCGGTGGCGCGGGCCATTTCGCGCATCAGCGAAACATCGTAAGCCCAATACGCCGTGGCGATCAGCGGGTACTTGGTCTGGCCTTCGGGCGCAAGCCAGTCGCCAAAGGGCGTGCCCGCGTCATTCTTCCACAGGTAATCGGGATTGGCGGCCTTGATGGCGTCGAGATACTTCGTCATCGCCGCCCAGTTCTGGTTGATGATGCGCGTATCTCCGTTTTGCAGCCATGAGGTCCAGGGGATGATGACGCCGGCGTCGCTCCAGCCCGCGCCGGAGCCGGAGTGCGGTGTTGCGGTCCCCGGCGAGTAGATGCCGTAGAAAGGCGAGCCCACCTGCGAGCCGCGCATGTCGCGCGCAAACTTGCGCGAGAAGGCAGCCAGAGCCATGTTGTAAGAGCCCGTGCGCCAGAAGACCTGCGCGTCGGCCATCCAGCCCAGCCGCTCGTCGCGCTGCGGGCAATCCGTGGGCACGCTCATGAAGTTCGAGCGCTGGCTCCAGAGAATATTGCGCCACAGCCGGTTGATCATGGGGCTGCCGGTGGAGAGCTTGTCGGTCAACGGCGCGGCAGTGTGCAGCACAAGCGCCGTCACCGCATCCTTTCCCGGCGCGGTCGGCAGTCCGGTCAGCTCCGCGTAGCGGTAGCCGTGATAGGTAAACTGCGGCGTGAAGGTCTCAACGCCCTTGCCATTCAGGATGAAGTGATCGGTGGCCCTGGCGGTGCGCAGGTTGGCCGTGTACAGCGTGCCGTCGGGATTCAGCACCTCGCCAAAGCGCAGCGTTACATCGGTTCCCGCGGGGCCCTCGACGCGCACCCGCTCCACCCCGGCCTGGTTCTGGCCGAAGTCGTAGATATAGACGCCGGGCCTGGGCTCGGTCACCGTCTTCGCGGTCAGTACACGCTCCACGCGAATGGGCTGAAAGTTCTGCGCCACAATCTGCACCGGCGCGGGATGAATGGCAATGGCGCTCTTCCAGCCGCGCGCGGCAAAGTCCGCCGTGTCCCAACCCGGCTCGGCGCGGCGCGCGTCCTGCGTCTCGCCGTTGTAAATCTCCGCGTGCAGAATCATGGAGCGCCGGGCCTGCCAGCCCGGGCCGGTCATCACCCATTGCACGCTGCCATCGGCGTACACAATGCGCAGCTCGGCCCGGAGCGCCGGCGGCGTAACGCCGTAGTTGTTGGGCCGCTGATACCACTCCAGCGAATCCTCATACCACCCCGGCGCAAGCAGCGCTCCGATGGCGTTCTGCCCCTGCCGCAGCAGCTTGGTAACGTCGTAGGTCTGATAGACCACGCGCTGGCGATAGTCGGTCCAGCCCGGTGCCATCACCTGATCGCCCACGCGCTTGCCGTTCAGGAACATCTCATACATGCCCAGCGCCGTAGCGTAGAGCCGCGCCGACTTGATGGGCGCATTCACCGCAAAGGTGTGACGCAGCGCCTTCACCGACTCGGGAATCCAGGGATGACCAAGCTCCACATCGGGATTGGAGCCGGTGGCCTGCGCCCAGGTCACGGCGTGCGTCCATCCCGAATCGTCGAAATCCTTCTGCTGCCATCCCGGCGCAAAGTGAATCGCGCTCTTCCAGTCCGTGTTGCTGGAAAAGCTCGTCCAGGTTCCGTCGGCATACTCGACCACCAGCGTGGCGATCATGGGCGGCGCTTCGGCCACCACCATTCCATTGGGATTGACGTTATAGTGCACCACCTCCACGGCAACGGAGTTGGAGCCGGGCGTCAGCTTGCCGGTCACATTCGCGCGCACAAATTTCTTCCACGGCAACTGTTTCCACGCCGGCAGCGGAGCAGCCTTGAGCACCTGCGCGCCATTGATCCAGGCGGAAACCGTGTCCTGGCCAGTGGCGAAGAAGGCGGCAAACCGCACCGGCTTGGCCAGCATCACAGAGACGCGATAGGCAAAGCGCTCCTCGGCAGCCTTTTGTGCCGCCAAAGCCTTTGCATCGGGGCTGGTAATCCAGGCCGCCGCGGCGTCGCGCTCCGCAATTTCTTCCCGCGTTTGATAGCCGATCCATTGCGCGCGCCACACGCTCCTGCCGTCAGCCTGCCTGCCCAGTCCCGACTCCCACCATGTGATCCGGCTTGCCGCGTACGGCTTGCCATCGGCGCCCCACAGCTTTACGCGCCAGAAGTAGCGCGTGCCCGGCTTGAGCGCGGGTCCGGCGTAGCGGATATTCAGCGACTGGTCACTGGATACGCGGCCGCTCGTCCAGACGTCTGCCCTGCCCTGCTGCAGCAGGCTATTCCGCGACGCTACAAGCACTTCATACGCCGTTTGCCGCGCGCCGCGCGCGGGGTCGCGCAACTGCCAGGAAAAGAGCGGAGCCGGATCGTCGATGCCCAGAGGAGTCTTGAGGTTATCGACCTCCAAATGCACGGGACCACTCAATTCAACGGCTCTTTGCGCCGCCGCGGGCAGCGCCGCCACAGCGAGCGCCAGACTCCAGGCCATCAGGCAAGCCCATCGGTTTTTCATCTTCTGAATCACGTCCAACTGAGAGAACTCAACACTGCGAGGCCGCGCCGTCTGGCATTGGGAACCTGCTCTTCACGCCCACGCACACGACTCCTTGCGGATCTGAAATTTCAGAAACGAATAAATTTCAGCACGGAAGGAAAATACGCGGTGAGACATGCGTCTGTCAAAGGCTTGCCGTGCCGGCTGGCCGCGGAAAACCCTCCGCCGCCGCTTCCGAATTACACTCAACTCCATGGCTCTTCGCCTTTACGTCGCCACCACCAGCCCGGGCAAGCTCCGCGACTTCCGCACCGCGGCGCGCGCCTATTCGGTCGCCATCGAGCCGCTGCCGGGAATCGAGTCCATCGCCGCGCCGGAAGAAGACGGCGACACCTTCCAAGCCAACGCTACCCTGAAAGCGATCTACTATTCGCGCTTTGCTCCGGGCGAGATGGTGCTGGCCGACGATTCGGGTCTGGAAGTCGACGCGCTTCAGGGCGCGCCCGGTGTGCGCTCTGCCCGCTACGCTTCCGATTCCGGCCTGGTAGATTCGCCCGACGCCAACGACAATACCGATGTGTGGAACAACATGGTGCTGCTGCAGCGGATGGCGACAATTCCCGCCGCGCAACGCACGGCGCGCTACCGCTGCGTGCTGGCCGCGGCGCGCGATGGTGATCTCTATCACACCGCACAAGGTGCCGTGGAGGGAATAATTTTGGAAGCGCCGCACGGCACCGGGGGCTTCGGCTACGATCCGCTGTTTTATTTGCCGGAGCTTGACCGCACCATGGCGGAGATCGATCTGGAAACAAAACTTTCGCTCAGTCACCGCGGTCGAGCGCTGGTTGCGCTGCTGCCTTTGCTGGCAATGTAATCGCTCTTCAATGATTTGCTGTTAATGAGGCAATGATTGAAGTTTGCATTTATGGCGTAATTGCATTCCTGCCACTTCGTTGCCTTGACGCGAGTGAGATGGCTCACCAATAATGCGTTTGAAACGGGAGTGCGTATTTTGGTCCCTTAATTTGGGACTTCCACAACTCGCAGCCTTTAGGAGCTGACCATTCCATGGCGACAATTCAACAACCAGCCGCGCACACAGTCAGACGCGGCGTGCAGCCTCTTCGCGCAGGCGAGGGTAACAGCTACGTCTGGCACAAGCTGCACTCGCTGCTGGGCATCATTCCCATCGGCGCATTTCTCATCGAGCATTTGATCTCGAACTTTCAGGCCCTCGGCGGTCCGGTTGCGTACGGCAAGACCGTCGAATTCCTGAACAGCCTGCCGATGGTGCATGTGCTGGAATGGGTCTTCATCTTTATTCCCATTCTTTACCACGGCATCTATGGTCTCTATATCTGGCTGCGCGGCAAGTCGAATGTTGTTTATTATCCCTGGTCGGGCAATTGGTTGTATCTCACCCAGCGGTATACCGGGATCATCGCTTTCGCCTTCATCATCCAGCACGTCATCATGGAGCGCTTCATGGGTGTGAGCCTCCACGATCACCCCGGCGCGGCTTTCTACAAGATGCAGCAGACGCTGGCGAATCCGTGGATGGTGGCAATTTACGTCATCGGCATGCTCGCCGCCTGCTGGCACTTTTCCTATGGAGTCTGGCTCTTCGCGGCCAAGTGGGGCATTACGCCCGGCACGCGGTCCCGCAGGCGCTTTGGTTTTGTGTGCGTGGCGGGCGGAGTGCTGCTGGCGGTCCTGGGCCTGGGAAGCATCTGGGCCTTCGTCGGACCGAAATATGCCAACGCACCGCAAAATGTGCCCATCTCGTACTTGAACGCGCCGGCACACACCGGCGCCCCGGTTTAAATAACTTCCGCCTCAAACTGCGGCCGATGAGCAAGACCGGGGAGTTAGAGGCTGGAAGCAATTAGCTGCTTTTCTTGCGAAAGGATTTGTTAGACGATGGCGGCACCTAGAATCATTGTGATTGGAGGCGGCTTGGCCGGACTCTCGGCGGTCATCAAGATCGCCGAAGCGGGCGGGACTGTAGATCTGTTTTCCATCGTCCCGGTCAAGCGTTCGCACTCCGTTTGCGCCCAGGGCGGCATCAATGCGGCCAAAAACCTGAAGGGTGAGGGCGACACCACCTGGCAGCACTTTGACGACACCATTTATGGCGGCGACTTTCTGGCCAACCAAACGCCCGTCAAGGGCATGTGCGAGGCTGCTCCGGCCGTCATCGATCTTCTTGACCGCATGGGCGTGCCTTTCAACCGCACTCCCGAAGGCCTGCTCGATTTCCGCCGCTTTGGCGGCACGCTCTATCACCGCACCGCCTTCGCCGGCGCCACCACCGGCCAGCAGTTGCTCTACGCGCTGGACGAGCAGGTGCGCCGCCACGAGTCGGAGGGCAAGGTCCGCAAATACGAGGGTTGGGAGTTTCTCTCCGCGGTCATCGACTCGCAGGGCGTGGCCCGCGGCATCACGGCCATGGATCTGCGCTCCATGGAACTGCGCAGCTTCCCTGCCGACGCCATCATCCTGGCCACCGGCGGCGTTGGCGCCATCTTCGGCAAGAGCACCAACTCCGTGGTGTGCACGGGCTCCGCGCAGTCGGCCATCTTCCAGCAGGGCGCCTACTACGCCAACGGCGAGTTCATCCAGGTTCACCCCACGTCGATTCCCGGTGAAGACAAGCTGCGCCTGATGTCGGAGTCGGCGCGCGGCGAGGGCGGCCGCGTGTGGGTGCCACGCGCCGCCGGCGACAAGCGGCCCGTAAAGCAGATTCCGCAGTCCGAGCGCTTCTACTTCCTCGAAGAGTGGTATCCCAAGTACGGCAATCTCGTCCCCCGCGATGTGGCCACCCGCGCCATTCACAAGGTGGTGTACGAACTGGGTCTGGGCCTCGAGGGCCAGCCCATGGTTTACCTCGATCTGACCCACATTGACCGCGCCACGCTGGACCACAAGCTGGGCGGCATTCTGGAGATTTACGAAAAATTTGTCGGCGTCGATCCCCACCTCGAGCCCATGAAGATCTTCCCGGGCATGCACTACACCATGGGCGGGCTGTGGGTTGACTTCAACCAGATGACCAACATCCCCGGCATCTTTGCCGCCGGCGAGTGCGAGTATCAGTATCACGGCGCCAACCGTCTGGGCGCCAACTCGCTGCTGAGCTGCATCTACGGCGGCTTCCACGCCGGGCCCAACGCGCTCAATTATGCCAAGGGCCTGCAACCGGCCGAAGGCGACGGTGGCGCAGCGGCAGAACTGGCCCGCCAGGCGGAGATCAACGCCAGCCTGCTCCACAGCGAGGGAACGGAAAATCCCTTCCGCCTGTGGCGCGAGCTGGGCAAGACCACCACGGAACACGCCACCGTGCTCCGCTATAACAAGGGCTTGAAGCAGGCCGACGAGAAGATTCAGGATCTGCTGGACCGCTATAAAAAGATCAATCTGAGCGACAAGAGCCAGTGGGCCAACACCAGCTTCGCCTTCACCCGTCAGCTTTACAACATGCTTCAGCTCTCGCGCGTCGTGGTGCTCGGCGCGCTGCTGCGCGACGAATCGCGCGGCGCGCACTTCAAGCCCGATTTCCCCGAGCGCAACGACGAAAAGTTCCTGAAGACCACCAAGGCAAGTTTCACCGGCGACGTGGCAGGACCGCGCTTCGAGTATGAAGAAGTGGACACCCAGTACATCAAGCCACGCCCGCGCCGCTATGACGCGGCCAAATAGCTCTGAGGGAGACTGACTCATGGCAGATAAAACTGTTCAACTCGAAATCAAGCGCCAGGCCAGCCCCGAAGCGCCCGAGATGTGGGAGAAGTTCGAACTCGCGTGGCGTCCCGGCATGAACGTCATCTCCGCGATGATGGAGATCGCCGCCAATCCGGTGACCGCCGAGGGCCACCAGACCACCCCCATCGCCTACGACTCCAACTGCCTTGAGGAGATTTGCGGCTCGTGCGCCATGCGCATCAATGGCCGGGCGCGCATGGCCTGCTCGTCGCTGGTCGAAAATCTGGAGCAGCCCATCCGCGTCGAGCCGCTCTCGAAGTTTCCCCTGGTGCGCGATCTGCAGGTTGACCGCTCCGTCCTGTTCGAGAATCTCAAGGCCGTCAAAGCCTGGGTCCCGGTGGACGGCACCTACGATCTGGGCTCCGGCCCGCGCGTCTTTCCGCAGCAGCAGGAGGCAAACTATCCGCTGTCGAACTGCATTAGCTGCACCTGCTGCATGGAAGTCTGCCCGCAGTTCAACCCGGCCACCGGCTTCGTGGGCGCGGCCACGATCGCGCAGGTCAAGCTCTTCAACAACCACCCTACCGGCAAGGTTTTCAAGGAAGAGCGTCTGCGCGCGCTGGCCGGCGACGGCGGCATTCAGGAGTGCGGCTATGCGCAAAATTGCGTAGAGGCCTGCCCCAAGCAGATCCCGCTGACCAACGCCATTTCCGATATCGGCCGCGACGTCATGGTTCAGAAAGTCAAGGACTGGCTGCGCGGGTAGCCGTCATCGGCGCTGCGCTACAACGCAACCACGCACAAAGGCTCTCCCGGTGCTCTGTTCCACCCGCCGGGAGAGCCTTTGTGGTGATTCCCTCACAGCGTCTTGCTCTCCACGCTGCTCAGCGTGGCATCGGCCGCCGCTCTGCTCCATCCAATGCGCAGATCCTTGACGTTGTGCAGCGCAAAGGCATCGCCGTTGTTGCGCGGCGCGGTGATGGCAAAGAAGTCCACGCGGTTCACGTCCTCCAGATAGAACGCGGGACGCGCGTCGGCAACGCCGTTGGCAATCTCCACATGGCTCATCTCCACGTTGCGCATGTGGCGCATGAAGAATGCTGACGACGGCGTAGGGCCGAAATTGCCCGGCTCCGGATAGCCGTGCGCCATCTCCGGAATCTGACGCTGGGCCATTTCAGCCGTGCCGCCCCCGGCGGTTTCGATGTAGATGTTATCGAGCTTCACATCGTCAATCGTGTGGCCGGGGATACCGCTCAGGATGGACGCCTGCCGGCCGGACGCGTTGTAGCAGTTCAGGTTGCTGATCAGCACGCGCCGCAAAACACCCACCTTGGTGGTCGCCGCGGGTCCGCGCAGCCGCGCCCCAAGCCGCAAAAACAGCGCCCCGGTATAGATATTGCGCATCGTCGTATTGGAGATGGTGATGTCTTCCAGGTGCGCGCCGTCGACCGTTTCCAGCGCGTAGCCCAGCGAGCCGTCGATGACGCAGCCGGTGATGGTGAAGTTGATGAAGCCGCCGTTCGATTCCGTTCCGCACTTGATGCGCCCGTTGTGCGGGATGCGAACGCCCTCGGGAAATTTCTTGAAGGTCCCGTCCAGAACCGTGCCCAGTTGGAACTCCCCGGTCACCCAGCAGTTGGAGATGGTGAAGTACTTGGAAGGCCGCCGATAGCCCAGCGCATAGCTCGACTTCGGGCAGATGCCGTCGTCCCAGGGCGAATTCACCGTGCAGTTCGTGACGCGCACGTTCTGGCAGCAGTCGATGTCCATTCCGTCGCGGTCGGTGTCGATCGTCAGGTTGTCGATGGTCACATTGTCCACACCGGTCAGCAACAGGCCGAAGTGACCGCCCTTGAGGATGGAGAAATCACGAAGCAGCACGTTGTGGCAGTTCTTCAGAGCGATGGCCTTGTTGCCCACGCCCGGTTGCTTGGGATTGTACATCGGATAGTTGCCGCGCGGCGCCCACGTGCCGCCGAAGCTGAGCCCTTTGCCGAAGATAAGCCCCGCGCCGGTAATGCTGAAGTCGTGGATGTCTTCGCCCCAGATCAGCGAATTGTGCCAGTGCCGGTGCCCGTAGTCCTCGTAGTGGCCTGCCGCCGGATTGGGCTCCGCCGCATCGTAAACACCGCCGTCGTAGCCGGTCTTCTGCCCCGGCGCGGGTGACGCAGCCGCCTCGATCATGCTGCCCTCAAGCAGATGCAGATGCACATTGCTCTTCAGGCGGATGGAGAAGCACAGATAAGTGCCCGCGGGAAAGAGCACGACTCCGCCGCCAGCCGCCGCTGCCGCTTCAATGGCGCTGTTGACGGCCTTGGTGTCCAGCGTTTTGCCGTCACCTGTCGCGCCGTATTTGCGCACATTGAAGATGCCCTCGGCTGCCAAAGCTCCGCTCTTCTTGTTGCTGGAAGCCGCATAGGAAACTGCCGGCAATGCGGCACCTGCCAAGCCCAGACTACCCGTGCGCAGAAGATCACGGCGTAACGCATTAAACGTCTTCATAGAAACTTCCTCCTCTGACCTGATCGCTCGACATCGGCCTTCCGGAACGCACCTCATGCTGTTTCGCACGCCGTCATCGTGCGTCCGGCGATCATGCCCCGCTTGCTTGCTCTGCGATTTAGCTCAATCGAGGTGGAAGACTTCTTCAAGCGGAAACATATTATCATCTGCAACCCCGCTTCCGGTTGATTCGAAAAATGGAGCCATCTCCGCCTGCCAGCGTTCGTTCACCGCCCGCTGTTTCATCCCCGCCAGACACTGGGAAAAGTCGTCCGCTTCCAGATAGCCCACCAGCAGGCCGTCCGGGCGCAGAAAGAGCGAATAATTGCGCCAGCCCGTCTCGCGCAGCGCCGCCAGCATCTCCGGCCACACCGCCTTGTGGCGCGCCTTGTACTCCTCCAGCTTTTCCGCGCGCACCTGCAGCAAAAAACAAATACGCATTGCTTCTCCTTTTCAGTTGGTCCTGGAATCTGCCGGAGCGCAGCGCATCAGCCGGCCCCGGCACAATCGAAAAATATAGCGGCTTGGCTCCCGGCCTGTCGCGCCATCTCCGCGCAACGGTTTGCAGTCAGCCCCAAAATTCAGGAAGAAGCTCGGCGAGAGGCGCAGGAGCCGGTGAGAAAATGGCGCATGGTCAAAGAATGACCTGCCCGGGCAGAGCACGCCCCTCCCGCCCGTCTTCGGCCGGACGGAGCGCGCCACTCACCGGAACAGATTGGTCTTGGCCAGATCGACCACCTCGTCTCCGCGGCCGTTCAGGATGGCGCGGATCAGATACAGATTGAAGTCGCGCATCATGTCGAGCTTGAGCGACGGCGGCATGGCCAGCTCCTGCCGGTTCACCGCGACATCGACCAGCGCCGGCCCATCGTGCGCGAACGCCTCTTCGAGCGTGGGACGGATTCGCTCCGGATCGTCGACGTGCAGGCCCAGAATCCCCGTTCCCTTCGCAATGCCGGCAAGATCGGGATTGACAAGCTCGGTTCCGTGATGCACAAAGCCTGTGGCCTTCATCTCCAATTCCACGAAACCCAGCGAGCCGTTGTTGAAAACCACGATCTTCACGGGAAGATTCAACTGCCGCAGCGACAGCAGGTCGCCCATCAGCATCGAAATGCCGCCGTCTCCGGAAAGGCTCACCACCTGCCGGCGCGGATGCGATATCTGCGCGCCAATGGCCTGCGGCAAAGCGTTTGCCATCGAGCCGTGGTTGAACGAGCCGAGCAGCCTTCTGCGCCCGTTCATGGTCAGGTAGCGCGCCGCCCAGATAACCGGAGTGCCCACATCCACCGTGAAGATGGCGTCGGCCGCGGCCACCTCGTCGATGATCTTGGCAAGATACTGCGGATGGATCGGCCGCTGGCCCGGCTTGCCCGTCGCCAGATCGTCGAGCCCCTTCCGGGCCTCGCGATAATGTTCGAGGCAGGCATCGAGATGGCTGCGGTCGGCCTTTTGCGTAATGAGGGGAAGCAGCGCAGGCAGCGTCTCGGCAATGCCGCCCACCAGCCCCAGATCCAGATGGCTGCGCCGGCCCAGTTGCTCCTCGCGGATATCGATCTGCAGAATCCGCGCATCCTTCGGATAGAACTGCTGATAGGGAAAGTCCGTGCCCAACATCAGCAGCGCATCGCAGTTCATCATCGCGTGGTAGCCCGAGGAAAATCCCAGCAGGCCAGTCATGCCCACGTCGTACGGATTGTCATACTCGATGAACTCCTTGCCGCGCATGGCGTGCACAATGGGCGCGCGCAACTTGCCGGCCAGCGCAATCAGCTCTTGGTGCGCATCGGCGCATCCGGCACCGGCCAGAATCGTCACCCGCCGCGCCTCGTTGAGCTCCGCGGCCAGTCGCTCCAGTTCCTCCGCGCGCGGGACAATATGCGGCTGGGCAAAAGTGAAGTTGACCCGGCGGTCGTCGTTTTCGGCGTCCAGCAGCGCCACATCGCCGGGCAAGACCACCACTGCCACGCCGCGCTTTGACAGCGCCGTCTGGATCGCAATCTCCAGCGTGCGCGGCATCTGCGCGGGATTGGACACCAATTCGCAGTACTGGCTGCACTCCTTGAACAGCAGCTCGGGGTGTGTCTCCTGAAAATAGCCGCTGCCGATCTCCTGGGATGGGATGTGCGCGGCAATCGCCAGCACCGGCACGCGGCTCCGGTGTGCGTCATAGAGTCCGTTGATCAGGTGCAGATTGCCCGGCCCGCAGCTTCCGGCGCAAACCGCAAGCTTGCCCGTCAACGCCGCTTCCGCGCCGGCGGCGAACGCAGCCGTCTCCTCGTGCCGGACGCCGACCCACTCAATTCCGTTACGACGCCGGACGGAATCGGTAATGCCGTTCAGCGAATCGCCCGCAACCCCGTAAATCCTTTCGACGCCCGCGGCGGCAAGCACCTCGACGAATAATTCCGCAACTCTCTTTGCCATTCTCTTAATCCCTCCGCTCCATCCGCAGCTCCACGTACGAAGGTTCTTCAGTCTGGCTGTGCTACACGTTTTCAGCTTAATAGATGCGCAGCGGGCAAAGAGGATCTGAGGCTTGCTTCTGCATCCCGCTGACTGAGGCCGGCACACGAGGTGTGCTTTCCACGGGAAATGACGGGGCGCTGGGCGTGCCGGCGCCGCCAATTTCCTGGGCGGCAGATCGAAATGTCAAGCACCTGAATCCACAACCATCACTCTTGCAACAACTTGCATTTGCAGAGAATTTCCTTCCTTTCTCGCACAATAGAAACTAAATCGCACCCCAGGCGCGCAGCCGCCCACGTGCGCACTCGCCAACCTGCCAACTCGCAGAGAGGAACTCATGACCCTTGCGAACTCACAGACTCCGCCAACCTCGCCAGCTCGCCAAACTCCGCCGGCGCATACCACCCCCCTTAAAATATTTTCTTTTCCACAGAATTTCTTGCAGGTAATTTTCTTGCCAACATAAAGATGAGGATGTGAACGGCCGTCATTGCCGGATTGGCAAAGGCAAGCGCATCGCTTTGTCTCATCGGCCCGTGGGCCAGGTCTGCTGCGCCCGAGACTAACTCCGCTGTTACAGCGCATACGAGATCGGGTTTGCGGTTGCACAACCCGCGGCTAGCCCTGCACGGAAAACAATGCGAAAATTCATTCGCAGGAGCACTTCGATGATTCACCTCAAGCGCGTTTACGACCCGGCCAGCAAACAAGACGGCGCCCGGTTCCTTGTGGAACGGCTATGGCCAAGAGGCGTGACGAAATCCTCGCTGGCGATCGCCGGATGGCTCAAAGATGCCGCGCCCAGCGCCGGGCTGCGCACATGGTTCCATCACGATCCCGAGCGCTGGCAGGAGTTCCGCAAACGCTATTTCAAGGAGCTGAACGAAAACGAAGCTGCCGTGCGCCCACTTCTCGATGCCGCTCAACAGGGCGCCGTTACGCTCATCTACAGCTCCCATGACACAGAGCACAACAACGCCGTGGCGCTCAAGGAATTCCTGGACCTGAAACTGAGTTCAAAAGTGCGCTGACCGGGTTTTTCCGGCCCCCGCGCGGCTCGCACCTTGTATCGTATTGAGCATGGGCATTTTTCGGACTTTCCGCTTCCGTCTGTGCGCCGCAGTTCTGGTCTGCGCTCTGCCTGGCCTCACAGCGTTCTCCGCACCCGCCGCCGCGCAATCCAGCAAACAGGCCAAGGAGAAGTCCGCCGCCTCGGCAACGTCGCCCAAAAAGCCGCAGTCGCAAAATCTCAACCTGCCGCCGCTGCCCCCGCCGGCCCACGTCGAGCAGTCCATGCAGCTCGACGGCAAGACGCTGCACTACACGGTCACCGTTGGCGCAATGTCCGTGCGCGACCCTGTCACCGGCAAGGTGGTCGGCAAGGTGGTGGTAACCAGCTACACCATGGCCGGCAAGAACCGCCCGGTCACCTTTGCAATCAACGGCGGTCCCGGCGCCTCTTCGGCCTTCCTGAACCTGGGCGCCATCGGCCCCAAGCACGTGAATTTCGGCAACAAGGGCGAAAGCCCTTCGGAGACACCGGCTCTCACCGATAATCCCGCCACCTGGCTCAGCTTTACCGACCTGGTCTTCATCGACCCCATCGGCACCGGCTTCAGCCGCTCGCTGGTTCCACTGGCTCAAGCCAAGAAGCTCTTTTACTCGACCGATCCCGACATCCACTACCTCTCGCGCGTCATTTACAAGTGGCTGGTAAAGAACGGCCGGCTCGACTCGCGCAAGTACATCGTGGGAGAAAGCTACGGCGGCTTTCGCGCGCCGCGCATCGCCTACTATCTGCAATCGCAACTGGGCGTAGGCATGAGCGGCGAAGTGCTGATCTCGCCCTATCTCAACCCGACTCTCATGCAGCACGGCGATGTGTCGCCGCTGCCATGGATCATCACGCTGCCCTCCATTGTCGCGGCTCACCTGGAACGGGAGAACAAGCTGACGCCGGCCGCCATGTCCAGCGTGATCTCCTACGCCATGGGTCCATATGCCACGGCCCTCCTCGAAGGCCGCTCCAATCCCGCGGCCACACAGCAGATGATCCAGCAGGTGACGGAGTTGACCGGACTCAACCCGACTTTCGTCAAGAACTCGGGCGGGCGTATCAGCCCTGAGGCTTATCTGCGCGAGGAGTACCGCAACAAAGACAAGCTCGGCTCGATCTACGATTCCAACGTAACCTCCTATGACCCGTTCCCGTTTGCGCCTCAGCAGCGCGCCAACGATCCCATCCTGGCCGCCGTCATCGCGCCGCTGACCTCGGCGATGGTCAACTTCGACACCCAGACGGTGGGCTGGAAGGTGGACGCGCCTTACTACACGCTCAACTACCAGATCGCCAACATCTGGAAGGGTGGCCCCCAGTTGCGCGCCGGCTCCGTGACGCAATTACGCCAGGCTGTCGCCGCCGATCCCAATATGTGGGTGTTCATCGCGCACGGCTGGAATGACCTTGTATGTCCGTTCATGGGATCGCTCATCACGGTCAACCAGATACCGGCCATGGGCAACCCGCCACGCATCACCGTGCACGAATTCCCCGGGGGACACATGTTTTATACCCGGCTGGACAGCAGGCTGGCCCTGCGCAAGGCCGTCATGGCGATGTACAACAAGCAGTGAGAGAATGCCAAACGAGGAAGACGGACGGGCGCACAGGCGGGTTTGGCTCAGGCCAGCCCAATGCCAGGGCTGTATTGCAGCATGAAGCAGGGGCGCTCCGCGTCCCAGGATGTGCGACTTGCCGATCTTGCGTCCCGCAAGCGAAACAAAGTGAACAGGTTAAGCAGAAAAAGCCGCGAAAAATGTGCGTCTTCGGCACGAAACTGCCGTTTGACTGCAGAGAATTTGGCCCGTAATCGCGCCGTCCGGTGAGGCGAATCCCGGCTCACTCGGCAGCCGGCGCCGCTGAATGATTCCGCCCGCCAAAGAACAATCCCGGCAGACAGAACCGCAAGCCGATATTGCTTGGTATCATCGTAGGAGAGGCGGACGCATTCCCCTGAAAATGGCCTCCGTCAAGGTTCCCATCTTTCCCCATGGCTTCCACCACTCAAGCTGCCAATTCGGCTGCACTTGCCGCGCGCACCATTGAAAGCGCCGCACCAGGCGCCAGCACGATTCACGCGCCCAGCCGCGGCGCCACGGCCACCCTGATCCACGACCTGCGCGAACTATTCAAAGTCAAGGTGGTTGGCCTGGTGCTGGTTACGGGCTGGGGCGGCTATTACCTGGGATCGATGCAAGCGGGCCTCGCCGGCCCGCAGCACGGCCTGCTCAATGCGCTGCTGGGCATCGGACTGATCTCAGCCGGCGCCGGCGCGCTGAACGAAGCCATCGAACGGAAGACAGACGCGTACATGACGCGAACAGCGGATCGTCCGTTGGCCGCCGGTCGTTTCTCGCTCAAGCAGGGAGTTCTGGCGGGCCTGGGCGCGCTCGCGCTGGGGGCCCTTTGGCTCCTGCTGCGCGTGAACCTGCTGACAGCCATGCTGGCGTTGCTCACTGCCTTTACCTACGTGGCCATTTACACGCCGCTGAAGCGCGTCACCGCCCTGGCCACCTTGATCGGCGCGTTTCCCGGCGCCATGGGCCCGCTGCTGGGCTGGACGGCGGCGTGCGGGCGCATCGAGTGGCCGGCCGTGGCATTGTTCGCCATTCTCTTTGCCTGGCAGTTTCCCCACTTCATGGCCATCGCCTGGCTCTACCGCGACGATTACGCCCGGGCGGGCATCCGCATGTTGCCCGTGGTGCAACCCAACGGGCGGTCCACCGTGGCCCAAGCGCTGTTCTTCGCTGTCCTGATGATTCCCGTGAGCCTGGCGCCCTGCTGGCTTGGGTTGACGGGAGCCACCTACGCGGTGCTGGCGATTGTGCTTGACCTGAATTATCTGGGGTACACGATACGCTTTGCCGGAATTCTCCGCACTGAGAGTGAGGTGGAGAGCCGCATGCTGGCGCGCGACCTGTTGAAGGTGAGCGTGCTCTACCTGCCGCTGCTCTTCACATCGCTGATGTTCTGCGCCGCCGCGAGATACTGACTCATGACCAGCGCAACTCCGTCCGCCGGCTCACAATCTGGCACCCGCCGCGTCATCATCGCCATTGTGATCTTCAGCGCGGTGGCGATGCTCTTCCTGTTCTGGCTGATTTACGTACATCACCCCATGGCCGCGACACAAAGGGAGATGACCTATCTGCCCACTCTGGACGCGCTGCTCAATGGGCTCAGCGCAGCGGCGCTGCTGATCGGCTACGCTTGCATCCGCGGGCCGCGCACCTGGCCAAACCGCATTAAAGCGCACCGCGCGGCCATGATGACGGCGTTCGTCTTCTCGGTGGGCTTCCTGATCGTTTATGTAGCCAACTTCGCGCTGCATGGCGAAACGCACTATCCCGGCCATGGCCTTGTGCTCATTGTGTTCCTCACCATCCTAGTCAGCCACATTCTGCTTTCGATGGTTGCACTGCCACTGGTGCTGATCACCTTCTTCTTTTCGCTCACCGGCCGCATTCCGGCACACCGCAAAGTCGCTCCGTGGACCTTCCCGATATGGCTCTACGTATCGGTAACCGGGGTAATCGTCTTTGTCATGCTGGCCGCCGCGGGAGTGTGAAGCATTCCGCGAAGAAGCCTCCCTGCTGCTCTCTGACAATGTAAGAGACGCTTCATCTGCCGCAATTCATCACGTGCCGCAGTGATTCGAGTCACCGTATCAACCTGGCGTTGTTCAGGACAATGGAAGACCACTCTACTGTACCCAATGGCAAGGGGGTAAGTATGTGTGTACGAAAGAAACTTTCGCTCTTGCCGCTGATTCCCCTGGTTGTCATGCTGGCGCCCGCTGCACTGATGAGCCAGACAGCAACCGCTTCGACGAATACCTCTTCAACAAGTCTGGACCAGGCCTACGAACACCAGGAGACCCGGGACCTCGTAGTGCTGGTCAATGATGCAACCGCTATGATCCACGCCAAAGGCGAGGCCGGTTTCGCTGAGCTGAGCGTTCCCGGCAGCCGGTGGCGTCAGGACGACCGCTACATCTTCGTTCTCGACCCGCAGGGCAACATGCTGGTGCATCCGGACTCCGCGCTGCAAGGCAAAAACGTGCTTGATCTGCAGGACGTCAACGGCAAACCCATCATCCGCGGCATCATCGACGCGGCGACGGCGGTGCCCGGCAAACAGACTGGCTGGTATCACTATGAATGGCCTGTGCCGAACGGACTCCTTCCGCGCTGGAAGAGCACCTATGTTCGGCAAGTGCAGGCTCCTTCAGGCAAGACCTACATTATTGGCGCAGGAATGTACAACGACCGGATGGAGAGAGCATTCGTGGTGGATACGGTGAATGACGCCGTGGGCCAGATCGAAGCCAATCCCGAGGCGGCATTCGCACTCTTTCGCAATCCGAAAGGACGCTTTCTCACCAAGGATGCCTACATCTTTGTTATCGACCCGAACGGCGTTGACCTGGTCAATCCCGCGTTCCCCAGTCTTGAAGGCCGCAACCTGACGGACCTGAAGGATACGCAGGGCAAACTGCTGATTCGGGAAATGATGACAGTTGCGAAAACGAAGGGTTCCGGCTGGGTGGACTACATGTGGCCCAAGCCGGGCGAGAGCGTCTCCACGCAAAAGTCAACTTATGTAAGCCTGGCAAGGATGGGCGACCACTGGGTGCTGGTAGGATGCGGCGTGTATCTGGCCAATGCACCGAAACAGGCAAGCACAACCACGAAGATGACCGCTCCCGAGCTGATGGCGCTGGTGCGCGATGGGGCCGCTCTGCTGGAAGAACAAGGGGCGCAGGCTTATCCGGAATTTCGCAAGCAGGGATCGAAGTGGTTCCACGACAGCAGTTACATCTTCATCTGGAGCATGGATGGAACCAGGGTCTTTCATGCAGCCGATCCAAGCAGGGAAGGACAAAATGACAGCGAAATTACGGACGTCCATGGCAGACCCTACGGAAGGATGTTCCTTGAAGCCGTCAACAGCCCCTCGGGCGAGGGTTGGGTCCACTACATGTATCCGGAGCCTGGAGACATCTTCCCAACCTGGAAGTCCACGTTCGTGAAGCGTGTTACCTATCCGGACGGCGAGCAATACCTCATCGGCAGCGGGATCTACAACATGCAGATGGACAAGGCGTTTATTGAGGATGTTGTGAATCGCGCCTCTGCCATTGTTGCCGAGGAGGGCGAAGAGGGCTTCCCGAAACTACGCGACAAAACAGGGCCTTTCGTCTTCATGGACACGTATGTGTTCGTGGTGCGGCCCGAAGGCGTTGAAGTGGTGAATCCCGGACAGCCCAGCCTGGAAGGAAAGAACCTCATTGATTTGAAGGATGTGAACGGCAAGCCGGTCATCAGGGAATGCATAACCGAAGCCATGAAGAACGGCGGTGGTTGGGTGGACTACTACTGGTACAAGCCCGGAGACAACACTCCCACGCGCAAATTGACGTATGTGCAGAAAGTTCAACACGGCTCGGATACGTACATCGTGGGATCGGGGTTGTACGAAGATTCGTCGCTGTCCGACGTTTCAAAATCGATGCGCCCTGGGTTAGGGCACAGCCTATGATTCGTCAGAAAGCACCTGGGTCCGGCATTTCATGGCCACATTCAAGATGAATGTGGCCATCACAAGGCAAGCGTCTCGGAATGCCGCAAAGGCTACCTGGGCCACCGGCCATCTGGGTCTGTGGAGTGAAACCATCGGTTCGGCATTGCGGTACGCGAGGATGGAAAGGCGTCGGAACCATCGAAGACTGGTAAAGACCGGCAGGCACTCGAAGTAAAGCCGCGAGGGAGCGGATCGAAAGTGGATCACTGCAAACCGGCCGGTCTTTACGAATCCGCCCGCGCCCAAAGTTCCGCGCGGAGGGGTGACAAGTGTGCGCCACTCCCACAGTCAGCAATCAAAAGTAATCGGATCTTGCCTCTGTACGGACTTCGTCAGAGAATACGGGCCAGCATCGTCAGTCAATTCGGACAGCAAATCACTCGCACGGGCGGCATTCGAATGACGAAGACACCGGCTGCGGTCGATTGGCAAACGAAGCGTCTGCCTGGCGATCGTTCGCCGTATCCACGGGCAGGCTGAAGTCCGCCACCACGGGCAGGTGATCCGAGGCCATCAGCGCCATCCGGGTGCGATGCACCTCGACGTTGTGAAGCTGGAGCCCGCGATCAAGATAGATGTAGTCCAATGGCAGGATCGGCATCACGCCCGGATATGTCGGCACGCGGTCCAGTCCCACATGGCTTTGGGCATTCTCAAAGTAGGTTGTCAAAAGCTCTGAGGGCAAACCGCGCTTCCACTCGTTCAGATCGCCCAGTATGATTCTGGCGCCGAAAAGCTGCGAATCGGTAAACAGCCGCCGCCGAAAGATCTCGCGAGCCTGGATCCGCCGCTCATAGATCGCCGTGCCCAGATGCACATTAAACAGGTGCAGCCATGAGCTGCCGTCCACACGCACATCGGCGCGCAAACAGCCCCGGCGCTCACGTCCGCGGATGGAGAGGTCGTGGTGGGCTGCATGATGAATGGGCAGACGCGAGAGCAGGACGTTGCCATAGGCACCGCCGCGATAGCGGCGAGTCTCGCCTAATTCGGAGTGATAGCCCAGTTTTTCAGCCACATACCGCGCCTGGTGGTCGTGCGGCCGCCTGCCTTCGCGGCAGACGACCTCCTGCAGCGCCACAATGTCCGCATTGATTTCCCGCAGGACCTCGACGATGCGATCGGGACGAACAAGCCCGTCCATTCCTCGGCACTTGTGGACGTTGTACGTCGCCACACGCATGCGTCTCAATTTTGGTGGATTTTTCGTTCTGGAGAGTTCTGTTTGAATCAGTGCTGCCATATCTTACTTTGTTGATTCTACACCTTTCGGGATTTATCCGCCGGAGGGCCGGCCGCGCCGAGGTGGCGCAAACGGAATGACTTGAGCAGAAGAACCAGGGCCATCCAGCCGCAACCGATTGTCAAAACGATACTTAGGGTGCGGGGAAACAAGGCGGCAAGAACACTGACACAGAGAAGGATCAGGGCAGCGGTAAACATGACGGGGGCCTCTGCCCGTCCCAGCAGACGCGGCCGGGTAATGGCAGCCCCCGCCGTACTGCCCATGGCCATGACCCCGGTCGCGGCTCGTCCCGCGCTGCCGCGTGCAGCTCGCCGGCTACGGCGGCGGGGACGCGGCGGCTGCAGCGGCCTGATGCGCGCTTTCTCGGTCAGAACCACTTCCGTAGCGTTGGCAAGGTCATCAAGGTACATCTGCTTCACCAGCCGCGCGAAATTTTGATCTTCCACGACGACATCCAGTTCAAAATTGCTCAGCCAACTGGCCAGGTTCAGATTGGTCGAGCCTACCCGGGACCAGTGGTCATCGACCACCGCAGTCTTGGCGTGCAGCATGGAACCGTTCCACTCGAAGATGCGAACGCCGGCTTCGAGCAGACTACGGTATCCGAACCTGGACAAGGCGCGAACCACGGGGATGTCGCTGGTGCGGGGAACCAGCAGCCGCACATCGACCCCGTCGAGGGCGGCGGCGCGCAAGGACTGGATGTAGGAGGGCGTGGCAAAGAAATAAGCGTCCGTCAGCCAGATGGACTTGCGCGCCAGAGCGGCAGTCAACAAATCCAACCGGTACACTCCCGCCCTGCCTGGCTCGCCTGGAACGATGCGCAGTGCCACGCTGCCCGCCGCATCGGCATCTGCACTCTCCTGCATATCTTCAATCGGGCGCCTGGGATCGAGAGCGTCCCACATCTGCCTGAAACTGCGATCCACCTCGCGTGCGGCTGGTCCTTCGATCATGACGCCGGTATCGCGCCACGGCGCTATGTCGCCATCCGCGCCTCCCATCCAGTTCTGCCCCACACACAGCCCCGACACAAAGGCAATGGATCCATCGACAGTGATGATCTTGCGATGGTCACGGCTTAGCCACTCGATCGGATCATCCAGCCGCGGCGGATGAAAGCACCGTACCTCGATGCCCGCTTTGCGCAGCCGCCGCCAGAAGCCAAAGGAAGTTCCACCAAGGCCGCCGAACCAGTCATAAATCAGCCTAACCTTTACGCCTTCTCCGGCTTTCTGCTCCAAAAGGCGAGCAAACTCCAGCCCGATGAGATCCGATCGAAAGATATAAGTCTCGAAGTGAATGATCCGCCTAGCCGCCCGAATTGCCTCCATCCATGCCGGATAATTCTCCTCGGCATTGCGGAGCAATCGGATGCGGTTTCCGGAAATCAGCGGAGCGCCGGCCATCCTGGACAGTGCGCGATCTGCAAAGCGGCGGGCCAGCTTGCCCCGCTCCACGGTTTCCCAATCTGGCAACGTCCCCGCCATATGCATCGATCCAGAGCGTGTCTCTGCGTTTGCATCAAGTTAGCATTCTTTATGCAAATTGCGCATCTTTTCATCTGGCTCGATATGCCCAGCGCTCCCGGAACGTATCTCCGCGGGAACTTCCTCAGGGAGATACTTCGACCGGGGTAACCACCAATCCGGTTTGCGCAAACTGGAAATGCAGGATCCACATGCTGGGGACCGGTTGGCCATCGGCCTGCGCGGGCTTGAACTTCCACTGCCTGGCGGCGTTGATGGCCAGCCTGGCGAAGTATTGGCTTGGCCCCGGATAGTCGAATGTCGCTTTCGCAACGTTGCCTTCCCGATCGACCTGGAGTCGTACCCTCACTCGAACGTGCCCTTCAATCGTCGCGCTTGCGCTTTCAGGCACATCCGGCAAAACCCGGTGCGCAACAGCGCCTTTCACTGGCGCGCCTTGGGGCTTGAGTGCGGAAACCTGATGCGGGGCTGTTGCGACTGGCGACGATGGCCGTGTCTGGTGAGGCCGCAGCCACAGAGCGACTACCACCGCAATCAGCACCACCACCGCGGCAACGATCACCTTTAAGCGAAGGCTGCCAGACCCAATCTCCGTTTCTATAGCCTCAACGGGCTCGGGGGCCGCAGCAGGAACACTTTCGCCCACCGCCGCTGGCGTTGTCTCTGTTTCTTTGGGGGCAGGTTGCTCCAGAGAAGATTCGCCTGGCGCAAGACGAGCCTTGATATCGCCGAGGGTGCATCGACGCGCAGGATCAATGCGCAGGCATTCACGCGCAATGCCGACGAAAGGCTGCGGTATGGATTCCGGCAAGACCACTTCCCTGCCAGTCGATCTGTCCCAGACCGGTGGGTGTTGGGTCAAAGCTTCCACCAGCATGATGCCCAGCGACCAGATATCGGCGGCCGGAGAGATCGGATCGGCGCCAGCTTCCGGCGCGTCATAGATGCTTAATGGCGATGAAGTTTCGCGGGCCCTCCCAGCGGTATCAAGACAATCTGCAGAAAGCTTCAGCTCATCATGAACGGCCAGGATATTCGACGGCTTGAGATGGCCGTGGACCAATCCCTTCCCGTGAAGATAAGAGAGCGCACCCAGCATCGGCTCCAGCATCTCTTTTGCTTCTTCGGGCGTCAGTGGCCGACCGGGAAGAACCTCGGCGAGAACTTCGTCGGCATATTCCGTTACAACGTAGAGCAGATCCGTGCCGTCGATCACGCACTGCCCCGCATCGATCACGCATATCAGGTGAGGATCAGACAGGTTCTTTGCCGCGGCCCATCGCGCAAGGCAGGCCGACGCGTCCACTCCATCAGCCAGAATGAGCTTGAGAGCGGCTCTCCGCGCTTGATAATTTTCGCGCTCTGCCAGAAAGACGCCGCTCCGCTCTGTACCGCCCAGCCACCGAAGAAGCGTGAATTTCCCGTCGATAACGCGCCCAACCCAATCGCCGCCGATGGAAATGCCACTCATTGCCGAAATCATTCTATCCGAGCGTAGCGAGCGCCGAAGCCTTCAATTGAAGGCAGGCCCGCAGCACGCATTTTAAGTTATGGGGGTTTTTGCCTTCACCAGCGCGCGAATGAACGCCGGCGTAGAGCCGCAACACGCTCCCACGAACGACGCTCCCGCGTCGCGAAGCTGCTCAAAATGCGATGCGAAGAACTCGGGCGAGGTTTCATAATGAAGCGTGGCGCCATCAATCGTGGGCAGGCCGGCGTTTGGCTTGATCCAGATGGGCAGGGCTGTAGCTGCATGGAGCCGCCGGCAGATGGGGACAACCCGCTCGACGCCCACGCCGCAGTTTGCGCCCACCGCAGCGGCACCGGCTTCTGTCATCGCTTCAGCAACGGCCTCCGGCGTCGCTCCCATCATGGTGCGGTCCTTGTTCTTGCCGGAATCAAAGGCAAACGAAGCGATCACTGGCAATCCGGTTTGCCGCGCGGCATGAACCGCCAGCCGCGCCTCCTCAATATCGCTCATGGTCTCCACCAGCAGCGCGTCCGCACCGGCCAAAGCCAGAGACCGCGCCTGCGCCGCAAAGGCCGCGGACACCTGTTCGCTTGTCACCTCGCCGGAGACAAGCACCTTCCCCGTGGGGCCGATCGACGCGAATATGCGAGCCTGTGGCGCGCCGCGCCGCGAGATGGCGACCCCGGCGCGGTTGATCGCATCCAGTTCCGCTTCTGAAGCCTGGTTCATCGCCACAGCATTTGCACGGAACGTATTCGTCAGGACGATCTGACTGCCCGCCTCAGCGTAAGCTCCGGCAACCTGCTCGACGCGTTCGGGGTGCGTCAGGTTCCAGGAATCGGGGACCGTGCCTGAAGGCAGGCCGCGCTTCTGCAATTCCGTGCCCCACGCGCCATCGCTGATGAGCAGACCACCAGTCAACCACTCTTCAAGAGAACTCATGCTTGCACCTTTCCACATCTAAACACGAACCGGCCGAACCTGGCCCGGCGCCTGGAAGTCCGCATTACTCTTGCCTCGCCCAATTCGGACACTACCTTTGGCGGATGAAATGCGACACAGAAATTGTTGTACCAGACTGCGCCAGTATAAGCGAGCCGTGCAGAGCAGGTGCTGCTGTGAAGCCCCGCATGTGGTGGAGATGGACCTGCGCTGCCTGCAGCCATTCCCGTTCGCAGCGTGCCGGAAGCTCGGGCGAATGCGCAAATCAAAGCGCGGCCCCCACCGAAGCGGATTCGCTTCGAGGATGGCCGCGCTGATCGCATCCGGAATATGTTATTCGGTATATTCTTGCGCCTTCTTGTATCACCCCGGTATGAGGCGCGAGGCTTTTCCTTACGTAGGCAACTTGCAGCGATCGAGTTTCTTCTATGGGTAATGCCATTTTATGGTATAGCAGGTTTTATCGACTATAACTAACGCCGTCATTCTTTCCGATTTCATAACGAAGTTATGTTTCAAATCCACCTGATTGCTCCGGTCCCATCTATTTTTAGTTTAAGTTAAAAAATATTTGGTTGGGATTCGGGGGAATGTGCCGGAAAGATTGATTCAATCCGTTCCGGCACATGTTCTCCCGGCTTGCAGGGCGCTTGTTAGAAGAAGAGCTTGACGGCGCCCTGTAATTCGCGATTTGAAGTGGCTGTTGAGGTGATGACGCCTTCACTTGGGGAGCCGAGAATCTGATTCTGAATCGGCCAGGAGAAGTTGGTGTGGTTGTCAACGTTGAATGCTTCAACTCGGACCTGCATTCTCAGCCTCTCAGTGAGCGCAGTCATCTTGTCCACTGAAGCACTCCAGAAGACCTGTCCGGGGCCTTGGACCGCGTTACGGCCAATATCACCCATTTTGTTGATTGGATCAGGGGACGAGAAGCACTGGTCTTTTACGAAGTGGTTTGGATTCCCCGGATTAATCAAGGAGCCTTGGCAGCCAGGAACATTATAGTTCCGGTTCGGCAGTTCCTGGTTAACAGACGAAAGCTGGTGGTTCGGGTCGCCAGCGAGAATTATGTTCCACGGATTGCCAGAGGCAATCTGGAGAATGTTGCCGATTTGCCAGCCCTTCTTGAAGAAGCCCTTTACGCCGCCATTCATCCCGGTCTCGAACGGTCCGCCGATGGCCCAAACCGAGTTGAACATCAGGTTTTGGCGAAGGTCGAAGTCGGAAGGACCGTAATCAAGCCGCGGGTAGAACCATTGCGGATTCTTGAGTGAGTTCTTGAATGCGTCAGTTCCTACTGAGGTCGAACTGGTATCCATGCTCTTGCCCCAGGTGTACGAGGTCTGGAACTGCACGCCGTGGGTCATGTTCTGAGTCAGTCTCACTTCCATTGCGTCGTAATAGGCGGTGCCGGTCCAGTGAACCGCGGAGATGCGTCCGTAGTTGGGGTTGAGGCGCGGCGCGCTTGCAGACGTCGGCCAGTAGAGGCCTGTCGGGGTCAGCGTCGGCACCGTCATGTTTCCGTCGTCCGAAGGCTGCACAATGTGTACGCTGTGCGATCCGACATAGGCGACCATTAGGCTGATGTTATTGGTAAGCTGTTGTTCTATATTGAGATTCCAGTGCTCCACATAATCCAGCTTGGGATGCGACTGGACAAACCCTCCGCGCTTTGTCTTCGAATTGGAAGCGAGAAGATTGTAGCCTGGGTAAGGCGGTTGCGCTGTTCCCCCACCGAAAGAGCCGGCCGGCATGTTGTTGTTGGTGCCCTGCGAAAAGAATGGGTAGCTGAACGTGTCTTCCAATTCAAATAGATAGGGCAGCGGCAAAACGTCAAAGATGCCAAAACCGCCGCGAATTGCCAATCTGCCGTTATTGCGCGGATCCCAGGCAAATCCAACGCGCGGGTCGAAGTTCAACTTGGTTGGGTTGGTGAAGAACGGGCTTCCCAGATTCTCGACGGCAGATGACATGGTGGGCAGGTTTGCCAGCTTGTTATGTTCCTCGGTGGGAACGGTCGACATTTCGTAGCGAACGCCGAGGTTCAACACCAGATTCCGGCGGGCGTGCCAGTCGTCTTCGAAGTACGAGGCGAAGATATTCTGCCGAATGCCGCGCTCTGAGTTATGTCCAGCCAGAACGGATTCGTACGAAAGAGGCTGATTCGTCAGGAAATCTTGAATATTGGTGAATTTCCAGGTTCCTGCCGGCGTCGCCACCGAATATTCGTTGTCATCGATGTGCTCGTAGTACATGCCGAAGTGGAGCGAGTGATTGCCGATGTTATAGAAAGCATCGTCGTTAAATTGCAGATCGTCCCACCAGTATGTGTGCTGCGACAATGCCTGAAGACCGCCGCTGAAGGTGACAAGGCCCCCAACATGCACGGAAGGGGCAGAGAGTCCCGGATCCGTACCAAATGCAGTACTGCCGATGAGCGGATTAATCGCGCTGGTCAAGCCCTCGTTGGCGTATACACGAACATAGCCGGCGTGTGCCGTATTGACAAAGTTGGGAGAGAAGGTATGGTCTTCTTCCATCGTCGCTATTTGCCGGTCGACGCTGAACAGAGCATTCTTGTTATCCATTTCGTCGGGCTGGGATCCCTGGCTGGTATCGTTGAGGAAGGTTTCATCCAAAGAGTCGGCGCTTCCTATCTCCTGATTGAATTTGCCTGTCTCAAAGCTTTCGGTTTCAATAAATGGACCGTTGAAGACAAATTGTCCCGTTTCCCCATTGGGCGAGATCGTGCCGTTGGGTAGCGGGTAGAATGCTTTGATGAAACTCGAGACGAAGGGATCCACGTTAACATGTACTCCCCCCGGAAGATTGCCGGCGCGCGTGGCCGCGGTGGGAACCTCGGAGACCACGCTCTCGCTTTCATTCTGACGAATTCCTTCAATATCCTCAAAGAAGAAATCCTTGTTCTTCCGGATCGGTCCGCCCAGCGACTCGCCGTACTGATTGCGCTTGAAGGGTGGAATGGCTCCAGGATTGAAATAGTTGCGCGCATCCACCGCGCTGTTTCTGATGAACTCATAGACATCGCCGTGCAACTGGTTGGTTCCGGACTTAGTAACAGCATTGATGATGCCGCCGGAAGACCTTCCGTATTGCGCCGGGTAGTTACTGGTAACGACCGAAAACTCCTGGATGGCATCGACGCCCAGGTTGACGCCGAGGGCGCTGCCTGGTGCGCCGTTGGCATAGTCATTGATGCTGATGCCGTCGAGGCGGTAGTCATTCTCCCAGGGGCGGCCGCCGTTGATGGCCATTTGCTGACCGGATCCTTGCTGGATTCTGTTGTTGACGCCGTGCTCGCCTCCTTTAAGGGAAAATACGCCCGGCTGCAGGGTGGCCAACTGTGTCCAGTCGCGCCCGTTCAGGGGTAACTGCGTAATGCGCGTCTTTCCAACCACACCGCTGATCACGTTGGAGGTGGTTTGTACCCTGGATGCCGTCGTACTGACCTCCACCTTCTGCGTGGCGGCGCCGATGGTCAATTTAAAATCCATCGCTCTCACCGCGCCGACCGTCAATTGCATGTTTGTGTGGGCCTGCGAACGAAACCCGGCCGCCGATACGGTGACCGTATACATGCCCGGAAGCAGGCTGGGCACGCTGTACCGTCCCACGCTGTTCGTTGTTATGGTGTGGCTGACATTTGTTGCCTGGTTGCGGATGATAACCGTAGCGCCGGGAATCACTGCGCCGGTAGGATCGGTGACCAGTCCTTCGATGGTTCCACCAGAAACCTGAGCGTACAGCCTCGGAGTGCTGACGAGAAGAAGTGCAATCGCGATGCACGCCCCGCAGCAGATGATGAATTTTCTAAGTCTTCGGGTCATTGCAGAAACCTCACAGAAATTAGTTGTCGGGCGACATTGATCGTTATCGGGCGGTGACTACGCTTCTCACCTCGGGCTGCCGCAGGCCGGTACAACCACCCCAGAGAATGGAAACCGCCGTAATTTTCTAGCTCCACTACTATCCGCAGTCAGGAGACGGGGACATCCTGCGAATACTTGAACCGTATCTTCGCCATGTGAATTCAATCTGAATGAAACATGAAATCCTCTTCAGACTTTAATTGGCGATAACTGTACAGCAAGAAAGGATTCCCCTTTTCTTCGCTTAGCCGCTATAATGCAGAGATGGACTTTCAGTTGGTGACCAGCTATAAGCCTCGAGGGGACCAGCCTCGAGCTATCGACGAGCTTGTGGCTGGGCTCGCTGCCGGGGAAAAACATCAGGTATTGCTCGGCGTGACCGGCTCAGGCAAAACCTTCACCATGGCGAAGGTCATAGAGCAGGCAAACCGGCCGGCGCTGATCCTGGCGCACAACAAGACTCTGGCTGCGCAACTATACCACGAGTTCAAACAGTTCTTTCCCGCAAACGCGGTAGAGTATTTCGTAAGTTACTACGATTACTACCAGCCGGAAGCATATATTCCAGCGGGCGATCTTTACATCGAAAAGGAAGCCACCATCAACGAAGAGTTGGACAAGCTGCGGCTTTCAGCCACGCGAAGCTTGTTCGAACGGCGAGACTCGATCATTGTGAGCTCGGTAAGCTGCATCTATGGACTGGGCTCACCGGAGGCGTATTATGGCATGCTGCTTCTGCTCGAAAAGGGGCAGCGCATCAGCCGCAGAGACATTACGCGGCGGCTGGTGGACATTCTGTACGAGCGCAACGATACAGACTTCCGCCGCGGGACCTTTCGCGTGCGCGGCGATGTGATCGAAATCTTTCCCACTTACGACGAGAGCGCTTACCGCATTGAGCTCTTCGGCGACGAGATTGATTCGCTGGCGCAGATCGATCCGCTGTTCGGCACCGTGAAGCAGAAATACGCGCGACTGCCGATCTACCCCAAGAGCCACTACGTGGTGCAGCCGGAGCGCAAATCGGCGGCCATTGAGTCGATTCTGGCCGAACTGACCGAGTGCGTCGCCCGGCTGGAAGCCGAGGGACGCATGGTGGAGGCGCAGCGACTGCACCAGAGAACACGTTTCGATCTGGAAATGATCAAGTCCATGGGTTATTGCCACGGCATTGAGAACTACTCCCGGCACTTCAGCGGCCGCCTGCCAGGTGAGCCGCCGCCGACTCTGCTGGACTACTTCCCGCGCGATTTCCTCCTGTTTGTGGACGAGAGCCACGCGACCATTCCGCAGGTTCACGGCATGTGGCATGGGGATCGCAGCCGCAAACAAACCCTCATTGACTACGGCTTCCGGCTTCCTTCGGCGCTCGATAACCGGCCGCTGACGTTCGAGGAGTTCGAAAACCGCGTCTACCAGACGATTTACGTCTCAGCCACGCCGGGGCCCTACGAACTGACGCGCTCGGGAGGCGTGGTAGTGGAACAGGTGATCAGGCCGACCGGGCTCGTGGATCCGGAGGTCGAGGTGCGGCCCGTCAAGGGGCAGATCGACGACCTGCTGGCCGAGATTCGCGACCGCGCCAACCGCGGCGAACGCGTGCTGGTGACCACGCTGACCAAGCGCATGGCCGAGGATCTGGCCGGCTACTACACCGAGGTGGGGGTGCGCTGCCGCTATATGCACTCCGAGATTGAGACGCTGGAGCGGGTCAAGCTGCTGGCTGGGCTGCGCAAAGGCGAGTTTGATGTGCTGATCGGAATCAACCTGCTGCGCGAGGGGCTGGATTTGCCGGAAGTGTCGCTGGTCGCGATCCTGGACGCCGACAAGGAGGGGTTTCTGCGATCAGCCGGATCGCTGATCCAGACGATGGGCCGGGCGGCGCGCCACGTCGCAGGCAGGGCTATTCTCTACGCCGACACCGTCACCGACTCCATGCGGCGGGCGCTGGACGAAACCAATCGCCGGCGGGCCATCCAGGAGTCATACAACGAGGAAAACGGGATTACGCCGCAGTCGATTGTCAGCCGGGTGGATATGGGCCTGGCACAAATTCTCAAGGCCGAATACGGCGATGTGGCGGAGGAACAGGGCCTCGAAGCGCCCGAATTGACATCCCAGGCGGAGCTGGATTCCTATATCGCGAAACTGGAAACGGAGATGCGCGATTCGGCGCGGAAATTCGACTTCGAAAAAGCTGCCCGGCTGCGCGATAAAATCAAGGAATTACGCGACAAAGAGTTCCTCCTTACCTAACTTTGAGTGCCCAATTGACAGGCAACCTGAGGGGGTTTTCCTGACATCTGAAGTGAAAGGTAAATAAGCAGATTCGCGCGGCTTTAACGGCTCTGACGCGCGTGCAGGGGCTCATGGCGACAATCCTATTGGTTGACGACGACCCGCTTCAAGCATATCTATGCAAATCCCTGTTGCACAGGAGATTCTCGGACGTGCACCGCGTCGCCGACGCCGCCGAGGCGCTTTGCCTCGTGGAACAGCCGCAATTTGCAGGTGGTCTGGGTCTGGTCATCTCAGGGCATCATTTGCCGGGAATCGGTGGACCGGCATTTGTAGCTGAATTGCACACGCGCATTCCCTCTGTACCCGTTCTAGTACTGGGCGACCCCAGCGAGCAGCCGGGGGATTACCAGGGCGAGTACATCCGTTTTCTGCCGCGCCCCGTGGCGTCGGACGACATCCTGAACGCCGCCGGCCAGATGCTTGCGCTGAACTCAAGCAAAACAGCCTGATGGGCCGGTACTTCCGCTGCGTGCCGGCTCTCGTACTTGATCGCTCGATCAATCCGCACGCAAGCAAAGGACTCCGCATCGGTTGACATTTAACTATCGATGGATCTTCGCGTCAATTAATAATGTAGAAGGCACCTATTTCTCCCCACGCCAACCGATGCGGGGCGAACCGGAAAAACCGGGAAGCCGAATCAATAATGTGTGAGTTAAATCACAAGCTGCAGGCCTGCCATCGATGGAGAATACCATTGATAGGAGATCCTTCCACGGCTACCCTGCGTGCGAAAATTATCCTGGAGTCATAAATGGCAGCTTTCGGTAGTTTTGCCCTGATCGTTGCTCTGGCCCTGGCCGCCTATAATTTGCTGGCCGGGAGTCTGGCGCTTCGCCTGATCGCCACCGGGCAGCCAACACGGATCTCTCCTGAAAGGCTGGCCGATACCGCACGGCGCGCGGGGATTGCCATCTTTTTCGCCGTGAGCGGAGCGGCTTTTGCTCTGGTTTGGGCGACGTTTGCCAATAATTTTTCTATCACTTACGTCATGGAGCACTCGAACCGCGCTCTGCCGGCTGCGTATAAGTTTGCGGCAATGTGGAGCGGCCAGGAGGGTTCGCTGCTGCTGTGGGCGTGGCTGCTGGCCGGGTATGGGTTCATCCTGCGGCTTACGCACAAGAAGGATGTAAAGCTGTACGCCTACGCGGGCACAATTCTGGCCGGCATCCAGTTCTTCTTTTTGCTCCTGTTAAACTTTGCGGCGACCCCGTTCTCCCTGTTCCCGGGGCCCACGCCGACAGACGGCAACGGACTGAATCCGCTGCTGCAATATCCAGAGATGGTGATCCATCCCCCAATGCTCTATCTGGGCTACGTGGGATTTTCCGTTCCCTTTGCCTTCGCGCTGGGGGCGCTCATGATGCGCTATCCGGGCGATAAATGGATCAAGATCACCCGCAGTTGGACTACTGTGTCATGGCTGTTCCTGACCTGCGGTATCTTCCTGGGCATGCACTGGGCCTACGCGGTGCTGGGCTGGGGCGGCTATTGGGGCTGGGACCCGGTGGAAAACGCCAGCTTCATGCCCTGGCTGACCGGCACGGCCTTTCTGCACTCGGTCATGATGCAGGAAAAGAAAGGCATGATGAAGCAGTGGAACGTGTGGCTGATCTTTGCCACCTTCCTGCTAACCATCCTGGGAACGACGCTGACGCGCGGCGGGCTGGTCAGCTCCGTTCACGCCTTTGCCAGATCGCCAATCGGCAACTGGTTCATTATCTTCATGGTGATCGTTCTGGCGGTCTGCATCTTTACCTACATCCTGCAGCGCGATCACTTGAAGAGCGAGCATCGTATCGAATCGCTGGTGAGCCGGGAATCGAGCTTCCTGTTCAACAATTTAGTGTTGCTCACGGCCTGCTTCGTGATTTGCTGGGGCACGCTGTTCCCCATCCTGTCCCAGTTCGTGCAAGGAACGAAAGTCACCGTAGGACCGCCCTTCTACGACCGTGTGGCGATTCCTATCGGCCTGTTTCTGCTGTTGCTGACCGGCGTGGGACCGCTGCTGCCCTGGCGCTCCACGTCGATGAAGGCTATTCGCCGAAACTTTGTGTTGCCAGTCTTCGCGCTGTGGGCCACCGTGCTTGTCTGCCTGTTTGCCGGTGTGCGGCCGTGGAGAAACGGTGTGTTTAACCGCGGCGACTTCTACGCGCTGGTTGCCTTTGCGCTGGGTGCGTCGGTAGTAACGGCGGTTCTGTCAGAGTTTGTTCGCGGCGCCAGAGTCATCGCAAAGCAGACGGGGCGCAACATGTTTTCCAGCACCGTGCAACTGGCGCGGCGCAACACGCGGCGGTACGGTGGTTACATCGTCCACATCGGCGTAGTGATCGTCATCATTGGCTTGGCGGGATCGGCCTTCAATACCAGCAGCGTGGCTGAACTTGGCATGCACAGCAAGATGACCGTCGGCCCCTACACGCTGGAGTGCGTCGGATTCACCCAGGACTCGAATCGCGACTACAACTCCGAGTACGCCCTGCTGAACGTGTACAGAGACGGCCGAAGGGAGTTCCAATTGACTCCCGCGAAGCGCTTCTATCTGGCCAGCGACCAGCCGGAGACCATTGTGGCGATCCACTCGGTGCCCGCCTGGGATCTCTATGTTGTGTTTGAGGGCACCAATCCCCAGACCGGGCAGCCCATCATCAAGGCATTTCTGAACCCGCTCGTGGGTTGGATTTGGTTCGGTTTGGCAGTGATTGTATTTGGCACTGTGCTCGCACTGATTCCGAGCCTAAACCCAGCAGCGACTTCCCCGCTCGCGTCTACTCCACGCCGGATTTCCGTCGAGCCGCCAGTGCTCAAAGGGGGCGACTGACATGAGATTTGCGCGCCGGTCCTCGATCTGGATAAGAACTGCCGAGGTCCTGCTCCTGGTTGTGGCCGTCTGCTTTTCATTGGGAGCGACCAATGCCGGCGCGCGGGCCAATAACCTGAGTCATCGGCTGATGTGCACCTGCGGCTGCGCTGAATTGCTTGGCGAGTGCGATAACCCGGGCTGCCCCATGCGCACTGAAGAGATGGCTGACCTGACCGCGCAGATTGCTTCAGGCAAAACCGACCAGCAGATCCTGAACTGGTTCGCCGTCAAATATGGCGCCACGGTGCTGGCCGCGCCGCCCGCACGCGGCTTCGATCTGACGGCCTGGATCGCGCCTTTTGCAGTCTTCGCGGCCGCGCTGCTGGGGACATTTCTGCTGATCCGCCACTGGAAGAATTCACCGGGTGGGACGCTGCAGCCAAATGAAGTGAAAAACCTTGCCGACCTGGACCCCACCGAGCGCGCACAGATTGAAAAGATCCGCCGGGATACCGGCATTGACGGAGGGGTTTGAGCCATGTCAGAAACCGCAGGGCTTATTGCTGGCATCCTGCTACTGCTTGCGCTGGTGATTTACGTCTTCTGGCCGGAGAACGCCTTTGCGGCGCAACGCCAGAAGACTCAGTTGGATTTCCTGCTGGAGCGCAAGGAGCAGCTTTACGAAAATCTCCGCGACTTGAACTTCGAGTATCGCGCCGGCAAGTATCCTGAAGAAGACTTCCAGGTACAGCGGGCCCATCTTGAAGCCGAAACGGCACAACTGCTGGCGGAGATTGAGCGCCTGCAGCGGGCATGATGAACACACGTGCGCGATAGCTTGCAGCAGCCGCGCGCCCCTTCCACGCAAAGCCACGGAGAGCATGGGGAGCGCCGTGCGGCTGCGCACTGAACGGAAAGAACCAGGACGTACGAACAGGATCTCAAAAAGCTCATGAAAGCCATCCGATCGACCTTTTACGCCATCGCCTCCAGCTTCCTTCTTGCCGGCGCACTGGCGCATGCATCCACCATTTCCGGCACAGTAACCAACAAGACAGACGGCAAACCCGCCGCGGGCGACGCCGTGGCGCTGCTCGACGTGCAGGCAAACATGGCGGAGGTGGCCCACACCACGACCAGCGCTCAGGGCCATTACACGCTGACTGAACCGGGTCTTGGCCCGTACCTGGTGCGCGTCACACATCAGGGCGCGGGCTATTTTATAGCCGCGCCTCAGAGCGGAGGAAACGGCGACATCACCGTCTATGACGTGAAGGCCACGGTCAAGGGCGTTCACATCGAGGCCGACGTGCTCGAGGTCGAGACCCAGGGCAACCAGCTCAAGGTGGATGAGCGGTACTTTGTGCACAACCTCAGCTCGCCGCCGGTAACGCAGTGGAGCCAACGCTCCTTTGAAGTGGTTCTGCCGCCCGATGCGGCAGTAAACGGCGCGGGCGCGGAGCGGCCCGATGGGTTGCCGGTCTCCGTGAACGTCACGCCGATCGGCAAAAAGGGGCTGTACGCTTTCAACTTTCCCATCGAGCCGGACAAGGGCAGCAAGGACACGCTCTTTCAGATCAGCTATGACCTGCCCTATGACGTCGGCAAGTACACGTTCCACTCGCTGCTGACGATGCCGGCCGATAATCTGGCCATCTTGCTGCCCAAGAGCATGACGTTTGCCGACCCGGTGGCGGGGCAGTTCAAGTCCTACAACGAAGATCCTTCGATTCAGACATTCATCTACAGGAATGTGCCGGCGGGCACGCCGGTAGCGTTCACTATTTCGGGAACGGGATCGATGCCGCGGCCGCAACAGAGCAACAGCGCGGCAACCGGGAACGGTGGGCAGCCGGGCGGCGGCCTCGGTCCTCCGATCGGCACACCCGGACCGTTGTCCAAGTACAAGTGGTGGATCCTGGCCGGCTTGACGCTGATGATGGCCATCATCGCGGCGTTTCTGCTGCGCAGACCGGCAACCGCCGGAGTCGCAGCGGGAACCGCAGCCGGGCCAGCAGGCACGCCGCAGGCGCCACCGGCTTCCGCC
>JAJZME010000017.1 GCA_021803035.1 Acidobacteriota bacterium | reverse complement strand
CCGGGGATCGCCATAGACATCAACTGCTGGGAACAAATCACGACGACCCCGATCCGTCCTCATAAAACGCGCTGTGCACCAGAATTTGGCGGCCCGGGAGTATGACCGGCAAATGGGACCTTTGGCGGGGATTACCCCAAAAGCAGATGGCAGGGGCTGAAGCCCGAGTCATTTGTTGCGAGCGTTTTCGGCCCGGCTGAAGCCGTGCCCTTGTTACAGAGCTTCGCGTTGGCTGTATCAGCGATGAGCGTTTGTGGAATAGCGGATTGGGCGAACGGCAACCGCGGATCCTTCGGCTTCGGGAGGACACAAATGGCGACGAGAGCGTGCCACCGGCAAGTGGAACCTTTGGCGGAGATTTCCTCAAGAACTTGTAGGAGGGGCTGAAGCCCGAGTCATTTGTTGCGAGCGTTTTCGGCCCGGCTGAAGCCGTGCCCTTGTCACAAAGCTCCGCGTTGGGCGTATCAGCGATGAGCCTTGGTGGAATTGTGGAGTGCGCTAAAGACAACCGCGGATCCTTCGCTGCGCTCAGGATGACAGCTACTCTTTTGGAGGAAGCGGGCGGATCACCGGCTAGTGTGATCTGTGGGAAATTCATCATTCTGTGCCAGACTCGGCATCGTCGAGGAACAACCGCAGATCGCTCACTGCGTTCGGGATGACAACGCGGTTTTTGGGATGCGGGGTGGTTGACCGGCAAACCGGGATTGCTCGATAAGTGGATAGCAGGGGCTCAAGCCCTCCAAGTATGTAGTGCTGCAGTATGTGTATGCAGTGCTGCAGTATGGCGGAGGTCATGCCCTGTTGCAGGGCATGCGAGATGAGAATTGCGGCGGCCTGTGCTGGCGGCAACGGGCGCAATCATGCGGCACGGCTGAGCCGGCGATCCGGTGGTTGGAACAACGAAAGCTCTATCGCTGTTCCAGCCGCTTTGCCTAGGTTCAAAAATGATACACGACGCCTATCGATGCCCATAAATTCCACGTTCGGTGCGGGGAATAGGCTAGTTGAGGTGAATTATTGGCCAGCGAGAAGGAGGCGGCGATCTTGTCGCCGCCGGCGCGGAATGATAAATGGCGGCTTACCTTGTAGTCCAGGCCGCCGCCGAAGCCGCCGGCAAAGGACATGGTGGGCGTCATGCTTTCGCCGCCCGTATGCGCGCCGCCGAAATAGCCGCGGAAGTAACCGCTGATGGGGCCGCCAATTTTCATGTGAAGCTGCGGGCCGCCGAAGATTCCGGTCATCGACGGATTGCCGGGATTGCAACAACTGGTCGCCCACTTGTAGTGGCCGCCGAGCGCAATCAGGGAGAAGTGCTTGCCCCAGTTCCGCGCGAAAGTGACCATTACACCCTGCAATCCATAGCGCGACTGGTTGACCTGGTTGAGGGTGGTATAGCTGTAACCGACAAAGATGTCGTACCTGGGACCAAGTGTGGGCGGCGGGGGGGGTGTCGTTCCCGCTTCAGGAGCAGCCTGCGCGGCCGCCGCCAGCGGCAGCAGAAGAGCCGCGACAGCAGTCACCATCGTAAACAAAAACGTCCTCTTCAAATGAAAACTCTCCTCAATCCCGAGCGTTGGCGCTCCTCGCGCTTCCGGGCTCTGCGGCCAAGCGCGCGCCAAGACTGTTTTCCGGTACGCTCATAGACTATCCTTTCCCCCCCGGTTCGAAGAAGAGCCGGATGTGGTGGCCAGCCCGGAATTTGTGCGTCGAAGCCGGTTGAGATGGCGGTACAGTCATTCAGACGGCAGATGCGCCGGGAAGAAAGCGCCCGGGGTGCCGAACCTGTAGCGTAACGGGAGCGGCGCGGAACGGAGGCTTTTCGCCGTCTGCTACCGGCCCTGCTGGTCCGCCGGGGCGGAAGTGCCCAGCGAGCGGTCCATGACGCGCAACAGCGTTCCCTCGGGGTCGTCGGAGTACTTCCAGAACATGACCCCTGCCAGCCCGCGCGATTGCACATACTGACATTTCGCGGCCACCGATTCCGCATCCTCATAACTGACGAAAGTATGCTGTTTCCGGTCATACAGATAGGGGACCGAAGAGGCCGAATCCCAATAGCGCCTGAAGCCGTGACCCAGCATCAGCCGCTCAATGATGATGTAAGGCACCTCGGGCTCCGGAGCCGGCTTGCCCGGCTGGAAGAGCCCGTGATTGCTGGCCGGCACGCCGCTCCAGGCGTAGCCGTAAAACGGCATCCCGAGAACGATCTTTGCCGCCGGAACTCCGGCCTGCTCGAAGGCCTGTACGGACTTGTCAGCCGAGACCTGCCCGGGATCAGCCGGAGAGGTAAAAAGCGGCGCGGAGTTTCCCGTCGCAGGCTCCTGGCCGGGAACATAGAAGTCGTAGGCCATCAGATTCACGGCATCGACATAGCTCTGCACCTTATTCATTTCGGTGTGTTGCAGATATTCTTGCGAGGCGGCCGCCGCGATAGTCAGATAGAGCGGCCGGTGCAATTGCGCCGATGCCTCATTGAATCGCTCGCGGAGTTCTTCGAGCAGCAGCGTAAAGTTCTGCTTGTCCTCGCCGCGGAAGGTGTTGCCCGCGCCACGCTCCCCGGGATACTCCCAGTCCAGGTCCAGCCCGTCGAGGTGGTAGCGCTCGATGAACGCGAGCGCGCTCTGGATGAAGACCTGCCGGCTTTGCCTGGTGAGCGCGACGTCGGAGAAGTCCTTCGACCCGCGCCAACCGCCCACGGAGATCAGCACGGTAAGCCCCGGATTCTGCCGCCGCAGGCTGGTCAGCAGCTCCAGGTTGTGCGCATCCTGCGGAGATCCTTCCACGATGCGCCCGTCCTTGATGCCGGCGAAGGCATAATTGATCCGCGTCAGGCCGCGCGCATCGATCTGCCCGGGCTCGAGCGCCGCGCCATTGGTGAAGACATATCCGGCGATCACCGGCTTTTGCCGCGCTGCGGGTGCCGCAGCGCCGAAAGACGGTGCTGCGAATGCGGCACACAGCGTCAACAGAAGGATTGTGCGCATGGTCTTCACGCAATCCTAGCAGGATTCCGGCGCACGCGCTGAACGGTTGGAGGGAAAGCGGAGGAACGCGTGAACCGCCCTCCGGGGTGGTGCGAACCGTCGGCAGTGCGTTCTCTCATCGCGTCCCGCCGGAGCCCTCCGCAGGCAGGGTGAACAGAAACCGGCTGCCCTTGCCCACCGCGCTCTCGGCCCACATGCGGCCGCCGTGCTCTTCGACAATGCTGCGGCACAGCGCCAGCCCCAGTCCGGTCCCGCCCAGGGCGCGAGTATCCGAGGCGTCGCCCTGCTGGAAGCGGTCGAAGATGCGCTCCAGCTTCTCCGGCGCAATTCCGCAGCCGCGGTCCTGGACCAGGAAACACACCTTATCCTGCTCGGGCAGGCCGGAGGTTGGGCTTGTGCCTGTTTGCTCGGCTGCCAGCCGGATGGTCGTCTCCGGCGGCGAGAACTTGATGGCGTTGGTCACCAACTCATTGAGCACCTGCAAGATGCGCTCTTCGTCGGCAAAGACGGCAAGCTGCGGCGCATCCACCTTGAATGCGATGCCTGCGCGCGCCGCAGCGTCATGCGCGGTGTCGGCGGCGCGCTGCAGCAGATTTGCGGCCTCCACCGGCTTTCTGTGCAGTGGCAGCCGCCCTTTTTCCACGCTGTCAAAGTCGACGATGTTATTGACCAGCCGCACCAGCCGGTTGCAGTTGTCCGTGGCCATCTCGATCATCTGCCGCTGTTTTTCCGGCCGTTTGTCCAGCGCGCCGGAGGAAACCAGCCCCAGCGCCGCGCGCAGGGAGGTCAGCGGTGTCCGCAGCTCGTGGCTGACCGTGGAGATGAATTCATCCTTCATCCGCTCCAGCCGCCGCCGTTCCGAGACGTCCTGGAACGCCACCACCATGCCTGAAATCTGCCCTTCTTCGACCAGGGGATTGGCACTGTACTCCACCGGAATGGCCGTGCCGTCACGGCGCCAGAAGACCTCATGGCGCACGCGCACCGGCTCCGAGCGGCGCAAAGCCTGCAGGATCAGGTTCGCAGACGGCGAGTAGGGCGCTTCATCGGCGTGGCTATGCTGGAGCGCATCGTGAAAGTCACGGCCCGTCAGCTCATCCGGCGCATAGCCCAGTGTCTTGGCTCCGGCTTGATTGATGAATGTCAGCCTGCCGTCCAGATCGATGCCGAAGATTCCGTCGTCGGCCGACTCAAGGATCAGCTCACGCTGGCGCAGGGCCATCTGCAGCGCCTCTTCGGCATCAAGCTGCTCAGTCATGTCGATGCCGTGATTGACCACGAAGGGCCGTTCGCCCGGCAGCTCGATGCGCCGGCTGCGGAAGGCGATGCGCCTGTAGACCCCGTCGCTGCGTCTCAAGGGCAGCGTGCCCTGCCACTCCTGCGCGCTTCGCAGCGTTCGCAGGCACTCCTGGAGGCTGTCCGCGCCATCCGCATCCGTCAGTTCCGTCATCGCGCGCCCGACCAATGCGCTGGCCGGGTAGCCAAGCGTCTCGGCGGTATACGCATTGGTTGATGTCAGACGGCCGTCCATCGAGCAGGTGAAGACAAATCCCAGGCTGCCCTCCACCACCTCCCGGTAACGCGCCTCGCTCGACAGCAGCGCCCGTTCCACCTGCCGCTGGCTGGTCACGTCCTGCCCGCTGATGATCAGATATTGAATTTCGCCGTCCGGATCGTGCAGAGGCCGCAGCGTCCAGCTCACGCGCCTGGTTTCGCCGGCCGGCCTGCGCGCGCCGGCAATCCGCCAGGTTGTTTCGTGCGGCCCGGAGACCAGTCCCGCGGCGGCCTCGCGCAGCTTCTCCGCCACCCAGATTCTCTCCGGGCGGTCGATTACCTCGTCCACAAACGGCTTGCCCACGGCGTCGGCCAGGCTTAGTCCCGTCAACCGCGCGCAGGGCTGATTCAGCCGCACGATCCGTCCGGCGGTGTCCACGACGGCAACCAGAGCGGGAATCGCGTCCAGCGTGGCCGCCACAAAGCAGCGCTCCATGTCCAGGGCGCGCTCCGTGCGCAGCCGCGCCCGCTGCGCCAGTTGTTCGGCGCGGATACGCTCGTAAAGCTCCAGGCGCGTCACCACCTGGCGGCCCAGAATCTCCAGCAGCGCCAGATCTTCCTGTTTGAAGCGCTCGGGCTCCCGCGCCAGCACGGCAAATGTGCCCGCCAGATGGCCTGCCTCGGTCACCAGCGGCGCGCCCGCATAGGAGCGGCATGGCTGCGCGCCTGCCAGGGGGATTCCCTCCGGCGGGAAGTGAATATCCCGTGCCGCGTCGCCGATCAGCAGCGCCTCGCCGGATTCCAGCATCCAGTGGCAGGCAGTCGCAGGGCGCGGCTGCTCGACGGCGTTGAATCCAAAGCACGACTTGAACCAAAGATGGTCCGCATCCAGCCAGCCGAGGTAGGCGTATTCCGCCCCGCACAACATCGCTGCCGTTTCGGTCAGCTCGTCCAGTGCAGGATCGGTACCGCCATCGAAAATGTCGAAGCGAGCTCCGAAGACGCCCTCCCGTCTTTCCCCAAGCCGCAGAAACCCTGTCGTGCTCATGCTAGTCCTGCCCATCGCTCAGTATCGGGCAATCGGCCCTCCTTGGCAGTGACACAAATCGGGCAGCTTGGCCGGGTCGTAGATCCCCCTTTGGTAATCACGTTTATAGGCAAAAGAGTGCTTATCTCGTTACTGAAGGGATAGGAGACTCTGGGCGTTCGCGGTGCGCTCTCCGGTCTGCCGGCGCACAACCATGGTTGCCGGCAGGGGCGCCCGCCGGCGGAATGTGAATTGGTTTGGGAGTGTCTATTGGGCTTGCGGCGGCAGCTTGCAGCAGTTCCCGAACTGGGTAGGCGCGTTGGCGCTGGCCTCCAGTTCCACTTTCCAGCTTCCGTCGGGCTGCTTGCCCCACACGGTGATGTATCGCCCGCTGGTGTTGATCGGGTTGCCGTTACCGTCCTTGGTGCGGGTCTGATACTTGCCCCACGTGTATCCCGTGTCGCCGGAAGGATTCATCCACGCGCCGGTAGGCTTCCAGGTCAATTGATAGTTCTTCGGCGACCAGGTGGCGCTCTGGGCGATGGCTACCTGTCCGATCACCGGCGCCACGCCGTTGCCCAGGACCACGCCGTTGGTCGCAAACCAGGAGGCGAAACCCGCTCCGCCCTGCTTTGCCACGGCTTTGGCAAACTTTGCTTCGAGGTTGTAGAGCAATATTTTTCCGGGCGTAGCCAAGGCGTCGGTGAGAGGATTGGGGGCCTGCGACTGCGAGCCCGGCATCGGTAGCTGACCCCATGCATTGAGGCAGCCAGCTCCACCCGCGATCCCCGCCAGCGCGATTGCAAGAACGATCCGTCGACCCAATCCAACCACGTTTAACCCTCCTCGGAGGCGTATCAACCTCTATGCGCTCATCCTACAACGTTGGGTGCCGGGCGGGTCGAATTCAAGATTCAGTGCCTGGATTCCAGCCGGCTGGACCCGCTCCGGGACCAGGGCGTCCTTCACATGGCAAAGGGGTTGCCACTGACACAGGACGGATGCTGCCTTTCTTCCGGGCGCCGCGTGGGGCGCTTGAGTTGAAAAGGAAGGCAAACCTCTATATCGTTATCACATTGCGGACTTCGGTTTGGGTGGCATCGCCCTGACGGGGTCTGGCGGCTTTTTTCATTCAGGAAAGGTGCAGTTGCGCCTTAGAATTCAAAATAAGGAAGTAGGAGATCGGCAAATGGATAACAAGCCGGCACAAAATATTCAGGACACATTCCTGAACACTGTTCGGAAGGACAAGACCCCCATTACGATCTACCTTGTCAGCGGCGTCAAGCTGACAGGCAAGATTCGGTCCTTCGACAAGTACTCCGTGCTGCTCGAAAACAACAGTCAAGAGCAGTTGATTTTCAAACACGCGATTTCCACCGTAGTCAGCAACCGGAGTGTGCTCCATGCCGAGCACCGGCCGGCGGCCGTACAAACGGGATTAGGGCCGTCGCCGGTAGCCATGCCCTCCACGACCGCGGTCGCGGCGGAGCAGCGGTAACGGTACGGCGTGGTCTTCGCCGGTGGAAGTAGAGCGTGGGACCAACGGTAAGCGGCAGGCGGAAATTGCCCAGCCGCGTGGCGGGCCGAAGCCGCAAGGGCTTGGTCAATCGGTCGGGATTGACCGCCGGTACAGCGGACAGGAACGCGCAGTCCTCGTAGGTGTAGATTTCAGCGGGCGCACAGCGGGCAGCCGTGCGGGAGCGGCCGATGCGCGCAAGGCGGCTGTGCATTCGGGCAACGGCGGCCATGATCAAGCTGTGCCCGGCACCCTGCTGCCATCGCGATCCGTCAATGCCGCCGCGGTGCGCGCCCTTGTTGCGCCCGGTCTCAATGCCCGGGAGTCGCTGGCCGAATTCCGCGAACTGGTTTCCAGCGCCGGCGGCCTGGTGGTGGCCGAACTGCTTCAGCGCCGGCCCCATCCCGATCCGGCCACGCTGGTCGGCTCCGGCAAACTGGAAGAGATTGCCGGCGTTGTGGCCTCTTCCGAAGCCGATCTGGTTCTCTTCGACCACGACCTATCGGCGACCCAGCTTCGCAACCTCGAAGCCGCTCTGCCTTGCCGCGTGCTGGACCGCACCCAATTAATTCTGGACATCTTCGCTCGCCACGCGCGCACCCGGGAAGGCCAGTTACAGGTGGAGCTGGCGCAGCTTGAGTACCTGCTGCCGCGCCTGACCGGCCGGGGCAAGGCCATGTCCCAGCTTGGCGGCGGCATCGGCACCCGCGGCCCCGGCGAAACCCAGCTTGAAACCGACCGCCGGCGCATCCAGCGCCGCATTGACCGGCTCAAGGCGGATCTGGACGCAGTGCGCCGCGTGCGCAAGCAGCAGCGCCAGCGCCGCGAGGCGGTGCCTGTGCCCACCGTGGCCCTGGTCGGCTATACCAACGCCGGCAAAAGCACACTCTTCAACTGCCTGACCGGAGCGCAGGTGCTGTCCTCGCCGCGCATGTTCGCCACGCTCGACCCCAAGCTCCGCTCCGTCGAGCTGCCCAGCCGCCGCCACGTGCTGCTCTCCGACACGGTCGGCTTTATCCGCAACCTGCCCCATACTTTGGTCACCAGTTTTCGCGCCACGCTTGAAGAGGTGATGCAGGCCGAGGTGCTGATCCACGTTCGCGATGCCGTTTCAAGCTACGGCGATGAGCAGAAGGCGCAGGTGGAAAAGGTGCTCGGCGAGCTGGACGCGCTCTCCAAGCCGCGCATCGAGGTCCTGAACAAGATCGACCTGCTTGCGGCCGAGGAGCGCCTTCAACTGCAGGAGCGGGCCAGTTCGCGCGGCGAAGTCCCCGTTTCCGCGCTCACCGGCGAGGGCGTCGCCGCGCTGCTTCAGGCCATCGACGCCGCCGTGCGCTCCGATCCCATCGTGGCGGCGGAGTTTGTCGTGCCGCAGCATGAGGGCGATGTGCTGGCCGCCATCGACGCCGGAACCATCGTGCATCGCCGCGAGTACGAGGGCAACCTGGTCCGGCTGTCGGTCAGCGGGCCGGCCTCGCTCATCGGCCGGCTGCGCCGCTTCCGTCAGCGCGCCAGTTGAGGGTCCGGGCCGCAAGCCGGCCTTCGGGCGATTCGTGCAGGAGGGCCTCAGTTACCGTTGTTCGACGTGTTTTTGAGCACCAGCACCACCAGGCGCCCATCGGAGTGGAACTCGCCGCCGGTAGCGGTTTTGGCCGTGGTCAGCGGATCAGCCGGCGTCACGTGATTGCGCTGCGCCACCAGCCCCGTTGCCGAAAGCGTGCCGTTGACGTACTCGCGCTCGCCATCAATAGCCGGATCGATCTTGTGCGTCACTCCGTTGTTGCGCTGGTCGCGTTCGAAGCCAATATCGTGGGTAGCTGCCACGCACCACAGCGGCCGGCCCTCCACTTCATAGGGCGATTTCCAGACCCGCAGGTGATTGCGCGCCATCGCCACCTTCACCGGCTCGGCATGCGCGAATCCGTAGTCCTGGGGCCGGTTGAAGAGAAACAGCGTGCTCATGGGCATCGTCAGATAGTCCTTCTTTTCGAGCGAATTCAAAACGGCGCTCAGCGTGGTTTTCGCCACGGACTTATCCACCTGCACCCAGCCCGCGGCCGCGAATGCCGCGAGCATCTGTTCCTGCGTTCCCACGATCAGCACGTTCACCATGTCTCCGGGGTTGCCGTCGGCATCGGAGACGCGGCGGGGAATCTGGCTGAGCAGTTCGGGAGTGATGCCGGCCACTGGTGTATCTGCAGGACCGCCAGCGCCTTTGGCCTCCGCCGCGCCCTGATTCAGAATCGCTATCGTTACGTGGAAACTCCCCGTCGCGGTTGAGGCATCAGCCATGCTCTGATTGATTCCGAGGTACAGCCTTCCGGCTACAGACACGTCGTATTCGGTACTGTCGCCCACCAGGAACGGCTGCGCATATGTGGCAGCGCCGATGCGGCCGATCAGCGCGCCGTGCCCGGCATTCCTCACCGCATATTGGTGGAGCATGTCGGCCCAGCCGCGGGGAAGTCCGCCGGGGCCAAAGGTGCCCGAGGTTTCCAGTCTGCCCTTGTACGATGGGTCCGCCGGATAGGTGATTTCGCCCGTGGCTGTGAACTGAAGCCTGGCGCCGCCGCGCACGTCGATCCCGGTGTCGACCCAAACCTTTGTCGCGGGCACATCGATCTTGTACGAAGGGCTGTTGCCGCTTTTGGCCGGAACCGCCTGTGCCCGGGCCGCCGTTCCCGCCCACGCCAGGCCGCCGGCGCAAAGCGCCAGGGCTGCAAACTTTACGATGGTCTTTGTTTTCCCAATTGTCATGGCTCGTCCCCGCCTTTCCTGGGTGCCTGGAGTGACAACGGAAATGATGGGGAAAGCATATGCCCGATCCGGATTCCCATGCAATGGCGAACAGGACGACCCCGCGCGCGTTCCGCTTTGAATCAGTGCTCGTGTTCCGCAACTCCGCCCGCGCCTGCCCTGTATGCTGAGTGCAGCAAGGAGCCGCATGGATTCCGCACAGAAAAGCGCCGGCCGCGCCATCACCACCCTCGCCAGCCGCGAGGTGTATCGCAACCACTGGATGCGCCTCCGCGAAGACGAAATCCTCCGCTCCAACGGTCACAAGGGCATCTACGGCGTGGTGGAAAAAGACGATGCGGCCATCATTCTGCCCATCGACCAGGGCCGCGTGTGGCTGGTCGAGCAGTTCCGCTACACCATCCAGGAGCGCGCTCTGGAGCTGCCCCAGGGCGGCTGGGAGATGGAAGTCGAAAATCCCGAAGAGCTGGCTCGCGGCGAGCTGAAAGAGGAGCTTGGCCTGGAAGCGGCGGAGATGACCTGCCTCGGCTCGCTCTGGATCGCCTACGGCTACGCCCGCCAGAGGCAGCATGTCTTCCTGGCTACCGGCCTCACCCACGCCGGCAACGATCCCGACGCCGAGGAGCACGACCTGGCCCCGCGCTGCGTTCCCGTGGAGGAGTTCGAGCAGATGATGCTTTCCGGGGTTATCCGCGACGGCTGCACGCTGGCCGCCTGGGGCCTTTACCAGCTCTGGAGGTCGCGGCAGAAGTGAGCAGAACCGCTCTGCCGGCTCGCTGACCTGCTGACCGGCCGACTCGCCGGCCCGCGGCCTCAATGCTATCCTCACATCGAGAATGTACGGCCTCGCTCTATTCAAGTTTGTCGCCGTGGCCATGCTCATTCTGGGCAACGCATTCTTTGTGGCCGCCGAGTTCACCCTGATTTCCATCCGGCGCACCCGCGTGGTTCAACTGGTTGAGAAGGGCGTCTCCGGAGCCCGCGCGGTTCTTCGTTTGCAGGAGAGTCTCGACGACCTTTTGCCCGCCGTGCAGCTTGGCGTCACGCTCTGCTCGCTGGCTCTGGGCTGGGTCGGCGAGCCGTTCGTTGCATCCTACCTGCGCGGATGGTTCCATCTGCTGCCGCAATCCCGCTTCTATGCCCACGTCGTTGCCGCCGCCGTCGCTTTCGCTCTCATCACCTATTTTGAAATCGTCCTCGGCGAGCTGGTGCCCAAGGCGCTGGCCTTGCGCCGCGTCGAGGCCATGTCCGTCGCCATCGCGCCGCTGATGCTTGCCTTCATGGCCACGGTGCGCCCGGCCATCCGCCTGCTGCGGGCCTCGGCTGCCGCGGTGCTGCAAGTCTTCGGCGTGCCCATGACCGAGCGCGCCGCCGTCCACTCCGCCGAGGAGCTGAAGCTCATCGCCACTTCGGCGCGCCGCATGGGTCTTCTGCCCGCTTTTCAGGAGACGCTCGTTCACCGCTCTCTTGAGATCGGCGAGCTGCTGATCCGCGAGATCATGACGCCGCGCCAGAACATCTTCTCGCTGCCCTCGAACATGCTTGTGGAAGAAGCCAGCGGGCGGGTCATCGGCCGCCAGTACTCGCGCATCCCGGTCTACGACGAGACTCGCGGCCCCGAGCACATCGTGGGCGTGGTGTACGCCAAAGACCTGGCCCGGCTGATGTACTTCCGCGCCGCCGGTCGCGCCGCCATGCCCGTCTCCGACCTGCGCCTGCGCCAGATCATGCGCGACGTGCTCGTTGTTCCTGAAACCAAGTCGGTTCTCGACCTCATCACCGATTTCAAGGAGCGCCACCGCCAGTTCGCCATTGCGGTGGACGAATTCGGCTCCGTCGTCGGCCTGGTCACCGCCGAAGATGCCGTCGAGCAGCTTACCGGTGAGCTTGAAGACGAGTTCGACAACCCCACCCGCTTTATCCTCACCACCGCCGGCGGCGTCATGATCATGGACGGCGGCGTGAACCTGCGCGACCTGGAGACGCAGATGCAGTGGAGCCTGCCCCGCGAAGGCGGCGTGGAAACACTGGCCGGCTTTCTGCTCGTCCAGCTCGGTCATGTGCCTGTCGCCGGCGAATCGGTCGACTACGAAGGCCGGCGTCTCACCGTGGTCGAAATGGACGCCCGCCGCATCGCCAGAATCCGCGTGGAGGAAATCCCCGGCGCCGCCGCGCGCCCAACGCAGGATTCCGATAGAAGCCGCTGACGCTTCCCGGTTCGCCACTCCTCATTGACTGATTTATCGTTGAATCCAGCGCATGAAGCAGATCCTCAACCGCCTCGTCCTCACCATTCCCGTCGTCTGGCTGGTAGTCTCGCTCGTCTTCCTGCTCATCCATCTGGTGCCCGGCGATCCCATCGAGCAGATGCTCGGCCAGGGCGCGACGCCGGCGGATATCGCCAGGCTGCGCCACCTTTACGGCCTCGACAAGCCGCTCTGGAAGCAGTACATCGACTACTGGGCCGGTGTGCTGCACGGCAATCTGGGCGTCTCCATCCGTCTTCATGCCTCGGTGGCCAGCCTTATCGCCTCGCGCTACCCCTACACCATCGCCTTGACTGTGGCCGCGCTCGGGCTGGCGCTCGCGCTTTCCATTCCCGCCGGCATCTTCGCCGCCCTGCATCGCGGCCGCTGGCTCGATCAGGTGCTTTCCGTCGTCTCGCTCTTCGGCCTATCGGTTCCGGCCATCGCCCTGGGCCCCATCCTGATTCTGGTTTTCTCCATCCTGCTCGGCTGGCTGCCCGTCTCCGGCGCCAACGCCAGCGGCGGAGCCTCCATTGACTGGCGCTACATTATCCTTCCCGCCGTTACCATGGGCACGTCTCTGGCCGCCATCCTCACGCGCATGGTGCGCACCGCCATGCTTGAAGAGCTGGGCAAGGACTACATCCGCACCGCCCGCGCCAAGGGGCTCAGCGAAGCGGCCGTCGTCTGCCGCCACGCCCTGCCCAACGCGATGGTGCCCATCGTCACCATCGTCGGCCTGCAATTCGGGGCGCTGCTGGCCGGCGCCATCGTGACGGAAACGATCTTCAGTTGGCCCGGCATCGGCCGCCTGGTCGTCAACGCCATCGACAGCCGCGACTATGCCCTGGTACAGGGTTGCCTGCTGGCCATCGGCCTGACCTATGTGCTGGTGAATCTGCTCACCGATCTGGTCTATCGCTGGGTCAACCCGCGCATGCGCACCTAGCGCGCCCGGCTCCGTCAACTCAGCGGGTCTCCGTCTGACGAGCTCTCCACGCGCGCTCTTCCTGGCTCCCTGGCTTTGCGGCGATTGCCGCCGGCAGTTACCGGCATGACGCGCCAGTGGGTGAGCAAACTTCAGTAGAACTGTGCTAATGTTTTGTGGCTACGGAGCCGCTATGAACCGGGCACAGCTGATCGGAATGCTGTTGGTGGGCGCGGCGCTCGTATCCGGGGGAACGGCTGCACAATCTGTTCCCGCTACGGGCAGCACGGGGGATGTGGCCTCGACAGGGCCTGTCCCGGAACAGGCGCACGCGCTCAAACTTCTGGAAGGGGCCGAAGCGCGGGCGCGCGGCATGCAAGACCCTGCCACGCGATCCTTGTTTCTTTGGCAGATCGGCACGGCATACGCCTCCAGCGATCAGAAACGCGCCAGCGCTCTGCTGCGCGATGCCTTCAAGCAAACCCTGAGCCTTCCGCCCGGCCAGGGAAGCTGGACCGAACGCGGTCAGCTTCAGGGGTGGATTCTTCGCACGCTGCTGATGGTGGACGAAAGCCAGGCGGTCGAGCTTGCCGGGCAGGCGGATGCCGCGGCGCGTCACGATCTGCTGGTGGCCCGGATCGGCAGGGAGAAAGACATTGCACGGCAGATGCAGCTTGTCCAGCAAGCCGGCAAGTCTCCGGATTTCCCTTACGAAGCTGTGATCGAGCTGATGCGCATGTACCCCGCCAAGCGTCCGGCAATCTTTGCGGCTGCTGAGGCGAGTTATCTTCTGGAAAAGGCTCCCAGTGAGGGCGGGCAATATGAAGACCTGAGCACTTATGTCGTGCGTTACTGGGCCAGCCTGCCGCGCAACGATGTGTTGACCGCGATGGATCAGATCCTGGCGAAAGCCAAAAGCGATACCAGAGTATATTGCATCGGCGCGGGCTTACCGCTCGGAGGCGCTAAGACTCTCATCTTCGACAACGCCTACCAGTACCGCTTGTTCGAATTTCTCCCCATTCTGGAGCAGCTCGACAGCGGGAAGGCGCAGGACCTCAGGAAGCGGGAACCCGCTGTCAAGGCTCCATTATCCAAATATCCGAAGGGATTGGCATCGTTCACGGATAACAGCGTGGAACTGAATGGACCGCTGCTGGACAGCCTCTATATAACCTCGAACCGTGCCAGCGCCACCCAATATGTAAAAGGCCAGAAGATGCTTTGGCAGGCCCTGCACCAGGTTGCGAAGCGAAATTCGTTGGCACCCATCAAGGGTTTACCGGCGCGGTTCGGCGGCCTGTACCTGCGCAGCGAGGGGCTGCTTTGGATCGCGGGATTTTCCGTGGGATGGTGGGGTCCGCATCCTTCCATCGATGCTACGCATGAGCTGATTGACCTGCTGCCAGGGCTGCCGCCGCTGGAGGCTGGCCGCTCGGCGGTCAAGGCTGCTGAAATTGCGGATCATTGGGAAGATAAAGCCGCTGCCGGGAAAGCGCTCAATGCCGGAGCCGTCGCCGCAAACGCATTGCTGCAACAGGAGCGCAACGAGCCCGGTTTCAGGCAAAAGCTGCCGGTATTTCAGCCCGCCGCACAGATTTATTTCCAGCTTGTGGCTTTCGGCAGCCGCTTTTCGCGCGCGTGGACTGAAAAGATGCTGGAGGAGATTCCGGATAGCGACATGCGCGGACTCATGACCATTGTCTATGCCCGGGCGCTTTTGAGTCAGCACAGTGACCTGCACCTGAATTAGAGCGGCTCGCAGGAATCAGTGTTCAGAAGGATAGGGGAATTTATAGTTCCCCGCCGATCCGGGCAGGGCGGGGGTCGCGTATTCGCGCCAATTTTGCTATGGTCAGGGAGGAAACTTGCAATGAATCCTTCCAGGGAAACCGCGCATGTGGAAGCGTTGGCGAATCCGGATACTGCTGTTCCTGGCCGTCCTCGGTCCCGGGATTATCACCGCCAACGTCGATAACGATTCCGGCGGCATTCTTACTTACTCGCAGGCCGGCGCGCAGTACGGCTACAAGCTGCTCTGGCTTATCCTTCCCATTACCATGGCGCTGATCGTGGTGCAGGAGATGTGCGCCCGCATGGGGGTGGTTACGGGCAAGGGCCTGAGCGACCTGATCCGCGAGGAGTTCGGGCTGCGGCTTACCTTTGTGCTGATGGTGCTGCTGGTGGTGGTCAACTACACCAACGTGGTCACCGAGTTCATCGGCATCGCCGGCTCCATGCACCTGTTCCATGTGGCCAAATTCATCTCCGTGCCTATTTGCGCCATGCTGGTCTGGCTGCTGGTCTTCAAGGGCGATTACAAGAGCACGGAAAAAGTCTTTCTGGTCGCTTCGCTGGTCTACATCGCGTATGTCTTTGCCGGGGTGCTGGCGGAGCCGAACTGGCACCATGCGCTGTGGTCCTCGATCACGCTGCCGGCCAAGACGGTGTGGAGCAACAAGGCGTATACCTACATGGCCGTGGGCGTGGTGGGCACCACCATCGCGCCGTGGATGCAGTTCTATCTGCAATCGTCGGTCGTGGAAAAGGGCATTCGGGTCAAGGATTACGGCGCTTCGATGCTGGACGTGATCGTGGGGTGTTTCTTTACCGATCTGATCGCCTGGTTCATCATTGTGGCCTGCGCGGCGACGCTTTTTGTGCATGGCATGGGCGCCATCCAGGTGCCGTCGGATGCCGCCGAGGCCATGCGGCCGCTGGCCGGCGACTACGCTTTTGTCCTGTTCGCCTTCGGGCTGTTCAACGCCTCGCTGTTCGCGGCCTCGATTCTGCCCCTTTCCACGGCCTACACGGTTTGCGAAGGACTGGGGTTTGAATCGGGCGTGGACAAAAGCTATCGCGAGGCGCCGTTCTTTTATTGGCTGTATGGGGCGCTGATTGCCGGCGGGGCGCTCACCGTCATGCTGCTGCCCGATGCGCAGCTCATCAACTTCGCCATTCTCTCCCAGGTGCTGAACGGCGTTCTGCTGCCCGTCATCATCATCCTGATGCTGCTGCTTATCAACCGCCCCGACCTGATGGGCAAGCACCGGAACTCGGGCTTGTGGAACGTGATCGCGTGGGGAACCAGCATCGTGGTCATCGCCATGACGCTGTTCATGCTGTGGGGCATGATCCCCGGACACTGAGGCCTGTCTCCGCCGGCGCGCGGCCGTCAATGGCGCGCAGAATGCAATGCCGTTGCGGGAGTTGTTCTCAGCCGATCGCCGCGGCGCGCGCATGCACCCTCGGATCGGGACCGTAGGGGTTGTTGCCCCGCGTGCCTTCAAACGCCAGCATGACGAGCAGGGCCACACCGCCAATGATAAAAATCAAGCTAATCAGGATCCACCAGCCGCTCTTGTTCATGTCGTGCAGCCGGCGCACCGTGCAGGAAATCGAGGGGATGAAGACCGCCAGAAAGTAAAGGGTCGAGAGAATGTAGGTGATACCGCCAGTTTCCGCATGATTCACCATTGAAAACCCGGCGCCGGCCAGGAACAGAACCAGGAAGATCGCGGCGTTGACAAGCGTGAATACCCAATATTCCCTGCGCGGCGAACGGCCGTGGAACTGGGCGTATCGCCGCCAAGCCAACAGGTACCATTTCATGGGAGGCCTCCGATCTCGGCTTTCCGCCGCCTCCGGCTGCGCCACGAAGAACGCGGCGGGGAAGCGCGAGCGAATCGCCTGGCGGTTCCGGTTTGTTTTTCAAAACCGCAGCAAGCATACACGATTTTTTGCCTTCGCGTCGCACCCGTCTCGCGGCCCCGCGCAATTTCTGTTGGCGAGGGCAAAAGGTTGATTTCACTGGGGTGTGACGCATATCACCTCCGCGCCGCGTCAGGGGTTTTCCCACGGCGCTGTGCATTCTTGGGATGCGGGTGCACGGCTTGTGATGCGGCGAATTTACCGCGGGAGCTTTCCCTCCGCCAGATCGCGGATCAGTTCCCGGTCGGCAGCCACGAAATTGTAGGCGGGCAGATCCTGAAGCTTCACCCAGCGCAGCTCATGGTAGATGTGATTTTCGATCTCGCCCCTGAACTCGTGGACGGTAAAAAATCGCAGGTCCACGGCGCCGCCATGCCGGTAATTGTGGCGAATGCGGGTGACAAGCGCGCCGACCACGGCATGGATGCCGATCTCCTCGTGCAGCTCGCGAATCAGTGCCTGCTCGGGGCTCTCGCCGGGCTCGATCTTGCCGCCGGGAAACTCCCATTTGAGCGCCATCGCCTGGTCGGGACGGCGTTGGCCGATCAGTACTTCGCCGCCGCGCAGGATGAGGGCGGCCGCTACAAAGCGGAGGGCCGGACCTGGCCGCCGGGGCGTGGGCTGGGAAGGAGCCTTTTTCACGTTCCTAGTGTAAATCCACTGAAAAGCATACAGATAGCACCTGAGCGCACACAGAGCCTGCGGGGTAACGGGGCGGATTCTTGCCGCCGGTCTGCTACTCGCCGCCCACGGCTGCAGGCACGCCTTCAGCCGCCGCGGGGCGGAAGTAGCTCCAGCCGCGCGCGGCCGCCGCCTCGATCAGCGCCGGCGAAGGGTTCACCGGGAACGGATGACGCGCCATTTCCAGCATGGGCAGATCGTGCACCGAGTTGCCGAAGACCGCATCGGGCGCGGCCAGCCCGATGCGCCGCAGCGCAACGGCCTTGCCTTCGCCGGTGGGCACATCCACCAGCTCACCGGTGATGACGCCGTCGGCGACGCGCACCGCGGCCGCCAGGATGCGACTCTCGGGAATGCCGAAATCGCGGACGCCCTCGGCGATGACCCAGCGGTTGGTGGAGCTGACGGCCCACAATTCGACGCCGTTCTGGCGCAGCCGGGCGACGAGCGAAGCCATCTCGGCAAAGATGTTCTTGTGCACAAACCGCTCAACGTAGCGGGCGGCGACGGCGCGCAGCTCCTGGTCGCGCAGGCCGGCGTAGATCTGCACCATCTCGCCGCACATCTCCACTTCGCTCACCCGCCCGGCACGATATTCCCGGTAACGTGTGTCGATCCAATCGGTTGTGGAGCGCGAGACCAGCCCCTGCTCCAGCGACCAGGCCATGAAGCCATAGCCCGCATCGCCGCCCCACAGCGTTCCATCGCAATCAAAGACCGCAACCTTTAATCCGCTGCCCAAAACCGCTTTTTCGAACTCCGCAGCGGTCCACCTGTGCGGCTTCATCCGCACCCGCTCCGGGTATTCTTCAGTCATTCTGCTCGAAAGATTCATTCTTTTTCATTTTCTTCCAAATGACCCCGTCTTTGCACGCGCAGACGCCGCGACGCGGCCTGCGATAGAAACGTAGCATGCCGGAAGTAATTCCTTAAGTAAAACAAAGTAAATAAGTTATTATTTTGCGTGGGCGAAGAACGTGCCGGGCATTTGCATCCCGGTCCCCGCGGCCATACCCCGCGCACCAATCTTCAAACGCACCTGCCTTCTCAGCCCTGACAGGTGGATTTTTGAAGAGGCCGGCGCGTTCCGGCGGGTTGCTTTTTCTGATGGGATGAGCCTGCCCCATTGATGAACCAGGTACGGCAAACGGAGCGGCGCCTCCGGAGGGCCGCACAAGGCGGGGATAATCGGAGGTGTGGACCCGGCGCGCAATCTTGCTCTTCTCAAGGAATACCAGGCGTATCTGCGTGTGGAAAAAGGGTTACGCCCGCTTACCTGCGAAGCCTACGACGGCGATCTGAAGACCTTTGCCGAGTTTCTGGAAGGCCGCCAGGCGGTGCTGGGGACGGCCGCGCGCGAGGATGTGGCGGCGTTTCTGGAGCATCTGCGCGCGCACGGCATCGATTCGCGTTCGGCGGCCCGCAAGCTGAGCTGCCTGCGCGGCTTCTACAAATGGCTGCTGCTGGACCGCCGAATTCATCACGACCCCACGGTCAACATCGAATCGCCCAAGGCGTGGAAGGTGCTGCCCAAGTCGCTGGCCGAGCCCGAGGTGACGGAGATGCTCGAGCGCGCCCGGCTGGCTGCCTCGCATCCGCAGGCGCGCGCCACGGCGCTGCGCGACCGCGCTCTTCTGGAGTTGCTTTATGCTGGCGGCCTGCGCGTCTCCGAAGTGACGGCGCTTGCCACGGAAGATGTGGCGCTGGAGGCCGGCCGCGTACTAGTGCGCGGCAAGGGCGACAAGGAGCGCATTGTGCCGCTGGGGCGCGCGGCCGTGGCGGCTTTGCAGGCGTATCTGCGCGAAGGCCGTCCGCATCTGGAGCGCATTGCTCCGAAGAGCAGGACCGCGGCGGCCAGGCACGAAGCGTCGGGCGCGGGGCGGGCGTGGCTGTTTCTCTCCTTGCGCGGCATGCCGCTCACGCGGCAGTGGATCTGGCATCTGGTGAAGGCCGCCGGCGGCGCCAGCCCGCACATGTTGCGCCATAGCTGCGCCACGCACATGGTGGAGCACGGCGCGGACCTGCGCAGCGTGCAACAGATGCTGGGCCATGCCGATATTTCCACCACGCAGGTTTACACGCACGTGGCCCTGGGCCGGTTGAAGACCGTACACCGCGATTACCATCCGCGCGCGAAGCGGCGGCCGGCGGAGGCTGAAGACACGGGCGGAGCGAACGCGGGCGCGGATTGGGAGGCATCCGATCCTGGCCGCAAACCGCGCGGCAGGATCGGCGGCCCAGGCCTGTTCGTGATTCCCGGCGGGAAGGGCAAGAGCCATAAGCCGCAGACGCCTCCACCGGATTCCGAGGCAGGCAAGGAGACGGCATGAACGCCACTGCCGCTCCGGCAGTTCCCCCATCGCTGGGCGATCTGGTTGCCGGCTATCTGCACATGCTGACCAACGAGCGCGGAGCCTCGGCGCACACGCTGCGCGCTTACGAGCGCGAACTGCGCGGCTTTGCCGACTGGGCCGCCGGGCATTGCGGCGAGGCCGGCGTGGACCGCATCGAGCACACGCACATCCGCGTCTACCTCAGCACGCTCTATGACCGCGGCCTTTCCAAGGCATCGGCGGCGCGGGCGCTGGCGGCCATTCGCAGTTGGTTCAAATGGATGGCCCGCGCCGGCTACGTGGAGCGGAATGCGGCCGCGCTGGTTGCCACGCCCAAGCTGCCCAAACACCTGCCGCGCGTGCCTTCGATTGAGCAGATGAACCGCGTGGTGGACTCGGTAGACGAGGACGCCGCGAGCTGGCCGGCGCGCGACCGGGCGATTCTGGAGTTACTGTATGGCTGCGGCATTCGCAACGCGGAGCTGACCGGCCTGAACCTGAATGATATTTACTGGGCCAACGAGGCCATCCTGGTGCGCGGCAAGGGCCAGAAGCAGCGCTACGTGCCCCTGGGCGACGCGGCGGCGCAGGCCCTGCGCACTTATCTTGCGGAGCGGTCGGCGCGGCTGGCCGCCGTGGGCAATGGCAGGGTGGCGGCGACTCCGGCGCTGTTTGTCAATCTGCGCCTGCGCGGCTTGGGTAAGCCTGGCGGCCAGGCCCGGCTCACCACCCGCAGCGTGGGGCGCATTGTGAAGCGCATCGCCATCCTGCGCGGCCTCTCCGCCGACGTGCACCCGCACACGCTGCGCCACGCCTTCGGCACGCACCTGCTGGAAGAAGGCGCCGATCTGCGCGCGATTCAGGAACTGCTGGGCCACGAGCGGCTGTCGACGACGCAGCGCTATACGCAACTGACGACCGCGCAGTTGACGGAGGTGTATGACCGGACGCATCCCAGGGCGAAGTGAGAGCGGGCGCGGCGCTTGCCGTTAAAAGCTCACCTTGTCGTGCGGAAACCAGGTGAGCTGGACGGTGGTGGCCGTGACTGTCTGCGTGCCGGGAAGATAGATGGGCGCTTTATACTGCTCGAACTTGAAGGCGCCGTTGATCTGGAAGTTCGGGCCGAGGCGCTTGACCACCTGGAAGTTGTAGTCGTCGAGCGTGGTCCCGCCGGGAATGAAATCTTTGGCGACCTTCTGGCGGCGCCAACTGGCCTGCAGCCACTGGTCGCCGGTCAGGTGATAGGTGGCCCAGGCCTGGCCGCCTTTGCCCTCGCGCCCGATCCAGTCGCCGAAGATCTGGCCCTGGTTGGTGTAGCCCTGCTTTTGAATAATCTCCCAATACATGAATTTGCCGGCAAAGCTGGACGAGACCGGCGGGTCGGTCCACACCGCCTCAGTGCGCAGGCTGAGCCTGGGAAGGCCAGGGAAATGGGAGAGATACAGGCCCGGCCGCCAGGCGGCGCGCGCCAGGGCATCGATGGGAGAAACGTCGTCATGCACCTCCGAGTCCGTGTACAGCGTGAGCCAGTTGCGGACCCAGGGAAGGCGATAGGTGAAGTCGAAGGCGCCAAAGCGCGCGCCCGGATCGTTGCGGCCGTACTTCACCGACTCGGCAGGCGATGCGAAGCTGAAGAAGCTGTGCAGGAAGGTGTGAATCGTGATGGGCCCGTGGCCCTTGCCGCCCCAGATGACGGTGCGCTCGAAGCCGAATTCACTGTTCCTGGTGGGCTTGAAGCTGATCTTTTCCAGATGCACCCAGGGGTCGCCGGGGTTGATCACGTTCGGCTGGTTGGGACCGGGATAATTGGGATTGGGAACGTAGGTGTGGCCGCGCAGCGCTCCGATCAGGAAGTCGTAGCGGAAAGGCCCCGTGATCCGGGATAGCAGCGGCACCCAGAGCGGCTTGATGCGGTTGATCTGGAACGAATAGAAGTTCTGCGCGTTGTTCGAGAAGGCGAAAGCGCCGCCCCGGCCGGGCCCCAGCCAATAGTCCTGCTTGCCGAACGAAAATACGTGACCCAGGTATTGGTAAGAGGCGTAAGCCTCAAGGAACCGCCCGTCGGCGATGGATCCGATTGGTCCCAGGGGGATGGTCGCCTGATGATAAGGCTCGTTGGTGGCGGGATTGATAAAGGGGATGAAGTCGATATTGGAGAGCGTCTGTGCCAGCGACGCGGGGTAGCCCGCCGCCGACGGCGCCTCCTGGAACTCGCCGCGCACATAAATGGCAAACCGGCCGGCGGTGGCATAGCCGCTGATGCCGGAGTATTCGTTGAATCCGCTCTCGAACGGGCGTCCATAATCGTTGATAATCGTGGAGCCGAGATGGAAGCTGTCGTCGAGCGGTGTGCCGGTTATGCCGCGAGCGATGGTGTACACGGACGTGATGCCCATCGAGCCGCCACCGCTGCGGCAAGGGCCGCCGATATTGGCCTGCAGGGCGTGGAGCAGCGACTCGTAAGTCGCTGTCGCCTGTTCTGTCACGGGGCCTGGTTTGGCGTTCTGGATACGCGCCGCGGCGTCTTCCAGCATGTGGTTGACTGTGGCGCGCGTCCACGGCCGCATGCCCAGGTAGGCCTCCTTGATGTATCCCATCGAGAAGAGCCTGATCACGCCGCGATAAATCCAACTGTCCACGGGGATGTAAGGCGAGCCAAGCGTGGCTGGCTCGCAGACCGAGGCGGGCGCGCTTTGCGCGGCCGGTTGCGGCGCCGCGGGCTGCGCGGCGGCAAAGGAGTTGGAGGTAACCAGGAGAAGCCCTGTCAGCAGTACTGCGCCGCGACAGACAACTGCCATGACCCCCCAATGCTTCTCACCCATATCCCCACTCTATCATTCGCTCGGTCCGGCTCAAGTTACACAAAAGGGGAGTGCTTGGAAGGTCACCGGCGCTTTCGCGAACGGCTTTTTACGGTGCCTGCCGCGCGGCGGACTGACGCCGCGGCCGCCTGGAGCGCGCGGGCAAACTCCGCGGTTACGGCTGCGCGTGTCTGCTCCGCGTGCAGACCCTTGCCGGCCAGATACGCTTCCATATTGCGAATGGCATCCGGCGCCGCGCCGTGCTGGCCGGGCAGGGGCACGCAGTCAATGAGCGTGGGGCCGTTTCCATTGCGGGCGTGAGCGATGGCCTCATGGGCGACGCGATACACAGCTACCACGTCGTCGCGATCCACGGGAATGACAGGCGGCGCCGGCGCTTTGCGGCGCCGTTCGGCCGTTCTTGGCTGGCCGGCTGCTGCCGTCTTGTCCGGCAGCCCGGCCACGCGCACAAAAATGACTGGCAGACGATGCGCCGCCGCAAAATCCACAGTCTCGCGCCAGGGGTCTTCCGCTTCCGACCCGCTGTAGAAAACCACCGAGACGTTGCCGCGCTTGGTTAGCTTGTGAGCAAAGGCGGCGCCCGCGGCCATCGTACCGGCAGCGGAGTTGCCGCGCAGAATGCCGTGCCCGGCGCAGGGCTCCGGGGCATCGCCGGACGCAAGCGGCCGACGATGCGTGCGAACAATGCTCTCCAGCGGGACGCCTTTGACGAAAGCGGCAAGCGGGTCCGGAGCCGCAGAGAAGACGGTGTCGTCAGGCCGCAGATCCAGAGCAATGCCCGCGGTGACCGCCTCCCGCCGTGGCGGGAGTTCCCGGCCGTTGCGCTGCCGGAGCGTCTTTCCGGCTGTGCCCACGCGCTCTTCCAGCATGCGGCACTTGAGCATGGCAGTGTAAAGGTCGCGCAGTTTCCGGTTGGAAATGAGCGAAAAGTTGCGGCCCGCGGAAAGCGCGGACGGCTTACGGATTTTTTTCCTGATGCGAGCCATCGTGAAATCGCAAAAAATTGCGGAATGCTGCGATTGTAATGGATGGCGCGCGGTTGGGCCACGGGCAGACACAGGTCGGCCGCGCACAGTTCACCATTGCACGCCGGGATACAAACTGGGTAATCGGAAGGAGTGGAACTGCCAGGCTTGCGGCGTGACTGCCTGCCACAGCACATGATTGGAGATGGGACCCAGCTCCTGCACGATGGCGCCTGAAGTCGGCGCGCAAAAATCCACCAGCATGTCGCCGTTGGCCAGCAGATTGGAATTCCCGCCGAAAAAGCTGTAGTAGGTGTCAGGCGGAACATAGTGCCGGATCAGCGTCGCTGTCATGGTGCTCGTATCCACTTCGTACACCGGCGCGGTCGAGTAGCACTTGGCTGTGGGGGGCTGTTCCGGCTTGCAGAGCACCTGGCCGGTGGGGAAGAAGCGGTCGTTGCCGTTGTCCATCATGCCGATCTTGAAAACCCCGGTGGTGCTGTTCGAAAAGTAACTGATCCCGTGTTGCGCATAGAACCAGTCCGTGGGGTCGACGCCGCCTTGCAGTTGGAAGCTGCCGCCTTTGCCCAGCTTCCACATCACACTGCCCGAGCCCAGGCCGTCGTCAAATGCGATTTTGAGAATCCAGTTCTGGTGACGCAGCGAGATCAGCAGGTTGTGGTCGTCCTTCGAATAGAGCAGGTCGTTGGCGTGCGTCCAGTCGGGGAAGTTCATCGGATGCCGGTTGATGTTGAGGTGGTCGAAGGTATTCCACACCCAGTCGGGCTGCAGATTCTTGTTGATATCGACAATCCCGTCGCCCAGCACGTCGGTCGTGCCCGGATAGCCGGGCAGATTGGTGTACGGCTTTGTATAAGCAGTCAGCGCGACCCAGTGGCCGTTGGGCAGTTGCAGTACGTCGTGGTGAAAGTTCTTGAAATGGTAAAGATTGCCGTCGGCGTCGCGCAGGTTCGAGGCCGCCAGCTCCTGGTTCAGTTGCGTCATGGTCAATGTGCGCACCGTCTGGCCGTCCAGGTTAATCTCCCGTATCTCGTTGATGACGCCGCTGGCGTTCTTGGGGACAGAGAGCGAGGACAGATAGGAGACGATCATGAGCAGATTGCCGTTGGGCAGCATTTGCATGCCCTGGACGAATTCGATGGGCTGGTGTTTGTAGCTGTAGGCCCAGATCACCTGGCCTTTCAGGTTGGTGGCGAACAACTGCGAGACGCCGAAGGGCGTCACGGTGTTCCATAGCTCGATGCCGGACTGGAGATTGGCTCCGGTGGTGCTCGTCACTTGTATCGGGGGCGTGTCCGGAGGCGTTCCCGTCTTGCAGATCTGGTCGGCTCCGGTCAGCGTGGCGCCGTTGTCGAGCACGATCTGCGCCCGCATGTGATACGTGCTCTGCCCCAGCATCCCGGCCACCCAGATTTGAACCTGTCCGCCATTGGGCGAGGGCGTTGCGACCTGCCACGTATCCTTCCCGTAGGCGGTGGTTCTGCCAAACTGGACATAAGCCTTGCCCGGCGCCGGCAGATAGACCGAATACTGCGCGACCTGGGGATTGATGGCCTGTACGGGGCAGGAGAAGAAGCCGGCCAGGTTGCTGCCGCGGATGATCGAAGCCACCGACGTGGCGTAATTCTGCTGCGGCGACGAGGCCAGCTCCGCCGTGATGACCACATTCTCGCTTTGCAAAATGAAGGCTGGCGCTGTGTAGTCTCCCGATGCGCTCACGGTTCCGACGGCGGTGTTGCCGCCGGGGATGCCGTTGACCAGCCACGTGATCTGTCCTCCGCCGGAAGCCGACGCCGCAAATTGATAGCGCTGGCCCTGCACCAGCGCGACGTAAGACGGCGTGATGGTCAACGTTCCCTTCTGCGCGGCGGTGGGCGGCGGGTTTGCCGGTGGCGGTTCTGGGAGTGGCGTGCTGTGCTTAACGTACGAGCTGCAACCTGCCAGGAACATGAGGGAGGTCAGCGCGGATAGCGCCGCGGCCCGCATGAAAGCGGGGCGGTACAAGCTGTGCTTTCTTTCGGATTGCCGGCCACACTGCCGGGGGCACTCTCGGGGGGAAGAGCTCATTAAGGCACTCTCGATGCGTGCGAGTCAATCTTGTGGGAGTGGGGCCTTTTCTTGCCGAACTTCTCCATTTGCATTGTAACGCTCGGGGCTGCGGTCTCTCTGGTGCTGCGCGCAAAGCAAAAACAAGAGGCAATCGCATGGATGAGAAAGCGGCGGAAAATGTTGCTTTGTAACGCTAAGGCCTGTAAAAACCGCATCCTTCAAAGCCGGCGCTTCCACGCGGCGGCGCGGCAACGGCCATCTCAATCCTGATCCCGGCGGTGTACCGTGGGATAGGATTGAAGAATCCAGTTGCGCCCCGGGGATTGAGCACGTGTCGATGAAAACGTTGCGCTCGTGCTGGCGTCAGGCTTGAAAGCCGGATTGCCATGCCCATGTTCGGAACGGGAGGAAGCCGCGAAAGATGAGCGTGAATAGAACGAGCAGGCCGGACGGCTTGCCGATGCGCTACCTGCTCGTGGTGTGGCTCATGGTGATGGGCGGCATCGCCTACATGGACCGCACCAACATCGCCATCGCCGGCATCCAGCTCGGCCGCGAGTTCGGCATCGACGACGCGCAACTGGGCTGGGTGTTCAGCGCGTTCCTCATCGGCTACGCGGCGTTCCAGGTTCCCGGCGGCGTGGTGGCGCGGCGATTCGGAGCGCGCCGCGTGCTGGCGCTGGGCGTTATCTGGTGGGGCGCATTCACGGCTCTCACCGCCCTTGCGCCTTCCGGCATTCCCGGTGCGCTGATTCTGCTCGTCCTGATTCGCTTCGCTCTGGGCGCCGGCGAAGCGGTGATGTACCCTTCGGCAAACCAGTTCGTCGAGCGCTGGATCCCGATGCAAGAGCGCGGCCGGGCCAACGGCCTCATCTTCGGCGGCGTGGGACTGGGATCGGCGCTGGCGCCGCCGCTGCTCACCTTCATCATCCTGCGCTTCGGCTGGCACGCTTCGTTCTGGTTCTGCGCCACGCTCGGCGTGCTGGCCGGCATCGTGTGGTATCTCACCGCGCGCAATACGCCCGAAGAGCACTCGTGGGTGCGCGCCGCCGAACTGGAGCACATCGTGAGAGGGCGCGGCGATGTGCAATATCGCCCGCCGCGGCAGAGCGGACCAGCCGCGAAGAGAGCGAAGATCCCCTGGGCCAAGATCCTGGGCAGCAAAGATATGCTCGCCATCACGGGGAGTTACTTCACTTATGGCTACGTCTCCTGGATCTTCTTCAGTTGGTTTTATATCTATCTCTCGCAGGTGCGCGGCCTGAGCCTGAAGACCAGCGCGCTGTATACCACGCTTCCCTTCATCGCGATGACGGTGGGCTGTTTTGTGGGCGGCGCGGCCAGCGACTGGCTGGCAACCCACGTGAGCATGCGCGCGGGCCGCTCCTATCTGCCCTGTTTCGCGCTGCTGCTCACGGCGGCGCTGCTGGCCGCCGGATCGAACGCGCGCAGCGCCGTCACCGCGAGCCTGGTGCTGGCCGGCGGCGCCGGCGCGCTCTACCTGGCGCAAAGCTGCTACTTTTCGGTAACGGCGGACTTCGCCGGCGAATTCACAGGCCCGGTCTCGGGTGCCATGAACATGGGCGGCCAGATCGGCGGCGCGGTGACCGCTTCGGTCACGCCGCTGATTGCCGCGCACCTGGGCTGGACGGCCTCGTTTCTTACCGCGTCGGTGCTGGCGGTGCTGGGCGGGCTGGCGTGGCTCGTCGTCAATCCCGGGGCGCGGCTTCCGCAGCCGGCCCAAATCGCCGGGCAGCCGCGCTACGTGGAGTAATCCGCGTTGATGTGGATGTATTCAACGGTGAGGTCGGTGGTCCAGAAGACGCACGCGCCCTGCCCCACGTGCAGATCGATGGCAATCGAAAACTCCCGCTGCTGGAGATAGGCGTGCGCGGCGGCTTCGTCAAAGCCTGGATCGCGGCCCCCGTCGCGGCAAACCGGCAGATTGCCGAAGTGGATCGCGAAGCGGTTGGGATCGATCTCGGCGCCGGAGTAGCCGATGGCCGCGGCCAGCCGTCCCCAGTTGGGATCGCTGCCCGCCCATGCTGTCTTCACCAGCGGCGAGTGGGCAATGGCTTTGGCCACGCGCAGCGCGTCGGCGTCCGTGGCCGCGCCGGCAATGCGCAGCTCCACGACATGCTTGACGCCTTCGCCGTCGGCCACAATCTGGCGCGCCAGCGATGTGCACACCGCGTTGAGCGCGGCCGCAAAGGCCGCATGGCCCGCGCCGATCGCCGCTCCGCTTGCGCCCGAAGCCAGCAGCAGCACCGTGTCATTCGTGGATGTGTCGCCATCCACCGAGATGCGGTTGAAGCTGACTTCGACGGCCTCGCGCAGATAGCCGCCGAGCACGGCCGGCTCAACGGCGGCGTCGGTCAGGATGTAGACCAGCATGGTGGCATGGGGCACCAGCTGCGGATGAATCATGCCCGCGCCTTTGCCGAACGCGGCGATGCGCACCTCGCGGCTGCTGCCGTCCGGCGCGGCAACCTCAAGCTGCGCGAAGGCCGTCTTCTCCACCGTGTCGGTGGTGAGGATGGCGTTGGCGGCCTGCTGAAAGTGCGTTGCATCGGAGTCCATCTGCGTGGCCAGCGCGGGCAGCGCAGCCGTCAGCTTCTCCGCCGGCAGCGGCACGCCAATGACACCGGTCGACGACGGAAACACCTCTTCGGCGCGGCAGCCGAACTGGCGGCCCGCGGCGGCGCAGGTGGCGCGCGCGGCGTCCAGCCCGGCCTGGCCCGCGGCGCAGTTGGCGTTGCCCGCGTTGATGGCCACCACGCGCACTTTGCCGCCCGTGGCGCGCAGGTGCTCCTTGTCCACGATGAGCGGCGCCGCGGTGACTTTGTTGGCGGTGAAGACGGCGGCCGCGCTGGCTGCGGCATCGGCGGCGATCAGGGCGAAATCCGGCCGTCCGCTGGCCTTCAGACCGGCTGTGGCGGCGCCGAAACGAAAGCCGCCGGGAAGAGCAATCGAGGAAGAGCCGCGCAGGGAGTTCACTCATTTAATCTAGCAGGTGACGGGAAACAACATGACGGACATGCAGACCGAAACAGCATCGGGCGCCAAAGCGGCCCGCAGCGCGGCGGCAACCGATGCGCCCGAATTCCTGGAGATGCGCCAGGTGAATGTGGCGCGCGGCGACCGCGTGGTGCTGCACGATGTGAACCTGAGCATTCGCGCCGGCGAGCACGTGGTCATCCTGGGGCCGAACGGCTGCGGCAAGTCCACGCTCATCCTCACCATGACCTGCCAGATCTATCCCATCGTTCGCCCCGGGATGCACGTGCGCATCTTCGGCCGCGAGCGCTGGGATCTGACCGAGCTGCGCAAGCACTTCGGCGTAGTGGGCCCGGGACTGCTGGGCTCCGACCTGCCCGGTCAGCGCACGGCCGTAACCACCGGCCTGGACGCGGTGATCTCCGGCTTCTTTTCCGCCTCCTCGCTCTGGCCCAATCTCCACGTCACCGCGGAAATGCGCGAGCGCGCCGCCGAAGCGCTAGAGCGTATGGAAGCCACGTATCTGGCCGGGCAACTGGTGGGAGCCATGTCGGCCGGCGAAATGCGGCGCATCCTCATCGCGCGCGCTCTCGTCCATCGCCCGCGGCAGCTCCTGCTCGACGAGCCCTCGAATGCGCTCGATCTGGCCGCGCAGCGCGAACTGCGCGAAACCCTGCGCCGCCTGGCCCGCGAAGGCACCGGCCTGGTGCTGGTCACGCATCACCTGGGCGATATTCTCCCCGAAGTCGAGCGCATCATTCTCATGCGCGGCGGCCGCATCGTGGCCGACGGCCCGCGCAGCGAACTGCTGACTGAAGCCCGCCTGAGCGAGCTGTTCCGCGCGCCGGTCCGCATCGGCCGCGACGAGGAGTGGCTGCATAGCTGGTGAAAGCAGAAAGCAGAGATTGGAAGATGCTTGGGTGACCCAGCCCGGATCGCCGGACCTGGAACTGGCCGTCGCCACGTTCAAAATCATCCGGTCAGATGCCTATCGCGCCGTTGCTCCCATCGTGCGCTCGTGAAGGATCATCCACGAAGCGCCGAATTTGTCGCGAAGCATGGCGAAGCGGTGCGCAAAAAACGTCTCCTGCATGGGCATGAAAACCTGCCCGCCTTCGGAAAGCGCCTTGTAAATGCGTTCGGCCTCCTCCACGCTGTCAACGCCGAGCGCGAGATAGGCGCTGCGCATGGGCTCCACTTTGCCGGGCGGTCCGTCGCTTGCCATCACCACCGTGCCGCCCAGCTCGAAGCGCGCGTGCAGCACGCCGTCAGGATTGGTGCCGGGCGGCATACTCTTCGGCTCCGGCATCTCCTGGAATGTCATCTTGTGCAGCAGTTTCGCGCCCAGATGCTGCTCATAGAAGGCGAGAGCTTCCGCGCAGTTGCCGTTGTAGTTCACATACGTGTTCAGCTTCATCGTTTGCCTTTTCCTTTCGGGGATTTGGCCGGGCTTTTGGTTTGCGGCTTGAACGGCGGAATCAATGGCGTGGGATCGCGCTGTTCCCAGCGCCGGTAGGTTTCGGCAAGAATCGCCTCGCGGTCGCGCTCCATCTGTTCCACAAAAGCGCACGGCGCGCCGGTCTGCTCGTGATGCGCGGCCCAGATGAACAGCTCCAGCAGCACCGGGGCCAGCGCAATGCCCTTGGGCGTAAGCCGGTAGTGAATCCGGCGCCCGTCTTCGGCCGCGCGCTCGGCCGCGATCAGCCCCGCCGCCCCCAGTTGGCGCAGCCGGTCCGCCAGGACGTTGGTGGCGATCTTTTCGCCCGCGTGCTGAAACTCGCTGAAGGTGCGCAGCCCGCGCACCATCAGGTCGCGGATAATCAACAGCGACCAGCGGTCGCCGAACAGGTCCAGCGAGATGCTGATGGGGCAGCCTGAGCGCTGCTTCGCATTCGATTTCGCGGCCACGGGAACCACACTACACAATTTACTTGCAATATGCAAGTTACTTATGAGCTGTTCTCTGTGGCCTGACCGGCCGCAACATGCTCTGCTCCGCGAGGTCCCGCGATTGCCCTGAGCGCACTGGAGCTATTCCCACGCATTATGCCGATTCTCTGGTTCCACGCCAACGCCGAAGAGGCGGTGGCGTCAAACCAGATGAATCAAATTGAAGTCAAAATGCCGCCTCAGATGAGCACGGCATTTTTCTGCGATGGAATCCTCCGTATGGCATCGGCGCTGATGTTGAGGTGCGCACTCACCATTTCCGGTGGCAAATGGCGCAGCCAGTTGTTCAGGGAGAAATCGATGAACTCAGGGGCGCGGAAGATCTCCAGGTAGACGAGGTCGGTGTTGCCGGTGTTCTCGATGTAATGGCCCGCCATAAGGGGCACAAAGCCCACGTCGCCCTCATGGTAGTCCATGGTGCGCGCCTGGCTCGGAGTGATGAAGACCGTCATGCGCGCCTGGCCGGAGATATAGAACTGCCACTCCGAAGCGTTGGGATGCCAGTGCAACTCGCGCATCGCGCCCGGATGCACCGTGACCAGTGCGGAGGCCACGGTCTTGGAGACAGGAAAACTGCGGGAGTCCACAACAATTGCGCTTCCTCCCGGCCCGCTGAAAGCCGGCTTCATGCCCATCATGTTGAAGGAGAACGATGTCGGCGAAAGAGCGGCGGGACCGCCTACGCTTTCCTTGTCGGTTGCCAGTGAGGGAGGCACTTTGCCGGGAAAGATATAGAGATCGTGGTTGGGAAATTTCGCTACCGATGCCGGACTCAGGTTCATGTTCTTGGCCAGCACGTCCGGTGGTGTATGCCGCACCCAGTCCGAAAGCAGGAAGGTATCCTCTTCGGAAAACTCCCCTTGGTCGAAGATGAGGAGAAATTCGCAGCCGTCCGGCTCCAGCCCCTGGATAGAGTGTGGGTAGCCGGCGGGAAAGTACCATAGATCGCCGCGCGATACGTCCTTGAGAAAGACGGTTCCATCGGGGTTCAGCACGCTGATGCGGGCGTTGCCGTAGAGCATGAACGACCATTCCGCCGCCGTATGCCAGTGCAGTTCCCGGTAGGCGCCGGTATTAAGCCGCATGTCCACGCCTGCAATGTCGGTGGAAGTTGGCAGTGAGCGTTCGGTAACCTGGTGTGTCCAGCCACCGGGTTGCTCGCGTCGATGCGAGAGGTTGAAGGAATACCAGATCGGCCCGGTGTCGCCATGGTCGGTGGGCGGCGGGTTGTTTGCGCTCGGATTCATCTTCAGGAGCGTCGCGTTGATCGGGCCGGGATCGCTGACCGGAGGGCGGTACTGTGGAATGACCGTCTCCGCCGCTTTCTCGGCAGGCGGGGGATCTGACGCAGGTGCCGGTGTTTGGGCCGAGGCGATGCCTCTCAAGGCGACTGTTGCCAGTCCAGCCGAACCTGCGGCAACAAAGCTTCTTCTAGAGAGCGGCGCGGTCAATGGCTTTTCGCCATCCTTACTATCATCATTATTCTGCATAATCACACTCGCTTTTTCGTCGCCGCCTCGGCTAACTGGGCGCGCATGGGTCATGTTTGCTTTACCGCTATCCCGCAACAGGCGCGAGCTTCCTCTCCGCCGGCATGTCCAGGAAGGCATGCATCGTATGCCAGAATTCCGCCCGGTTCAAACCCAGACACAACGCATGCGCCATGCCGGGCAGAATCACAAGCTGGCGATCGGGTGAGGGAAGCCGCACAAAGAAGTTGGCCAGATCCTCGACCGTGGCTATGCCGTCATATTGCCCGTGCATGATGATCATCGGCATGGGCAGCTTGGTGGGATCGACAATCGGTAGTTTGGTCGTCATGTCCAGATAGGATCCCGTGGGAACCCGGTCGCCGTCGGTCTTCAGCGCGGCAGTGGCATAGGCCTCGGCGACCGCCTTGGACGAGGTGCCCGGTTTATCGCGCGTGAAGATGCTCATGACCATGGAGCGGCCGGCCAGGCGCGTATTGTGGGTGCGCAGGTAGGGATCCATGGATTTGCGCGCAGTCAGAGTCTTTGACCCTTTGCCGGTCCACACGAAGCCGTCCACTGCCAGCTTTTTGACCCGCTTGGGCTCGACCATCGCGAACGCGCTCGCACGCAGACCGCCGGCGGACTGTCCGTAAAGATAGAAGCTCTCCTGGCCCGTTTCCTTCCAGATCACCGGGGTGGCGGCTTGCAGATCGGCCACGGAATCGGCGATGTCCGAGTTGCCATGGCTGGGCGAAGAGTGGCCGTAGCCTTCAAAATCCATGGTCCACACGTCGTATCCGTATCCGGCAAAGACATCCATCAGCGAATACTGGCCGTGCCCGGGCACGGTGAGATCAAAGGTGGGCACCGCGGAAACCGACGAGCCGTGCGCCAGGAACAGAATCGGCTTTGTTGATTTACCGGGCACCGCAGGGCCAACGAGCTTCCGGTAGAGATACAGCCGGATGTCGCCGCGGTGAGCCCAGTAGTGGTAAGCGTGGATCTGGTTGTCGATCTGCGCCGCGCCGGTATCGCCCCAGGCGGTCCCGGCCGCCGCCGCGCCCAGCGCGAGGGCCGTACCTCCAATAAAGCTTCGCCGTGAGGTCAGTGGTAAAGCATCCTTCATGCTATTCATCTCCTTTGCGAGTAGATCCGCGAGTATGTAAGCTTCTATCGCGTACGTGGTTTCTTAGCTGCCCTTCCTTCACAACGCCGCGCCGTGAAACTTGCATGCGCGGCCGGCTGCACCCTCAGTGCACGTGCATATTCAGCCAGTTCATGAAATATTTTGCGATCGCCGCGCTGTTCTTGTCCGACATCATCTGATGACCATTGCCGGTCAACCCCACGTTTTCCAGGTTCACAAAATCCGTCTTGACACCAGCCTGGTTGAGCCACTTGGCCACGCAATATGCGAAGGGACGGTGATAGCTCGCTTGGCCGGACACTTCAAGCACCGGGATATTTTCCAGGTTGATGAGCTTGTGCACGGGCTTGCTTTGCACCCAGCAAGGTATCAGGCCCGGCCCCGGCGCCTTGGTGAGATGAATAGGCCGCAACTGCGCCGGATTTGTGACCGGCGGGGAATAATGAAGAGGAAGATTGCTCAGGCCCCAGAGACGTCCCGGACCGGTTGCTCCCAGCTCCGCGTTCTCGATGGGTGGCGCCCATGGTCCAACTGCGATGATGGCCTTGACGAGTTTGGGCCGTGCGTCGGCAGCCACCCAGCCGGAAGGCGCATAGCCCGAATTGACAAGCATGATGACCGGCTTGCCGACCAGATCCAGCAAATGGATGAGAGCCTCTGAAAACAACTTCTCCTGATAGCCCGCGATATATGGGAGCTCGGTCTCGGCGTAATAATCGAACACCGGGTCGCCAATTTTGCCTTTGTCCGGCGAGTTACTCGGCCATTCCGTATATTTGTTCCATTGCGGCCAGGCCTTCTGCATCTTGGGAGTCGGCGGACGGCCACCTGTCCATTCCTCTTCCATGGTTGCGGCGGTGTGCGGAGGAACCAGGGGCGGATAGAGGCCAGGGATATAGGGGGAAAGGCCTTCACCCGGATCTTCAACCATATAGACGGTGTAGCCGGCATTCACGAAGTTATAAGCCCAGCCCGGCCGCCCATCGGGTGTTTGTACTGAAGCCAGGAAGCTTTGCCCGCCTCCGCCCTGCACGAAGATGACCGGATACGGGTGCAGGATCTTCTTCGGAACCAGGACCTCGACGAACATTTCGCCGTACATGATTTTGTGGCCAGGTTTGCCTACCCACTTGCCGCCCACATAAAAATCGCCCATGCGTCCTATGTTGGCCGTAGAAATCGTCGGGATGCATCCCTCCGTCGGAACACATGGACTCGGCCGCGCAGACGCGGAAGCAGATCCGCCGTGATCCTGGGCGTTCGCTCCTGACGAAACGCAGAAAAGAGCCGCCGCCAGCGCGAAAAGTATGCGAATAGGTTTCCTTGTCTTGATCACAAGCCCCCCTTGGTTGCCTTATTTCTGGGCCTTTCAATAACTGGCACAGCGATAACTGGCACAGCTATCCTTTGATGGTCGTCCCTTGACGGCGGTGGCGAAGCGAATGCAGTTCACGCCCCCGGGAAGCACCGCAGCGCCTGAGGGATCCTTCACCGCGCCAGTAATGGTTGCTTCCGAGGCTTGCGTATAGCCTCGCACTGGAAACAGGCAGAATGACAGTAGCTGGCGCATGCAAGGCCCTGGAGACACTACGCCTTTTGCGCGCTTTGATCAGGTTCACTGCCTCCTCCATGGGCCTTCCTGCAGTTCCAGAGAGCGCAGCTGTGGATTCAAGGAGTTCAAGGCTATAAGCAGCTCCGGAATTTCTTTTGTGAATTGCATTGCTTCGTTGGGGAGAATGTTGGCGCTCGCGGCTCTCTGACGGGTTCTTCCTCCGATCATGTTGAATTAGCTTTAATATTGTCTTGCCTATAAAACACAACTTTCTTTAGCGATTTACCGCGGTGAACCGCGAGCACAAACAGGAGGAAGCGTATCTTTCCCGTATGCGGAAGTCCTTAAGGGCGCCCTAAAGTCAACTTAAAGAATTATTTCGCTCGACAATGCATTCCCCGCGTAGGAGTTATATAAGACAGGCCACTTCACTCTTAACCGTAAGGATCTAACGCTGCGATGCAACCACAGCCTGGGTCCCGTCACGCTGCATGTCTTTGAAGAGCGCCCGGCTGCTTGACGCGATACCACGGCGAATGGAAGGAATCTAGTGTAGTCCGCCGCAAACCTGCCCAAACTGGTCAAGCCCTGTGCGCCCCAAGCCCTGCAAATCCATCACCTTACGTTTGCAGGTAATTTCCGCTCCTTCGCGCAGAATAGAAACATCAGCACCTCTGCACGCCAGCCCACGGAGAACACCAGCATGACCGAGGCAATCCCTCCGGCTTTACCCGAAAACCCGATCCGCGCGCTCACTCCCGTGCAGCGTGCCGCCACTGGAAATCTGGCCGCCACTCAGGTCGCCCGAAGCTTACGCGAGCCCATACCACCGGCTCCCTGCGAGCTCACCCCACCCCCTCAAAAATATTTTCTTTTCCACAGATTTTTTGCAGGCAATTTTGTTTCCCGCGAAAAGCACCGGTCAGGATGCCCGCACTTCCCGCATTGCGGCACGCCGGTTCTTCATCGCCCGTGTCGCCGGGCATCAATCTTCGCACGCGCGCCCAGCAGGTTACTGGTAAAGGGGCAATCAGCAATTACAAGCTGAGAATCAACAGATGAAAGCTGCCTTTCGTCTCGGATAAAGCCGCAGATTTGCGGCGGGCTGCACCGGGCAACCTGAACCCTGAGATCGGCGCCGGGTTGCATCAATCTCTCATTGAAATCACGACACATGAAAAGCTCCACAGGCGGGCGCATGCATGACGCAGCCTTGGCAGCCGATACATCCCTTTCTCAGTTGAACTTCAGAATTTTTGGGCTTCAGTGCCTCTACGACGCTGAATTGCCTCTACGACGCTGAATTGAAGGACGATTCCACAATATGCCCCATCTTTTCCTGCTTGGTCCGCAGATAGCGCTCGAAGGTCTCCTGCGGCTCAACCTCGGCGGAGACGCGTTCCACCACGGCGATGCCGGCAGACTCCAGGGCAGCCACCTTATCCGGATTGTTCGTCATCAGCCGGACCTGCTTGACGCCCAGCAGCTTCAGCACTTCGGCGGGCATTTCGTACGCGCGGCAGTCGGCGGCAAAGCCAAGATGGACGTTGGCCTCCACCGTGTCCAGGCCATGATCCTGCAATTCGTAGGCCTTCAGCTTGGCCATCAGGCCGATTCCGCGGCCTTCCTGCTGCTCATAAAGCAGAATGCCCGCGCCGGCCGCGGCGATCTTCTTCAGCGCCAGTTCCAGTTGCAGGCGGCAATCGCAGCGCAGCGAACCGAAAACATCACCCGTCAGGCATTGCGAGTGGATACGCACCAAGGGGGGGGCGGAGTGAATATCGCCCATCACCAGCGCCACCAGACCCTCAACTTCCGCAATGGGCGTGCATCCGGCGCGTGTTGGCTCCGGGTGGCCTTCAAACCCCAGGATGCGAAACCGGCCCCACCGGGTGGGAAACTCCGCCTCGGCGATCTTCTTCACGCTGTCCAGTGCCATAGCTTCATTTTACGTTGCCCCGGGCCAGCCGCAGCGGCGGCCGTCACAGGGTCGCCCGGTAAATGGCTGGGGATGAGTTACAAAGCATTGGATGCCGTGCTCCGCGTCGCGATACATTGGATTGCGTGACCAACACGCTCGTCGTCATCACGGTGCTCGTCAAATGGGGTGTAGCCGCTGCTGTAGCCAGCGCCCTGGGCCGCTCCTATATCTTTCAGCGCCTGCTGTTTGCCGAGCGCCGCAAACCCCACGAAACCTTGGCCTTGCTGGCCTTTTTCCTGGTGCCGCTCACGCTCGGTGTCTGGATGCGGACCATTGTGCCGAACTTTAAAGGCGCCGACATCTCCTTTGAGACCGTGATTTTGCTCGGTCTGCTGCTCGGCCCGGGCTGGGCCATGCTGGGCGGGCTGGTGCTGTCGGTTCCAGCCGCTCTGCACCATGAGTTCCTGGCGCCGCCGTTCAACCTGGCGGTGGGTCTGACGGCGGGCATCCTGGGGCGCTTTGTGACCCGTGAGGAGGTTTGGTCGTTCACGCCATTCATCGATCTCAGCCTCTATCGGTGGATACGGCGCAATCTCCGCAAGCCCGGCATCGACCGCCAGATCATGATGCTGTTTGTCATCGTGGGTATGGAGATATGCCGCGAATGGATCGCGTACACCTATCCGCCGGAGCCGCATCGGCGCTGGTTATATGCGATTAATACCAGCCAGCCCGGCCTGCGGGTCTTGGTGTGGCTCAGCGCGCCCATCACCGTAGGCATCGCGCTCAAGATTTGGAACTCATTGCGCATCGAACTCTCGCTCGAAGAGCAAAAGCGGCTGCTGCTGGAAGCGCGGCTCGATGCCTTGCAGCGCCAGATCAATCCGCACTTCCTCTTCAACACGCTCAACTCCATCGCTTCGCTGGTGCGCAGACAGCCCGAACTGGCGCGCGAGATGACGGTGAAGCTGGCCAATATCCTGCGCGCGCTGCTCAAGGACCACGACACCTTCGTGCCGCTGGACGAAGAGTTGCGATTCACCGACGACTACCTCGACATCGAGGTGGTGCGTTTCGGCGCCGACAAGCTGCGGGTGCAGAAGGAAATTGATCCGCGCACGTTGCAGGTTCTGGTGCCCAGCATCCTGCTTCAGCCGCTGATCGAAAACAGCATCAAGCACGGCTTGGAACCGCGTCTGAACGGCGGCACGGTTACCGTGCGCAGCCGCCTCAACAATGACCGGGTCTTGATCGAGGTGGCCGACGACGGCGTGGGCATGAGCGGCCGGCCCGCCACTGCGCTGCACCATACTGGCGCCGGCATCGGCATGCGGAACGTGCGGGAGCGTCTGGAAGTGCTTTACGGTGACCGGGCCCGCTTCGAGGTGGTCAGCAATCCCGGCCGCGGCACACTGGTTTCCATTGAGTTTCCCGCCGTCATGGCTGGAGCCGATGGACGAAGTCGCGGCGGCCTGCTTTAACCGGCGCACTTCACGCCGCAATGCACAGCCATTCGCGCTATTCTCGAAGGCATGGTGCGTTTCACAGTGCTGGCCTCGGGATCCAAAGGCAACAGCACAGTCATCTCCGGCGGACGCACCCGCATCCTGGTCGATGCGGGATTGAGCTGCCGCGAGCTCTTCCGGCGCATGAAGCAGGCTGGCGAGGAGCCGGAGACCCTGAACGCAATTGTTGTTACCCACGAGCACCAGGACCACGTCAACGGGCTGGCCGTGACCGCCCGCAAGCTGGGCATTCCGGTCTACTTCACCGAAGCCACTCACCGCGCATGGATGCGCTGGCTGGCGCCGCGCCGTCAGATGACCTACGCGCAATGGCTGGAACAATGCCGCAGGCAGACAGCCGAGCGGCAGGCCGAAGCTGAAACACAATCCGCCGGGACGGAACCCGACGATTCAGATACTGTCGGGGCCGTCGCCCCGGGCGCGGATGAGGTTTCAGCGCCGGAGCCGGAGCCGGCGGCAAAACAGGATCCCACATGGCTTCCGGCCGTCGAATACTTTGAGGCCGGTCAGCCCTTTGCGATCGGCGATATTCACCTGAGTCCCTTTACGACTCCCCACGATGCCGCCGATCCGGTCGGGTTCGTCTTTCGCGCCGAGGGCGTGAAGATGGGCTTTGCCACTGACCTTGGCTACATCCCGCCCAACGTGAAAGCACAACTGGCCGGCGTAGATCTGCTCCTGCTCGAATCCAACCACGACCTGGAGATGCTGCGCGACGGCCCTTATCCCTGGACGGTCAAGCAGCGTGTGCTTTCGCGGGTAGGGCACCTTTCAAATGACGCGGCGGCGGAGTTTCTCGATAACAGCTACGACGGCCAGGCGGCCTACGTAATCCTTGCCCATCTGTCTGAAAACAATAATCATCCCGAGCTGGCAAGGGTAGCGGCCGAGCGCGCCCTCAATGGGCGGGCCAGCTTGCTGGCCAACCGCCTCTTGCTGGCCCGGCAAAATGATCCACTTTCATCTCTTTATTTCTAGACCATTACGTTACAATAATGAGAAATGGGCATTTATCCCCGTTTTTGGCGGCATCGGCGAGTTCTGATGCTGAGGATTTTTCGTGCGGGGAATGCTGGTTAATGCGCCACTGAATCATGCAGGTTCGATGACGCATCTTTTCAATAAGTGCACTCCGCTGTCTCGACAGACAGGTCGGGAAACAGCGGCTGATTCCAGCTATTTGGAAAGTGGGTTGTGATGTCTATGACGAAGACCCGTTGCACAGACCGAGTAGTAGGATCCATCCTGGCGAGTTGGCGGTACGATATCTCCGGCATCTCTCCCGAGATGCGCAAGGATTACGAGCAGCATCTGGCAGAATGCGCATATTGCAGCGCGAGACAGAAATTTCACCGCAGTCTGGACGGCGCACTGGCTCTCTTGACGTCGCTCTCCGCTCTGTTTTTTCTCTTTGCGCTTGCCGTATTACGGCACATCAAGCCGTTCGAGAATATGGCCTTCAGTGTTCTGGGGCTGGATAACCCATCCATTTACACGATGCTGGTTGCGGCTGGCGTGGCAGGACTGTGTTTTTCGTTGATCGCTTTGGCTCTGGTCCTTACCACCACACCGGCGTCGTCGTATCTTGGTGGCCTGGCGGCAGAACGGGCCAAATTGATTGAAGAACGGTTGCCGGCGGCGATTAAGTCCTTGCGTCCAAGGTAACGCCGATTGCCGAACTCGGCGCGGAAGCCCAGATCATGCCGGCGTACCTTCTTGGTGTGCCATCGTGCAGCGGATACTTTTCTCGAAGGCTGAGGATCTGTCAGCACAACCAATGCGTTATCGAAGTGCCAGCAAGTCCTAACGCAGGCCGGTCAGCTTGCGGTAAGCCACGATTGTCGCGCCCATCGGCGTATCGATCAAATGCGAGGTTCGCACCAGCACTTGAAAATACGGGAACTCTGTCCCGCCCAGCTTCTTCCGCAAGCTCGACATTCCCTGTTCCGACAAAAGAAAATCGCCGCATCCCTGTGCGGCTTCCGAGGTCGTGCCCTCGATCAGCATCACCTTTCCGGTGCGCTCAGCATTGGGCAAATAGGCCACGGTGCAATATCCCACGCTGCCCGAAGGCGCATATGCGGCCTGTTCGCCGCTTGCCGGAGCGCGATCCTCGACAAGCATCCGCGGAACGCCTGTCACATCTGAATTTCCCTGAGTCGGCTCAGGAGCGACAGTAAAATTGAGCTTTCGATCATAAATCTCCATCCACGGATTCGATTGCGGGTTGCCGAACAGGATCACGTTGTCGCGCTTGATGAGATAGGGCATATAGTTGCGCGCGAAATACAGGCGAATGCGGTTGCCCAGCGGCTCCAGTGTCTCAAGATGCTGCGCCAGAATGAATCCGCCCCGGCTCACCAGCGTCTTTTGCGCCAAAGTCTCCAGCAGAGAACGCACTTGTGGATTCAAATCCTGGGCCTGAAGCTCGTTCAAATAGGTGCGATTGAGATAGTCCTGCAGCGTATACGACTCCCCGGTGACAGTCTGGAGCAAGCCGAATCCTTCATCTGCCATCACCACATCCGTGGTCGGATTCGCGCCCAGGAAGCTGGACCAGAGCGCAGCAACGTCTGGCTTCAATTCCCACGGATAGAGCCGCCGGTGCATGACCCGGTTTTGCTGCCACAGGTACAGGCATCCGCTGGCAAGCGCCAGTATCACCAGCCCTGCGGCAACTACGCCCGCCCGCCACAACCCTCCGCGCACATGCGCCTCCTTGGGCACATTGGAGATGGGCACCGGTGGTTCGGACTCTGGAGTAGGCGTCGACTGAGCTTCTTGCGACTCAGCAGGCGACTCAACCGGACGATAACGGAAGACGGGAATGTAGCTGCCACGTGGGATCTCCATGATCAGCGATTCATCGCGGCCCTCGGACTCAAAATAGGCCTCAATCCGCTTCCGCAGTTCGGTCGCATTGACCCGGACGATATTGTCGGTGCTGGTGTCGTAGCCGGCAGGACGCCCAAAAACCTCGATTCCGATTTCCTGCTCGCGAAGCTGCTCGCAACCGCCCTTAAGCGCCCGCCGGCCGGCATAAGCCAGCAAATCCCTCATGCGCGCCGAGCGTCGCAATTGTGGACTGGAAAGGACTCGTTCCAGAAGCGCCTGACAAGTCTCAATATCGGGAGGTTCCTTGTTCTGAAGGACCCAAACTCCCACGCGTGCCCCCTTTGCGAAGGTTAGATGGCAGTTACTGATAGGCGAATCATTGGCATCAAACAGGCCCTTTACATCTGATAGAAATTTACTCAAGACCTGTATACAGGAGCCGAATGTCTATTGTCGATGATTTTATGCTGTGGCCTACAGCGGACGACGCCTGCGCACCAGGCCTTGGTTGCCCGACTAACATTAAATACAATTTAGAAAATAAACATCTTATAGAAGAATTGTGGCCTAAGGTTCCCTACTCCCTGCAACTCTTAACCCGTAAATGGCCGCACTTTCGCAAGCGCAAGAACTCCGGCATAGAACTCGGCGCGTCACCTACCCAGCCTGACACCGGATCGAATTGCTCCTAACAGTAAATTGGCCCTTCGCCCAATCAAAACAGCATGAGCGACTGAAGAATGCCGTCCCGGCGAATGCGGTTTTGCGTCTTCGATTTACTACTCAGGTAACAAGCTGCCGGATCGATGACGGTTGTTCATTTCCTTCGCAGGTAGTCGGCTCCCGCGTCCTGAACTGCAATACCGCTCAACAGAATGGGCGCCCGTGATCCGGGCGCCCGCGCATGCCTGAGAGGGTTTTGCTTCCTGGCAATGATCGCCAGCTAGCGCCAGTAGTAAAGCCCGCCCATCATGAAGTACGGACGATAGAACACTGGCGGGTAACCGTATGGGCCGCCGTATGGGCCATAGGGTCCGTACGGTCCACCCGCAAAGGGCGACGATCCATAGGGTGGGGGTGCGTATCCATTGGGTCCGTATGGACCGCGGCGATAAAGATTCGGACCGCCGCGGTAAAGCCCTTGAGCAAGCCGTGCCGCTTCCTGTGGGCTCACCGGCGTGACTGTGAGCGGAGCGGCGAGATGGAAGGTGACGAGCGCCTCGGGTGGAATCCAGGCGTTCGGTCCCCCGGTTGCCGCTGAGATGGCCGTACCGGCTGTCCCGCCAGCTCCAGCGCCAATGGCAGCGCCGCCGCCGCCGCCCGCGATGCCCCCGATGATTGCACCCAGAAGCGCGCCACCGATCGCGTTACGGGCGGTGTAGCCAGCCTTATTGGGTCCTTTCACCCTGAATAGATCGGATTCGATGGGGTACGTCCTGCCGCCAAGATCGAGCGACGTGAGCCGAAGAGCCAGTTCCGGACTCCCGCCCAGTTCACCAGCCTGCTTGGCCTCGATCACTTCGCCGTGTACCGTGGCGCCACGCGGAATTGCCAGAACTCCGCCACGAACCACATCGCGAATGACCGTAAATTGCACGGGAGTTCCGGGCTGGGCCTGCTTGCTGCTAACCGGCTCGTTGGTGCGCACCCTCAGCAGGGTTCCCGCCGGAATCGTCACAGGGCCAGTGGCCTGCTCATATGCGGGCTGCTGCGGATATTGCCCGGGGTATTGTCCCGGATATTGTCCCTGTTGCTGTCCTGAATACGGACCAGGTTGTTGTCCCGGATACTGGCCGGGGTATTGCCCAGGATACTGGCCGGGATATTGCCCCTGTTGCTGTCCTGGATACTGACCAGGCTGTTGTCCAGGGTACTGGCCGGGATACTGCGGCGGATATGGACTCTGGTACGGGGGACGCTGTTGCGGGGACGAAGGGTAGGGAGGATATCCGCCCTGCGTGGAGCTTTCGCCGGGGCCGGGAGCCGGAGCCTGTGGCTGCGACGCATGTGGGGCCTGTTCCTGGCTGCTGGGCGGCTGCGGTTCCGTGCTGCTGGTGGTGGGGAAGTTTTGCTGCTCCGCAGCCAGCTGCGGGTTGCCAACCTGGAGGTTGTTGTTCACCTTGGTCACGCCCGGAACCTGGCTGGCAATCGATCCCGCCAGTTCTTTCGACGCTTGGCTTGAGACGGTCCCCGAAAGCGTAACCTGGCTCTGGATGGTGGCCGCCGTGATGAGGTCGTTCTTCAGCGCGGTTGAGGCGTCAAGCGCCTTTACCACGTCCATCTCGATCTGGGCGTCGGTGCGCTGGCCGGCAGCCGGAGTGGTTTGTGTGTTCGTGCTCTGGACCGGTGCCGGAGCGGTCTGGGCGTTCGTGCCCTGACCGGCAGTCGCGACGGCCTGGGCGCCGGTACTCTGGCCGGCAGTCGCAACGGCCACCGCTTTCCCCTCCGCCCATGTCACCGTGCCGCTGAGCATCAGCAGCACGACCCACAGCGCGATTCGCGGAATAGCTTTCCTGCTCCCTGGCCGACTCATCTTCGTGTCACTCCTTCGCCCACGAGATCCTTTCCGCCTTTTCGATGCCGCACAGCGGAAAAGGACGCTCAAACTAACTGCTTCCGGGCTCATACACTTAGACGACTTTGCGAGGAAGCTGTTACGAATAACAACCCGGAAGCGGGGGAAAAGTTTTGCTGCCTTGCCAGGTCCAGGGCATACCCGCCGCAGCCCGGACTGGTAGATTTTTTATGGAGGCATATGCCGGTTCCCTTGGCACAGGCCCGGCCGGCACGCCGCGGCTCTGCAGGAAAGAAAGAGTGATGTTCCATCCTACCGAAGATATTCGCATTCAATGGACGAAGGTCGTCCTTCCGCCCGTCTTTCTCGAAGAAGAGGCGCCGGTGACGGAAGCCGCGTCCGAGACCATTTTCAACGCGCGCAATGAAATCTCCGCCATTCTGAATGGCCGCGACACGCGGCTGCTGGTTCTGGCCGGCCCCTGCTCCATTCACGACCCCAAGGCGGCGCACGAATACGGCGCGCTGCTCAAAGAGGCCATTGCGGAGTTTTCCGCGGATCTGCGGCTGGTGATGCGCGTTTACTTTGAGAAGCCCCGCACCACGATCGGCTGGAAGGGCCTGATCAACGACCCGCATCTCGATCAGTCCTTCAAGATCAACGACGGGCTGCGTCTGGCGCGCCGGCTGCTGCTGGACCTGGCCGAGATGGGCGTGCCCAGCGGCACGGAGTTCCTCGACATGATCTCGCCGCAATACATCGCCGGTCTGGTTGGCTGGGGCGCCATCGGCGCGCGCACCACCGAGAGTCAGGTGCACCGGCAGTTGGTTTCCGGCGTTTCCTGCCCGGTGGGCTTCAAGAACGGGACCTCGGGCGATGTGCAGGTGGCGGTGGACGCGGTGCTCTCGGCGGCGCACTCGCACACCTTCCTGGGACACACCAAGCACGGGCAGTCGGCCATCTTCGTGACCACCGGCAATCCGGACTGCCACATCATCCTGCGCGGCGGGCGCAAGACAGTGAACTACACCGCCGACTGCGTTGCCGACACCGCGGCGCGGATGGAGAAAGCCGGCCTGCAGCCGCGCATCATGATCGACTTCAGCCACGCCAACAGCGGCAAGGACTACCGGCGGCAGGGAATTGTCTGCCACGATGTGGCGGGCCAGATCGCGGGCGGCGACCGGCGGATTATGGGCGCGATGATCGAGAGCAACCTGGTGGCGGGCACGCAAAAGCTGGTGCCTGGACAGCCGCTGGTTTACGGGCAGAGCATCACGGATGGCTGCATCGATTGGAAGGAAACCCGCGAACTGCTGAAGGAGCTGGCGGCGGCGGTGCGGGCGCGGCGAAAGGCGTCTGCGCGAACCTGAGCGTGGCGGGTTTGCCAGCGAGGTCCGCGGCAAATGTGTGCCCTTATCCGATGCGAAAGGCCGCATTCAGCTTTTCGCCCGCAGCTTTTAGCTGCTGGTTGCCGGCGGCCTGCACCCGTTGGAGGACGCATGCGCGGATTGATGTTCGGCTAACGCGGGCGAAGAAGGGAAAATGTGCCGCAATGTGGGAAATGCGGATATGCGGATCCGCGTTTTTGGCTGGAAATGAAATTACCTGCAAGGAATCTGTGGGGAAGAAAAATATTTTGAGGGGGGTGGGTGCGTTGCGTATTTAGGCGCGCTGGATGGCCGGGTCCTGCATGGATTCTTCGCCGGAAGGTGTGTGGAAGCGGCCATGTTTTGATGGTACGCGAGGAGACGGAAATTACCTGCAAATGTAAAGTGATGAATTGGCAGAGGTTGGGGCTCGTGGGACTTGACCAGTTCGGGGACGCCTGCGAGTGAGGCGTTGTACGGTTGTCTCAACGGGGAGATGCGGCAAAGTTCGGGATTGGCCGCTGTGCTCCGGCGGCCCGGTGAGGGAGTGGTTGGCCCGCGCATTTCAAGGCGAATGGGGGATTGCTCAATGCTCGCCGGCTTCGTTACTTATTCGGGGTTGAGAGGGGCAGAATCTCGTTCTCCCCAAATGGGGAACACCTAAATTAGGCGAAGCTTCTGTAATGTCAGACTTGGCGGTCATACTCCCGGGCCGCCAAATTCTGGTGCACAGCGCGTTTTATGAGGACGGATCGGGGTCGTCGTGATTTGTTCCCAGCAGTTGATGTCTATGGCGATCCCCGGTCCCCAACAGCGAGAGACCGCACCCTCAGCGGGTTTGGACTCGTCATCAAGATCGTGGCCACCCGCCGAACGACCGTGCTTTTCCACCCAAGCCGCAAGAAGTGCGGAATGGATGAGGCACCCACAGTCAAAGGCTGACGTAGAATGAATGCGAAGATAAGTCACCCGCCCGCTCATCGCAAAGAACGCGATGAACGGGGCACAGGTCACAGTATCTCAAGACTCATGAACAGCTCTTCACGGTTGTTGACCGGGCCACCTGCCCGTTTCTTTCCTCAAATCCTGCCTCCAATAACTGATTCAGCCCGTCAGGAATCGGCACCGAACTTGGCTCGGTGAAGCTCGAGTCCCCGCCCAGAAGATGCAACATGGCATCGTTGTAATTGGACTTCATGTAGTGCATTAAACCAGTTCCGAGCGGTTGGTCGGCGATCATTACCTCAGCAGCACGAGGTTCCCTTCACCTTGATCGCTTCTTGCGGTTAGAGACGGACTTATCGAGCTTTTCCGGACCCGGGAGTTCATCCCCTTTCATCGGAGGATTTCCCCTTCCCATGCGACTTAGAATTTCGATTGCTTCCGGGATGTTGGCTCGACGCGCACGCTCGCGGAAGAACGCCTCAGTACGAATTGCAGAGACCTTTTCCGCCACTGCCACATTGATAAGTTGATTGAGGGCGACGCCCTCCTCTTCAGCGGTTCTGCGAGCATCATCCAGCAGCGAGGGCTGTAGCCTAAGGGCAAAATTGCTTTTCCTCATCTCTCCTCCTTGATCCGCTTTAAGGCTTCTCGCGGCGTTGCCAGCGCGATTCCTAGATTGGACGCGCCAGGCTGGAAATCTCTCTTGTTGAAGGTCACCAGCAGGTCTGCATTTCCGCTCAGCGCCGCTTCCAACACCATTTCGTCATCGGCATCGCGCAGGAGCGGGCGCCAGAAGAACGCTCGATGCACGGGGCTGGATACCGCGATCAACGCATCCAGCAATTTATCAATGTCCTGAACCGTTGCACGCGAAACAGCAGTTTGCTCAGGTCTCTTCAATACGGCCTCGTATTCGAGCGCCAAGGGGACGGAAAGAAGCAGTTCAAATCGTCTTTCCAAGGCCGCCATTAAGAGCTGACGAGACGCTCCAGCATCACTCCGCGTCGCGGCCACAATCACGGAAGTATCGAGTACAAGGCGCACTCTTTATGATATCGCGAGCAATATCGCAGTGCAAGAACCAATCCGGGTCGCGCCTGTCGCAGTCCTGGGCGTTGCTGGAATCTGGGCGTGTGGTGCCGGGGTGGCGTCGGCGAGTGTTCAGGAATCCTCAATGCAATGGAAAATAAGGACCTATGAGCGAACTAACAGTGGCGCGGGAGGTTGGTCGGCAAGTGTGACCCTTGCTCCATTTTTCTCCCGCCCAACCGCAGCGCTCCACCCTTGGAAACCCGGAAAACCCGCCACCCACGCTGGTTCACCCCAAAACTAGTCAAGCCCCGCGCCTCCCAACCCCTGTGAATCCATCTGCTTGCCGTTGCAGGCAATTTCCGCTCCGGCGCGTACCATCTAAACATGGCCGCTTCCACACACCTCCCGGCGAACAACCCGAGCAGGGCCCGGCCATCCGGCGCGCATACCACCCCCCTCTAAATATTTTTCTTTTCCACAGATTTCTTGCAGTGTATTTTCTTGCCAACCCCAGACACAGCTACCAGACATCCGGATTCCGATTCCGGAACAGGATCTGACCGGAGCAAGATTCAAAGCTGTGCGCTTCGAAATCTGCGGCGATCAAGCCCGATGCCCGTTGGGCCACCAGGCAAGCTGACAGTTGGAAGTTAATGGCAAAGAGCTGCTTTAAGATAGTTGCTGGAAATGGCGCTGCTCGATCTCATCCCGTCGCCCGTGGCGCACGCCGATTTTGCCGCGCTCGAATGGGGGCCGCTGCTCCAGTTGGTAGCTGGATTTGCGGCTTCGCCCGTGGGCCGCGATGCCATCCTTTTTCTTCACCCTTCTACGGATGAGCCCTGGATCGCGCGCCAGCACCAGCTCACCGCCGAGGTGCGGCTCCTGCTCGACGAGCAGGTGTCCATCGCTCTCGGCGGGCTCTTCGACCCCACGCAACTGGCCGCAAAGGCGCGGATCGAAGGCGCGGCTCTGGAAGCCGCCGAATTGCAGGCTGTGGCCCGCCTGGCCAACGACATGGCCGCCTGGCAGGCGCTGCTCCGCGAGCCGCCCGCGCGGCTGGCAGGCAAATTGCCTGGCCTAAGCGAACTTTCGTCCGCGTTAACCGCGAATCTTCGCCCGCTGGCCGAGTCCATCGATCGCAAGATCCTGCCCGACGGCTCGCTGGCCGACGATGCTTCGCCGGAGCTGAACCGCATCCGCCGCGAACAGGAGCGCCAGCAGCGCCTCATCCAGGAGAGCCTGCGCGCCGCCCTGCGCAGGCTCTCCGCTGAAGGCTCCGCGCAAGACGACCTCATCACCATCCGCGGTGAGCGCTTCGTCATTCCCGTGCGCAGCGAGCTCAAGCGCCGCGTCTCCGGCGTTATTCACGGCGCCAGCTCTTCGGGACAAACCGTCTACGTCGAGCCGCTCGAAACCATCGAGCAGAACAACGAGCTGGTGCGCCTCATTGAAGAGGAGCAGGGCGAAGTTCACCGCATCTTTATCGCGCTGACACGGCAGGTGGGCGGCTACGCGCAAAGCCTCGTCGAAGGCGCGCATGTTCTCGCACTTGTCGACAGCCTGCTGGCACGCGCCCGTTTCGGCCGCGACTACCAGTGTGTGGCGCCGGCCATTGGGCAGGAGCGGCTTTTCATTGAGGCCGCCCGCCATCCGCTGCTGGAAAAGCATATGCGCGCGACCGGCGGCCACATTGTTCCGCTCACGCTGGAGCTGACCTCCGCCGCGCGCCAGCTTATCGTCAGCGGCCCCAACACCGGCGGCAAAACCGTTACGCTCAAGACCACGGCGCTGCTGGCCATGATGGCGCAGGCCGGATTGCCCGTACCCGCCGAAGCGGCTGCCTTTCCGGTCTTCACGGCTTTTCTCGCCGACATCGGCGACGAGCAATCCATCGAGGCCGAACTCTCCACCTTTTCCGCGCACATTGTCAATCTCGACCGGCTGGCGAGGCTGGCCGATGCGCGTTCCCTCGTCCTGCTCGACGAGCTGGGCTCGTCCACCGATCCCGAAGAGGGCGCGGCGCTGGCCGTCGCCATTGCCGGGCACTTTCTCGCTGCCGGCACGTGGACGCTCATCTCCACGCACCACACCTCGCTCAAGGTTTACGCCGCCAACACACCCGGCGTGCTCAACGCCGCCGCGGGCGTCGACGAAATCACCCTGATTCCCAACTATCGGCTGCAACTCGGCGTGCCTGGCGCTTCGGCCGGCATCCAGACTGCGGAGCGCCTCGGCCTCAACGCAGGCATCATCGCCGCCGCCCGCCAGCGGCTCGGCTCGCAACATGCCGACATTGCGCGCTTCCTCGACCGGCTGCACAAGGAGCTGGCACAGCTTGAAGTAGACCGCAAGACCGCGCGCGAGCAGCAATACGCGCTCAACCAGGAGCGCGCCCGGTTGCAGCGCGAGGGCGACCAGGAGACGCGCGCCCGTACGCGCGCGCTTGAACAGAAGCTTGCCTCGCTGCTCAAGGACTTTGAGTTCCAGATGCGCGAAAACGTCCGCGCCATTGAAGACCGCGCCGCGCAGCAGAAGTTGAGCAAGGAAGCCGAGCGCCGCATCCAGCGCCTGCGCCGCGAGTTTCAGGAGAGCTTTAACCAGGCCGTCGTGGCCCACCGCACCGGCGCCGATCAAGGCGACCAAAACGCGCAGCCGCACGTCGTGCGCCATGTAACCGCTGGAGATCAAGTGCGCCTCAAGTCCATGGGCAAGATCGCAACCGTCCAGCGCGAAGTTGAAAAGGATCTCTTCGAAGTTGCTTTAGGCCCCATCAAGATGCGCGTTAAGCGCGATGACATTGCGGAAGTCGTCAAGTCCGCGGCGCCGCTCGCCGAGCGCCCAGACCCACTGGCCGCCGCCCGCCGCCAGAAGGGCGTGCAAGTTTCAGTCACCAGCGCCAGCACCGACGACATGCGCATGGAGATCAACCTCATCGGCCGCACCGTGGACGAAGCCACCGAGGAGCTGGAAAAGTATCTGGACCGCGCCTTTCTGGCGGGGTTACCGCGCGTGCGGGTGATCCACGGCCACGGCGCCGGCATCCTTCGCCGCGGCGTCCGCGAGTTTCTGAAGAACCACCCTCATGTGGCGGGCATTGCAGAGGCTCCGCAGAACGAAGGCGGCATGGGCGCGACGCTGGTGGAACTCAGACAATAGTTACAAAATCGCCGCCCCGCCGCAAAATGACAGCGGCCATTCAGGTTGACCAAACGCGACGAGCCCGGCACGGAGGACACCAATTTCCTCTTACCAAAGACCTGCTATGAGGAGAGCGGCATACAGAGTCGAAAGCATGAGCGTCTGCTGTCCAACAGCCTTGAGCGGCATCTGTAGAGCCGCTGAATCCTTCTGCCGAACCAGTTCATATGCGTAGCCAATGAAGGCGAGCACCAGTGCCAGAGCGATCCAGGCATGTCCGAGGATTATTGCTGTGACAGCCGCACATAAGAGCAATCCCAGCGCGGCCTGGGCTGCCTGACGAAATTGTTGGTTCGCGGGCCTGGCCTTGCGGAGCGCAATCCGGGCGTCGAGCCGGGCATGGACAACCAGGATTCCGGCGCTTCCCTGCAGCGCTATCAAAGCCCAAAACCACCAGCACCAGGGCGCGATGGACCCAAGCGCAGAAATACATGTCGCCAGAGAGGTCGAAGTCAGCGCCGCAGCACTTGCAACCTGAAAAAGTGTCGAACGTTGGCGATTCTTTAGATTGACGATGATCGCAACGCAGCCAAATAATACAATGCCCGCGCCCATTGCAAGAAATGCCTTGAGAGGCCAGGTTGCGAAAAGGATGAGCATGCTCGCGATGAGAACAACGCTCCAGCCTAAAAGCCATTGAGAGGCAGCGGATGCCTCCGGACTGCGTTGTTTCCACACAAACTGCTGCCGCAGCAGCAAGACAGCGGGGTCTTTTGCAGACATCGCAGCGAACGCCGCTGCAAGAACTGCAAGTTCATTCCAATGCCAGGCCCGAGCCAGGATGGCGACGCTGAAAATCGGGGTTAGAAGCATGGCCGTCGCCCCATGCTCGCGCGGAAGATACATTTTCGGTCGACTTAACGCCTTTGCCGGAACCGCCTGCGCGAGTGTTCGCATGCCTGCCTCCCAGGGCCGGGCGCACGGCGCGGTTCAATTTCCGCACCCGCAAGCCAGATGCTATGAGACTACCGTTAATGCAATTCCAACGGCAGCGACTTTGGTCACAGAGAGCCCATTGCGGAACGATCTGCAAATGCAGGTTCGATTGATGGCTTTGCTTCAGGGAAAATCTCTTCGCAACTCTTCATCAGTGAATACGTTCGATTCTCAATTTCAGCCGAAACTAGGACGTGTTGCTTTAATACTCGCTCTCGCTGCGCTGCATTCAAATGATCGATTGCGACGTCAAGAGTCAACATCTTTACGGGATCATCTCTCATCAATTGTGCATTGCTCTTTGTCTTTTCGGTTACTTGAAATCTTTTAAATCCTTCCTGCTTGCGCGACACTTCGAACATGTAACGTGTAGAACCTGCAAAACTCAATAGAATCTCTGGAACCTCGATTGTGCATGAATACTCATTTGCTCGCTTTCCTCTATTCGTCAAGATCGGCGTAAGACGCTTGACTTGTGTTGGGCCTTCGCGTCCAGGGAATACCTCTAGCTGCAATTCGCCAGAGTTGTCATTCTCTAGTGCCTTGCGCCACATCTCTAACCTTGCCTTCAGGTCTATGATGATTTGATCGTTCGATGTGAATTCCAGTGGATTCAAATGCAACAATTCACGCAAGCCTTCGCGTCCAACGCCTTTTTCAAGGTATGCAGCCGTCAGAAGATCGTTCTTTGTTGTTCGCTGAATATACGCTGCGATCGCAATTTCTTGCTCGATCCAGACTGACGCTCGGTCCAACGGTTCATGCCTATCTGGACTATAGCTAACATTCCCTCGGCGGTGCATGACCGTTATGAAAGCGTCACTCTTTGCCAATGCGTCAAGGATGTTCTCATGCAGCCCATTTAGATTGTGCTGCGCTTCGGCGAAAAAGCAATCAAACACGCCATGTTCGCGTATCACCGTGCATATCGCATCGCCTAAGCGTTTTTCTTCCTCAGTACGCTGACCGCACGACACAAAAATGTGTGGCTTTGACATGCACCAATGCTACGCCGTGCGCTGGTGGAAAAGCAGGTACGAATGTTGCACACAATGATGCGTTATCGGGGCATGACCGAATTCCCTATTGCTTCTGAGAGTGGCAGGGTGGCATCCCCGCCCGCGTTTGGCTGAAAAAGGGGTTGGTGGGGGTTACCGGCAGGCTCTCCGCTCAGTCGCCACATCCTGCGAACGGATCAAAACGACGCTCTGACGTTTGAGAGAACAAAGGCAGGCAAAACAGGCTGGTTTTGAGGGGTGATTACCCTCCAATTACCCCAAAGTCTGATTTAGAAGGGTGTCACAAAGGATGCCAATTGAATCTAAATCTTTTAGAATCAATGGCGGGGACGACGGGGCTCGAACCCGCGACCTCTGCCGTGACAGGGCAGCGCTCTAACCAAACTGAGCTACGTCCCCAGACCGCATGAAAACGCCCCGTTACTATGCCGCGTAGAATGAGCTGCTTTATGGCGCTTACCACTTCTACGTTGTGCCGGGTACGGCAGCCTCCGGGCCTTTTCTGCTTGCCGGATCGATGCCAACCATGCGCTGTGTTGCCGAGGTCTAGTGTATCAGAATGGATGCTGTTTTGACCGGAGAAGCCGCTCGCTGCCCAGGGCAAACGCATCTTAATTTCCTCCTCTGAGTAGTGTGAGTGAACGGCCGGGGACAAAGCTGACATTTTAGACCGGGCACATCCCTGACACTTTTTCCTTATCAGGAAGGTGGTGGT